>JANQRR010000031.1 GCA_028284465.1 Gammaproteobacteria bacterium | reverse complement strand
AAATACTGTGTCGTCATTGCGAGGAGTGCAACGACGAAGCAATCCAGATCCGTCATCCCGCTGGCACAACAAGCATTTAGATCAAAAATCATTGCGCCCAGCAGGAATAGTGATTATTATTTAATGCTCTTAATCACTGCATATCGATATACCGCGTCTTTGCGAAGAGTGCAACGACGAAGCAATCCAGAAAGCCATTGGAGTTAAACTGATGCTAGAAATTAATCAATATTTACAAAAGATTACTGAATTACAACAACGCTTAGATGATTTACGGAGGTATCTTTGAACTTGCTAATAAACAGCAACGTTTGCAAGAAGTTATTCGTGAATTAGAGCAACCTGAAATTTGGCAGCAACAGGAACGAGCGCAAACTCTTGGTAAAGAGCGAGTCGAATTAGAATCAGTCGTGAATACATTTACAATATTATCATCTGGTTTAACAGATTGTCATGATTTAATAAAACTTGCAGCACAGGAAGACGACGTTGATACGTTCAATGATACACTTACGGATCTTAATCAATTAGAAAAAACTCTAGCTGATTTAGAATTTAAACGTATGTTTGCAGGTGAATTAGACGCTAATAATGCGTATCTAGATGTGCAATCGGGTTCAGGTGGTACCGAAGCACAAGATTGGGCTGAGATGCTGTTGCGAATGTATTTACGCTGGGGCGAAAAGCATGGTTTTAAAACTGAAATTATTGAAGCTTCGCCTGGTGACGTCGCTGGAATTAAAAGTGCAACCATTAAATTTAGTGGAAGTTATTGTTTTGGATGGCTGCGTACGGAAACTGGTGTGCACCGTCTTGTGCGTAAATCCCCGTTTGACTCTGGTAATCGTCGCCATACATCATTTGCTTCCATTTTTGTTTCGCCGGAGATTGATGATTCAATTGAAATTGATATTAATCCCGCAGATCTGCGCATTGATACCTATCGTGCTAGTGGAGCTGGTGGCCAACACGTTAATCGTACTGATTCAGCAGTGCGGATCACTCATGTTCCTACAAATACGGTGGTACAATGCCAAAATGATCGTTCGCAACATAAAAATCGTGCGCAAGCAATGAAGCAATTACGCGCAAAGTTATATGAATTAGAAATGCTTAAACGTCATGCTGATCAACAAGCGTTAGAAGAAACTAAAGCCGACATTGGTTGGGGCAGTCAAATTCGTTCTTATGTGTTAGATGCATCACGGATCAAAGATTTACGCACCGGAGTTGAAACTGGTAACACCCAAGCTGTGCTGGATGGTGATCTTGATATGTTTATCCAGGCAAGTTTAAAACAGCAAGTTTAGAATACATTTTTTCATCCTTATCCTATCAACTGGATTGCTTCGTCGTTGCACTCCTCGCAATGACAATACGGATTAACAAATCACGGGATGACAAATTAAGAAGTGATGATGGACAACGACACGATATGCCAATAGGCACTGAATAGACATCTAATTAAATGTATACTATTCCTGCTGGGCGCAATGATTTTTGATCTAAATGCTTGCTGTGCCGGCGGGGTGGCAGGGGCGTGGCAATTTCTATGCGCGCGCAGCCCGGCCATTGGTGTCAACCAGTCTAGCGCTAACCAACTAATGCTCGTATAAAATAAGTTAATGAGATGTAAGAATTAAAATGAGACACCAATGGACATAGGCGAGTACGGAGAGAAAGCCACTCACTGACAGGACCCCAACGGCACCAATCATTTACCCCCAACAAAAAATCAATGTTTGTTCCCCAAGATAGTAGGATTTTAGATAAGCTCTTAAGGCGAGTACGGAGAGAAAGCCACTCACTGACAGGACCCCAACGGCACCAACCATTTACCCCCAACAAAAAATCAATGTTTGTTCCCCAAGATAGTAGGATGTTAAATAAGCTCTTAAGGCGAGTACGGAGAGAAAGCCACTCACTGACAGGACCCCAACGGCACCAATCATTTATCCCCAAAAATCAAGTAGGCTTATTGATGCCACCAACCATTTATCCCTGAAAAACCTCTTTAGCAACCATAATCGCATTAGTGGCAGAAGGAAAACCGCAATAAGCAATCATTTGCGTAATGATTTCTACGATTTCACTTTGTTTCGCACCACAGCGCAATGCCGCTTCAATATGTAATTTTAATTGTGGTAAAGAATGGCCTGCTACAGTTAAAGCAGCAACTGTGGCAAGTTCACGAGTTCTTTGATCAAGTTCACCTTCAGCGTAAAGATCCCCAAAGGCAAATTCAGCATTTATTTTAGCAAAGTGAGGCGCAACTTCACGAATGTTTTCGATGTATTCATCGGCTTTTGGTCCAAAATGACGGCGCATTTCAGTAATACCTTTTTCATAACGATCTGAAGTCATAATTGATACTCCATTAAGTAAAAATATTAATGTTAGAAATACTGACTGGGCCACTGCCAACAAGAATAAAAAATATTGCAACGGCGGCTAAGACAAAATTCTTTTGAGCTGAAGTTACATTACCAACTTGAGCCAGAGTGATTAATTGTTCTTTAGCACTTGATAATGGTAATTGTTGACTTAATTTTTCAGCTTGTGCGGCTAACCGGTAATGAATAATGGCACCACCTAAAGATATTGCACATAAACCGATAGCACCGACTTGCGCAAAAAAACCAACTAAAATGCTTAACGCGCCAAAAAACATGATCAGAATTGAGCATATAGTGAAGAATGCTGGCTGCCAAGGAAATAATAGCGCAGTCGTTTTTACGGTATCATGCCAAGTTTTAAGTAAAGTGATAATGGGATAAAGAAACATCCATGCGAATACGATGCGTAAGATGAGCCAGCCTAGTGCATAAATATCCATATTCAGAATCCTTCAAAATAGTAATTACTAATTCCCGACATTCATGTTAGTTGCAGCGAATAATTCTTGATTATCACGATAATCAATGGGGATTTCAATTAATACTGGGCCTTGATCGGCAAATGCTTGTTTAAATGTGGCAAGGAGCTCATCAGAATGCTTAACTTTATAGCCTTTAGCCCCGAAACTTTGCGCAAATTTAACAATATCAACATGACCAAATTCAACGCCACTAGGACGTTTATATTTCATGATTTGTTGCTCTAATACCATGTTATAACTACCATCACACCATACACAATGCACGAAATGACTTTGTTCGCGTACAGCTGTTTCTAATTCCATCGCCGAAAACAAAAAGCCACCATCACCAGAAATAGAAATCACTTTATTAGGGCTACGAATTAAAGTAGTAGCTAATGCCCACGGTAGCGCAACACCAAGAGTTTGTTGGCCATTGCTAAATAATAAATGGTGCGGTTCATAGGAAAACAAATACCGTGCTAACCACATATAGTGAGTACCAACATCACTGATCACCGTGGTGTCTTTATCGATAACTTGATTTAAATCATGAATAAAACGCAACGGATGAATTAATTCACCTGAAAAATTAGCGCCACTGGTAATTTTATTGTGTAATTCAGTTTGCAATTGATTAACTAATTTTACATTATGAATTTGTTGACGTTGTTTAATGTGTTGTGATAATAGCTCTACATTAGTGGCAATACATCCAGTCAATTCTATTGCGGGTAAGTATGTTGCGTGAATATCAGCAAGGTTTGTATCAAGATGAATAATTTGTTTTTTGCTAGTTGCATTCCAAGTTTCTGGATCATATTCAACGGGATCATAGCCAATTGTTAAAATGACATCAGCAGCATCTAATAGCTTATCGCCAGGTTGATTCTTAAATAAGCCTACTCGACCTACAAAGCAGTCAACTAATTCGTTAGAGATCACCCCAGCTGCCTGAAAAGTACCAACGGTGGCAATAGGAGTTTTGGTTAAGAGTTCACGAATGGCATGGGTGTTATTCGGTTTGCTGGCTTCTAATCCTAATAATATAACAGGCTGTTTTGCTTTATTGATAAGTTCAGCCGCGCGTTTTATTAAAGTGCTTGGAGCATTACCGTAAGCAATGTCGACTGGTGCAGCTAAACATGTAACCTTAGTTGGCTCAGTTAAAATATCTTGCGGAATGCTAATAAAAGTGGCGCCGCGTCGTGGTTGCGATGCTAGACGAAAAGCATTTTCAATAATCTCAGGAATATTTTCGGCAACGGCAACTTCGACACTATTTTTAGTAGTTGCTTGCAATAGATTAACATTATCAACACTTTGATGCGATTGTTTTAAACGCATTGCACGTGGTACGTTAGCTCCTATTGCAACAATAGGATCACCTTCAGTTGTTGCAGTTAATAACCCAGTTGCTAAATTAGAAATACCAGGGCCAGACGTTACTAGCACAACACCAGGCTTGCCTGTTATACGGCCGTAAATTCCTGCCATAAATGCAGCGTTTTGTTCATGTCGACATAAAATTAATTTCGGGCCTTTATCAACGAGGGCATCAAACACAGCATCTACTTTAGCACCAGGAATACCAAAGATATATTCCACATCGTGTTGCATTAAACAATCGATTAATAATTGCGCGCCAGTTTTTTTATTCGCCATGTTAATTCTCCTGTTGCGAAATAAATTTAATATCATTATTATATTCACGTTGGTTAGTAGAAATAAAATAATATTAATAAAAAATTAATTATAGTAGAGGAGAACATACCATGACACTTCTTATATACAATTCTTGTTAGCAACGTCAGCATTATAAAATTTTGCTTATCCAGTATTTATACATGCGACAAATTTTTGTCACAAAATATATTTTAATAATTTATTTTATTAGAGGAAATCGTCCAATGAAAAAGTCTGCACTTTGTCAACAAGGGTTATTTAAAACAACTGCTTCAGCAATGCGTTTTGGTTTACGACATGTCATTCCTATGGGTTTAGCTATGCTAGCAGTATTGTTGTTAGATTTATCGCTAAGAATGCTTAAAGCTGACCGTAGAATTTTAACAGCAAAAGATAGTGCTCTTGATTTAAGCGATGTTTTAGCAGTGACATTAACTGCAATGTTTGCACATGGAATTAACTATCTTTGTAACAAATCAAAATGTTGTCTTAGCTCTGAACAGCGCTATGACGAGGTCAATCAATTTATTTTCCCCAATGATAATACATTGTAAAAAATAATAAGGAGAGGGCAATCATGAAAATAGATATGGTATTTAAGTGTTTTAATGATAATGGTGAACATACCCATGGTTTAACTAGTTTAAATCGAGGTGAGCGCAATGCATTAAATGAATTATTTGAATTATATAGTCAATGCTTTTTACATGATCGATTTACAGGTGTTAGTGTTAAACAAAAGCAGGAATGGGCATTAGTTTATGCCCAAGTTAAACAGTTCATTTTCACTAGTAAACAAGCTAAGAATAAAGCTAATCTAACAAAATATAGTGCAATGTTACAGCGTTATTTAGCAGTGAGCAAAAATGTAGGGAATAAACTAGTTCACGCGTATAATTATTATAAAGTATGTCAGTTGCTGCAAAATAACAAATTTTGGCAATTAATTTCACCTTATATGGAACACGCTAAGCTAGTTCGTTTAAAGCAAGATTTTTTTGCCAATCTAGCATATGCGCATTATCAAACGAGTGTATTGATCTATCTGGCTGAACAATTATTGCCATTTATTGCGTACAAGATCAGGCAATATCAGCAAGAATTACGACAGAAACACCGAAAGCTTGAGCCAGCATTTTATAAAAAATACAAGTTATATTTAGATACATTAGAAGAGCAAATTAAGCAGCAACAGCAATTAATCATACGATCGATGGCTACAAGGGTTCGCATAGCTAGTTCTTCAGGTGATATTATTCATCATCTTTGTAGTGAAATAGTTACAAGTATTCATGTTAAGCCAACTGATCAAGTGACAAATCAAAAACTTGAATTATTAGTACAATTTATTAAACAACCACCACGGCGTGATTTATCAAAATTTCATTTAATGAAAATGTGGGCATACGTACAGAAATCCTCAATCAATTCATTTTGGTTAGCAGTTAAGCATTGGGCTAGTGCAGGTTATGCTAAAGCAATGGAATTAAGTATAAAAGATAATGATGTACAGATCGTACCTGTCAATGTTAAACCCTTATTGCCAAAGTGGGTTGGTTGGCCACGTTGGTTATTCATTGGTAGATGGATCCGCAGTAATTTTTTCAAAAAATACTTGTATGAATTTGTCAGTATGAATACAAATGTGGATGGTTTTCCTAAGCATGTAAATAATGATCCGCTTGCAGCATATATTCACGCTAAAGCAGCAATAAAAAAAATGCGTAGAATAGTTCAACGACATCAGTTTGTTGGTATTGATAAGCTATTTCATCGACAAACTAATCAATTTTTTGCAGTAATTTCACAAGATGTTGAACATTCTTGGCAGCAATTAATCCACCATGTTACGAAATTAGTTGCTAGTGAAACACAAAAAATTAAGCATTATGATCACGATAAATTTGTGAATAACAATGTTCAAAAAGTTAATGAGCAAACTTTATTTGCCATACATGATCTACAGAAATTATTGGTACTGGTTGCTCAAGATCTATCAAGCTTTGCCAATAATGGTAGTCATTATAAAGAATTCGTTGCTGTAAAATCTCAGTTTTACCAAGCGCTTTGTCTTGATAAACAATTGCCTCAACTGACAACAATCAATAAATCTCAGCTCGATTACTTATTACTAAGAATTCATTGTTTACCAAATAACAAGGATTATCATGTCGCGTTAAAAAATAAGATGAATGAGTACTTAGAGGATTTTAAAGGTGATAATAGCCATTTGCAGAAATTATTCACGTTGATTGGCGAGCCTGTACTAATACAATCATATGCTGAGAAATTGCTGGCATATCATTTACAACGAAAAAATTACCAGGCAATTTTGACTCAGGAATTTTTTCATAACAACCAAAAACATCTCAAAGCAGTTTTTACTAAAGCATTAGCCGACTATGTGCAAAAACATGCAGCATGTCATCTTGATCTAATGAAAATCATCATGAAGTTTGCTGATAAAACACTACAACAGCAGTATGCTATGCGATTATTGCGGACTTCATTGCATAATCCATTATTTTATCAAGCTTCTAGATCTGAAGTGGAAACAGTGTTGCGTTGCCAAAATTATCATACTTTGGTTGCCAGATATGGTGCAGAGAATATTGCTGAAGTGATGCAAATAATCACTGCATTTATTGCCAATTATTCAGCGCAACCTAATCCAACTATTTTAAGTGTCATCCATGATTATTTTACGGATGAATTACGCAAGCAGCATAATGTCACTCGTTTAGCACAAGATGTTGTCAACTTATGTTCGCGGGTCGATCGTAAATTAGCAGCAGAAAAATATGCTAAATGCTTAATAAAAATTTTTGAACAAGCATTGTCAAAAAGAATGTTAGAAAACGCATTTATGGCATTACTAAAAATCATCGAGAAAAATGCAAACAATAATTTGTTGTTAACGATATTGTTTGACCATGTGGCTAATAAACTTGTCGCGTTAGCTATAAATAAAGATCCTTTGAAAAGTCTTGTCATTGCTAAGATCAGGCAAGATTTTTTATTACAGTTGCCAACATTTGTCAGTGATAAGCAATCATTATTGCTTGGTATTGAAAAAGCTTCTTGGGCACTCAAGCCTAGGTTAAAGAAGTTTGCTGATGATATCAAAGAAATTATTCAAGGATGTGAAGGCATCACTATGGAATTAGATCGTAATTTGTTGCTGATATTGCCGTATTTGCCGGCGACTAAAAAATACCAATTAAAACAAATTTTAGCTAATGGCATTAAAACAATGTCAGCAACTTCTCCTTTAAGAACCTTATTATCTAGTATTATTGCCATAATCGATAAGCAAACACTGACTGATCACCAGCGAGGCCTTATTGAACAGTATAGTGTTTTCAAGCAATGTGTGAATAAGTTGGCTTGTGCTTGTTGTTATCAAGATAAAGGTTTTAATTTAAATGAAAAATTAATTAATAGCATACACGGCAGTAAATATTTTGATGAAGTTTATCAGCAATTTTGGCAACACAAGCTTGGTTGTTTAATTACAGCAGGTAATGAATCATATGCTTATCAGCTGGCGACAAAATTAAAATTAGAGCTTCCACCTTTGGTTAAAAATGATCATGTTCACTATGCGAAGGAAGTCTTATTTATGGGTTTACACCATAAATATCAGCAAAAATTATTCATGACACGTGCCGAAGTAAGCAGCATGGTTAGTTTAAGTTTGCAATTAAATGTTAAACAACAGTGGCATGCCCATACGTTAGAAGCTTGTGCTAAATTGTCAGCATTTATGCACAATATTATGCATAGACCTACAGTGAATGAATTGATAAATTACTGTCATTTGCTTGCAGCATTAAAACGAGATCAGCAATTGTTACACAAACTTGTTGATAAAGTTATGACTCATTACCATCAAGCTGAACATTTATCACAGCATGACAAACATTACTTTAGACGTGTGATTTTAGAAGTTGGTGATAATAAGCAAATATTGCAATTTATACCAATGAATAATCCTGCAAACTTCAATATTGTCGAAAATGCTGTAAAGCATGTCGAAGAGCAAGAACAATTAAATGTTACCAGATTTGCCATGAGCTAACATTAACAACCAAGGGGAAAAATTATGTCAAAGATCACCAGATGTATAGCAGATTTTGCTGAAAAAGCCGAACAAGAATTACAAGCAACGGTTGGTCCTAAAAAATTGTTACTAGAAAAATCACGAGGTTATTATTTAGAAGAATTATTATTTACGACACTGGTTATAGCAGTAAAACATTATGAAAGTAAACCACACAAATTTAATCGATCACAATTACAAATCATTGCTGCAATCAATAAAGAATTACTGGCGCGTCAAAATCCTGCTAACACGTTTAAGCTACATGTAGAAACTATTACACAGATTGCTAAACTAGTTAAAAAGTTAGACAAACCAACAGGCGCCAAAGGATATCTTTGGGAAATTATAAACTGGGGTAATAATAGCGAATTTTACCAAGTTATTATTGGAATATTGGTGCGATTCCCAATTAATAAAATTATGTATTTACAGTTGAAAGAAAATAATAAAGAGCAAATCTTGCAAAGCATGGTAACGAGACTAACGCAAGCAATGGAAAGAAATCGACTAGAGCTAGCATTTGTCAGGCAAACTATAGCGAGAAGTAAAGTAGAAGCAGAGGTAAAAGTAAATTCTCCACAATCAGTAGATTTTGACTCAGTGTTGCAAACTGGTGATGCCAATCGTATTCAGCAAAGCTTAGTTAAATTAACATTTTGTTATGCTCAACTTACCGCTGAGCAATTCGATATTAAAGCGTTTGATAACCAACATCGCACTTGGTTACATTGGGCAGCAAAGGTTAATAACGCTGTAGCAATTCAAATCCTTATCGATCGAAATGCTGAAGTTAATGCTCTAGATAAGACAGGCTGTACACCATTACATTATGCAGTGCAAGCCAATGCTTATGAAGCTGTAGAAGCATTGTTAACAAGAAAAGCATTATTAGGTATTAAGAGTGCAAATGGGTATACGCCATTAGAATTAGCCAATTCTGATAATAAGGTCGATCAAAGGGTGATAACCCTATTATCTCAAGCTGCAAGAAGCAGTGAGCAGTGTTCTTCTTCTACAGATGCAAAAGAGAGCATAATGAAAACAAAATCTACATTGACTATGAGCTAGTTATTGTTACAATACAGCCCATGAAAAATTCATCCAATAAAGATTTGTACTCTGTTATCGATCAAATGATTGATAATGCCGTAGATGAGCTTGCAGCTGACAATATGTGTATCAGTTGTAAGAAAGGTTGTGCGCATTGCTGTCATTTATTAATTGAAGTTTCCTGGGAAGAAGCTTTAGAGTTAGCGCAATGGGTGAAGCAATTGCCAGTGCAAAAACGTCAGCAATATATCGAACGCATCCAAGCGAATGCCGCAGATGCCAGGAATTTATTCTCACAAACTAAGCGTGGGCGCCGTTTTATGAATCCAGTTGAAGGCGATTATAAAATACCCGATAAATTATTTAATGATTATTTTTATCAAGCTCGTCGCCCATGTCCATTTCTAGTGGATAATGTGTGTAGTGCCTATGACCATCGCCCAAGTCCATGTCGTTTACATTTGGTTACATCCCCTGCTAAGTATTGCTCGGCAGATAGTGAAGATTACGACGACAAAGTTGATGTGCCCGATGCATTTGAAGGTGTTAGAGATGATATTGGGCCAGTAATATCACATTTGCATCGTGATCCACGCTGGGGGCATTTTGGCATTATGGTTGAAGCAGCGTTGCAAGAGATTGGTGCTTTGTGAGAATGTTGGCGATGGTGTTAGCAACAATACCAATATTTGGTTCTTTAAAAATGGTATCATGATCTCCAGGGATCATATGTTGATACAATCTATTAATAATTTTTCCCCAGCCATAATCTTTAGATCTTCGGTCATATGGTAACGTTACCGGCTGATGGCATCTAAGCAAGGCAGCATCACCACTAAATTGCTTTGGTGAATACTGCAATAACAATTTACGTGACCGATCAAATTCATTCTGCAATAATTTGCCCTCTGGCGAATTTAAATTAATATTTGTTTGACGGCAGTATTTTTGTAGTAATTTTTCTGCTAACAAATTATTGTTTAAAAAAGTAGTATCGATACAGCTGTCGATCAGCATTATGATTTCAGTGTTTTGTTTAATCGCGTGTAATTGGCGAGCAATTTCGAATGCAACGATACCACCGAATGACCAGCCTCCAATGCGATAAGGGCCATTATGTTGTATAGTTTTGATAAATTTTAAATAACGATCAGCCATATCTTCAATGCAGTTAAATATGGATTTATTGCTACCAAAATTCGGGTTGTTGATCGCATGAATGGGTATAGTCGGCAGATGTTTAGCGAGTGCTTTATAAGCAAATGTCAAACCATAAGCTGGATGAATTAAAAATAGTGGTGTTTGTTGAGATGAATGATTATAAGTTAAAATGGACTGCTGAGATAGGCTACAATGTCTATCTACATACGTTGCCAGATCAGCTATTGTTAACGGCTGAGTTAATTTATTAATAGGAAATTTAATTCCGAAAGTTTGGTGGAATGCAGCCATTAAGCGTATGCTAAGCAATGAGTGGCCACCGAGTGCAAAAAAATCGTCGTTGATCCCAATTGGTTTATGCCGCAAAAGATCTTGCCAGATCTTAATAAGTTTCCATTGTGTTAGTGTTTGCGGCGCGCGGTAATGTTTTTGTAAACACGAAATGCTGTCAAAATGGTTTAACAATTGTTGCTTATCAATTTTGCCATTAGTAGATAAAGGGAATTTTGCCACAAAATCATAGTATGAGGGGATCATATAATGTGGTAATTGCTGCTTGAGAAATAAGCGCAATTTATGTCGTAATTCATCATTATTTAATAGACTATTAGACTTTTTAATAAGAAATGCGCGAAGTTGTGTAGAGTCATCTTGATGATTAGTTTGTGTTATAACAATACTCGTTCTTATCGGTTCAAATTTGTTAATAGTGTTTGCAATTTCATTAAGCTCCACTCGAATGCCATGAATTTTAATTTGGTCATCATTACGGCCAATAAATATGATCTTGCCATCGTTAAGATAATAGCCTCGATCACCTGAATGATACAATCTTTCTAGCACACCATTTATTAGACGATGATAGATAAATTTTTCTCGAGTTAAAATAGGTTGATTAACATAACTTTTTGCAAGCCCGGAGCCAGCAATATATATTTCTCCAATCATTCCAGGGCGTAGTGGTTGTTGCCGACTATTTAGAATATATATTCGAGTGTTGTTAATGGGTTTACCAATAAGGTTAGGAAAAATTGTAGTTGAGGCAGATAAATTAGCATACGTTGCGCAGACTGTTGCTTCTGAAGGTCCATAAGCATTAAAGAGTTGCAGCTTATTGCGCCATTGTTTTATTAGAGTGTTATCATTATGTTCTCCAGCCAAGATCAAGGTTGTTAAGGAAGGCATATCAATTTGGGGTAATAATTTCAGATAGCTTGGTGTTAAAGTGATATGAGAAATTTGATAATGGTTAATGGTATTGATTAACTCATCAGCGCTGATCATATTGCTTGTTAGTAATTGTAATCTTGCACCACTTAGTAATGCTGTAGTCCATTCTGATACCATCGCATCAAAACTTACAGCAGCAAACTGTAGTATTCGACTGGTGGTTTTGATGTTAAATGCAGTAATTTGTGATAGTGCTAAATTACATAAACTATAGTGATTTATAGCAATGCCTTTTGGTTTGCCGGTTGTCCCTGATGTATAAATGATGTAAGCGAGATCTTGTGCGCAAATATTTACATCAAGATTGTAAGTGGCTTGATCTGCAATAATATCTTGTATCTCATCGATCAATAACATGTCACCATGAAAATGATCAAATTTCTTTGTCAGTTTGGAATGAGTGATCAGTAAATTAATCGGTGGATCAGCCAACATATAGCGTAGTCTCGCGAGCGGAAAATTTGGATCAAGTAACATATAGCCAATACCAGCTTTTAATGCAGCAAGTATGCTGACAATTAAATTGACCGATCTATCAAGACAAATTCCGATACAAGTGATTTCTGTAGTGATATAAGTGCGGAAGATATTGGCAAGTTGGTTGGCTTTAGCATTTAACTGTTGATATGTTAACGTTTCATTGTTATGACCCACTGCAATATTATGAGGTGTTTTAACGGCTTGTAACTCAAATAAGGTATGGATTGTTTGAGGTTTTTTTAATTTTGCTGCCGTGTCATTCCATTTAAATAAAATTTTTTGCTGTTCTTGGGTATTTAATAGTGAAAATTGCTTAAGTGAGCGAGTTGGCGAAGTTATAGCTTGGTTGATAATGATTGTTATAGCATTGCTCAATTCTTTAATAAATCCCATAGATAGTTTATTTACATTGTAATCGATTAAGAAGTAAAGCATATTATTATTAAAGTTATAGTGAACTGCCAAATCATTTTGTACCGCGCCAACATTGATGGATAACGATTTTATATCAATAGAATGCAATGTTAAGTTATCATCAGCAATGAAATTATAGCCACCCGCAGACAAAGCCGCATTGAATAATTGCGTATTATCTTGTTGATGTTTTCTGAAATCTTTTATGATGTCGTTTATAGGGTAGTGATCAAAATGACGAACCCGATTCCGATCATGCTTGATCTGCTCGAGCAAGCTAATAAAACTATCTGTCAATGATAGTTTAACTCGTAAAGGGAGAAGGTTAACAAAAAAACCGCATGTTTGCGCAAAATCAGCAGGGCGGTTATTGCTAGTATAGCCGAAAACCACATCAGTAGTATCACAGATCTGTGACAATACAATGCTATAAATAGCGCTGAAAAATATAAATGGAGTGATGTGGTATTGTTTGATAAATTGCTTGATAGTGCAAGTTTCGTTAATCGTAAAATGTAGACAATAACGACCACCAGTATTTTCTCGGTGATTACTACTATCAGGACAAGGAAACGTTAATGGTTCATTGTATCGTGCTAAATAATTTTGCCAAAATTGTTTGGCGTGCTTTCTATCTTGCGTGGCCATCAAATTTTGGGCGAAAATTAAATAATCTTTGATGGATGGAAGAGTTTGTGGTGAATTAATCAAAGTTCCATTTGTTAATGCATTATAGTTAGCAGCAAGTTGTCGCAAGATCATTTTGATCGAATGCCCATCACTGACAATATGATGAATACGTAGTAATAATATATGCTGCTTGCTAGTGATCCTTAAGATAAGGAGCCAAGCTAATGGCGGTTTGGTCAAGTCAAAAGGCATTTTAGCAATGTTAGTAAGCGTGCTAATTGCGCAGTCTTTATTAATAACATCAATTATTTTGAAATTGTTGACAAGGTTTGAGGTGATGAATTGGTGAGTATTAGTGAGCTCTTGCGAAAAATAAGTGCGTAAAGACTCATGTTTGCAAACTACCGCGTGCCATGCTTTTTTAAGATGAGTGATATCCAGTTTGCCAGTTAGCTCGAAAGCATATGCTAAGTTATATTTTGAACTAGTTGGATCAGCAAGCCATTCGTACCATAAACGTTGCTGAAAGACAGTTAGTGGATATTGTAAGAGCTCTCTATTTACATTTTTCATAACCAATAAGATACGTAATATTACAGCGAGCTTGCTTCGACCATGTTTGGCCTACATCCCAATGATAATGTTCAGCATTACTAACTTGAGCAATAAGCTTAGTTAATTCTGCTGGTGAATATGTTCTTAAATTTGATACTAAACCATCCCATAAATTAGTGATCAACAGGATTGGAAAAATGTAGGTGAAAATAATTTTTTTCCAGCTAAATCCAGCGGTTTTTGGCGTCAATGCTAACGTGCTTAATGGGCTTAAAAAAATCATTTTAATAAAACTAATAATACTACGTTCGGTAAATTCGAAAATGGCAATAGGCGCATGACTGTCGACAGCATTTTGTAAAATTTTAACGGCGTCAGGCTGACGAAAATGGTGAAAAGAAGTAAACAATGTGCGCATACCTTTGAGATTCTTAGGGACATTGGTTGCATCAACAGGTTCAGTTGCAATACGGATATTTGTTTTTGACTGTGCTTGCATAAGCTGCATAGCAGTAACGTTAGGATATTTATCAGTCAATACTATAGGTATAGCATTATTATGCTTGGTGAGATAGGCATCGAGCAAATGAATAGGTCCGCCACCGCCAGAACATAGATCAATGATTTGAGTAGCCTGAGTTTTATTGATGATAGCATTGATCTTACTAAATGCAGGCTGATATATGTGTAACACAGTGATTAATACTTTTAAGAAGCTAGTTGTAGCATCTCGAATAAAATTGGGACAATGTTTTAGATCTTCAAATTCAAATAGATGTAATCTTGCCATAGGATCACCTATAAAAAATTCTCTATGATGATGCAGTAGGGATATCTAAATGAGAGCAATCTGTTAAGAAGTTGCCATAAGCATTAAGCGCCTGACTGCCGTATTCAACGAGAGCGGGTAATGCTTGTGGGTTTGTATTTAAAAATTCTGTTAATGCTTTGCGATTATATTCGGTGTGATGGATATCGATAATTGCATGACTGGTTAAAAAAGTTAAGGTTTCTTTAGGATTAATATTAAGCTGAGCCTGACAATGCTCAATTAACTTAGGCAATTGTACTACAGCTAAGTTCTCAATTTCATATTCAATAGTAATTTGGCCATAAGGAGTATTGCTAGCAATACAATCTTCATGCAATTGACGATATTGTCGCACCGATTTAGGCCATGGTTGTTCAATAAATAATTGTGGTAAAAGATGATCATTGAATTTTTGATTCCAAATCTTTGTTAGTGCTTGGGTGTCTTTCATCACCATCAAGTGGTGCCCAGATTCATGAATCGCATGTTTTTGTAATTTCTCACCAAGTTCAGCATAGCCAATGGCACTTGTTTTTTTGCCAGCACGCCTGATCCAATCTTCAACAGGCTCGGTTGTAGATACACTTAAGCCACTATAATGCAGCATAAATAATAATAAAGCTTGCGGATCATCAATTTGGATAATCGTTGTGAAAATTTTAGTTATTTCTTTACGAGAATTGGTGAGGCTATTTTCATAATCTTGCAGAGCGTTCATAGCGGATTCTCCTTATTTTTAGATTTATTTCCTGAGATCTGTGCTAATAATATACCACATTTTTGCTTAAAACAGTTTAGCTATTCTTGAAATTTCACCATAAAATCGTTATTCTTGCGAAGCTGACAGCCCGACAAAATCGGAGCGGCATAAAGGGGCCACATCCGAATTTTCAACTTTGAGCTATGGTCTAGAAGTCGAAATTCGGATGTGGCCCCTTTATGCCATTGTAGCGAAAGTGGCGGAATTGGTATACGCGCTGGATTTAGGTTCCAGTGGGGGCAACCCCGTGAGAGTTCGAGTCTCTCCTTTCGCACCACAAACGTATCAATGAGGTATTTATTTATGCAAGTTGCTGTTGAAACGACTGCAGGATTAGAGCGCCGCTTTACCATATCGGTGGAAGAAGCTAAATTAGATGATAAAATAAATAAAAAAATCAATGAATTATCGCGCAAAGCTAAAGTTCCAGGCTTTCGCGCAGGGAAAGTGCCGGTAGCTGTGCTGCAACGGATGCATGGTGGTGCAATTCGTGCAGAAGTGATTGATGAAGTCACTAACGAAGCTTTAATTGAAGCTTTTAAACAGCAAGAAATGAACCCTGTTGATTCGCCAAAAGTCGAATATAAACAAAAAGATGAGGGCAAAAATTTAGAATTCACTGCAACTTTTGAAATCTTTCCGGAAGTGAAATTGGCAGATTATAAAGGCATCAAAATTGAAAAAGTGGCAGCTGAAATTCTGCCAGCGGATCTTGATGAAATGCTAAAAAGCTTGCAAAAACAGCAAGTGACTTGGGAAGCCGTCGACCGTGCCGCGCAAGCGGATGATCGGGTTACCATAGACTTTGATGGTATGATTGAAGACAAAGAATTACCTGGTGGGAATGCTAAAGAGCATCAGCTTATTCTAGGTTCTAAATCCATGATCCCGGGATTTGAAGATGGTTTGATTGGCGCTAAAGCCGGTGCTGATATTGACTTAAAGCTAGCTTTTCCAAAAGATTACCACGCTAAAGATATCGCTGGAAAACCTGTTGAGTTTAAAGTTAAGGTTCATAAAGTTGAGGCGCCAAGTTATCCTGAAATTAACGATGAATTTGCTAAATCATATGATGTTAAAGAAGGCGGATTGGCTGCGTTAAAGACTAAAATACAAGAAAATATGGAGCGAGAGTTAAAACGTGGGATTAATAATCTTAACCGCGAAGTTGTGTTAGCAAAATTACTCGAATTGACGCCAATCGAGATCCCAAAAGCGTTGATCAAACGTGAAATTGAGCAGATGAAGGCAGAAATGGCACAACGTTTCAATTTGCCTGCAGATAATAAACAAGCGCTCAATTTTCCCGATGAATTATTTCAAGATAAGGCTGTGCGTCGCGTCAGCCTTGGGTTGATCATGGCAGAATATATTCGAGAGCACGATCTTAAAGCAGATGATGATAAAGTAAGAGCAAAAATCGAAGAATTTGCAGCAAGCTATGAGCATCCTGATCAAGTAATGCAATATTATTATAATAATGAATCATCGCTGGATAGTGTGAAATCACTGGTGCTCGAAGATCAAGTCTTTGAGGATATTATGGCTGGGGCTGAGTTAGCAGAGGCAAAACTAAGCTATACTGAAGTTATGCAGAGGTTGGGGGAATTAAATAATGCATCCAATTGATTTTATGACAAAAAAGCAACCAATAGTGGATTCCAATGGGTTGGTACCCATGGTGGTCGAGCAAACTGCTCGTGGTGAGCGCGCTTATGATATTTATTCACGCTTATTAAAGGAACGAATTGTGTTTCTGGTTGGTCAAGTTGAAGATCACATGGCAAACTTAGTGGTTGCACAATTGCTATTTTTAGAATCAGAAAATCCTGATAAAGATATATCGTTATATATCAATTCTCCTGGTGGCGTAGTAACAGCAGGGTTATCAATTTACGATACCATGCAATTCATCAAGCCTGATGTCAGTACCTTATGCATCGGCCAAGCTGCAAGTATTGGGGCTTTGTTGCTAGCAAGCGGTACCTCTGGTAAACGTTATTGTCTGCCGAATTCACGGGTTATGATCCATCAGCCTATAGGTGGTTATCAAGGTCAAGCGTCAGATATTGAAATTCACGCAAAAGAAACCATGTTAGTAAAAAGAAGGATTAATGAAATTCTGGCAAAACATTCTGGTCGAACGGTTGATAAAATAGCAAAAGATACTGATCGAGATAATTTTATGAGTGGTGATGAAGCAATAGAGTATGGTCTTGTTGATAAAATGCTTGGCAGTAGAGAAGCAATTGAAGCAAAAACTACCGCAGCAACAACCTAAATAAACAACGTAAATTAAGTAAGAAGAGTGTAATTGAGGTGAGTGATGAGTGACGAACGTACGACAGATGAAAGTAAAACTCTTTATTGTTCTTTTTGTGGCAAAAGTCAGCATGAAGTTCGCAAATTAATTGCCGGACCTTCTGTCTATGTGTGTGATGAATGTGTTGAATTGTGTAACGATATTATTCGTGAAGAAGCTGATGAAGCCAAAGTGCCAGAGTCTGGATTTAAATTACCTAAACCTCGAGAAATTCATGCTTTTCTGGATGATTATGTGATCGGCCAAGAAGATGCGAAAAAGTATTTATCGGTTGCCGTGTATAATCATTACAAACGTTTGCAACATGGTAAAACTAAACAATCAGTAAAATCATCATCTGAGCATGATGGTGTTGAATTAAGTAAAAGTAACATTTTATTAATTGGGCCCACAGGTAGTGGTAAAACATTATTAGCTGAAACGTTAGCACGACAGTTAAATGTGCCGTTCACCATTGCAGATGCAACTACTCTAACTGAAGCAGGTTATGTGGGTGAAGATGTTGAAAATA
Source organism: Gammaproteobacteria bacterium (assembly GCA_028284465.1). Lineage (GTDB taxonomy): Bacteria > Pseudomonadota > Gammaproteobacteria > JAJFKO01 > JAJFKO01 > JANQRR01. The sequence continues at coordinate 14,047 of JANQRR010000031.1, read as the reverse complement.
TCATTCAAAAATTATTACAAAAATGTGATTATGATGTAGAAAAAGCTCAGCATGGTATTGTTTATATCGATGAAATTGATAAGATTTCAAAAAAATCTGATAACCCTTCAATTACTCGTGATGTGTCAGGTGAAGGTGTGCAACAAGCATTATTGAAGCTTATCGAAGGTACCATGGCATCGATCCCGCCTCAGGGTGGACGCAAACATCCAAACCAAGAATTTCTCCAAGTTGATACCAGTAATATGCTATTTATTTGTGGTGGTGCTTTTGCTGGGTTGGATAAAGTTATTGGTGAACGTACCCAAAAATCAAACATTGGTTTTGCCGCTGAAGTGCGCAGCAAAGACGATAGTAAAAAAGTTGGTGAACTATTAAGAATGGTGGAGCCGGAAGACTTAATCAAATATGGTTTAATTCCAGAATTTGTTGGGCGTTTGCCAGTGGTTGCAACATTAGACGAGCTTGACATTAATTCATTAATAGCGATTCTGCAAGAACCTAAAAATGCGTTGACCAAGCAGTACATGAAATTATTTGCGATGGAAAACGTTGAATTAGCTTTTACTGAAGAAGCGCTCAAAGCAGTTGCTGAAAAAGCAATGATCCGTAAAACTGGCGCGCGAGGGTTGCGTTCGATCCTCGAACAATTGTTATTAAATATTATGTATGACCTACCATCAATGGATACAGTTAAAAAAGTTGTTATTGATGAATCAAGTATTAAAGGTGAAAGTGAGCCATTACTGATCTTTGAGGAAAATGGACAATCAAAATTAACTGCGGACCGTTCAGGATAGTTATATAAGTTAAACTATTATGAGGAGGAGCGAGGATTTGAATACACAAGCAAAGACACCGCAAGATGCTATTTCCGTATTACCATTGCGCGATGTGGTGGTTTATCCTCATATGGTTATTCCGTTATTTGTTGGCCGCGAACGCTCTATTCGCGCGCTCGATAAAACCATGGATAACACGAATAAAAAAATCTTACTGATAGCGCAGAAAACTGCAGCTAAAGATGAGCCTGCAATTGATGATTTATATGAAGTAGGTTGTGTCGCTACCGTGTTGCAATTGTTAAAGTTACCTGATGGCACGATGAAGGTTCTAGTTGAAGGTGAGAAACGTGCACGGGTAAAACAATTAACAGCGACAGATGATCATTTTACTGCAGAAGTTGATATTCTCGAGCCTAATTATGCGGATAAAACTGATCAAGCAAAAGCAAAAACTGAAACTTTATTGCGTTCAGTGATCTCTCAATTTGAACAATACGTGAAATTAAATAGCAAAATCCCCATTGAGATTTTAGCTTCAATCGCGGGGATCGAAGATCCGAGCCGCTTAGCAGATACAATTGCTGCTCATATGACATTAAAGATCAAAGAGAAACAAAAAATCCTTGAATTAATTGTTGTGGATGAACGGTTAGAATATTTGCTTACTTTAATTGATGCTGAAATCGATGTCTTGCAAGTTGAAAAACAAATTCGTGGTCAAGTTGAAAAAAATATGAAAGAAGGTCAGCGCAAATACTTTCTGCAAGAGCAATTGCGCGCAATTCGAGGAGAACTTGGCAAATTAGAAGGTGAGCAAAGCGAAACTGAAACTTTGAAATCCAGGATTGAAAAATCTGGGATGAAACAAGTGAATGAAGATGCTTATAAAAAAGCTTGTTCAGAATTAAAAAAATTAGAAATGATGCCACCGATGTCAGCCGAAGCTACCGTAGTACGCAATTATTTAGATTATCTGCTGAGCGTGCCTTGGCAAGACCAAAGCAAATTACGCTTGAATTTAAAACATGCTGAAAAAATCTTAAATGATGATCATTACGGGCTTGAGAAAGTTAAAGAACGGATCTTAGAATATTTAGCGGTGCAAAAACGGGTTGAAAAATTAAAAGGTCCAGTATTGTGTTTTGTAGGCCCGCCGGGTGTGGGTAAAACATCATTAGGCAAATCCATTGCACGTTCAACTGGGCGTAAATTTGCGCGAATGTCGTTAGGTGGAGTACGTGATGAAGCTGAAATTCGCGGTCACCGACGTACTTATATCGGCTCATTGCCAGGAAAAATTATCCAAAATATTTCTAAGACTGGGGTACGCAATCCATTATTTCTACTTGATGAAATTGACAAAATGGCAATGGATTTTCGTGGTGATCCAGCTTCAGCGTTACTAGAAGTGTTAGATCCAGAGCAAAATAATACGTTCAATGATCATTATCTTGAAGTGGATTATGACTTATCTCAAGTTATGTTTATTTGTACAGCCAATACATTAAATATTCCGCCACCATTGTTAGATCGTGTAGAATTAATTCGCATTCCTGGTTATACCGAAGATGAAAAAATCAATATCGCAATCAGGCATTTAATTCCTAAACAAATGCGGCAAAATGGTTTAAAACCTAAAGAATTGAAAATATCTAAGAGTGCACTTTCCGATGTTATTCGTTATTACACTCGCGAAGCTGGAGTGCGTAACCTTGAGCGTGAAATCGCCAAGATCTGTCGCAAAGTGATTAAAAACATTTTCACTAAGACTAAACAAAAACGCGTGCATATCGTGTCACGTAATTTAGAAAAATTCTTAGGAGTGCGGCGCTATCGTTATGGTTTGGCAGGGCAAAAAGATCGAGTTGGCCAAGTTAACGGGCTAGCGTGGACTGAAGTTGGTGGCGAGTTATTACAAATTGAAGCATCAACCATGCCTGGTAAAGCTAAGCTATCGTACACTGGTTCGCTTGGTGATGTGATGAAAGAATCGATCCAAGCAGCATTAACAGTCGTGCGTAATCGTGCTCAGATTTTAGGTATACCGAAAAAGTTTTTTGAGAAAAATGATATTCATGTTCATGTTCCAGAAGGTGCAACACCGAAAGATGGGCCTAGTGCCGGGGTAGGAATGTGTACCGCATTGATTTCTGTTATCACCAATATACCAGTACGTTGTGATGTAGCAATGACTGGTGAAATTACCTTAAGAGGTGAAGTGTTGCCTATTGGTGGTTTAAAAGAAAAACTATTAGCCGCTAGTCGAGGCGGTATTAGGCTTGTCATTATTCCCGAAGAAAATCGTAAAGATTTAAAAGAAATTCCTAAAAATATTAAACAAAATTTGGAGATCCATACGGTAAAATGGATTGATGAAGTTATTACCCTCGCGTTAACTCGTCAACCTAAGCCGTTGACAGAAGAAGATTATAAATCATCACATCCACATTTAAGAGGTGATAAGGGTGAAGCAGGCGATGCTGCAACTGCACATTAATGTCCCAATATAAGGCTATAAAATCGCTTCTTTCAACTATTTTTCTATGATAGACTTACCCGTTCTTGAAGATTGAGAACAAGGAAATTTCGTGTTTGATAACTAAAATTTTTAGTAATGGAGAGACAATAGATTATGAATAAAGCAGAATTAGTTGATAATGTTGCCGAAAAGACTGGATCACCTAAAGCTGAAGCGGGTCGGGTTTTAGATGCATATTTAGAAGAAATTACCCATGCACTAACAAAAGGTGAACAAATTGTGTTAGTAGGTTTTGGTACTTTCAAAGTAAGCGACCGTGCTGCTCGTACCGGCCGTAATCCACAAACTGGTGAGCCTATCCAAATTGCTGCCTCAAAAGCAGTAACCTTCAAAACAGGTAAAGCGCTAAAAGATGCGGTGAATGCATAATAATAAATAATTTATGGGTAAATATACTAGCAACCAATAGTTTAATAAGGTAAAGTATTGCCCCTGGGTGCTTAGCTCAGCGGGAGAGCGTCGCCCTTACAAGGCGAGGGTCGGGGGTTCAAATCCCTCAGCACCCACCAAGAATTTGGATATTCTAATTCGGGGTGAGAGTAAGTTGTCATTGCGAGGACCCGAAAGGGACGCAGCAATCCAGGATCTTGCTATGATATAACTTTCTGGATTGCTGCGTCACTGACGTTCCTCGCAATGACAATAAAGGATAAAAAATTACTTAATTTGCAATAAGAGGTTAAGAACGAGTATTAAGGAGTGGTAGTTCAGTTGGTTAGAATACCGGCCTGTCACGCCGGGGGTCGCGGGTTCGAGTCCCGTCCACTCCGCCAATTAATTCACATTTATTTCTTGAAAGAGAATTTTATACACTACTCCAAACGTTAAAAGATTTAATGGCATAGACCAAATTAAGCCAATGCCTAAAGGAATAATCGAAATAAATACGATTATCGTCAATACAATCATTAAACCAAATACACTAAACCAATGTGGCGTAACGATACGGCGAGAAGTTTCAAGTGCATCCCAAGGCCCTAGTTTTTTATCAACTAGTACAGGGATGGCAAATATATAACTGACGACAAAATATAATAATGGGATCCCACCAATAATATAACCAATGACCATACTAATATTTCTATCAATAGTGAGTGACATAAGACCATAGGCCACTAAAAATCCCACGAATAAACAAGCAAACGAAATTAATAAAAGTATAACTTGGTATGCTAACAAGCGCCAAATGTGATCATAATAAGAAAAGATAGTTAAGGCTCGGGCTTTTTCCTGCCGTACGCGTTTTATTGCTAACATCCAAATACCAGCAAAAACTGGTAACAGAATAATTGCAGCAACAAACTCTAATATTTCTCGCGAAATGATGCTAAGTTGTGGGTTACCACCAACAGCTTTGATCAGAAATACCATTATGCCGATAATGATATTTAAAGCTAATCCAAATAATAAATATAAAATAAATGCACCCCAAAAAGTCCCTTTGAAGCCTTTAACTAATTGCCATCCTTGTCCAATACTACCAAAGATGGTGAATTCAGTTTTCTCGACCATAATGTGTCTCCCTAAAATTATCTCTAAGTACTCGACGCATAATTTTATTCGTTGCAGTTCGTGGCAATTCCTTAATTAATTTTACCTCATATATTTTTAATAATGGATTCAGGTGCTGCTTAACAAGGGTTTGCAATTCAGCTTTCAAGTTTGCCTGATCATAATGACTATTTTCTGCTAATACTGCATAAATAACAAGATGCAGGGGGCCACCGTCTGGAGGTGGGACAGCGATCGCGGCACATTCATGCACAACAGTTAATTGTGAAAGTAAGCGTTCAATCTTAATGGAACTGATTTTAATTCCGGCAATTTTCATGGTGTCATCGGTACGACCAAGAGCACGGTAATAGCCATTGTCTAAACGTTGTAAGTAATCACCATGGCGCCGCAAAGAAAACCCGCCAGGAGTCATCGGCATATCAGCATAATACTCTTTATGATGATTGCGATTAAGTAACTCTGTCGATAACCCCATTGAAGGCGGGATAATGCCTACTTCACCTTGATGTGAATTAAGTTCGCCATTTTCATCGAATAACACAATATTTAAACCTAACGCAGGCGTGCTGAATGTCGATGGAATATTATTATGAATGTGAGTACTTGTAAGATATCCGACAACTTCAGTGCCACCACAGTATTCTATCACCGGGCGATAATTGGCGCTGGCCATTAAATATAACATATCATCAGGATTGGAAGGTTCAGCAGTCGTTGAAAAACTTTTTATGTTAGACCAGTCAACTTCAGCTAACATGTTATGCTCACGCCAATGTTTTACCATACTTGGGACCACACCTAACATGTTAACTTTGGCGTGTTCAACGAAATTTACAAAAGCATGATCAGTTGGGGCACCATAAAATAATGCAATACTTGCTTGATTAATAAGTGCAGAAAACACCAACCATGGGCCCATCATCCAGCCTAAGCTCGTTGGCCAGGCAACGACATCATCGGGCTGAATATTTTGATGCAGATAACTATCACTAGCACATTTGATCGCGCAAGTATGATCCCAAGGGATCGCTTTGGGTTGCCCAGTAGTGCCAGAAGAAAATAAAATATTAATATGATCGCTTGGCTGACAATCAACACTGGTAAATGAATTGTTAGGCAACAGAAAATCATTCCAGGCTAGATCGCTTTGTCGTAGGCGAATATTTAAGTCAGTTAAACTTGGTAAAACAATCGTTAACGGTGCGTTAGCTTGAGTGATCCTTGCGTATAAAGGCAATTGTTTGTGTTTACGTAAAATAAAATCTTGGGTAAACACAGCTTTAGCATTGCCTATGTGTAAACGGGTGGCAATTTCTTCAGCAGCATAGCTTTCAGCAATTGACATTACGGTGCCGCCCATACTGATGATCCCAAGATAAATGGCAATAGCTTCAATAGTCATTGGCATAATGATTGCTATGACATCATGCTTTTTAAAACCTTGGGCGACAAGACTATTGGCAACTTGAGCGACACGATCTTTTAATTCATACAAACGCAGTTGTTCAATCTCACCATCTTCAGTTTGGTAAATAATAGCGGGTTTGTCAGCATTATGTTTAAAACAACTATCGACAATATTTAAACGTGATCCAGCTAGCCATTGTGGCTTTTCAATGCCTTGGTTAAGATCACAAACCGATTGATAAGGTTGCTTAAACACAATGCCAAGCGTATTCACCATATATTGCCAAAAGTCAGAATAATGTTGGTAAGACCAACGATGAAATGCAGCATAATCATTAAAATTTAGGGTTTGCATTAACTTTGCTAAATTAGTGTCGTTAATATAATCTTGATCAGGGATCCAAGCCGGCCCTGGGTGATCAAAATCACTATCAGCGTAGATCAAATCATATAAATATTTGTGAATGCGAAAATTGAGCTGCGGAGTTAATAATTCATGAGTTATTCGTTGCCAACATTGGGTAGGTGATAAGGTTGCTTGCCAGTCAGTTATTTTCTGCCAAAATGCATCAGCTTGTGAGCTTGATAATCCCGCTTGCATTAACTGTTCAACGATAGATGTAGCCACTAAATTTTCCTTAAATATGCTAATGCAACTTTAGAAGTAGGTTTACGGTTTAAATAATCATTGATGAAATAACTAGCTTTAATTAATTTCTGCAGATCAACTCCTGTGTTGAATCCTAAACCGTTTAACATATAAATGACATCTTCGGTGGCAACATTACCGCTGGCACCAACAGCATAAGGGCAACCACCTAAACCGCCCACTGCACTATCAATAATGCGTATGCCGAGTTGAATGACTGCAAATAAATTTGCAAGTGCTTGACCATAAGTGTCATGAAAGTGTGCAGCAAGATAATTGATAGGTACTTTTTGACTAACGATATCAATAAGTTTTTGCGCTTTTTTTGCTGTGCCTACGCCAATTGTGTCACCAAGAGAAATTTCATAGCAGCCAAGATCATATAATTGCCCAGCAAGATCGGCAACTACTTGCGGTCTGATCTCACCTTCATACGGGCAGCCTAACACACAGGAAACATAACCTCGTACTTTCATGTCATGTGCTTTCGCAGCGGTGATGACTTTGGTGAAACGTTGTATGCTTTCGCCAATCGAGCAATTAATATTTTTTTGGGAAAAGGTTTCTGAGGCTGCGCCAAACACTGAAATTTCTTTAACGCCAGCTGCCAAAGCATTATTGAAACCACGCATGTTAGGCACTAGCACAGGATAACTAACATCAGGATATGGTTTAATGCTGGTAAAAACTTCTTCATGATCGGCAAGTTGTGGGATCCTGTCAGGAGCAACAAAACTGGTGGCTTCAATAGTTTTACAGCCGGCCTGTGCTAATCTTTCGATCAATTCAATTTTAATTGCAGCAGGTACCATCATGGGTTCGTTTTGTAAGCCATCACGGGGACCTACTTCGACAATTTTTATTTTTCCTGATGCAGTCATTGGCATTTCCTAATGTTATTATTATTATTGTAACTTGTTCATTGGGCTAGGTATACCCTTTCGTCATTGCGAGGAGTACAACGGCAAAGTAATTCAGTCACGTCATTGCGAGGAGTGCAACGACGAAGCAATCCAGAAAATTAATTAAAAATAAACTCAAAAATAGAGGACATATGAAAGGCTTTAGTTTGTTGGAAGTACTAATTAGCTTATTTATTTTAAGCGTAGGGTTACTGGCATTAGCGAAATTGCAAGTAGCAGCGATGATTAACATTCATGAAGCATATTTACAAACTCTAGCAAGTGTCCGACTTCGATCAATTACAGCGATCATTAAAACGTTACCACAAGATCAATTAGCAGGTGAAATCCAGCATTGGAATGCAGTTAATCGAGAACGGTTTCCGCAAGGTCAGAGTTCAGTGAGTGTTAGTGGTTTTCATTATCGAGTATTGTTGAGTTGGTATGCTCGTGCTTATGGTATCGATCAGAATAAACGACAAAAATTGCAGTTAGAGATTATACGCGCTCGGGATTAGTAACATGAGACATTACCTCAGTGATCTCAATAAATATGTGATATTAGTTTTATTTTAGAGTGCTTTTAGTTACTCTGTTATTCTTATGTTGGGATTCTCATTGATAGAAGTAATGATAAGTTTACTGCTGAGCATGCTACTTATGTTTGGGGTCACTAATTTTTATCAGCATCATAAATATGATTTCATTATGATCCATGCGTTGGCCAGGTTGCAAGAACATGCACGTATTATTAATTACTTATTGACGGATAAAATTGCTGCAGATAAAGATAAAAAAACAATTCGCAGCTATGTTGCAACCGCAAATAGTATTGCTGAGTTGCCAGTGTCAATGCGTAACCGCATAATCCCAAATAGTGACATTCTGCAAATTCAAGATTCGGATAATAGGGTATTTATTTACGTTGCTCGTACTGCTCGGCGTGATCCGCGTGGCAATATTATCAGTGCTTTATATCAAACTGATATGATCCAACATACAGCAGAATTAGTGCCTGGTGTTGACAATATGCATTTGCAGCTTAACTATTGCGACAGTAACGAAGTTTGTCTGGTGAGAATAAAATTATTATTAGTGAGTGCGGGGGTGGTTCGCAAACAGCCACAAAGAATAAAATATAATAACAAGATTATCATTAAAACTGATGGGAGGTATTATCAAGCATGGAACATGGCAATAGCAACGAACTAGCACAACATGGATTTATCTTAGTAACAGTATTAATTTTCTTATCGATATTTTCACTGTTGGCATTAACCAGTATGCAAACGAGTATCGTGGAGCTGAAACTAAGTCATCATGACTTAGCGATGTCATCGTCATTGCGAGGAGTGCAACGACGAAGCAATCCAGCGCTACCGTCATTGCGAGGAGTGTAACGACGAAGCAATCCAGAAACTTATTTAAGGAATTAACAATGTTAGAACGTAAACCAGCTATTTATATCATGACAAATAAACGTAATGGTACACTTTATACAGGTGTAACGAGTAATTTAATAAAGCGTGTTTATCAACAAAAAGAAGAACAATCAGAGGGGTTTACAAAATATTATGGCTGTAAAAAGTTAGTTTATTATGAGCAATATGAGAATATGCTCGATGCAATAGCAAGAGAAAAACAGATTAAAAGTGGTTCTCGAAAAAAGAAGTTAACGCTTATTGGAAGCATTAATCCAGATTGGAGAGATTTATATAATGATTTGTTGTAGAGAATACTCTGGATTGCTTCGTCGTTGCACTCCTCGCAATGACGGTAGCGCTGGATTGCTTCGTCGTTGCACTCCTCGCAATGACGGTAGCGCTGGATTGCTTCGTCGTTACACTCCTCGCAATGACGATGACATCGCTAAATAATCATGATTTAATTCCAGCGCTGGCAATGACGGCTAATTAATTTTCGGAAACGTGATATCAACAACCAACCCAGTACCACTCTCCGGCTCACTCAGTGTTACTGTGGCATTATGAAAGCTCGCAATTTGTTGCACAATAGCTAATCCTAAACCACTGCCGGGGCTTTTATTACCAAGCACACGATAAAAACGTTCAAACACGCGGGCACGTAATTCAGCAGGAATTCCAGGGCCATTGTCTTGGACGCGGATCGTTGCTTTATCACCTTCGGCAAAGACAAACACTTTTATTTGCCCACCTTCAGGGGTGTAACGAATAGCATTATCAATGAGATTACGTGCCAAGATTGTAATAGCAGTGGTGTTACCCATAATGTTAATATCTTGATCATCAGCAATAAGTTCAATATCAATTTGTTTGTCTACAGCGGTTGGTGCTAATTCTGCAAGTACCTCGGTGATCAAGTGAGGTAGGTTAAGTTTGGTAATATCATGTAAAGTTGATGCTTCTGGTACTAAGCGGCTTAAGGTAAGCAATTGTTCGACAATGTGGGTACAACGATCGACTCCAGAAAGTACTTTAATGAGAGTAGCATGTTTTTCTTGCGTGTTAGCTGATTTTAACGCGACTTGGGCTTGAGTTTTTAGCGCCGCAAGCGGGGTTCGCAATTCATGAGCAGCGTCACTCGCGAAGCGTTTTTCGCGCCCGAAAGCTTGCTGCAAACGCAGGAATAATTCATTGAGCTCATCAACTAAAGGTTTGATTTCAACTGGTACCGATTGAGTGTCAACAGGTTCTAAGTAACTTGGGTCACGGTGCGATAATTCATTAGTAACCCGCTTCAAACTGCCTAGTCCACGGCCCACGATGCACCAAATCAAAAGCCCGAGCAATGGATAGGCGAATAAAATTGTTAATAGATAGTCATTAGTGATCCGTCTGCCCAAAGCATGCCGAGTGTTAAAGCGTTCTGCAACTAGGATTGAAATCCCAGTTTTCTGGTTGTGTAGTTTGAAAATTCGCCATGGAATGTGATCATAGGTTTTTATACTAAAACCCGTAGGTGCATTGATAAGATCTATCGCTGGAGCTTTTTTGGTATGTAAAATCATTTTGCCTGCAGCATTCCAGATCTGGAATTCAAATGTATTGCGGTAAGGCACCTCAGTTTCTTTGCGAATTTTCTTTAAAGCTTTTCTGACATTGCGGGAAATCTCTTTAACTTGTGATTGCAGTTTTGATAAATTGCGTTGGCTAATATCGTCACTTATCAAAGCATCGATAGAGTAAGCCGACTGGCTAAGCAAGATGTCTAAATGACGCTCGATATCATGCTGTGCGAGATAATAATTTACGATAGCAGTTAACAGGATAACAATAGTAACGCCTAACAAGAGATTAACTAATAAGTATTTACGGATTGAGGGGTTCATTTTTCTTTTTCAACCATATAACCCACGCCGCGAATGGTGCGGATAAATTTGCCGCCGCCAAATTTTTTACGCAGATTATGGATATGAACTTCTAGAGCATTGCTGTCGACATCTTCTTCCCAGCCATATAAGCATTGAGTTAATACTTCGCGCGATAATACTCGCCCAGGATGCTCAAGTAATTTTTGTAGGAGCGCAAATTCACGGCGCGATAATTTAATCAATTCTTGGTTGCGATGCACAGTATGTGACGTACTGTCGAGCTCGATATCTTGGTACGTTAGTAATTGTTCACTGCGCCCACTACTCATGCGGCGTAGCAAGGCCCGTACGCGGGCAGTTAATTCATAAAGATCAAAAGGTTTAGTTAAATAATCATCGGCACCGCTATCTAAACCTTTGACTCTATCTTCTACGGTTTCACGGGCAGTTAAGATCAATACTGGGATATCGATTCCCTTATTACGAATGCGTTGCAGTAAATCTAAGCCAGGTAAACGAGGCAAGCCTAAATCGAGGATCACAAGGTCAAATTCTTCATTTAAAATAGCTTGTTCAGCAGAGGTCCCATCTTTGAGCCATTCAACCGAATAGCCTTCATGGGTAAGCCCAACGCGCGCACCATCGCCGAGCAATTCATCATCTTCAACTAATAAGATCCGCATAATGCTACCTGTGTGGTTACAATTAAGCCTTATATTAACATATTTTTTACGGAAGTTTTAGTAAGTTTAGAGGTCGAAAGAATTGTTGAATAGTGCGATTGGCAATAAACGAAATATTATAAGGGTGCTCAGCACATATTTTCGGGTAATCTTGCGCTGCCGGGATCTGTTCAATCAGTTGTGCCAGGCGACCAAATAAGATGAGTTGGATATTAGGATTTTGCTGGGTAAGTAACTCAAGTAACTTATTCATAAATGGGCGCCAAGCTCGAACATTTTTAGCGACAGCCTGATCGCTAAGGACAAGAGAGGCATTCAATAATAAAAATCCATGATCAATTAAATTCTTAAATAATTCACTTAACTGCTTGATATAGTTTTTTTTATTAAGTTTGGCTATCGCGATTTGGGAAGTATCAGCAAGCGTTAAATCATGATTGGCAACTAACAGCATTTTGATGAAATTACGTAATGATGTAGCCCGATTGACAGCTTTGGTGAGTCCGTTTGCAGCCCAAATTTCATTGACCGCATTATCCCAGAAAGCATAACCATTGGCAGATTGGATACGAGGATAGGGCGATTCGCCAAATAATATATAACGAGTGCTAGTAAGCGCGAGTGAGAAGGCGCTAAAGATTTTATCTTTGCCGGGTAGCCATTGATGGTTAGTGGATAAAAAATTAAGGTAAGCAGGATCTAACTCTTGTAGAGCTGTTTGTAATAATGGAAGCCAAGAAGGATGCACTGTGGTGATGTTAAAGTGATCTATGTTCGTAGTCATAACTGGCTAAATCCGTTATACTTAAAGTCATTTGATTCTATGAGAAATTGGCAATGGATAATAAATTACTTGAGATTTTAGCATGTCCTGTGTGTAAAGGTGAATTACTTTATGATAAACAACGTCAAGAGTTGATCTGTCGGCTTGATAAGCTGGCGTTTCCAATTCGTGATGGTATTCCAGTGATGCTAGTGGATCAAGCACGGCGTTTACAAGAGAGTATAACGTGATCCAAGCAGAAACTTTTCGAGTGGTTATCCCCATTCGTTATGAATCACAGCGTTTACCCAGAAAAGCATTAGTTGATATTGCGGGCAAACCAATGATCCAGCATGTCTATGAGCGTGCCTTAGCAAGTGGTGCTAAGAGTGTGTTAATAGCAACTGATCATCAACAAGTTTATCAGCAGGCGCAAGCTTTTGGTGCCGATGTTTGTATGACTGCAGCAAATCATCAATCGGGTACAGATCGAATTGCCGAAGCAGTTAAAAAAACAGGTTATGCTGCTGATGATATTATTGTTAATTTACAAGGTGATAAACCGTTAGTGCCATCTGCATTGATTCAGCAAGTTGCTACTTGTTTACAAGCGCAGTGTAAAGCGGATATCGCGACATTAGCTATGCCGGTAACAACAATTACAGAATTGTTTAATCCTAATGTTGTTAAGGTCGTGCGTGATGCTGATAACATGGCATTATATTTCAGTCGCGCGGCGATCGCTTGGGATCGTGATAATTTTCAACTTAGCGCAGAATTATCACCGACAGCTTGCGTTAATCCACAGTTACATCTACATCATATTGGTTTATATGCTTATCGCGTTAAACTATTACAAACGTTTGTGAATTGGTCTCCTTGTGCATTAGAAGAATTAGAAAAGTTGGAGCAGTTGCGGGCTTTATGGTATGGCAAGAAAATCTATGTTGCTGATGCTTGTGAAGCTGATCTCCCTGGAGTGGATACTGCCGCAGATTTGGCACGGGTGCGTAATTACTTTACATAAAACAAAAAACCTCCCGAGGGAGGCTTTTTGCATTAGAAAATCTACTTAATACATTAAGCAGCTCTTCTTCTTCTGCGGCGACGACGTTTGACAGTCGTTTTAGCAGCGGTTTTACGCTTAGCGCGAGTTTTACGCTTGGTAGCGGTTTTACGCTTAGCACGAGTTTTGCGCTTGGTAGCGGTTTTACGCTTAGCACGAGTTTTGCGCTTAGTAGCGGTTTTACGCTTAGCAGCTGTTTTACGTTTAGCGCGGGTTTTACGCTTAGTAGCTGTTTTACGTTTAGCGCGAGTTTTACGCTTAGCAGCAGTTTTGCGCTTAGCCGTTGTTTTGCGCTTAGCAGCAGTTTTGCGCTTAGCACTGGTTTTGCGTTTAGCAGCTGTTTTGCGTTTGGCACCCGTTCTACGTTTTGCAGCGGTCTTACGCTTAGCAGTTACTTTACGTTTTGTTGTTCTGCGCTTAGCCGTTGTTTTGCGCTTAGCAGCAGT
>JANQRR010000026.1 GCA_028284465.1 Gammaproteobacteria bacterium | reverse complement strand
TGCGGGCGCCTTTGGCGTCCAAATTTGCTTCCTGCAAATTTGTCAAACCCGCTCTCAATCGCTTCGCGATTGGGGGCTTCTTCATCCCGCCCTCTCCGCCATTAAAAAAACCACCTAAGGGTGGTTTTTTTAATGGCGGAGAGGGCGGGATTCGAACCCGCGTGGGGCCGAAGCCCCCGACCGATTTCGAGTCGGTGCCGTTGTGACCGCTTCGGTACCTCTCCTTTCGCTCTGAACCAAAATATTCGTTAAATTATTTATGATGCTTCGGTGTTGTGTGTTGTGCCCAAGCTTTTCGTGCTGCTAAACTACCCGGCGGCAATAAAGAGACGCGAGTTTTAGTGCCTGGTGGTACAGGTGGTACGATGTAATAATCTTGCATTTTAGCATTACTATAACCTGCCGGTAATACTAACTTCGGCACAGAGTGACTATAACGATAAGTATCGCTAGGTCCTGTTAGATATGAACAACCTGTTATATTGCATAAGCTCATTATCAATAAACTTGTGCCTAGAAATCGTTTCATGCTATTTATTTTACCTATCATTTATTATAATAATTCACACGCTCGTAAGGTTTGTTCCAACGTAGCACGATGACTTTCAGCCAACGGTGTTAACGGCAAACGAATGCCAGTTTCAATGAAGCCCATTAAATGTAATGCCCACTTCACTGGAATTGGGTTAGCTTCTAAAAATAAATGCTGATGCAATTTTGCAAGTTTGGCATCAATGTTTCGTGCCGTTCCAGCATCGTTAGCTAACGCTGCCATACACATTTCATGCATTGCTTTTGGCGCCACATTGGCAGTAACTGAAATTACTCCTTTTGCACCATTTAACATTAACTCTAGTGCTGTTGGATCATCCCCGCTATATAAATTAAACGTGTTATTACAAAATTCTTTAATCTCTTGCCCACGTTTAATATCACCCGTTGCTTCTTTAATTCCAACAATGTTGTCATGCTTCGCTAAACGTGCCACGGTTGCTGGTAACATATCACATGCTGTTCGTCCCGGTACATTATATAAAAGTTGTGGAATATCGACAGCATCAGCAATCGCACTAAAATGTTGATATAATCCTTCTTGCGTTGGCTTGTTATAATAAGGTGTTACCAATAAACAAGCATCGACACCAATTTGCTTAGCCACTTGGGTTGCAGTGATGGACTTAGCTGTTGAGTTTGATCCCGTACCAGCAATCACTGGCACTTGGCCTGCTACATGATTCATCGTACACGCAATCACTTGGCGTTGCTCTTCAACGCTTAAGGTCACCGATTCACCAGTAGTACCTACTACGACGATACCATCAGTGCCCTGCTCAAGATGATGATCCAGCAATTTGCATAAGCTTTTTTCATCAACGTCACCGTTTGTGCTCATCGGAGTGACTATTGCTACCATACTACCTTGTAACATCAAACATTCTCCTACAAAGTCAATTCGCCTGGTCTTTAAACAAAAACCCTAATTTGACGCCAGGCTGTAAAAATTCCAATTCAGTGCTACCTTCTCGCTGAGCTAGATGATACACTAATTGGATTAACATTCAACAAGGAAAGTCATGCAAGCTAAAAAATCAGTGATCACTTATGTAGTGCTTACCGCAATTGCACCTCAAGATATCAATATTGCTAATGAAATCAGTCGCCTTACAACTCATTGTAATTGCAGTATCATCAAATGCAGCATGACTACAATGGGCATTGAACGCACAATTATGATGTTGATCACCGGCCAATGGAGCGGCATTGCTAAACTTGAAACTCAGCTTGATAATTTTGCTAAAAAAAATCCTGTTCAGCTACATCATAATCGCACGCAAACTCCCAAATTCACCGAAGACTTAATTCCATATAACATTTCCGTGGTTGCCTTGGATAGTACTGGCGTCATGTATAAGATCACTGATTTTTTTATTAAACAAAACATTCATATTTGTGAACAACAAACAGAAACTTACATGACTCAACTGACCGGTAGTTTGATGTTTACTTTGCAGATCACTATTTTAATTCCTGCGAAAATAAATATTGGTGAGTTGCGCGATCAATTTATGTTATTGTGTGATGAACATAACCTTGATGCAGTCATGGAACCTGAAAGACGTTAAACACACTTCTTTACTAAATTAAACTATCTGCTTTTTCATTTCTTTTAATTAATCCGCTTGCATAATAACTAAAAACCAGTTAAGGTGGCCGGCCATATTAATGATGCCTTAGCTCAAACTAGAATCTTGGCTTAAAAAATACAAATTAACAAAGTGGGGAGTTAACCTAATGAAAGGACGTGCCAATCCTAAAAAACCTAAACATAAACGTTCTGAGAAAAAGAAAAAACACAAAAACATACAAAAAGTTGAAAGCAAAAAAAATAAAGGTAAAGGTAAAGGTAAAGATCAAAAACGTCAGAAAAACAAACATAAAATAAATACTAAGAAACGCGAGCATCAACACTCTGAGGCAGCACTCATTTCAAAACAAAGAAAACCTTCTGCCAGAAAACGGGGATCAATCACAAAAAAAGTAAATCAATGTATCACGCAGCTCAATAAAATAACTCAATTTAGAATTGCAGAGCACGGCATAAATGCTAAACCAGAATGGCGTGCCAAACTGCATAACCAAGACACTGAGATCAGATTTTTTTGTACATTTCCTGCTATAGGTAAAAATCCTATTTCAGTTCACATTGTCCAACCAATAGCTCAAGAAATAGAAATGTGCACTGGTATACAGATAAAAAGAATAAAACTATCTGGCAGATCAACGCCTAAGAAAAAATTTGATTTTCAACTTGAAGACAAAAACGAATACGAACTTATCGCATCTGACTCAAAACCTAATGAAAAATTTGAGTTTCAACTCGGAGTCGAAAACAAATACGAACGTATCACACCCGATACTAATAAAAAAATAAGAAGCGCTTATAAACTTGAACTTATTATTCCAAGAAAACTTACAAGTGCATCTTCATTATCAAAACATCTTAGCGATGAACATATCCTAGCAATGGCTAAGCTGCGCGAAATAACGAATAAAAAAGCAAAGAATAAAGAAACTTGGCAGTCAACTTATACTGATGATAAGTATGAATTCAGTATTATAATTAAAGACTTGAACACTTTAGAGGAAACCAAGACGCAATTAAGTAAATTGTTCAAAGATAACTTTGGAAAGTTTGGCACAATAACACAAACCGAACATCAACAAGTTTTACTAACAATTTCGTTAACAAAAATCGAATTTGAGAAATTCCTCAAGCCGTTCCGTAAGCAAATTCGAACAAATGAAGAGTTGCAATCTTATGGATTCAGAGCGTAACTATATTCTATTTAACCTTCACCGGCCAATAATCAATTAATGCTTTAACAACTGATGCTAACGGGATTGCAAAAAACACCCCCCAAAAACCCCAAATGGCACCAAAAAATAAGATCGCTAAAATAATTGCGACTGGATGTAGATTGACAACTTCCGCAAATAACAACGGCACTAACAAGTTAGCGTCCAAAGCTAAAATAATAATATAAACGATCAACAAATAAATAAAATGTGGTGTCCAGCCCCATTGTAAATAACCGATCAATAACACTGGAACCGTAACGACAATTGCACCGATATAAGGGATAATCACGGACAAGCCTACGGCAACACTGAGTAAAATAGCATAACGTAAATCTAGTACCGCAAAAGCAATATAGGTTACCACACTAACAATAATAATTTCGATCACTTTACCTCGCACATAATTACCGATCTGTGAATTAACTTCTTGCCAAATCTGTTGCAAACTTTTACGTCGGCGCGGCAAGTAACGCCCAAACCATGTTAGGATTGGCCGCCCATCTTTAAGAAAGAAAAAAACCAGTAATGGCACTAGCACCAAATAAACTACTAAAATCACTGCACCTGGGATCGATGCTAATGAAAACGATAATAGTAGTTGACCGAAACGCCCAAGATCTGATTTGATTTCATTAAGTAAATGCTGCACTTGTGTTATGGAAATATATTCCGGATATTGCTGTGGAAATTGCATGATTGCAGCTTGTGCTTTAACTAACATTTGCGGAAATTCTTGTACTAGATTAGTTAGCTGGCGCCCTAATAATGGAAATAATACAAATAATGCTAAAAACACTAAACCGAGAGACAATGTGAATACAACCGTCACGGCGAAAACATGCGGAAATTTACATTTCTCTAATAATTTAACTAACCAATCAAGCAGATACGCCAGCACTACACTGGCGATCACTGGCGCTAAAATACTGCCCATCGTCATCAAGACTAAAATACTACCTACTAAGATCATGGTGAGAAGTACGGCATCTGGGTTGCTAAAATAGCGGTCAATCCAAGTTTTGATGGTTTTCATTTGTGATGGGTTCCAGTAATTTGCATGCAAGCTATGCTAATTTGTTTGCTGAATAAGTCAATGAATATCTTATTTGGTTGCTGTTACCATCGAAAACTGATAGAATTTACCTGTTGTTTGCCGATAATATCTTTTTGGTAAAGATAACGGCCACTTAAATGTAAACATGACATAAAAGAGATCGAACCCCACTTATGATAATTTTATTTAACCTGCTGAATTTATTAAATAATATCATGCTATCACGGGCACAATATACGTCTCGCAACGTCATGTTACCCACATATTTTTATTCATTAATAACCAACGAGATTTACAGTTATGTCAAGAATTCTTATCAATGCAACTCAAGAAGAAGAGTTGCGCGTCGCTTACATAGATGGAAAAACCCTAAATGACTTAGACATTGAATATCCTGGGCAGGAGAAAAAAGTAGCCAACATTTACAAAGGAAGAGTTACTCGGATTGAACCTAGTCTTGATGCTGCCTTTGTTGATTTTGGTGCCGAACGTCATGGATTTTTACCACTAAAAGAAGTCGCTCCGCAACTTAAAAAAGACGCCACACCAACACCTTCGACTGATGAAGAGCAACCTACTCGCTATAGCATTACTGAACTTTTAAAAGAAGGCCAAGAAATTATTGTCCAAGTGGAAAAAGAAGAACGCGGTAATAAAGGTGCGGCGCTTTCCACTTATATTAGCCTGGCTGGTTGTTACCTTGTGTTAATGCCAAATAACCCGCGTGCGGGTGGTATTTCTCGACGCATTGAAGGGGCCGAACGTGATGAATTACGTGAAATCATTAATTCATTAACAATGCCTGAAGGTATGGGCGTGATCGTGCGTACTGCTGGGGTTGGCAAAAGCCGTGAAGAGTTACAATGGGATCTGGATACCCTCGTTAAACTTTGGGAAGCTATTAAAAACGCTAGTGAACAACAAAAAGCTCCTTTTTTGATTCATCAAGAAAGTGATGTTGTGGTTAGAGCCATCCGTGATTATTTGCGTAAGGATGTCGATGAAATCCTGGTTGATGATCCTGATGTTTTTGCTAGAGCGCAAGCACATATTGCTAACGTTTTACCAAGTTATCTCGGTCGCGTAAAACTTTATCAAGACTCTGCTTCATTATTTAGTCGTTTTAATATTGAAGAACAAATAGAAACTGCGTTTAAACGCGAAGTGCAATTGCCATCTGGTGGCGTTATCGTGATTGACCATACTGAAGCATTAGTGTCGATCGACATTAACTCTGGGCGTGCCACTCGCGGCACTGATATCGAAGAAACTGCGCTTCATACAAATCTTGAAGCTGCTGAAGAAATTGCTCGACAATTGCGTTTACGCGATTTAGGTGGATTGATTGTTATTGACTTCATTGACATGACGCCAATCCGCCATCAACGTGAAGTAGAAGCCAAATTACGTGAAGCACTTAAATTGGATCGCGCGCGTGTACAAATCGGACGGATCTCACGCTTTGGCTTACTCGAAATGTCGCGCCAACGGTTGCGTCCATCATTACGTGAATCAACGCAAATCGTGTGTCCACGTTGCCATGGTCAAGGTACTATTCGCAACATTGAATTTTTAGCCTTATCAATTATTCGCTTAATTGCTGAAGAAGCAACTAAAGACAAACGCGTTGTACAAGTCAATGTGCAATTACCATTAGAAGTTGCTACATTTCTGTTGAATGAAAAACGGGTAAAAATCGCGGAGATTGAACATAATCATCGAATTCGCATCTTGATTGTGCCTAATCAATATATGCAAACACCACAATATAAAATCACTAAATTACATGCTGGTGAAGCCGGTGTTAGAGCTAATCGACCAAGTTACACGCTTGCCGAAGAACAAGAAATTAAAGTTCCTCAAGCGACTCGCGATGATACGCGTGAAAGAATTGAACCTGCGGTTAAACAAATTGCTGTTGCTCATCCTCGCAAGCGAAGAAGTCTTCTCAAACAGATCTTAATTAATTTATTTAACAAAGAATCGCCGCAAACAATGCCAAAACGTCGGCCCCATAAATCATCACAACGTAAACCGCATCATCATCGCCAAGGCGGTAAACCACGCCAAGGTCAACAACAACAACAACGATCACGCGGAAAATATAAGCCACGTTCTCATAAAGCCCGCGGCAGTAATCAGCGCGATGGTGGTTATCAACAACGTGGTGATGGTCGACGCAGCAAATCAAGCCATTCTAGACAACGCCATGGTCATGGTGGTAAATCTAAATATCGTCAACCACAACATCGCAAACCAAATTATGCGTCTTCAGACTCAAACTCACAAACGCATAATGATAAAATTGAATAACTTGATTATGTTAATATCGCAAAAACTTTGCGGCGAATATCTTCTAATGAACCAAGCCCATCAATTTGGGTGTAAGTTAACGCATTATTATCATTAGTTTTTGCTAATTGCTGATAATAATTGATGAGAGGCTTGGTTTGTTGTTCGTAAACCTCTAGACGATGGCGCACTGTATCTTCTTGATCATCTTTACGCTGAATAAGCGGCTCGCCAGTCACATCATCTACGTCAGCAACTTTTGGTGGATTATATTCGAGATGATAACTACGCCCTGAAGCCAGGTGTACCCGTCTTCCTGTTAAACGTTTAATAATTTCGTCTTTAGGCACTGCAATTTCGATCACATGATCCAATTTAACGCCTGATTGCGTTAATGCTTCAGCTTGTGCCATAGTTCGTGGAAAGCCATCTAACAAAAAGCCATTACGACAATCCGGCTCTACAATACGTTCCTTAACTAAAGCAATCATGAGATCATCAGGTACCAATTGGCCCTGTTGCATGAAAGCTTGCGCTTGCTGACCTAAAGTTGTTTGTGCTTTAACAGCCGCACGCAGCATATCACCTGTTGCTATCTTAGGAATGTGATATTTTTCTGCGACAAATGCAGCTTGCGTGCCTTTACCCGCGCCAGGGCTCCCTAGTAAGATGATCCGTAACATTCAGCCTCCTCTCTCTTGACCTCGACTCATGTTATTTGACGAAGCCGCTTATGCTAACGCCAGGCCGATAGAAAGTAAAGCAGATTTATAATCATGGTCTATACAAGCCGCGAGATGACAGATGGCTTTATATGATCAAAACCAACACTATTTATGGTAAAATGTGACATTTTGTACGATATATACGATTCATGACAATTATATTGAGATGGAAACAGTCTTAAATCCACCAAATATCCATGAAGAACAAGAAGTTCACATTACATGGATGATAAGTCTAGCTATGGCGATCGGCATTGTCGCTGGTGGCACGTCAATTTTATTTCGTGGCCTTATTGCGCTCTGTCATAATGTATTATTTAATGGTCAATTCAGTTTCGCTTTTAATACTGCCGCCCATGCTGCTCCCAGCATTTGGGGAATGGGGATTATTTTTGCCCCAGTACTCGGTGCTATCATTGTAACTTGGCTCACCCGCAATTTTGCCCCAGAAGCCACCGGTGGTGGCATCCCTGAAGTTATGTATGCCATTTACCATAACAAAGGTCGCATTCGCCCTATCGTTGCGATTATCAAAGCCCTAGCATCGGCAATTTCAATTGGCAGTGGTGGTTCAGTCGGCCGTGAAGGACCAATCGTGCATATCGGTGCGGCGATCAGCGCCACCTTCAGTCGATTTATCAAAATGCCATCGCGGCAACGCATTATTTTAATTGCTGCTGGCACTGCCGCAGGAATTGCAGCAACGTTTAATGCACCGATTGGCGGCCTAGCATTTGCGGTAGAATTAATGTTGGTATCGATCAGTGCGGTTAGTGTCACTTTAGTCGCGATTGCAACTGTTACCGCAACCATCGTTGGCCGTTATGTTTTAGGTTTTGCGCCAACGTTTAACGTACCCAGTATTATTTTCACTTATCATCACAGCATTCACTTCACTATTTTGCTTTTGATGATCCCCTTTGGGATCTTATTAGGCTTATTAGCAAGCTTATTTATTCGTGCAATCTATTGGGCTGAAGACCGCTTCGCTGCTATTAACAATGTATATTTGCGCCATATGCTAGGCATGTTGATTTTAGGGATTTTAATTTATGCATTTTTACATTTCACCGGTCACTATTATATTGAAGGCATTGGCTATGCCACGATTATTGATATCTTACGTAACACCTTAACTAATCCTTGGTTTATTTTATTATTGTTAAGCGCAAAATTATTAGCAACGTGTTTAACATTAGGCTCTGGTGCTTCCGGTGGATATTTTTCACCAACGTTATATCTTGGCGCAACCTTTGGCGCAGCGTTTGCTTATCTATTACATTTTATCGAACCCTCAATTACTGCAAATCCTATTCCATTCGCAATCGCTGGCATGGCTGCGATGGTGAGCGGTTCAACTGGTGCCATTATTACTGCCATCACTATGACAGTTGAACAAACTCATGGTTACAATATGATTTTACCAATCATGTTGACTTCGTCGATCGCTTATGTTGTGCGGATTAAATTAATGCCTGAGAGTATTTATACGTTAAAATTATTTCGCCGTGGCAAATCTATCCCACAAGGTTTACAAGCTGCTATCGCACCTAATTTACGTGCGAAAAATATTATGGAAGCTAACTTTCAAGTTGTTAGTATTAATGAGTTAGCCAATTGGATAAATTCGCATGATCCAGATAAAACATCAGTTTATACAGTGGTGGTCGAAGACGGTGAAATCGCTGGCATGATCCATGAAGAATTGCGTTATCTGATGATAGATATCGACCCACACAAACTGCTTCATCAATCTTTTGCTTTTATTCACAGTAACACATCATGGGCTAACATCTTGCGTAAAATGCAACGACATGATATTGATCTTTTACTAGTAGCTAATACCAATGATGCCAGCGCCAAACATTTATTAGGTATTATTACTAAAAAAGAAATTATTGCAACCGCAAAACAAACTGCGGAATTATTACTATAATTATAAAAACGAGTGAACTAAGATGGTAAAAACAGACATTATTGATCCACAAGCATGGTTGCAACAAATTGCTTACGAATATCAGCCTGAACATGTACGGTTGATCCGTCACGCCTGTTTGTTAAGTGAATCTCAAGGAAACAACCAACTTACACCTACGGGCAAATCATGTCTACAACAAGGGATTGAAATGGCAGATTTACTCTATCATTTAGGTCTCGGCCATGAAGCTATGAGCGCTGCTATTATTTATAATAATGTCCAATATGCTGGCTTGTCGATTAATGAAGTCCATAAAAATCTTGGTGGTGGTCCAGCAAAATTAGTTGCTGGCGTACAACAAATGGATATCGTGCGTGACTTGCAAGATCAAACTGTTAAACAAGTTAAATCTGATCAAATTGAAAATTTACGTAAGATGTTGATCGCCATGGTTGATGATGCACGTGTTGTTTTGATCAAACTGGCCGAACGGGCTTGTATATTACAAGATATCTCACAAATACCACAACAAGAAACTCTACGTCGACAAATCGCTAAAGAAACTATGGATATCTATGCACCGCTAGCTAATCGTTTAGGCGTTAGTGAAATTAAATGGAAGTTAGAAGATTTATCGTTTCGATTTTTATATCCTGACACATATAAAGAAATTGCTGGTCTTTTGGCAATGCGACGCACTGATCGTGAAGCTTACGTTAATAAAATGATCAATAAATTAAAACAATTATTAAAAGACGCTCATATTGTGAATTATAAAGTGATGGGGCGAGCGAAACATATTTATAGTATTTATCGTAAAATGCAACGTAAAAATCTAACTTTTGATCAACTTTACGATACCATTGCCTTACGCATTTTAGTACCTAAAGTACAAGACTGTTATACTGCGTTAAGTAGCATTCATAGCACTTGGCCTCATATTGACAAAGAATTCGATGATTATGTTGCTAAACCCAAACCTAATGGCTATCGTTCTATTCACACTGCAGTAGTTGGCCCGGAAGAAAAAAATGTCGAAGTGCAAATTCGCACTTACACTATGCATCAAGAATCAGAGTTAGGTGTTGCTGCACATTGGCGCTATAAAGAAGGCAGTAAACAACGCGCTGGTAAAGCAGTATGGTTACGACAATTGCTCGAATGGCAACGCGAAGTTGCGCAAAGTCAGGAAACATTGGCCAGCGCTGAAATCCAGGCATTTGAAGATCGAGTTTATGTGTTTACGCCAGCAGGTGATGTTATTGATCTTGATCAAGAGTCTACTCCACTTGATTTTGCTTACCATATTCACACAGAAGTTGGCCACCGTTGTCGCGGTGCTAAAATTAACGGCCATATTGTACCCTTAAGTTATCAATTACAAACCGGTGATAAAGTCGATATTATTACTGCTAAAGAAAGCAAACCAAGCCGTGATTGGTTAAATCCAGAATTAGGGTTTATTAAATCATCTCGCGCACGTAATAAAATTCATCAATGGTTTAAACATCAGGATTATGAAACAAATTATGCTCTAGGCAAAGATATACTTGATCGTGAACAAAAACGTTTACATTTTGGGGCAATTGACCTAGCGCCATTAGCTGCTCGTCTTAATTTAAAAAGTGTTGAAGATTTAATTGCTGGTTTGGGCAAGGGTGATGTTAAATTAGGTCAGGTACTTAACTTTATTCAACAAATTGAAACGGTGACAGCACCAAAACCATTACCCAGTGTTGCCCCAGGGAAAACTAAGCAACCTAAAGCCGGTGAATTATCTATTCATGGTGTTGGAAATTTATTAACGCAAATTGCTAGATGTTGTAAACCAGTACCTGGTGATCCAATCATTGGTTTTATTACATCAGGCCGCGGTGTTACGATCCATCGCCAAGATTGCCCGAACATTTTTCGGTTATCAGCCACCAAAAGCAATCATTTAATTGAGGTCAATTGGGGCAGCAAACCTGCCAGCACATATCCCGTCGATATTTATATCAAAGCATATGATCGTAAGAATTTAATTCGCGATATCACCACAGTACTAGCAAATGAAAAAGTGAATGTAATTGCTATGAGCACCACCACCGATAAACAACATCACTCGGCATATACTAAGTTAACAATTGAATTGAGCGATGTCTCAGCTTTAACTCGTGTGTTAGATAAAATTCAACAATTACCTAATGTGTTTGAAGCACATCGACAAGTTAGCGGGACTGACACCTCATAAAGATTGGTGAATTCGATTGTCAAGAGAAACTAACAAACCGCCCATGCTGGAATACAATGAATATTTAAATCGGGTTTATACACATAATCTCCGTTATAGATTAAAATTCCCATTGTGGCTCTAGTAGCTTTTTCAATAAATACTGCTAAATTCTTTAATTTTTTGCTATCGATTTTACTGCTGTAAGTCACTTCAAATGGTATTAATTGCGGTTTTCTTTCGACAACAAAATCGACTTCCATACCGCTAATGGTGCGCCAAAAATAAATTCGATGACGTTTTACTTCTCTATCCAACCAGATTTGTAATTCTTTCAAAAACCAATTTTCTAGACGATGGCCTATTTTACCCGATTTTTTTAATACGTTTAGCTCATCAAGCCCTGTTAACATGCTCACAATACCATTATTGCGAATATAACCTTTGGGCGATTTAATAATCCGTTTTAGCGAATCATTCATCATTGGAAAAACCTCATGATAAACCTTGGTTGCTACTAGGTAACCACGATATTTTATTAAAGTATTTCTGGCACAACCTAATGCTTCAATTAAGCGAGTATCGTCTCGCAAAGATCCTGTATGTTCAGAAAGAATTTCAAGTAGCTTTTGATAAAGATCAAGATTAGTAATTTCTGTAATTTTTCTTACATCTTTTTCAAGATAACTCTGAATATATTGATCAAGATATTGAAATTTCTCGCGCTTTGTTTTCAATTCAATGACTTCAGGCAGTCCACCAAAGACCAACTGAAAATCCAGCGCTTGTTGTAAAATCTTTTGATAAGGTGATGCTTGCTTGATAATACGAGTTATTCTTTCCGGTTGATTAACCAATATATCTAATAAGGAATCAGCAGAAATATCAATGGCATGCCGAAACATGGCAGTTTCTTTGATAGTAAATTCGCGCATGTTTAACAATTCTATTCTACCAGCTAAGGATTCCGAACTCAGGTTATGTAAATCCAAAGAAGCTGAACCAGTTAACACAAATTTAATTGCATTTTTATTTTTAAATTCATCATAGATCACTTTAATTTGATCAAAAATTTCAGGACATTTCTGTGCTTCATCAATTGCCACCCATAATTTCATACCTTCACCTATCAACTGCATAGCTTGGCTTTCAATCTCAGTGCACAATTGCTCTGCTTGCATTTTTCTACGCTGTGACAACACATCCATATTAAAGGTAACCCATTTTTGATCCGGATGGCTTTCGATGTACCACTCGATAAAAGTAGATTTTCCTACACGCCGAGGCCCTAGAATGGCAGTTACAAACGGACTGTTTAGAGATTCGATGAAAATATGGCTATTAATACGTTTCGCTAAGGGGTGATCAGAGAATTTCATCAAAGCGACTCCTGACAATTTTGACTATTCAATGATAAAATAATCTGACTAAATTATCAATATAATGACAATTTAGTCAGACTAAATTGTCATGCATAAAGGAAATCATCACAAAAATTACCCTAAAAGATAATATTTTTTCATATCAATATCTTTTTGCAATGCCTACATCATCGTCTGTGGCATTGACAATCGTGAAGGCAGTTTTTTAAATCATGATGGTTATTTCTCTTGTAGGATGTCTTACATTGTTAATTCTGGCACCGTCTTCGGTTATACTTACACTAGTCATTTTTTCACTATCAGCTTTTATCACTTCGTCAGTCATAGCATCTAGATCGAGTATATCGAAAACATAAATTCCACTTGATGATGACTCAAAGTACTGGATTGGCTGTCGCGTCCATTTGTGACATGTGTTCCCTCGTTATTATAAGCATGACGATATTATGTTGCTTGTCGGCATGGATAATGCGCATTAAACTTTAAGTGGCGCTGCGACCTTGTCGATAAGTTGCTATATTTTAATGGTTTTTTTAGTAATATTACTTAACAAATACCTTAATTCTATAATCTTGCTTTATGTTTTTGAGAATAACTTTCAAGTTTGTTTATTTTGGCATCAATATGCTCTAACTGTGTTAATAATGCATTATTAAATCTTCCAGGAGAAGCATTTAATTCTTTCTTAATTCTTTCACATACAGTCATCAATTTATCTACCTTATTCGTTTTCTTTGCCTCATCGATTGCATTAAGGATCTGCTCTAATTGAAAATAACGATCATCTAAAGTAAAAATAACAGGTTTATAACCAAGTATCCCTTTTATAACTATCTTTAGTATGCGGTGATCATCGTCTCCTATTTTTAATTCAGATCGCCTGTTTGCGATCCTTTTTTTTCTGTTACTAGATAATTTGATATCGGAAGCAAAATGAGTATAGAGATTGGGACCCGCAGCAAGTCCTTCTTCTATGAGCTTTTTCACTGATTTCATTATTATTACTCCCTATGGAAATAGAGAACATATTTTAACCATATCTTTCTAATGAGTCAAGCTTTTCTTTTTTCTATTTAAAAAAAAATTGAAAGTAATGTAAGCTATCATGTCTCTCGCGATAAATTTATAATCAGCTGTTTAATGCTTTTGGAATTAGTCTTTCGTCTTAAACTTACAATATGCTTCTCAATAGTCCGCGGCGAAATCTGTATTTCTCTAGCCATTTCTTTAGCAGTTAAACCTTGTAAAATAAGTTGAGCACATTGTTGCTCACGAGTCGTTAAAGAATAATATTTATATAAATTTTGAGTCTCAAGTTTATGTAAGCCAATACTATTAGTAAATATTTTTTTTTCTGTAAGGCATTGTTTAAATTGTTTGGAAGTCAAATACGTACTATCATTTCCATCACCGAAAAAGCAACGTTGCAAAGTTGCTTGCTTAATAATGCCAGCAGCAACATTTTGAAAATATAAAATAAAACGTTCAAGTATATCCATATGATTTAAAAACAAGCTATCTAGTAAAATGCCATTAAAATAACTAGGGCCAGCAAAAAAATAAATTTCCGTTCTATCTTCATAGGTTTTTACAATATCAATACCAGAACCGATATTATAGCTATTATATAGTATTGAAGAAAATTCTCTTACTTTGCTATGCACATTCACTCCATATGAAATATCACTCCACATAAAATATCCTGGCACATAATCATCAGGAAAACCGGATGCTAAATGATGATAATATTTATCGTCGACATATATCTTAAAGATTTCTGGCATATTAGTGAGAACTTCCATTGTATTATTTTGCTTGCCATATTTTCTATTATAATTGACGGTAAAGTGAGTGATACCAAACCTTTTCAAAGGTTTTATTATATCATCTATATGGCTTGACATTTTATACACTGGCAAGCTTTCAAGGCTAACGTCATTAATGTTTTTAATTATCGCATTCATGATAACTCCATTTTTTCTATAACCTTGCGATTTTATATCATCTTAAAGCTAACTTGAATATCTAGAAATTTTTTATTTGCATCTACAACTAACTTAAAATGCTTGAGATTTTCATAATGAAAACCATTAGGATTATGGTAATTTCTTACTGCTTTATATATAATCATTTTATCATTGCTGCTATAATTATTGAAAATAGAAAATTTAAATATATGAGATTCACTTATAAATACGCACAAATAATTTAGCTATGACTTTAAAACTAATGTCTCAGCAACATGACAAGCTATTTGAAAATTTTTTGTTACTTTTTATCTAGGCCTAAATTTCATAAAATCGATTTTATCAATCTTGTCAGACATATTGTAATAAGCTGCAATTATCGCTACCATGGTGATTAATATCATTAAATATAAAAAACTCTGACAATATCCATAGTGCAAATAATTGAGTTTATTACTTGCAGTATGATGTAATTGATCAGAAGCGCCTTCCTCAATAAATCTCTTGACTGCATAATGATTTCCATTTTTACGTGCTATTTTCAATAACGTGTCATTACTAGTACCGTAACGCCTATTGATATCAAAACGACTTCTATCTAGCATTGCATTTAACGCAAAAGAATAATCTTCTATTATTCTATTATCTGGGACTCTAACTTTAATGAACATAAATAAAGCAGACAGATTGTTATCATTAAGCACATCAACATTTGCTTCTCCATAAACTAAAGTGCGAACAGCTTCAAAGTCTCCTTTTTTTTTCCATAAACAATGAATTGCATATTGCAATGGTGTTCTACCATTGCTATCTCTAGTTTCTAGAAATCTTTTGTTATCTTGTACCACATTAAATAGATAAAGAGAAGTTTGCCTTTTATTGATATTAGAATTATTTAATTGTTTCTTATATTTCCTTAGCGCATTATGAATAATCATTTTATTATTACTTTTATATTCACTAAATAAAAAATTAGTTACGTGATGCATTTTAATTACTCCATAATAAATTTAATAAAAAAGAATTTATTAAAAAGCTAAAATTGGGAGGCGCCGTGTCATTTAATAGCCACATTTATCTATTTATTTTAAATGCACATTAAAAAATACATTTTGTTATTTTTTTAATGGCGAGCCATCATCAATCAATTAAGAGCAACATGATTTTTCTTTTTTGAATCGAATAATACTTACTCCTACATGATTTTAATTTTTATCATCGTATTTATATTTTGTATATAGGTAAAATTACCCAAATATCACGCAGCAGCCACATTTTTTTCAGCTTGATTAGCTAGAAGCAGTCCCTAATTCTATTCCAATAACTCACTTATAGATAATTGAATGTAACATAAGCTATCATGTCTCTCGCGATAAATTTATAATCAGTTGTTTAATGCTTTTGGAATTAGTCTTTCGTCTTAAACTTACAATATGCTTCTCAATAGTCCGCGGCGAAATCTGCATTTCTCTAGCCATTTCTTTAGCAGTTAAACCTTGCAAAATAAGTTGTGCACATTGTTGCTCACGAGAAGTCAAAGAATAACATTTATATAAATGTTGAGTCTCAAGTTTATGTAAGCCAATATTATTAGTAAATATTTGCTTTTCTATAAGGCATTGTTTAAATTGTTTGGAAGTCAAATACGTGCTATCATTTCCACCACCGAAAAAGCAGCGTTGCAAAGTTGATCGCTCAATAATATCAGCAGCAACATTTTGAAAATATAAAATAAAACGCTCAAGTATATCCATATGATTTAAAAACAAGTTATCTAGCGGTATACTATTAAAATAACTAGGGCCAGCAAAAAAATAAATTTCCGTTCTATCTTCATACGTTTTTACAATATCAATACCTGAACCGATATTATAGCTATTGTATAGTATAGAACAAAATTCTTTTACTTTGCTATGTGTATTCCTGCCACATAAAATGTCTCTAATATGAAAATATCCTGGCATATAATTATCAGGAAAACCACATGCCAAATGATGATAATATTTACCGTCGACATATATTTTAAAGATTTCTGGCATATTAGTAAGAAAATCTAATGTATTATTCTGTTTGCCATATTTTCTATTATAATTGACGGTAAAGTGAGTGATACCAAACTTTTTCAAAGGCTTTATTATATCATCTATATAGCCTGACATTTTATACACTGGTAAGCTTTCAAGGCTAACGTCATTAATGTTTTTAATTATCGTATTCATGATAACTCCATTTTTTCTATAACCTTGCGATTTTATATCATCTATTTTTTAAAATATTATCAACGAAAATTTTCTAAGCAACGATGGCAAGCAATGACGATTTATAATGTAATCCTAATTTTCGCTTGGCATTATCAAGATGGCGTTCTACTGTCCGATGTGATATGTGCAGCTCTTTAGCCGTTTGTTTGGCAGTCATGTCTCTCGCTAAGCATTCAATACACTGCCGTTCACGATTTGTAAAACTAGGAACATTTTTTTTATTTGACTGAACCTCCGCCATATATTGATTAATGATATCTAAAGGCATTGTAAATTCTATGCTATCATATATTCCTCTTATTTTAGGCTTAGGGATCAAAATACGTTGTTTATCTGCTTGATCAAGCAAACTAATAATTTTTTCTTTGAAATAGCTTGAAAAACTAAAAAGTAGCTCCATGTTATTTAGAATAGGCATAACATTGTTAATGTTCTTAAAGTGAAAACAATAGCACTCAGAATATTGTCTATTTGATTCTATAAGAATGATACCCTCTGGTTGATTAAAGTATTGTTGTATATCTTTATATACTTTTTGTTGAGAATATTGAAGCAACTGTGACTGTAATATATATCCATTTTTAGCAATATTTCCTTGAACTAATCCATCTTCTGCTTGATAACAATTAATGTTTTGATAAAAAAAATGTGCCCATTTAGGGTTTGTTGTGAAATGAATTCGTGTAAAATCGTCATGGTCTCGAACATAATCAAATTGAGTAATTTTTAAATGTGTTAAAATTGGTTTGCAGATCGCTTTTATATCTGGAATTGACTGATATAATATATCACTTTCGCCAATCACACTAGAGATCATTATAAGTTACTCCTTCAAAAATTTGCTTGTTTGCAACGAGCACAAGCATGACACAATGATCAAATTTCACCATTACAGGTACATCTCAAGCATCAGAAAAACTGCTACCAAGATTGGAGGCTAACGAAGCGTATTGTGCTACAAGCTTGGCTTTCGTTTCGCTATGTGTTTTCTTAAGAATACTGCTGATGTGTTTTTCAACCGTACGATGAGATAAATTCATGATCCGAGCAATTTCCTTGGCACTATAACCCAAACAAAGATAATGAGCACATTCAAATTCGCGTTTTGTTAGTTGTTTGCATTTATTTTCTAATGCTTTTGACATGCTTGTGCATGTAAGATAATCAATTGTATCCAATATTATGATATCTTTTTTATTAGCATTTTGATAAATGAATTTATCTTTTTCAGCCATTTCTATAATACTACCACCGTTTTCAAGAAACATCTGAATAAAAGATTCTAGAAAATCCAAGTTATTTAAGTAAAAATTTACAATTTTGTAATTGTTAGGCGTCGTTGCAAAATAAAAAAAATCGCAATATGTCAATGATTTTTTTATAATAGCAATACCATTGTCTATACCAAAACTGTCACGAAGGTCGTGAAAAAATTTGAATGAGTGTGCGGAAGACCATAAAAGGTTTACAGATCGATATAATTCAAAATCACCATATAAACCCTGAGTATAATATTTATACTTCCAATAATGCTCTGATACTCGGGGATGCGTTGTTAATACAATACAACTATTATCGGGATATCTTCTTACTAATGAGAAATGCTGAATGTTAAATTTTTTAAGAGGATCTGCTAATACTCTAATATCACTTGCAGATGTAGCAATAATATGATTAGAAAAATTCAATTCTTCAATCTTGGCCATCGCAAAAAATCCATACAAATTAATTTAATCAGCATACATACTATTTTCTACAATATATTTCACTAGACACGACTGCTTTTTAAAGCCCAATTTTCGTTTGGCATTGTTAAGATGCTTTTCCACCGTTCTATGTGATATATTTAAAATTCTAGCGATTTCTTTCATACCCATATCTTCCGCAAGAAGTCTAGAGCATTCAATTTCTCTTTTGGTTAAATACCCATCATCAATGTTGATAGTTTTAAGAAATAACTCGCGTTGTACTGGATGCATTGAAAAGGTATTTTTTATGGCGTTAGGTTTTAAAAAAGGCAACGCGATAGGATTTTCTTCAGCTTCTTTAATAATGCTAGAAGCTTTATATCTAAAATAAAGAATAAATTTATAAAGCAAATCAATATTATTAATCAGGTTAGTTACTTCTTTGTTTTGACAATGCCTTGATAATGAAAAGTAACATAATTCAGTAACACCATTACTATAATTAGAAATCACGACACCATCACCAATATTAAACGATTTGGCATCTCTATATGCTTCAGTTTCATCAAGTCTATAGAGTGTGTTGTAACCTGAGTCCCAGTGGTGACATTCAGTGATCCCTGTAGTTTTGTAGTACTGATATATTTTCTTGTAAAAAAGCTTATTAAAATTAGGATTAGTATCCAAATGTATTCGTGTCAAGTCATCAAAAATCTTTATATAAGTAAATGTTGTAACGTTAAAAAAAGTGTTTAATGGCACACAAATCTGTTGAATATCATTTGCTGTCCGATACAATATATGACTATCAGGTAGAACAATTTCCATTTTTGAACTAATCCCTAGACTTTATCGATCCGTTATTAAATCTTTTGTGATTAATTATAACACAACATTGTTGTTCATATACGTTTTATTTACAATATGGGTAATATTACCCATATACGACATAAAAAATTCATACAAGTTAGTCTAATCGACATAGATATTGTTTTTTATAATATATTTTACTAAACATGATTGCTTTTTAAAGCCCAATTTTCGTTTGGCATTGTTAAGATGCTTTTCCACTGTTCTATGTGAAATATTTAAAAATTTGGCAATTTCTTTCATGCTCATATCTTCCGCAAGAAGTTTAGAGCATTCAATTTCTCTTTTGGTTAAATGGACATCTTCAACGTTGATAGTTTTTAGAAATAATTCCCGTTGTGTTGGATTAATTGAAAAATTATTTTTTGTAGTGTTGGGTTTTAAAAAAGGCAACGCAATAGGATTTGCTTCGGCTTCTTTAATAATGCTAGAAGCTTTATGTCTAAAATAAAGAATAAATTTATAAAGCAAATCAATATTGTTGATTAAGTTAGTTACTTCTTTGTTTTGATAATGCTTTGTTAAAGAAAAATAACATAATTCAGTAGCACTATTTTCATAATTAGAAATTACGATGCCGTCACCAATGTTAAATTCTTTAGCATCTTTTATGCATTCTGTTTCAGCAAGCCTATATAACACACTATACCCTGAATGCCAATGTTGACACTCAGTTACATTGGTTTTTTTACAATAATGGTGTAATTTTTTATAAAAAAATTTATTCCAGCGACTATGAGTAGTTAAATGAATACGTGACATATCATTAAAGATTTTCACGTAAGAAAAAGTATTGATACCTAAAAAAGTGTTTAATGGCACACAAATTTGTTGAATATCATTTGCTGTCCGATACAATATATGACTATCAGGTAGAGCAATTTCCATTTTTGACTTGTCCTTAGGCTCTATCAATCCGTTATCAAATCCCTTATACCAAATTATAACACAGCATTGCTCGTCACCTACGTCTTATTTACAAATATGGGTAATATTACCCATATACAACTAAAATTCCTGAATTTTTAATTCACTTAATGTATAATAACTTTATTAAGTATTTTTACTTAATAATAAATTGATTCTAAGATGCTGTGTTATTCATAGAAGGAATTTCTGCTATGCTTCAAATTGAAGAAATCAAAATCGGCAAGCATTTTATGTTCAATTCAAAACCTTTTTTACAAGAGTTTTTACAACCTTTATTGGCTTTTGGAATAACCCATCTAACTATTATCATTATGCGCAAAAACAAGGGCCAGGAAGATAGCATTGAATTCATGTCTTCAGATCCTAGGATTTTTGAGCCATATATTTCTGAAAAATATTACCGTCACCTTCAAGGCGGTGAACCTGATAAATTTATTGAGTGTAATGTATTAACAAAAGCATATACACAAGATAATCATATCACAGGCGAATTTTCATCTATTCAGAAAAATCAATTTAACATTGGTCATGGAATTGATTTAATTAGGAAATTTAAAGATCGCTGTGAAATATATTATTTTGCAAGCACGCCAGATAATGGGAAAATCGAAAACTTTTATTTAAATAATTTAAACCTTTTAGACTCATTTATTCTAAATTTTAGAGAAAATGCCACTGAATTATTACAAAAATCATACCAAAATCGTATTTATTGTCGTAGTGGTGACGATACTACTGTGGTAAGCTCACCTGAATGGCAGGAACGTTATCTTAAACACCAACAACTTTTTAAGCCGCAATTTACTAAAAGAGAACTAGATTGTGCTTATTTAGTAAAACAAGGGTTTAAAACTAAAGAGATAGCTTCTAAACTAGGACTTTCACCAAGAACTGTAGAAAAATATTTGATCCACTTAAGAGATAAAACACACTCAAAAAATATTAATCAACTAATCATTAACTTAAAGAACTTATAATAGCTTATTAAAAAATGGAGTTATTTAATTATGATTAACATTGAAGATTTAGATCCAGACTTAGATTTTCATCGATATGTTATTACAACAGAAGCAAGTGATGTAAGATCCCTAATAAAACCTTTAGAAAAATTTAATATCATCTACCTTTTATTAATAAGAATATATCCTGATGATAGTCGTATTGCTTTATCAACACATCCTCAAGCATCAAAGCATTTTGTCAAACAAAAATATTATGAACAAGGTTTGTGTGGGAATTTTGAATCATATCATTCAGGAAATACTTTATGGTCTGCTATTCATCCTTGTGATTTCTTTCATGATCTGCGTGAATTTTTTCACATTGATAATGGCATTATAATTACAAAAAAAAATCCTCATTATTGCGACATGTTTTATTTTGCAAGCACGCCAAATAACCAAAAGATCTTAAACTTCTATCTAAATAATATGAATATTTTTGACTCTTTTATCAAGTCCTTTTATGCAGATAAAAGTGACATTATAAAAACTGCAGAACCAAATTTAATTCTTTATCCATCATCTCACAAAAAAGACAACATGCTAATTGATTCTATGAGCTTCTCTATAGATGATACAACCCCAGGGTTTTCAAATAGCCCCTTCTATCAACTTACAAAACGTGAATATCAGTGTGCTTTTCAACTTTGCCAAGGTAACACTGCTAAAGAAATAGCTAGAACACTAGCAATATCACATCGCACTGTTGAAAAATATGTGGCTAGCATAATAAGAAAAACAAACACAAAATCTGCCAAACAATTCATCGCATTATTTCAAAATAAAATACGACAATAAGAACAAAAAAACTGCTTGATAATACGATCATTTACTATAACAGAAACACTTGGTTTTTTAAATGATTTTCGAGAGCAACGAAATCAATGAAAACTTTGTTTTACAGTAAAATTTCTTTTTTAGCATTTCTATATGTTTTTCAATCGTGCGATGAGAGCGATTAAGTCTGCCGGCAATAATCTTAGCCGATAATCCTTCCTTTACTAAATAAGCACATTCTATTTCTTTTGTTGTTAACTTGAATTTTTTTAATCTTTTTAGATTCATAATTTTTTTGAATTGTTGGATCGCACCAGAATCTACAATAATTTTATTATAAGAATTATAATTTTCAATAGGAGTGTATAGTCTTAACGGTTCTTGTTTTGCTTGTATTATCAGTTTTTCTCCTACTTCTTTGAAGTATATTCCAAATTGCATTAATAGATCGATGTGCGTCAATAGTTTTGTCAAAGAGGTACTATTATTTTTTGGAATACCATAAAAAAAATATTCAATATATTCATTTGCTTTACGTGAAAAAAATACCCCTGTTTCAGTATTAAAGTATTTTTTTGCATCACTATGAAGATGTCTACTTTGTAACATATCCCAGGTTTGAATACTATCATACGTCACAGTCACTTCTACCAAACCATCTTGTTCATGATAGTACTCAATATTCTGATATAAATGCTCATTAAAATCAGCATTCATACTAAGATGAATGCGTTCGTTATTTGGATATACGCATATGTAGCTAAAATGATTAATACCTAATGCTTGCCTTAGAGGTAAACAAATTTGTTTAATACAGGATGCTGATGAATAAATAATATGGTCTGCATGGGGTAAAATGAGCTTTGATGGGCTTGAATAACTCATAAGAATCTCTACTATTTACTATTAGTTAATTTATTAGTCATTGAATTACAAGTAATATAAAAATTATTTAAGCTTTTCATCATGACAGAAATGAAACAAAAAATATCGACCAAAACTAACGATAAATTGCTTAGTAGAATTCATCCCTGTTTTTGCCTTCAGGCTTGCAATGTACTTTTCAACTGTACGATGAGATAAATACAGACGCTGACCTATTTCCTTTGCGCTATAACCTTTACAAATAAAATAAGCACATTCTAGTTCACGTTTAGTAAACTGCTTTTCAGTGAACCCTTCTAATAATGGTGACATTTCATTGAGCCTAAAAGACTCAAGCGAATCTAATAGTAAATCGTCTCTTTGAAACTGCATGGGATAAATCGCTTTATCTTGTTCAGATGCTTTTATAAGCTTATCACCCTTATCAAGAAAAGATTGAATAAATGCTTCAAGAATGTGAAAATTATTAATATAAAAATTAACGACTTTGTGATTATCAGGCGTACTTGCGAAGTAGTAAAAATCACAGTATTCGGCATACTTTTTCACAACAATAATACCATGGTCAATCTTGAAAGACTCACGCAGGTCACGAAAATATTCAAAAGATTGCATGGTTGACCATAAAGATAGGCCAGAACGATACGAATCAAAATCACCGCATAAACTACCCATTTTATAATATTCACGTTCTATGTAATGTTCGGATGTAACGGGATGAGTTATTAATGAAAAATGACTATTATCGGGAAGTACTCTAATCATACTAAAATAATGAATACCAAATCGCTTTAATGGCAAAACAAGCTCTCGAATATTGCTCGCACTTGTGTTCATAATAAGATTTTTTCGATTCATCGTTAAGATGTTTTTAACCATAAGTGGATCCTTTTTTTATTTTTAAATAGTATAGCTTTTATAATTCCTCTTATAAACTTTTTTAAAAAAATTGGGTAATACTACCCATAAATTTGGGCAGAAAAAATCTAAAGATTTAAACAATTTAATTTTAACATGAAATGTGAAAATACAATGGGTATCTTTTGCCTATTGTTTGTTCTAGTGAATCTTTGTATAATTATACAAAATTAATTTAATTGACTAACTTTCTGCCTCGCTTAGTCCCTACTATAAAATACATTCTATCAATTTTTCCAATATTTACAGAAAGTTATGCTGAAGGGAAAAAATAAATAATGTTTGATAACTTACTATCTGACAATAGAAAATCTCTAAAGGAATTTTCACAAATCATCAATATGTTCCCTAACTTTATTTCTATAAAGAATAAAAAATTTTATTACACTGCTGTAAATAGTACAGTAGCGAATATTTTGGGCTGCAAGTCTCCAGAAATAGTTATGGAAAAAAATATCAATGACACACACATTCAAGCACCGGCAGCTTTATTAGCTGAAGATTTTTATGAAGAAGATCATCTAGTCATAACAGAAAATAAAAGAATTAAGGTTTTTTGCTTTGCATATTATGCTGATAACAAAAATCATGCATTTTTTGGCGAAAAATTTCCTATAAAAAATAAAAAAAATGAAATCGTAGGTATCGGATGTACCAGCATGGATGTTTCCAGTTCAAATATGATTAATTTTGGATTAATGCTTGCAAAACAAAATAGTCGTTATTCTGCTAAATTTAACAAAAAGCAATTTACATTTATTCTCAAGGAAAATCAGCCTAATATTCAACTTACATCACGCCAAAAAGAATGTTTATTCTATATAATAAGAGGAAGATCAACGAAAAGTATCGCTGCCGAACTTAATTTATCTCCAAGAACAGTTGAAAAACATGTTGATATTATTAAAACGAAATTTAAATGTTACTCTAAAAATGCGCTAATTGAGAAAGCAATTCACCTAGGATTTCTTAACATGATCCCGGAAAGATTATTATCCACACACATTAATTTCAATATTAAATCCTTTATGTCGTTGTGATGAAGCATACGACATTTAATGCAGAACTGTAATGTACTCACTCCCACAAAAGTCTCACGTATATTATTTGCTATCTACAAGTACTTAACTGCAACTGATGCTCATTATAATATAGTTAGAATCGCTAAAATTATTATATCAGGGAAAAATACGGATTGTTTATTCAAATGGAGCATTGTAGAATCGAATAAAGAATGATTTAATGTGATTGCTTAACTTTTTTGTCATATTTAAAAGTCGGAGCTCTAATAAAATATATTTTTATCGCTTTCTGAATCCTAAAATATAGATAAATTTACATTAAAGGAAGTGCTCAAATAATGTTTGAAAATTTATCATTAGATGATGATTCATCCTTAAATAAAGTATTACAAACTATCAATATTTTTCCTAATTTTATTGCTATAAAAAATAAAAAATTTTATTACGCTGTTGTAAATAATGCTGTAGCAAATATTACCGGCTACAAATCACCAGAAGCAGTCATGGGAAAAAATGTTGCTGATATTCATATTCAAGCACCAGCAGTTCTATTAGCTGAAGATTTTTATGAAGAAGACAAATTAGTGCTTAAAGAAAACAAAAAAATTAACGTTTTTTGCTTTGGATATTATGCAGATGGTAGAAGTCATGCGTTTTTGGGTGAAAAATTTCCTATAAAAAACAAAAAAAATGAAGTCATAGGTGTTGGATGGAGCAGTATAGATGTTTCTAATTTGAATATGATTAATTTCGGATTAATACTTGCCAAACAAAATAGCCGCTATTCTGCTAAATTTAAAAAAAACCAATTCACCTTTATTATCAAAGATGATCACCCTGGCATTCAATTAACGCCTCGTCAAAAAGAATGCTTATTTTATATATTGAGAGGAAAAACAACAAAAAGTATTGCCGCCAAACTCAATCTTTCAGCAAAAACTATTGAAACCCATATTGATAATATTAAAACAAAATTTAAATGTCATTCAAAAAGTGCACTTATTGAAAAAGCTATTGATTTAGGGTTTCTCAACATGATCCCAAAAAGATTATTATCTCAACAAATTAGTTTATAGATTACTTAGTTAATTGGCATAAATCTAATAAGCCCTTTCTTAAATGCGATATCAATGATATCTGAGTGAGTTGAAACATTATAATATTCTTTAATTTTTCCAATATGATACTCTACTGTTCGTGGTGAAATATGCAAAATCTCTGCGATTTTTCTTGCAGATTTTCCACGCAATAAATAAAAAAGGCATTGTGATTGACGTTTGGTTAACCCATCAATTTTTTTTACGAGATAATGAGAACACGAATTCCTTTGGCCAAATAGTGCCAAATCAGTAGCTTTAATGAGTCTTGATTTTGATAAAATGGAATCATTGGTAACTACTACTGCGTGACCTAAAACACCAACAATATTATTTTCAGCATCATAGATAGGTGCCTTTTGAGAAACGATTGCGACATCATTACCATCTGCTATACGTAGTAGTTGCAAGGTATTCAATCTTTCGCCACTCAATACCATACTATCATTTTTACGATATTCATCAGCATACATATCCCAACAAAAGTCATAATCATTTCTACCTGTGATATTCTTAGGCACTCCTAACCCTGAGACTCTCACTAAGCTATGACTGCCCCCCATATATTCAAGTTCGGTATTTTTATAATAAGCTATGCCTGGAAAATTAGATATAAGATCATTCAGTGAAATATTCATAGCCACTCCTTATCCTTTACAATTTATTTTTAATGGGTCATTAAAGTTATAATGTAAAACTTAAGAAATTGTCTATTATTTTAAACCAATAATAAGTTTCGCAAAACCTAGTAAATTTCACGAGGATTAATTCACTAAAATTAATCATGCATCTTTTTTTATGGTGGAGCCAGGCGGGATCGAACCGCCGACCTCCTGCGTGCAAAGCAGGCGCTCTCCCAGCTGAGCTATGGCCCCATTGGTGGGAAAAATTTAATGGGTCTGGGTGGACTTGAACCACCGACCTCACCCTTATCAGGGGTGCGCTCTAACCAACTGAGCTACAGACCCTCCACAATGTGGACAGGCATTGTCTACTATCTGGTGCCTGGTTGTCAATAATTAGCTGCAATTTTGCTATGGAAGTATGTGAAACAGATATGACGAAGATTTTCGTAACGACTTATTTCGTTACGACATTTTGCCAAATCCACCGCCACCAGGGGTTTTGATCAAGATAGCATCGCCAGCTTGCACTTTTGCTGTGGCTGTTGCTGGCAACTTATGTTGCAAACCATTAGCTGTTAGCAGCCAATTTTCACCAACTTTGCCAGGGCAGCCTCCAGCTAAGCCATGTGGAGCAATATAGCGCCGATCAGCCAAAATAGAGACAGTCATCGGTTGCAGGAATTTAAGTTGACGAATAACGCCATTACCGCCAGACCATTTGCCAGCACCACCACTATTATCACGCATAACAAACTCTTCCACTAACACTGGAAAATTAATTTCTAACACTTCCGGATCGGTTAAGCGCGAATTCGTCATATGGGTGTGCACTGTATCACAACCAGCAAAACCATTGCCGGCACCAGCACCGCCACAAATAGTTTCGTAATATTGATATTGTTCATTGCCAAACGTTACATTATTCATAGTACCTTGCGACGCTGCCATAACATTTAAGGCACCATATAATGCATCAACAATGATTTGTGAGGTTTCCACATTACCAGCAACTACCGCAGCTGGATAATTAGGATTTAGCATCGATTGTGCTGGAACAATTAACGTTAGCGGCTGCATACAACCTTCATTTAATGGAATTGGCTCATTGACTAACGTGCGAAATACATATAACACTGCAGCGCGACACACCGCTTTCGGTGCATTAAAATTATTGTTTAACTGCATGCTACTGCCACTAAAATCAATTATTGCTGTTTGCTGTTG
The DNA here is from genome assembly GCA_028284465.1 of Gammaproteobacteria bacterium. GTDB lineage: Bacteria > Pseudomonadota > Gammaproteobacteria > JAJFKO01 > JAJFKO01 > JANQRR01. The sequence goes on along the minus strand of JANQRR010000026.1, from coordinate 91,959 downwards.
TTGATCAACAGTAATTTTTACGTTGATCACAGCACCATTATCCAACTTACAATTAAATTCACCATCGTTTAATTTTGTTAATACTTGTTTGATAGCCATTGCCGCATTAGTTTGCACATGATGCATATACGCTTGCACCACATCCAGACCAAAATGCTCAACCATGTTATGTAAACCATTGACGCCGGTTTCATTCGCTGCAATTTGCGCTTGCAGATCACCAATATTTTGCTGCACATTCCGCGCTGGCCAACGCCCTGAAGTTAATAATTTATTAACGCTAGCTTGACAAAAATTACCTTGATCAACAATTTTAACGACGTCAATTAAAATACCTTCTTCTTCGATTGTTTGACTTAACGGCGGCATCGAGCCTGGCGTTATCCCACCAATATCCGCATGATGACCACGCGAAGCCACATAAAATATAATTCGTTGTTGTTCATCAAATACGGGAGTCATTACGGTAACATCAGGTAAATGGGTACCACCTTGAAATGGATTATTTAACATATACACATCACCTGGGCGTAACTGATCGCTAAACTGATCTTTTAGCGCACGCACACTTTCACCCATTGAGCCTAAATGCACTGGGATATGCGGGGCATTCGCTACCAATGAACCATGTTTATCAAACACAGCACAGGAAAAATCCAAGCGTTCTTTAATATTTACCGAATAAGAGGTATTTGCTAACACTACACCCATTTGCTCAGCAATCGACATATATAAATTATTAAAAATTTCTAACATCACCGGATCGGCAGTTAAAGCAATATTTTTAGTGGCTTGCTGTTTATATTGAGTTAATAACAAATGCCCTTGTTTCATTAATTCTACTTGCCAATTTGGTTCGATAACGTGAGTGGTAGTCTTTTCAATAATAATAGCCGGACCTTTAATAATTTGCGTAACGATTAACTGTTCACGCAGATAAACTGGAATTTTTTGCCACTGACCACTACTATACATATCCACCATGGCTGTAGGTTTGGGTTTAGATTTAACTTTACTGCTAGCATTATTTTGTGGTGTCACAATTTGTAGATCAGGTAATTGAGCGATGGCTTCAACTACTACTGCATCGATAATACAACCACGCCCTGGCATAACAAACCCATAACGTTGTCGATGGTGTTTAACAAACTCAGCTGCAACGTCCATGCCTTCAAAAAAATGTAGCGCTATAGCGGTATCACTACCTTGATAACGCACACGCAAACTATAAGTTAATTCAATCTGATTTAAATCCGTGGTTTGTTGTTGAAGTGCTGTTTGACATTGGTTAGTTAAATGCGTAAATGCTGTTTTTAACGTTGGCATTAATTGTTCCGCATAAGGCTGTTCAATCGCTTGCTCGCGGATCACGCAAATATCAGCTAAACCTAACCCATAAGCCGATAACACTCCTGCTAATGGATGCAACATGACTTTAGTCACACCTAACGCTTCAGCAACTAAACATGCATGCTGACCAGCAGCACCACCAAAACAACATAAAGTATATTCAGTGACATCAAAACCACGTTGTACCGTGACTTTTTTAATCGCATTAGCCATGTTATCAATGGCAACGCGCAAAAATCCTGTAGCAACTTCTTCTGCTGTAATGTTAGTTTGCGTTGCCGTGGCAATTGACTTAGTAAGTTCAGCAAATTTTGTTTTCACTACTGCAATTTGTAATGCTTGCTTACGATCACTGCCAAAAATAGCTGGAAAGTATGCTACCGGAAGTTTTCCTAATAACACATTACAATCTGTTACCGTTAACGGCCCATCACGGCCATAAGCAGCAGGTCCAGGATCAGCACCTGCTGAATCTGGCCCGACTTGATAACGCCCTTGACGAAAATGTAAAATCGATCCACCGCCTGCTGCAATGGTATGAATATGCATCATTGGCACGCGCATGCGAACTCCACCAATTTGGGTTGCAAAAACCCGTTCATACTCGCCTTGATAATGTGAAACATCAGTTGAGGTGCCACCCATATCAAAACCGATAATTTTAGTAAAGCCTGCTTGCAAACTTGCTTTAACTGCACCGACAACACCACCTGCAGGCCCAGAAAAAACACTATCTTTACCCTGAAAATGTGCTGCATGTGCAAGACCACCATGCGATTGCATAAAAAATAATGGCACATTGCATAAGTGTTCTGCAATGCTATCAACATAGCGTCGAATGATCGGCGTTAGATAAGCATCAACCACTGTTGTATCACCACGACTAACTAATTTAATTAAGGGAGCCACTTGATGTGATCCAGAGATCTGAGTAAAGCCAATTTGTTTTGCTAATTTTATTGCTTGTTGTTCATGCTGTGGATATTTATACGCATGCATAAATACAATCGCTACTGCACGTAAGCCTGTTTGGTAAGCTTGAGTTAATTGTTGACGTAAATGTTCTAAATCAAGTGGCGTTAATATATCGCCTGCTGCAGATATTCGCTCATGTGCTTCAATAACTGTAGTATAAACTAATTCTGCTAACTTAATTTGTCGTGCGAAAATCTCTGGCCGATTTTGATAACCTATTCGCAACGCATCTTTAAAACCTTGAGTAATGACTAAAGCTGTAGGTTCACCTTTGCGTTCTAATAACGCATTAGTTGCCACTGTTGTGCCCATTTTAACAACTTCGATCTGCTTTGTAGGAATAGCATCATCTGCTGCTAATCCCATGACTTCACGAATACCTTGAATTGCTGCATCTTGGTATGCTTGCGGATTTTCTGATAAAAGTTTATGACTTATTAATTGGCCTTGTGGGTTGAGTGCCACTATATCAGTGAAAGTACCACCGCGATCGATGCAAAACTGCCAGCCCTTTTCTGCTTTATTAGCTGTCATTGCTTATTCCATTATCTTGCTTATTGCTATCATTCTCTTTAATATATCACAATAACATTTTATAAAGGTACTACGCATGGCAAAAGCTAAACAAACCCAACACAACAAAGATTTTAATTTTGAAGCTTCACTTACAGAATTGAACAAATTGGTTGAAACAATGGAAAAAGGTGAAATACCGCTTGAAGAATCATTACAGCAATTTGAACACGGCATTAAACTCGTGCGCGAATGCCAACAGGCTTTGAGTAAAGCTGAGCAAAAAGTGCAAAAATTAATTGCTAAAAACGGTGATATTAAATTAGAACCTTATGAACCTGAGGAATAAATTAATGAAAAAATTTTTCTGTAACACTTTCTTTGCACTGTTAGCTACTATTGCAATATTTGCTGTAAATACCGTGCAGGCATCAATTGCACCCTTAACTGTTATTGCAACATACACATTTAAACCTGATCAGTTACAAAAACATAATAAAATTATTGAGAATTTGATCTATAAAACTCAACAAGAACCCGGCAACATATCTTACTCAATGTATTTAAATCCTTTCAATCCTAATCAAGCTATTTTTATTGAACAGTGGAAAAGTGCTGCTGCACATAATGCACATTTGGCTTCAAAACATTTTAAACAAGCCCACAAAATACTTGATCCTTTACTTGCACAAAAACCTGATATTCAAGTATTTGCAACTGGTCAATCACTTCCACATCATACTCAACAGCAACTCGATCAACAAAAAAGCACTGTGTTCCAAGTAGCTACTATTGGCTCCCTTGCTCAAGGTGTGTATGACGGAGATTATGATTATAAACGCTTAATGCAACACGGTAACTTCGGTTTAGGCACTTTTCTTGACTTAAATGGCGAAATGGTTGCTGTTGATGGCACGTTTTATCAAATTGAAGCAGACGGTTCATTGAAAACAGTAAATCCTAAACAAATTGTACCTTTTGCTCAAGTTACATTTTTTCGTCCGCCGTTTCACACTCAAATAAGCAATATTACTAGTTATCAAGCTTTAGGAAAAAAAATATTACAAACTTTTACTAATAAAAACATTCCTTATGCCATTCGTATCGCTGGCACTTTTAACGCTCTTAAACTAAGAAGTTTGCGTAAACAAAAAAAACCATATCCTCCTTTAACTAAAGCTGCTGCAGAACAAGCTATTTTTAATTTACAAAACGTTCAGGGCACTATTGTCGGCTTTTGGTTCCCAAAATATTGGGCTGGTATTGCTGTTCCAGGGTTTCATTTACACTTTGTTAGTGCCGATCGTACTACTGGCGGGCATGTGTTAGGGATAAGTGTGAAAGACAGTGAATTGTGTATCGAACCTTTACACAATGTCCATATATATTTACCCAACACAAAATCTTTTGCAAATGCTAATTTAGCTGACGAACAATTACACCAGTCCATCAAACAAGCTGAAGGTGGTACTCAGTGATCTTACAGATCAGTAAAACACCGTATATATTTTATAATGAAAATAACATAAACTGATAATTTTAGAAAAAATTCTAACAATTTTTTATTTTGAGCTTAATCATGGATGATGATAGCAAAGAATATAATCAAATTATTAGTGTATTAGAAGCATTGCCAGGCTATGTGTTTTGGCGAACGCAAGCGGCTAAATATGCTGGATGTAATGCAGCTGCTGCAAAATTGCTCGGTTATGATCAAGCTGAAGATATCGTTAACACGTCTGAATATGACATGCCATGCCAAGCAGCAAAAGCAGCTGAAATTTTCATTGAACAAAACACAAAAGCATTAGATGGTCGTCGATTATTAATTTTAGATATCCATCCTTATTGCAATAATGAACAGCATGTATTGTTAGTAGAGAAATTTCCAATTTATAAGGATAACAAAATTATCTGTGCTGTTACTCGGGCTATCGATATTGCAGATACCTTGCTAGATTCATTTTCATCGATTATCTCACAAGCAAATAGTCCTTATTTAGGTTCCAATAAAAAATTCTCGCAAAGCCTTACAGTAAATGCTCGAGCTCAAGACTTTAACTTATCAAAACGCGAAGCCGAATGCCTTTTTTATTTGATCAGAGGCATGACTATGAAAGCCATTGGCAAGATCCTTGGGATCTCAGAACGCACTGTAGAAAATCACATTGCTAAAATTAAAGATAAATTCGATTGCCGAAAAAAAGATGATCTTATTCAGTACTGCTTAGAGCATAACCTTTACAATCTTGTCCCTGAATCATTAGTTCCAAAAAATATTTCACTTATTCTTAATGAAACCTAGCTTTGTGAAGCGCTTAACATCCAATGGGTTTTTTCATGTTCTGCAATTCGTTCACTTAACAATGCCACTGTACCTTCATCATTAGCTTTTTGCGCACTTTCTAAAATCTGCTTCATTCGGGTGATCAATTTAGTATGATCTCCAGCTAATTCACGCACCATAGTATTTGAATCTGCCTTTGAATTACCATCACTAATCTCGCTAAGCTCATTGAATTGACTAAAGCTTGCTGGCGCTTGACCGCCTAATGTTAAAATCCGTTCAGCAACATCGTCTACAGCTTCAGCTAAGGATTTATATTGATCTTCAAAAAGCTCATGCAAAGTCTTAAAATTAGGACCTTTGACGTGCCAATGATAATTTTGAGTCTTCAAATACAAGGCATAAGTATCTGCTAACAGCTTAGACAGATCGGTGATTAAAGCATTCGTGCTCATGAGGGCTCTCCTATGTTATTTTGCAAGATTATAACTCGCTTTCAAGTTAAGTATGCAATAAAATAGCTGATTTGTTAAATTCAACATCACTATGGGATTATTTTCTTAGCAGAATTAGCAAAAATCATTCGCAGTCAAATCCAACAAATAATATAATAGCTAATTTTTAGTGAATATGAGTAACAATAGGATGAAATGGTCAGCTCAAGCCCCAGCCAATATTGCCTTAATAAAATATATGGGCAAAACCGATCACCAGGCTAATGCCCCCAGTAATGCTTCATTGTCCTATACATTGAATAATTTACAGAGCTTCGTGACTCTGGAACTCATCGATGCAGCACAGGATCAATGGCAACCTTTAGCTCAGCCAGATTGTCAACCGATCACGCTTGATCAGAAAGCTCAACAACGTTTTCTTAATCACTTCCAATTTTTAAAACAGCACTTTAATTATTCTGGTGTGTTTCTAGTACAATCTGCTAACAATTTTCCCGCAAATTGTGGCTTAGCGAGTTCAGCATCCAGTTTTGCTGCTTTAACTCGCGCCGCTGTGCTTGCGCTTACTGAACTGACTAATTCATCTTTACCTGACGAAATCACGCAAGCTGAATTATCACAACAAGGCTCAGGTTCTTCATGCCGTTCTTTTTTTCAACCTTGGGCGCTGTGGGAACAAACAACTGTTAACACGATTGAATTACCTTATAACGATTTAATTCACCAAGTGATCGTGACCCATGATCAACAAAAAGCGGTATCTTCAAGCCAAGCTCACCGTTTAGTAGCAACCAGTGAATTATTTGTTAATCGCCCACAACGTGCTGCTAAACGTTTAACAACATTAATTAATTGTTTGCATGAACAGCAATGGGAGCAAGCCTACAAAATCATATGGCAAGAATTTTGGGATATGCATGCATTATTTGAAACTGCAGCTGAGCCTTTCGGTTACATGAATGCGCAATCATTAGCTGCACTGAATTATTTACGTCAACATTGGCAACAACAACATGATGGACCACTTATCACCATGGATGCCGGGCCTAACATTCATTTATTGTATCGCTCGGAACAATCTCAATTAGCAACTTCAATAAAACAACAGCTAGAAGGACAGCATTATCATGTCTTGTGATTTTTCGACGACAGTTACGGGCAAATGGATTTTAGCAGGAGAGCATGCCGTACTGCGAGGTTGTTCAGCGGTTATTTTTCCGTTACCAACACGCACTTTAAGTTTGGCTTACTGGCAAAGTGATGAGCCAGTACGTGCTGAATTTGGCGGTAATTATATGAAAGAACCGCAATTGCTATTTTGGGCAATGCTAGAAAAAGCATTAGAAATGTTGCAAAAATCACATAACGATATTTCTGGAAAATTTTATTTTCAAAACAACATTCCGGTGAGTTCAGGCATGGGTGCTTCAGCTGCATTGTGCGTCGCGATGGGGCATTGGTTTGTCTGGCGTGGCTGGATTGAAGAAAGTAATTTATATGAATTTGCACGCGAATTAGAAGATTTATTCCACGGTGAAAGTAGTGGTGCTGATATTGCTGCAGTCATAACTGGCGAAGGCATAAACTTTAGCAAAGCTAGTGGCTGGCAACCCTTGCCTGTGCAATGGCAACCTAAATGGTTTTTATCGTATTCCGGTCACGTCGGCATTACTTCACAATGTATCGATAAAGTTAAATCAATTTGGCAAAGCGACGCCTCACATGCGCAAGCCATTGATCACAGCATGCAACAAAGTGTTAAACAAGCTACTAAAGCATTGCAATTAAAAGAAGCTGATGGTTTCCCATTACTTGTTGAGGCCATTAATAAAGCGCTTGATTGTTTTCGTGCTTGGGGCTTAATCGATAATAACTCTGAGCATCATATTGAGCAATTGCGACGTGATGGCGCTTATGCTGCAAAACCGACAGGCTCCGGTGATGGTGGTTTTATTCTAAGTTTATGGCCAAAGCCACCACCGAAATCAATTGATTACGAACTAATCCCGGTGTAAGCAAATAAACGAGCAAACGAGACTATGACACTCAAGCAACTCGTAGAAATTAATCAAGCAGATCTTACGACTTTAAACGTTGATGCGATTGTTAACGCTGCTAATACCAGCTTACTAGGTGGCGGCGGTGTTGACGGTGCAATTCACCGTGCTGCTGGGCCTGAGTTATTAGCAGAATGTAAACAATTACACGGTTGTGCAACAGGCCAAGCTAAAATTACTAAAGGATATTGCTTGCCAGCAAAGTATGTTATTCATGCAGTGGGGCCAGTTTGGCATGGTGGTACTCATGGCGAAACTGAATTGTTAGCTTCTTGTTATCGAGTTTGTTTACAAATTGCTAGTGAACATAAGTTACGTAGCATCGCATTTCCGGCGATAAGTTGTGGGATTTATCGGTTTCCAGTGGCACAAGCGGCTAAAATCGTAAAACAGGAAATTGAACTTTTCAGTCAACAAACAACCAGTGTTAATAAGATTATTTTGGCGTGCTTTGATCCTGATGTTTATGCAACGTACCGCGAAACTTTTGCTGATTAATCATTAACTCATATTGTCATTGCGAGGAGTGTAACGACGAAGCAATCCAGGTTCACCGTCATTGCTTAAACTTTGTTGAGATAAATAGGCTTGAGGCATGAAAAAATGAAAATCGCAATTGTGATCAATAATAACATTAGAGTTGATGATGCAAAGCTACTTGCAACTAAACTTAACTTACCAATTGTTGATGTGCATGAACCAGATTTTGATTTTTTCTTAGAATACACCCAAGATTATTTACAATTGCGATGGCCACGTCATTTTAATTATCATGTCGATTTTGTTGGTGGCAAGCAAGGTTATCGCCGCCAGCATGGTGGTGGTTATCGACAATTGATCGCCCGCGCTGTCGGCATAAAACCAGGAAAATCATTAACGATACTGGATGCAACGGCAGGTTTTGCTGCTGATGCTTTTACCCTTGCATGTTTAGGCGGAAAAATGACGTTACTTGAACAATCGCCGATTGTTGCTACATTATTGCAAGATGGTATCGAGCGACTACAACAATATGATGTAAATATTGCTATGCAGCTGCTATTCATAGATGCACAAAGTTACTTACGCCAATGTGTTGAAAATAAAGCTGAACGTTTTGATGTGATCTATCTTGATCCGATGTACCCACCTCGCGATAAAAGTGCATTAGTTAAAAAACCAATGCAGTTATTACAGCAATTAGTTGATATTAAGCAAGATGAACATGCATTATTACAATTAGCATTAGCTTTAGCAAAAAAACGCGTGGTAGTGAAACGCCCAAGTTGGGCAGAAATAATTGGTGATATTAAGCCTGATGTTTGCTATCGCAGCAAAAACACTCGTTATGACACATACCATTCACCGTTAAGCATGTGAATTATGTTAATTGAATACATTTCTTTGAAGATATTGGCTGATATTATTTTGTGTAGAAGCAGCTGAATCAACAATTTTAAATTGTAAACCTAACTCTTGGGCTTTCTTACTCGCTAGCATAACTAGCCTTGGGCTACCTTGTAATTCAATGATGTTATTTTTTGCCTTCATGTGATTTTGCACTTTTTGACAATGCTCAAGCATGGTATTAACAATCGCATTACGTTCAGGTTCAGTTAGTCCTCGGTATCGTCTAGCTTCTACAATATTAGTTTTCCCAGTATATTTTAGCTGATTATTAGCTTTTATATAAGATATCTCTCTTTTAGTCGTAGTGTTAGGCAAAGGAACAATATGCTTACCATTCTTCATGAAGTTTAGTGGCTGCTGGGGTTGTGATACAGGTTGTGGCTCCGGTTTCTGAGTAATAGTTAAGGTCTCTTGGCTCTGATCTTCTTGTGGTTCAGAACTATGAAAACTAATTTTATTACTTCCTAAAAGAGATTGTCGTCGCACTCCTGCATCTTTATTTTTTGGCGTTGCTGGTTTCCATCGTTGAGGCTCAGGTTTTACAGGCGTATCATTAGCTGTTGGTATAATATCTGCTTTAAGTGCTTGGATTTGGCTAAGGTCTTTTTCTATACTAGCTAATGCTGCTGTAATCTCTCTAACGTCTGTTTTTGCTCGTTCTCGTATTTTCGCTGCTGCAGTTCTGTTTTGTTCACCTAACTCAGCTATTTCCTCTTCCTTAAATAAATATGATTCAAGCTCAGCTTCTTGTTTGAGACTCTCTAATCGTTCACGTTCTGTTTTAACCTCATGACAAGCTTCGGCAAACATTCTTTTTCTTCGCGCTTGCAAACGAGAACTTATGGGTTCGATTAATCTTTTATACGCTTGTGTGATTGTCTCTGTAAAGCTTTTAGGTTGTTGTAATGGTTGTGTATCAACTTTAGGCTGCTTTGCTTCCAAGGAATTTGATAAACCAGCATAAAAATTGCGATCCCTTTTCCCTTGTTCTCTAAGTTTTCTTTTGTATGATGGCCTTAATTTACCATGTATGATACTGCCTAATCTTTTAACTTCATCTAAAGATCTCTTTAAGCTTTCTTTATTAATTTTTTGTGCTCTACTTAAACTATGAAGCTTTACCAAAGGTTTTAAAAGTTGTTCTTTCAGCCAATCTTTATGTGATTTTAATGTCTCTTCTATTTTTTCTATCTCTTCTTTAAGAATTATCTCTTTTGTTTCTTTTGTTTCTTTTGTTTCTTTTGTTTCTTTTGTTTCTTTTGTTTCTTTTTTGAGAATTTTCTCTTCTTTGGGACCTCTGTCAATTCTTCTCTTTAGTTTATCTGTTTCATTTAATAAGGCTTTCTGGATAAGAAGCATTACATTTCCAGGACCTTCTTTTCCCATTTCTTCTTTAAAATCTTCTTCACTTGCTCTTTTTAATTTCTCTAGCTCTTTTACTATTTCTTGAATGATAAAAAAATTATTTCCAGTTTTTTTGATTTCTTCTTTGACATCTTTAATATCTTTTTTCTTCAATTCTGCTAATTTCTTTAATAATTCCTCTGAAGTAGTCATAACCGGACTACTAGTACTAGGAATAAGAGGATCATCAAGCGATGTTGGCTGTACATTCCCGATCTTGCCTTCTATCGCTTGAATATCTGCAGCAAATTTTTCTTGATCGTCTCTGAACGTATTCGATGAGAGCTTCCATATTTCCAAACCATAATCTACTAAATTTTTTCTATGCTCTGATGTTATTTTATTTCTATTATCTTCTATTTTCGCTTTATTCTTATTAAGATTCTCACAAGCAAGTTCAATTCGTTTAGCTTTAACATATATTCTGTGATCAAGTGTTCGTATTGCTTTCTCAAGGGCCTGTATTTCTTCTGATAGTTTTCCTGGGTTATCATCGTACTGTAGTATTGATTGCGGCGAATCATCAGTTTCTTCCAGTAAAATTGTATCTTCTGTTTCTTCCTGATTTTTAGGTTCAGATAGTGTATTTAAAATCTCATCATCTAAGCTTACAGTAGGACTTCGATCAGGATGCGCCAAAATTGATAATGATTTTAATTTTTCTCTATACTCAGTCAGTTTTGTGAATAATTCAATATCAACTTTTAACTTTTTATTCCTCTTTTGCAAGACTTCAAGATGTAGCTGAACCGCTTTTGTCTTGGTTGAGCCTGCTTTCTCATCCTTTTTTTGCAAACTTTCTATTTGTGAATTTCCATCGTTTATTAATTTCTTTAATTCATTTACATCTCCAAAATCTTCTTCACGGCGCGATAACTCGTTTGCAAGTGTTTTTAATTCTGCTACGTAGTTTTTTTTCTCATCACGGTCTATAGCTAATTTAAGCCAACCAATTTTACGAATGGTCTCTAAAATCCCACTAATAATATCTTCATGACGTTTAGTCAGGCGTTCGTGGTTGTCATTAAATTCCATCCATTTATTATCATTATTTTCCAACTCTTTTAGCATTTTTTCTAGTTCAGTCTTAATTGATTCTTTTTCTGTTGGTGAAATATCACTTCCTTTAGCATCATTTAAAATGTTTTTGATTATATTGATTTTGTTAGTAACAGCTTCTTTTCTAGTACGCCAGACATGGTGATTTATTTTATGCATTGTTAGTTTTGCTATTGTGCTTTCAATTTGTACTAGACTTGAATTCTTTGGTTTTTTTTGTTGATATAATGTTGATAAATTTGTATTTGCTTGTCGCTGTTGGGCTATTAGTGTTTGTAATTCTTTATTATAATTTTCCAAATGTGCCTTCACAACAGACACATCAATTACTCTATACTTACCAGACGTTTCAACAATATTATCGAACTCATCTTTAATTAAATCAGCATCAGATGTATCCTCTATAATTTCAGCAACAAAAACTTTATCGAGCTCAGATTGAAGATCTGATTTTTTAAGATTTTCTTGTAAAGCAGTAAATTTTTCGATTATCTTTACCCACACTGGATTTTTAGCGGTTGTATCATTTAGCCCACTCATTTCAGTTTGGAATTTTCCTAGAAAAGGAATTATAGGTATTCTTTGCTCATGTCCTTTCTCATCTATAATTTTACGTAACACTTCAAAATTTTTAGTGCCTGAAACTATTTCATTGAGCTTTGCTAAACTCTGCTGTGTAATTTCTGGCAGGACGCATTGCGTGGTTTTCAAACGAGATATTGGCACCGAAAATAAGCTCGAAGTAATAGCCATTGTCGTCATTAGATCAACACGAGCGGGACTATCAACACTTGCAATAGCCACTCGTACCCAAAAGCTAAGCATCGCTATACGCGCATCAACATCAGATTGTGCTAAGATCTGTTTAGAAACATAAGTGCTAAACTTATTCAACGTTTCAGTTATTGCGCAAATATTTGGACTCTTCGTAGGGTTATTTTTTTGCTCTACTCTGCTTAATTCTTCGGGCTTGATTTTTGTAAAATAATTTTTATTTATCTTAAATAATTCATCAAGATACTTTTTAATAATTACTTCTTCAAGCTCTTTTACAGTTGTTTTAATCTCTGGTGACCCATTAATAATTTTTTGTGCCCAAGGTGGGCTAGTCAGTCGTATAAACATTGCTAGTGTATCCGGATCATGATTCTTGATCCTTTCAGCAAGTGTTGTTAATAATTTCGCAAATTGTTCACTTTCGATTTTACTAAAATAATGGCTGTCAATATTTTTAGCTAATGTCACAATTGGTGCGAATACTTCTGTTATATTATGATTTTTGTTAAAAAACTCGCTTAATTCTTTATAGGCTTTTTTTGCAGCTTTAATGTTTTCGCTATCGTGCTCTTTAAGAGATAAATCAGATTTTTTTGCATAGCCATTATACTTTGCTAAAAACCCTTGATAAATTGTGATATCTTGTTGAGTTTTTGTGACTTCAGCCAATTGTTTTAGTAACGTGAAAAGTTCTTTCTCAGACAGTTTCTCGCCTTTTATAATTTTTTGCTGATATTGCTCAAGTTGCTCTTGTAGTACTGGAATTCTTGTCAACACAGTTCTTAGGGTCGTAACTGTTTTTTTAACATCGACAATATTCTTTTTCTCGACACTATCATAACGTTGCGCTAAATCTTTAATAACATCTTCGCTTCTTGTTAACTTCGGCGTGATACTTTGAAGCTTGATATTAAAGCGAATCAAGCTTCCTCGATGATCGTTTTTTTCGAAACTATCGAATTCTTCCAGCCTATATTCTTTATTAGCTGCAGCTAATTGTTTACTTAATTTTTCAGCTTCTGCAATTAATCTCTCGCGTTCCGAAGGCAAGTTAAACCAAGCATCGATTTTTTGAGAAATTTTAATATCAGATTTGCTTCTTTTAGTGTTTGTTAATTCAACAAAAAAACTCTCTGCATCACTGATAAATGATTGCATTGCTTGAGTTAATTCTGAGATCTTTTCATCAAATGCTTGTTTTTTTTGAACGTATTCAATTTCGCTAAAAATTGTTGTCCACTGTTCTTCAGTAAGTGTTAGCTTTGTAGAATTTAATACACTCTCAATGTTTTCTTTTAGCTCTTCTTTTGTTTTAGATGAATTAATCGATTTAACATCAATCTTTTGGGTGAGAGCTAGATATGCGTCACTTCCAATAAGCAACCCACATAACATGGGGCTACTGATTTTATACGCGGTTGCAATATTTTGTTGTGCTAATTTTTCTAGTGTAGGGCTATCATCAGGCTTTTCTGGCTCTGTTTGCGATTGCTCCCGCGCTACTTCTGCCACTTCTTTCCATTGCTTCCATCGTGGATCTTTCTCGTTAAGAATATCCTGAAACTCTGCTTTTTTTTCTGCATGCTCTGCGGCAGATAATTTCTCTAGTAACTGTAATCGCGCTTCAATCATTATTTGCAATGTTTTATGCGCTTTAGCGTTTTTTTCATCTTTTTTACCCATTAAAACAGTTTTTAGCTGCTTTAACTCAGCAGATAGTGAAGTAAGTTGACTGTCAATAACCTTTTTCTTTAAACTTTGTAATTCTGTAAGTATTTTGTCAACCGCATCAAGTTCAGCTTTGAGATTACTTTTAACCGAACCTTTTACATCAACACCAGGTATATTAATTGCCGTAGTAAGTTCAGGTTTTTCGCCTTTTTTTATTAACTCTAATAGTTTATTTAATAACTTTTTACGCTCTTCCAATAATTTTTTATACTTTTCTGAAAAAATTAATCCTACATTATTCTTAACAAATTCTTGTGTGTCAGTTTTAATTGTCGTTACATTTTTTTCTGTTTCCTTAAAAACAAATCCTGAATATGGAAATTCATTAAAAATACTTTCGATACTCGAGCTATCACTTTGCATTTTTGGATTTAATGCATGCCTATTGGTGATCAATTGCTGATTTATTGCAATGTATTCTCCGTTTTGCCCAGTTGATCCTGAATTTCCCACACCAGCTGACTGTATTATTTCGTTATTTTTGCCAGTTGTTTCTGCCTGCATTTTCTTAACATGAATATTAAGCAAACTGCTGCCTTCGCCTCTGTTGAATCTACGCCAAGCGTCTAACGTTGACTTCTTGATTTCAATAGTTCTAGTGTTGGATGCAAAATAAGGCTGCCAACCCTTTGATAATTGCCGTTCGATAGCATTTTCATATACTCGCTTTAGTTTTGCTAAGTTTTTAATTTGTTCGAGACTTCTCTGAATACTCATAACTTCTTCAGCTAAATTAGCTCTGTGTGATACTTTTAAATGAATCTCGTTAACTTTTTTTGTTGGTGGCTGGTAAGCCTTAAGAATATAGTTGATTTGTGAAATTTGTGAATGGAGCCAAATGCTATTTTCCCTGTTTCCCTCAAATTCTTCGTGCGCTTTATTCAATGCTTTAGCATTAACAAAATAGGACTCTCCTTGCTGGCTCAACTGAATTAACTCTAACCTAGCATCTCGCTTAAGTTGCAAACCATGCTGATAAATTTCCTCAAGCTTTGGCTCTGGGATCTGTATTCCCATTGCTTTTAAAACACCACCTAGGTCAGCAGAATTAACATGCTCTTGCCAAATCAAACTATTCAATTGTCTAATTTGATCATTCTTAAGCTTTATGTCCGAGCAGTGTTGCTCTACATACTTTTTTAATACGTCATTTTGTAAAGAAACCTTTTCTTCATCTGGCATGTGTTAACTACCTTAAATAAGCTAAGACATTAATTTTTCTGTTAATAATATTTTACCTGCTTTTCCTTAAGGATATCTTAAATTTACCTTAAAATAAGCTTAATAATCCACATACGTACTTGTTTTTTCTTACAAATTGTATACTATGCGACAAACTCTATTTTGTAGGAGCAAATAATTTATGGACAAGAAAAACGCGTTTTATGCACAATCTGGTGGCGTTACTGCAGTGATCAATGCATCTGCTTGTGGCTTGATAGAAACGGCACGTCAACATAGCAACAAAATTGGCAAAGTTTTCGCCGGTTTGAATGGCATTATTGGTGCGCTAAAAGAAGAATTAATTGATACCAGTGAAGAATCTGCGCAAGCGATTGCTGGATTGCGTCATACGCCTGCAGGTGCATTTGGTTCTTGTCGTTATAAATTAAAAGGCATAGAAGAAAATCGTGCTGAGTATGAGCGTTTAATTGAAGTTTTTAAAGCGCATAATATTGGCTATTTCTTTTATAACGGTGGTGGTGATTCACAAGATACCGCCTGGAAAATATCACAATTGAGTAAAACTTTAGATTATCCGTTAACCTGCATTGGCATTCCTAAAACTATCGATAATGATCTGCCGCTTACCGATAATTGCCCAGGGTTTGGCTCCGTAGCAAAATACGTCGCTGTATCCACCATGGAAGCAGGTCGTGATGTTGCTTCGATGGCAGCAAGCTCGACCAAAGTGTTTATTCTTGAAGTGATGGGCCGTCATGCCGGCTGGATAGCAGCCGCCGCTGGACTTGCCGCCAATGATGACAGCGAACCGCCACATATTATTTTATTTCCTGAAATTACCTTTAATCCTGAAAAATTTATTCAAAAAGTGCAACACACTGTTAAACAATATGGTTACTGTGTGATTGTAGTGTCAGAAGGTGTGCGTGATGAATCCAATGAATTTTTATCTGCTGCTGGTTTGCGCGATGCGTTTGGGCATTCGCAATTAGGTGGCGTAGCACCGGTGATCGCTGGCTTAATTAAAGAAAAATTAGGTTTTAAATATCATTGGGCGGTGGCAGATTACTTGCAACGTTCGGCTCGTCACATTGCTTCTAAAACTGATGTTGAACAAGCGTATGCTTTAGGTAAAGCGGCCGTTGAATTTGCGCTTGCAGGTAAAAATGCAGTGTTGCCGATTATAGTGCGCAAAAACAATCAGCCTTATGAATGGGAAATCGGTGAAGCACAATTGAGTGATGTGGCTAACATTGAAAAAGCTATGCCGAATGATTATATCCGTGATGATGGTTTTGGGATCACGCCAACGTGTCGTCAATATTTAGCGCCATTGATCCACGGTGAAGATTATCCACCGTATAAAAATGGTTTGCCACAATACGTAACGTTGCAAAATAAGTTAGTGGCGAAGAAACTTGAGGCTGCATCGTCATTGCGAGGCATATAGCGTAGCGAAGCAATCCAGCTAAAACTTTTTGGATCCCGCGGTCAAGCCCCAGGATGATGGGGATCACGCTCAAGCCTATCTAAGCGCTGGTTGATATCATTTAAAATTGCCAAGATCCGTTGCTCGTCGATTTTGATGCTTTGCATTTCCATCATTACCGCTTTTATTTCTTTGTATTCTTTAGAAATTTTTTCCCCGACTCCGCGACGCACGAATATTGCGGAAAAGTTTGCAGTTAGAACAGCGAATAAGGCTAAGCCAATAAGAATTAGAAAGGATGCAAATATTTTTCCACCAACACCATCCGGCACGACATCACCATAACCCACTGTGGATACGGTAACAACGGCCCACCAAATACCATCCCAAGGCGTTGGGATACTCGGATCAATCCCAGACATCAACACGCCAGCAAATAGAATAATAACGAATGCTGAAGCGATAGTCGTACCTAAACGATTATCTGATAAC
Organism: Gammaproteobacteria bacterium; assembly: GCA_028284465.1. Lineage (GTDB taxonomy): Bacteria > Pseudomonadota > Gammaproteobacteria > JAJFKO01 > JAJFKO01 > JANQRR01. Next base: position 74,856 of record JANQRR010000026.1, on the reverse strand, counting down.
GCAGCCCGACATGCATCAAGCCAAGGGATCAATAATAATATGACTAATACAAAACGGAACCGCGAATAAAATTCATCAACGACAGAAATATGAAACAAAGCTGGCGTAAACATTATGGCAATAGCTAAGTAAAGACAGTTTTGATATAAAAAACGTAGCTTCTGCTTAACTAACAGGGCCAATATTAATATTTCTAATACAAAGTATGACCATGTAATCCAATTACCTAAATAACTTAGCCCTGCACTAAGTTGACCTTTAGTTTCAAGATTCCACTGCACCGCAATCCCAAAGGCTAATATCATTCTGCCAACAGAGAATACTCTGCCGACAATCCGTGCGGCGCGTGCTTCATAGGTTGCAACCCCGCCAAACCCTAAGCGTGTCCTGATATTCATAATGTGCTCGTTGTTATAAAGTTTTATCTTACCTTCATTTACAATAAATATTCAAAAAAAATTATAGATTAGAAATCAACCATTATTATTGTGAGATATTTACCATCATGGCTGTAAGCAAATTCTCTTATTAGAAAAAATTGTGCTTTGCTGCATATTTGTTCTGGACAAAAAGTGTTAGCACGTTAAAATTTACATCGGAGTTGAGCATAAATCGCGCATTTTTTATTTTAGCGACAAACGCTCGATAAACATGGGGTATTTTCTTAAAGGAAAACAATTGACATAGGGAAACATACAATTATGGCAACGGCAACACATCACACATTCAACACGACTACAGAAAATCAACAAAAAACCTTGGCTGAATGCGTCCGTGAAGCAATGGACCGTTATTTTGCTCAGCTTAATGGCGAACCGCCGCCTAACTTATATAAAACAGCGCAAAAAGAAGTTGAAGCACCATTATTAGAATCAGTGATGATTTACACTAAAGGTAATCAATCTAAAGCAGCCAGAATTCTTGGGCTTAGTCGAGGCACTTTGCGTACTAAATTGCGCAAGTACTTCGATAAACGCAAACCTGGCAAAGGTAGCGCTGATGATACTAAAACAACGATAGAAACAGCGTCACCTGATTTCAGTACAACCACTGCCGAAGGCCAAGATAAGACTATGGCAGCATGTGTGCGTGAAGCAATGGATCGTTATTTCGCTCTACTTGATGGTGAACCACCGTTTAACTTACACAATATGCTGCAAGAAGAAATCGAAGCACCATTATTAGAATCCGTTATGATTTATGCTAAAGGTAATCAATCCAAAGCTGCAAGAATCTTAGGATTAAGCCGAGGAACGTTACGTACCAAACTACGCAAATACTTTGATAATCGCAAACCTGGAAAAGCAGGCTCAAACTAGTTATTGCGAATGTAGCGAAGCAATCCAGTAGAAACTCTTGGATTGCTTCGTCGCTTCGCTTCTCGCAATGACAGCATATAAAAACCTACTAGAAGAACTTAATACCTTGAGCCAAAGGAAGCGTCTCACTCCAATTAATCGTCACTGTTTGCCGCCGCATATATGCTTGCCACGCCGTGGAGCCTGCTTCACGCCCACCACCCGTTGCTTTTTCGCCGCCAAACGCACCGCCAATTTCAGCCCCTGACGTACCAATATTAACGTTAGCAATACCACAATCACTGCCTGTTGCAGCAAGAAATAATTCCACATGGCGTAAATTTTCGCTAAAAATTGCTGATGCTAAACCTTGGCATACATTATTTTGTAAGGTAATCGCTTGCTCGACTGAACTCACACGCATGAGATATAAAATTGGTGCAAACGTTTCACACTGAACGATATCCCAAGCATTATCAGCTTCGACCAAGGTTGGCTCAACGAAATAGCCTGGTTGCGATAAACGTTTACCACCAACAATAATGTTTCCACCTTGCTTGTTAATCGCAGCGATCGCATCAATGTAGGCTTGCACCGCAACTTCATCAATTAATGGCCCCATAATATTATTTGCATCAAGTGGATCACCTATTGTTATTTGTTGATAAGCATTTTTAATTTTTGCCACGACATCATCGTAAAGATCGGTATGGATAAATAAACGCCGCGTTGAAGTGCAGCGTTGCCCCGCGGTGCCAACTGCCCCAAAAACAATTGCTGGAATGGCTAATGCTAAATTTGCTGTTTGATCGACAATGATCGCGTTATTACCGCTTAATTCTAAAATGCCGCGGCCGAAACGTTTGGCAACGACTGCGCCAACTTCGCGACCAACGTTAGAAGAACCGGTAAATGAAATCAATGGCACTTTGGGATCAGCCACAAATTGTTGCGCCAATGCATTATCAGCGGTGATAAATAATGCAAAAATTCCTTGATAGCCATTCGCTGCCATCACATCATTACAAATATGCTGCACGGCTAATGCGCATAAAGGCACTTTAGGCGATGGTTTCCAGACAACGGTATTACCACAAATAGCAGCGATAAACGCATTCCACGCCCATACTGCAACCGGAAAATTAAATGCTGTTAATACTCCAACAACACCATAAGGGTGCCATTGCTCATACATGCGATGCTGTGGGCGCTCTGACTGCATCGTATTGCCATATAACATACGCGCTTGACCAACAGCAAAATCAGCCATATCAATCATTTCTTGTACTTCACCATCACCTTCGGCTTTTGATTTCCCCATTTCTAACGCCACTAAGCTTCCTAATAAATCTTTTTTACGACGTAACACATCGGCAATTTGGCGAATACATTCGCCACGTTTTGGTGCTGGTACTTGGCGCCATGTGTGCCAAGCTTGTTGTGCAGCAGTGATCACATGTTGGTAGTCTGCTTGGGTTGCAGCATAAATTTGCGCAATTGGTTTTGCGGTTGCTGGATTAATCGATTCAATAGTAGTTTTTGTTGAATTTGCCCACCACTCGCTACCGGTACTAGCACCGGCATTAATTGCTTTGAGATTTAATTGAGTTAATAGATTCATGCTTTTAACTTACCTGTTTAGAGTACTTTTAATCGTCATTGCGAGGAGTGAAACGACGAAGCAATCCAGTACTGGATTGCTTCCCGCCACGCGTTGCTCGCGGTCGCAATGACAACTTACACATTTCCACGTAGATATTCTCCAAACTCTGTCGCTTGAATTTCATTAAGCGGCAATTCTTCTTGATGAATATAGCCATGATAATCAGCTGCATGTTGCATGACATGATCGGCAACTGCACAAACCCCTGCCGCGGTTGCCACTTGAATTGCAGACCATGTTTTGCCGCCGATTTCTGCCGGATATATTTTTTGCGAATGACTATGCTCATACCATCGCCCTGCTCTTTTACCTAAAATAGAAATATAAACTACGACAACATCTTGATAAGTGCGCGGCAATGAATTTTCTAAAATCTTTTTTAATACCGGACGATCATCTTGTAAACGCAGCTCTTGTAATAAAAATTGAATCTTTTCACAATGGCCGGGATAACGAATAGTTTTGTAACTCAGTGAATTGATTTTACCAACATACAGATCGGCTAAACCGCCAATACCACCCGATGTATTAAATGCTTCATAAGAAGCACCATCAATTTGAATGGTTTCTAGATCAGCCATCGCTTGCATCACCATTTGTTCACCATTGACGATCCCATAGCAAGGATTAATATATTCATTAATCAAACCGTCAACGGACCATGTTATTGCATATTGCAATGGATGGCTTGAGCTACTCGGTAACGCTCCACTACATAGTTTAACTGCATCTAGTTCATCAAAATCTTGCATTAATGCATTAGCTAGCATGCCTAAAAACCCTGGTGCTAAACCACAACCTGGCACCATTGCTTGCGGAGCACCGCTTGCCATTTTGCGGATCTCACGAGTTGCAGTCACATCTTCCGTTAAATCAAAATAATGTAACTGATGTTTAGCTGCAACTTTAGCGACGGGTAACGTAAGAAAATATGGCAAACTAGAAATAACCGCATCAAATGATTGTTGCGTTAGCAAACGATCAAGTTGTTGTGGTTGAGTGATGTCGATGATTGCGGTTTTGAAATTATCATTAATAGCGCGGACTCGCGCATAATCAACTCCAGCAAAATCACGATCTGCTACGGTTATCACATACTTTTTTGTTTGTAATAATAGCAAGCTGATCACTGCACCAATCTTGCCGGCGCCGACAATTAATAGTTTATGTTTTTTATTTGCCATTGCTATCCTTAGTGTTTGCTTTGTTAATTTCTAATTATAGTCAACCAACGGTGTCAAGGCTTGACACTGTCGTGTCCGTTGTGTGATTTTTCCACAGCTTTGTGGTATACTCCGCGCACTATGAACGACGATATCATCAAAATACAAGGGCTTAGCAAACATTACCATGGCCAAAAGGTTCTCGATAATATCGACCTAAACATTGTCCGTGGTGAGTTTCTTACGCTGTTGGGGCCATCAGGTTGTGGCAAGACTACTCTGTTGCGCTTGATCTCAGGTTTTGAGAACCCTGATAGTGGCACTGTGATCATTAATGGCCACGATGTAGCAGGCATTCCACCGCATCAACGCCATGTGAATACGGTTTTTCAAAGTTTTGCATTATTTCCTCACCTTAATGTCTTTGAAAATATCGCTTTTGGTTTGCGTTGCCAAAACATTAGCACGCCTGAAATCAACTCACGCGTGCGCGAAGCATTGCGAATGGTTAAATTGTCTGAGCTTAGTCAACGCAAACCTCATCAATTGAGTGGCGGCCAACAACAACGTGTGGCTATCGCGCGTGCCGTGGTGAATCAGCCTTTAGTATTATTGCTCGATGAGCCACTGAGTTCACTCGATTATGGCCTTAGAAAAAATATGCAGATCGAACTTAAACAATTGCAACGTCAATTAGGAATAACCTTTATTTTCGTTACCCATGATCAAGAAGAAGCATTATCAATGTCAGATCGCATTGCAGTAGTGCAAGCTGGCCGTATCGAACAAATTGGTGCGCCACGTGAAATTTATGAAGAACCCATTAATTTACGTGTTGCCCAATTCATTGGTCAAGTTAATATTTTTGACACTGATATTATTGAAATTAATGACAAAGCTTTGAAAGTACGAATTGAAGGGCGTGAACTCGATTTAGAAAATCGCCGTGGTTTTCGTGCTGATCAACACATATATACTTTAATCCGCCCGGAAGATATTAAAGTTTGGGATGAAACTGAAGTCACAGATACTCATAACATGTTGCCAGCAACGGTTGAACAAGTGATCTATAAAGGCAGCACCGTCGATTTAATGATCCGTTTACCCAGTGGCCGCTTGATTGCGGCAACAGAATTCTTTGATGAAGACGATGATACTTTAGATTATGAACGCGGCGAAAAAGTTTGGGTAGAATGGTATCCTGGCTGGGAGGTGCTATTGCCACATGAATAGCGATCGTTTATTTACACGTTTTGCTATCGGCATTAACGCTGCCTGGCTAACATTATTTGCTTTAGTGCCGATCATATTAATTTTGATTGTAAGTTTTTTAAAGCCCGATCCAAATTTTTTCGTGCTTATGCATTTTTCGCCACGCAGTTATTTAACACTTATCAATCCTATTTATCTTAAGGTTTTTGCGCGTTCATTACTATTAGCATTGATCACTGCTGGCTGTTGTTTATGTATTGGCTATCCTTTTGCTTTTATCTTGGCACAATTAAAAACTCGCTTTAAACCGTTATTATTACTTTTAGTGATTATTCCATTCTGGACCAGTTCGCTTTTACGCAGTTATGCTATGGTGATTTTGTTAGAAGCACATGGCATTCTTAATTCATTCTTATTGCGTTGGCATATCATTTCACAACCACTACATTTGCTTTATACTAATACTGCTGTTCTCATTGGCTTAGTTTATTGCTTATTGCCATTTATGATCCTGCCACTTTATGCCAATATTGAAAAATTAGATCTACGCTTAATCGAAGCCGCGCGAGATTTAGGCGCTAGCCATTTGCAAGCATTTGGCAAAGTGATTATTCCATTAACCTTACCTGGGATCATCAGCGGCACCGTATTAGTATTACTCCCAGCAATGACTTTATTTTATATTCCGGATCTGCTTGGTGGCGCAAAATCATTATTGCTGGGCAATTTAATTCAGATGCAATTTTTATATACGGGAAACTGGCCCCAAGGCTCTGCAGTAAGCATAGCCTTAACTGTATTAATGAGTTTATTGTTATTGTTATATTTACGCCTTATCCCTAAAGCACAAAGGTCACAACCATTATGATGAATCGTGCCAGCAAAACAGTATACATTATGATGATTTATGGTTTTTTATATTTACCTATCCTAGTGCTTTGCATCTATTCATTTAATAATGCCAGTTATTCAAGCTTATGGCATGGCTTTACTATGAAATGGTATGCGGTATTATTACAAGACAATGATTTGCTGCGCGTGGTGATACATTCATTAACGATCAGCACTATTGCAGCAACGACCGCAGTCATTCTCGGCACATTAGCTGCAGTAGCGTTATATCGTTATCATTTCAAAGGCAAACAAATCTTTTTAGGTTCGATTTTTGTATTAATTATCCTTCCCGATATTGTCATGGGAATAGCTTTATTGATCCTTTATCATGCGTTACACATTCCTCTTGGGTTTTGGACTTTATTAATCGCTCACATTACTTTTTGTTTGCCGTTTGTGATCATTACCGTATTAGCACGCATGAGTGATTTTGATGAAAACATTTTTGAAGCAGCGCGTGATTTAGGTGCCAGTGAAGCTATTATGTTTCTGCGGATCATCGTGCCGATGTTATTGCCTGCAATTATTGCCAGTTGGTTATTAAGCTTTACCCTATCAATGGATGATGTGATCATTAGCTTTTTTGTTTCGGGACCAAGCTATCAGATCTTACCATTGTATATATACTCATTAGTACGTTTAGGGATCAAACCTGAAATTAATGCCCTATGTACGATTATGTTTGCCGTAACATTAGTATTAGTAACTTGCTCACAGATATTATTCAAGAAAAAGTTATGAAAAAATCCATATGCCATTTGCCATTGAAGCTGCTGCACAATGCCGTCATTGCGAGGAGTGCAACGACGAAGCAATCCAGGAAAAAATTTCTGGATTCCGCAGTCAAGCCGCGGAATGACGGATCTAGATTGCTTCGCTGCGCTCGCAATGACGGGTTAATTAAATTTTTAATACTATTTTTATTTTCTTTTTTATTTATTCCAATATCCGTGCAAGCAGCTAACGTGGTTAACGTGTATAATTGGTCAGGCTATATTCCCGAAAAAGTTTTGCAGTTATTTACTAAACAAACCGGGATCACCGTCAATTATTCCACGTTTGATAGTAACCAAGAATTATACGCTAAGTTAAAAGCAAGCCCGAATGCAGGCTATGATGTTATCGTGCCTTCAGCCAATTTTGTCACTAAAATGCGTGATCAACACATGCTGCAACCATTAGACAAAAGTAAAATTCCTAATCTTAAAAACCTTAATCCTTGGTTGATGAATCGATCATTTGATCCGCACAATCGTTACAGCATTCCTTATCTTTGGGGCACAACAGCGATTATCATTAATACCAAATATTATCCTCATGTTGATATTACTTCATGGCAACAATTATGGAATAAAAAATTTCGCGACCAACTACTCCTGTTAAACAGTGCACGTGAAGTTTTTGCTGTTGCCTTAAAATCGCTAGGTTATTCATTAAATGATACTAACCCGCAACATTTACGCCAAGCATACCAAAAGCTTATTAAACTCCTGCCTAATATCAAATTATTTAATGGTGAAGCATCGCAAACCATATTCATGGATGAAGATGCGATGATTGGGATTATTTTAAATGGTGATGCTTATCTCGCCCAGCAACAAAATCCTAACTTACGTTATATTTTCCCGCGAGAAGGCGTTAACATTTGGATTGACAATATTGCTATTCCTAAAAACGCGCCACATTTAAAAAACGCTTATAGGTTTATAAATTTTTTATTACAACCGAAAATCGCTAAAATGATCGCTCTCGATATGCATTACTCTTCACCTAATCTAGCTGCTATTCGTTTAATGCCAAAAAACATTCGTGATAACCACATCTTGTATCCAACTAAAGCCGAATTAAAACACAGTGAATTCCAACGTGATGTTGGCGCAGCTAATCACTTATATCAGCATTATTGGGCATTATTAAAAATTAATGGATAGAACCTATAAACCTTGAAATTTCTGCAAAATCTGCATATTATTACCTATAAAATTCTGCAAAATTTGAAGATAATTTGGTGTATTTATGCATAGATTTATTGAGCAAGACTTAAAAACCTGGAAAAATCAATCAATTAGAAAACCTCTCTTGGTACGAGGAGCCAGGCAGGTAGGTAAAAGTTATATTATCGAACATTTTGGTAAAACTTTCTTTGAATCATTAGTCTCTATCAATTTCGAATATGAGCGTAAATTCATGCGCTGCTTCGAATCACTTGATCCGCAAACAATCATTAATCGAATTACTTGGATGTCTGGCCAAGAAATTCAAGCAGGTAAAACATTATTGTTCCTAGATGAAATTCAAGAATGTCCGAGAGCCATACTTGCTTTGCGTTATTTTAAAGAAAAAATGCCTGAATTACATGTTATTGGTGCAGGCTCTCTGCTTGAATTTACTATTAATAATTCTGATTATCGAGAACCTGTTGGCAGAGTAGAATCACTTTTCATGAAACCCTGCTCATTCAGCGAATATCTGATTGCTAGTGGTCACGACGCTATTCACAAATATTTAACAACTGTTGATCTTAAACAAAGTGTAGATCACGTTGCCCATACTACACTTATTGAAAAACTACGCGAATACACTATATTAGGTGGCATGCCCGAAGTTATATCAAACTATATAAAAGAAAAAAATTTCAATTTAAGTCAAAGGTTACATGCACAATTATTAGAATATTATCGTAGAGACTTTGGCAAGTATGATGAAAAAGTTAAGGTTCAATATTTACAGCAAATATTTGATAAAATCCCTGGCATTGTAGCAAAACATTTTAAATACGTAGAAATAATGCCAAATATTCAGTCACGCGATTTAAAACCAGCATTACAAGCTTTAATTATGGCGGGATTAGTCTATCCTGTTTATCATACCAGCGCATCCGGTCTGCCATTAAATGCAACGATTAATGAAAAAAAATTCAAAACCTTATTTCTTGATATAGGTTTAGTAAATTATGCAACCGAGTTAAGTATCGATGCGCTTATGCATGAAGATCTACTTTTAATTAACAAAGGTGCCTTAGCTGAACAATTTGTCGGTCAAGAACTATTGGCTTATAAAGAAAGTTACAAACGTCATCACTTATATTATTGGGAACGTGAAAAAGCAGGCAGCACTTCTGAAGTCGACTACATTATCAATGTTGGTTCGCAAATTCTACCTATCGAAGTTAAATCTGGCACCACAGGCCGTTTGAAATCATTACAGATCTTCCTCGATGAAAAGCAGTTAGATTTTGGTATTCGTATTTCTTTAAATCCATTATCGTTTGAAAATAGAATTTTATCGATACCTCTCTACATGATTAGTGAGCTACCTCGATTGATAAAGCTTGTGTAAGACAATGGTTGCTCTAATACAACCAACCTCAGTTAATGATTGACCATCAATCGATCTTTTGATAATATTTTACCCACAATTATTGCCTAGGAAAATAAAATGCCTAAAAACAATCACAAGAACAGAACCAAGGGTAAGAAAAAAACTCCTACGACTGCCAGTGTGATAACTCATGATCCTGATGATATTGAAAAATACATAGCCAATATTTCTGAGATGATCCCATTTGAAATGTGGGTGCACATTTTTTTGTACATTGATCCACAAACACTATTGGCAATAGCTGGTGTCAATCGTCAAATTAGATCATACATTCATAGTTTAAAGAATGAATTTTTCAAGGAATATCGATTACTACACCCTGAACGTTATACAGGAAAAAATTTTTACGCTTATGTATGGCTCAATTTAATCAATGACCCTTCACGAAGACGACATTTTGAGGCACTTATATCTCACTTTAAAAAAAATCCCGAGGAAAAGCCTATTCTTAATAACTTAAATTCAACATCAGCACTAGAAAAACGACTTATACAAGCAATAAAACACAATGATGTTAAAGCAGTAAAAACAATTCTTGAGGATGAAGGATTTACTCTAAAAATTTTAACTTATAGTAACAAATTTGGATTAGCAAAACTAATATCTCCGCTGCATTATGCTAATTCATATAATCGTGAAGAAATTCTTAAAATTATATACACCATGGTGGAGAAAAAAAACACGAAAAAATCCAGGGTATTTCAACTAATATGGGCTATAGCTTGTTCCAGAACTGATGTGATAAAAAAACTTGTTAATTCTAAAACTAAAACTTCAAAGCAAAGGCTTAAGGCAGCAACTAAGTTAAATGAATTTAATCATAGTTATTCAATCTTTGAAAGACTAACAAAATTTGAAAAAAGGTTCATTAAAACACCATTGGGCATTGCCATAACCTACGGCGCTATTAATATAGTTAATATTCTCATAAATAGTAATACATTTGATGATCTTGATAAAAAATCCATGAAACAGTTTGTGGAAATTGCTTTAAAATTCGCAGTAAAGTATTCACATGTTGAGATAGTTGATAGCCTAAAACGACGTTATAAAATTTCCCCAGAAGAAATGAGAAAAGCACTAAGATTTAGTGTTAATTTAAAATTTGAATGCTACTTAGCTGAAAATAACATGCTTAATAAATATCTTGCAGATAAACATTTGGATAATTACATTCAATTATTATTTTTACATAAGCTTACCAAACACATAATGTTTAGAAAACAATCTGACCATGCCTCTATCCCCTATAATGGTTTACCCGATTACTACTTTATAGCCGATGGAATTACACCAATAAGCGTAAACAACACTTCTCTCACAGAAACTTATTATGGAATATACCCTCATAGGACTCTCCATTTGTTAATATCAGGTTTGGGAGCATCAAACCATGATAACAATAGAGAATATATAAAGTCTTTAAAAATGATAGTGGCAGCAGAAAGTTTCTTCCTCTTTAGTTGGAAGTATTATTTGGTTTCTAGGCATTCTAATGACAACAAACAATTAAATGAACTAATTATTCAACTATCTGAATATATTGCTATTAGGTTAATGATCAAACCGATATTTGAATTCAATAATACCGCCTTACTTAACTATCTTAATTATATAGATAACATTTGTAATTCATTGCTAGAAGACCACAAGCAAGTCTCAGCTTCTGGAATTTTCTCACAACTACGCTTTTTTTGGCTTTTCCTTTCAAGAATTAGGAATAACTTAATAAAAAATAATGAATCTCTTTTAGTAGATGGAGTATTAAAAACTAGTGATTCTATTAATTCTGTTCTAGATAAAATGCGCCAAACAAATTTATCCTTAAAAGATAAAATACCACAGCTGGATCTTCATTTGCTTAAGATCCTCAATCCACAATTAATATCATATCATCTTGAATTTTTGGCACATAGAATAATTGGGAATGTATTAAGTTATTACCAACATATATTTAAGGATAGGACACATAGTTTAACGAAAATTCTTGAATCCGATAACTCTCAGAATGTTGCTTTAAAAATTATATCTTTTCTAATCCTAATTGTTTACAACGTGCGAAATATTAAATATAAAATGGCAATAAAAACTCACATATATGCCATACTAACCCCGGAAAATATAAAAACACTACTACCTTACATATCTAAAGCATACCCAGATCCAAGAAGAGAGAACCCTCAGCTTCTAGCTGAAAAAATAAAAGAATTAGTACAAAACTTAGGTTCCCAAGAGCAGAAAGAACCAGTAGAAGAGCTGCAACAAATCGAATCGAGAAAACGTAAAACAACAGAAGAATGTGAAACAACAGAGCTATCTTCTCTGCATGACGACAAAACAGCTCAAATTAATGAGCAATTACCTGAACCACCTTCAAAAAAACAAAAAACGAGTGAACTCACATCATTTCAATTCTTTAACAACCAGCAGCCACAACCTCCAACTTCCTCAACGCCTTCAACATCTTCAACACCTTCAGAGCCTCCAACAATTTTAGAACCAGTGCGCTATGAATCCTATCTTTACCCTTCAACTAAACCACCGATAGTATGATTCAATACATACGCTAATCGATAACCGGCTAACGTTATTTGTTTAGCCGCGATTCGTTGTCCTTGCTGAATATATTGCCCGCTTGGCTTGCTATCCCACTTTGTTTTATACCCAAAATTTTTAGCTAACTGATAACTTTGCTGCGCCCAATCTCGTACATTAAGATCTTTCACTGCTTTACCAAAATAAAATTTTGGATAACGCTGTTGTAATATTAAAGCTATTTGTTTAACTTGATAATTACGTAATGGGAACCGTGGATAATATTGTTTATAAAAATTTAATCCTCGATCCCATAGCGTATGTAAATTATCAATTCTTCCAAAGCGAATTGGATATAAATTACCGCCAGCATCACCATTTGGTGTCAAGCGTGAATATAGTGTAATACAATGCAACGGTTGATGAATATCACCAATAAAATGTGCTAGAAAAGCAAGATTACGTGCTTTTTTAAATTCACTGGCATTCGGATCTCTTAATACCTTTTCAGCATGCTTAATTGCCCACACCACGTTTTTTCGATTAACACGATGTTTCGCTTTAACACCATCAATTGCATACGGCAAATCAATATAATGCCAAGTCTTATACGTTTTTATCCCAGCAGCATTAAGTCTATCTGGCCATACGGCTAACCACTGAAAACTGTTAATACGAGGATATTGTGTTTTAAATACTTGAATCAAATGATTAACTTTAGCACGCGTTATTGGGGTTAAATTATCGTAAGCAATTTCTGCGATGATCCGATGCCCACTCGAGCTCCAAGCGAATGTTGTGAGTGGCGTTAAAAGCAGTAATAAGATAGTAATTAATTTAATGTTTCTACTCAGCATCAGAATGTACCTTTCTTTTTATATGGTGAAAAATTTAAGACGACATAGAGCCTAGTATACCTACTTTTCTGTTAATACACTTGCATATATATCAATATTGATATATCATTTTTACTATGAATAGTAAAGATATAATAAAAATACTAAAACTAAATGGTTGGAAGGTACTACGCATTAAAGGTAGTCACTGCCGTATGGGGAAAGGGGGTAAACGTACAACTGTGCCAATGCACAGTAATCGTGATATAGGAAAAGGATTATTAAAAGCTATTGAAAAACAGACTGGAGTAGTACTTAAATGAATATAATTTACCCTGCAAAAATCATCTACGACAAACTTGATAAGCGCTATCTAGTGACATTTCCTGATCTTGAAGAAGCAATAACTGAAGGCGAGTCACTGGAAGAAGCACTATATAATGCTTCTGAAGTTTTAACTTTAACTTTGGAAGGTCGGCTTGATGAAAATCAACATATACCTTTACCTTCAAAACACACAAAAAAAACTTACTCTATAGCTCCTAGTGCCCGAGTACAAGCTGCTTTATTAATTAAACTCTCTAGAGGCAAACACTCTATTGCCGAACTTGCTCGCACTTTAGATAGCTCCTGGCCTGCAATTTCACGTTTAGAAAATCCTCATCACTGGCCAACCCTTCGGCAACTAGAAAAAATCGCTTCTGCCCTAGGCACTCGATTAATCTTAAATTTAGAGCCTATTAATAATAATCAATCTTTATAAAAAATATCATAGTAACAGTGTAGATTTATTTAACACCTAGACGCAGCCTAAAAATTAAGCGAAAATCGAGTAAGTCACTTAAGATAATGCTAGATATTATATGAACAGGTTGCGGATCACGCTAACACCAGCAAAAATCGCATTTAACACGATATCCGTTGTTATGTTATTGCTGCTTTGTAGTTTTACTATTTCTAGTCACGCTGCAACCCAAGTAACCCAAACTACTAAAGCTACTAAAGCTACTAAAGCTACTAAAGCTACTAAAACCACAACACGACATAGAACTCGTAAAGCCAGTAAAAATACCCAAAAACCTATTAACAATACTACTGCGAATAATTATTTTAAATACAAAATTCATGGCGTCACCGGCAAGCCTTTACAAAATATCCAACAACGACTTAACGTTGAAATTAAATCGATCATCAAACCGCTCACTGATAACGAAGCCCAACTTGCTTTAGAAGAAGGCACCGAACACATTCAACAAGCATTAATTCCTTACGGCTACTTTAAACCAAACATTTCTGCTCAATTAACTTCGCAGCGAGTTAATCAACAGCAAGTATATACCGCAACCTACAACATCCGTCCCGGGCCACAGTTACACATCACCAGCATACAATTTAAAATTATTGGGCCTGGACATAATGATCCTGGGTTCTTAAAATTGCGCCGTAAATTCTTAAGCAAACGTGGCCAGGTATTAACAACTGAATTATACGAAGATACTAAATCACACTTTTTTAACAAAGCACAAAAACGTGGTTATCTCAATGCAAAATTTCGTGAACACAAAATATTAGTCAATTTACCTAAATATACTGCTAATATCATTTTAGTTTTTGACACTGGGCCACGCTATCGATTCGGCAAAATAACTATTAAAAGTAAACATTATGATCCAAACTTTGTGCGTCGATTTTCACACATAAAACCTGGCGAATACTACTCAACTAAAAAACTTGCAAAATTCCAACGGAATTTAAGTAACAGTGGTTATTTCAAATATGTGAGCGTAACACCACATCGAGAATTAGGCGGCAAATATGAAGTTCCCCTGATTGTGCAAGTTACTGCACGTCCAGCACGACAATATTTTATCGGCATTGGTTATGGCACTTTTACTGGGCCACGAGCATCCGCTGGTTTTACTTGGAATCGAGCGACTAATGATGGCCAAAAATTTCAAATGTTGTTTCAAGTTACCCAAATAGAAGATAACTATATTGCTCGATATACTATCCCAGGTGCCGATCCGGTGACCCGTCATTACGATGTACAACTGGCTAGTCAAAATTTAGATATTAGCTCTGTTGGAAGTAGTCGTATGCAAAGCTTAAGTGTTAGTGATATTTATGTACCAAGTACGCATTTTCGACGAACGTGGAAATTAAGCTATCAGTATGAAGAATCAAAATTAGATCGACAACCGAAAATATACACTAAATTTTTGATCCCCAGTTTAACTTGGAAATATGTTGTTGCTAAAAACCCCGTTTTAACCAGAAACGGTTTTCGAATTTCGGGGGCATTTTTGGGTGCAGGTAAAGCACTAGCATCCGATCGTGATTTATTTAAAGCAAGCTTGCATGGTAAAGCGATTGTTAGCCTCGATTCATATAATAGATTTGTGCTACGTGGCGATATTGGCGCAATTGCAGTACATAATATTTCACAAGTACCCTTAACTCTATTATTCTTAACCGGTGGCCCAGAAACCTTACGCGGCTTTCGCTTATTACAAGTTGGCCCGGGGCGCTTTTTAAAATTAATTAGTTTAGAATATCAAGTTAAAGTGTATGGTGATTTTTTTGTAGGCCTTTTCGGCGATGCCGGTAATGCAGTTGATAATATTAATGAATCTTTAGAAAAAGCCGTGGGTATTGGTGTTGGTTATTACTCACCTATTGGCCCCATTGAACTTACTTTTGCTAAAGCGGTTACTAAAAGTAGTGAACCGCTCGCGGTGCAATTTACGATAGGACCCGATTTATGAAATATGTTACTTATACCTTGTTGGGATTTTTATTAGCATTATTGATTGGCATTAGTCTGTTATTAACAACGCCACAAGGATTACAGT
The DNA here is from genome assembly GCA_028284465.1 of Gammaproteobacteria bacterium. GTDB lineage: Bacteria > Pseudomonadota > Gammaproteobacteria > JAJFKO01 > JAJFKO01 > JANQRR01. The sequence goes on along the minus strand of JANQRR010000026.1, from coordinate 59,022 downwards.
GGAGTTACCGTTTAGCACATTTCATCGCACCTAACGCTATTAGGATCGATAAACTTCATGGCCGCTTAACAGGAAAAATTCAATTACAAGGGTTATATTTTGCGACCAAATCGATGATCATCACTGTTAATAAAGCTGATCTAGATTCTAATTTACTAAATCTATTACGCAATACGATTTATATTAAAAAACTAACTGCTACTGGCGTTAAAATCATAATTTTGCCACAAAAAAAGCAACCTAAAACTACTAATGATGGCGACCGCGATATTTTACCTTTCTATCTTACCATTCATCATACTAGAATAAATGATTTCACTGTTGATTTTGCTGGTTCAAATCAACGTATTCATATGCAATCGTTAGTTGTACGCACCAATATTGTGCCTCTAGCACACAGCTTTTTACTAAATGCAGATCTGCAATGGCAAAATGCTTATTATCAAAATAAGCAAGAAAATATTCTTAGTGAACATGGTGAGTTACTAACTCAAGGACCCACGAACAAATATACAATCAACTTAACCACACAGGTCCATGGTGCAAACTTGCCGACAAGCGAAATAGCACTTAATGGCAAAGGCAATGAAACTAGTATTAATATTAATACGACTATCGCGCAAAAACCACATAGCAAAGCAATTATCAAAGGCAATGTTACTTGGTACCCCGATGTAACTTGGCAAGCCAGCATTAACGGCAAAATCAATCCAGGGTCATTGTTACAAGACTGGCCAGGCCATATTATTATAAATGCATCATCAGCAGGGAAAATTTTAAACGGCAAACCTGAGGGTAATTTTATCTTAACTAAATTAGCAGGTAATTTACGTAATTTTCCTTTACATGGCAAAGGTGATGTAGTGTTACATGATCACAGATTATCAGTCGATAATTTTCACTTAGGGATCGGTAAAGCCAATCTTTATGTTAATGGTGAAGTACGCCATCATTGGAATTTAACATGGAAATTACATATCCCCGATCTCATTGTATTAATCCCTGGAGCAAGCGGCCAAGTTGTCAGCCATGGCCAGATCAGCGGTGATCTAAAATTACCAAACATTGAAGCAGTTATTGATGCCCGCAATATCGATTATGATGATTTTTATCTTAGTAAATTCATGCTTAAAAGTAAGGGTTCTTTAACTGATCATCAAATTGCGATTGATATGCTAGCATTAAAACAATCATTACATTTGCGCTTACACGGTGGCTTAAACAATAATATTTTGAAACTAACATTAACTCAATTTGATGTAGTTTCACCTGATTTTGATCGTTGGCATTTAACAGCGCCGGTTAATATCCACGTCAATTCTGATCAAGTTAACATTAGCCCGCTTAAACTGATGGCAAAACATGCTTCGATAAGTTTACAAGCCAATTATTATTCAGCACATCACTGGTCAGGCAAATTCGCAATTGATAAATTTCACCTTGATGATATCGCGACGTTACTCGGCAAAGATGCTCAACTACATGGTATCATTAATGCCAATATCACCGGCACAGCAAAGCCTTTTCATAGAGCAAAATTGCAAGGCTCTGTAAGCTTAAGTTCTGGTTATATTCAATTACCGGTAGGCATTCGTAATGTTAAGCAAACCTTTCAAGGTGGCTCGATAAATTTTATCACTAAAAATAAAACGCTTGATACTAATATTAATTTAGCGCTCAGCAAAACTCATGCCATCCAAGGAAGCATTAAATTACTGAAATTTGCTAGCAAAGGTTTAACCGCTGATCAGCCCGTTAAAGGAAAATTACAATTCGCCACTGATCAGCTTGGGATCGTATCATTATTTATTGCTGATATTCGTGAAATGCAAGGACAATTCACTGCTGATGTTACTATTAATGGCACTTTAGCAAAACCGAGTGTGGCTGGTGCAATCAAATTAACTAATGGTTCTACTAAAGTACCTAAATTAGGTTTGCATGTTAAAGACATTAATATCGAAGCTAAAACAAATGCTAAAAAAGTTTTAACATATCAAGGCGAAGCAACCTCAGGCAAAGGCAAAGTGGTCATAAAAGGCATGACCGATCTAGCCGCCGCTGATACGCCTACTAAACTAACGATAACGGGTAATGATGTCACCGTGATGAATACAACCGAGTATCGACTACAAGCATCACCAAAGCTTAAATTCAATTATGCTAATGATGCGATGGAACTGACCGGAAAAATCATTATTCCTGCAGGCATTATCTCACCCCAAGATTTTACCAGTGCTGAAAATCCTTCAAGCGATATTGTTTATGTCCATAAAACAGCTAAACAACAGCATCGTGTGCCGTTAACTAGTGACATTGAATTAGTATTTGGTGATAAGATTTTAATTAATACTCACGGTCTAACGGGTAGATTAGCTGGTGAAATAAAAATTACCGAAACACCTGCCAGACCTACGACTGCCAGAGGCAAAATCAAAGTTGTCGATGGCGAGTATCAAGTGTTTGGCAAAACATTAAAGATTAAAAAAGGTCAATTAATTTTTAGAAACGGGTTTATTGATAATCCAGATTTAAATATCCAAGCAGGTCGCGAAGTTAATACCTTACCAAGAGTACGCAGCGGTTTAATTGCTAGCGCATTACCCAAAGCAAGTCTAAGCGACATCAACCAATTTTCGCCAGGCGGCACTGTCACTGTTGGGGTTGAAGTCCACGGTACACTTAAAAGACCTAAGATCGGTTTATTCTCGCAGCCACCGGGTATTTCTGACAGAGATATTTTATCACTGTTGTTAACTAGTAAACTAACCAGCCAAGCCAATAAAGCTGATGCTGGCATGTTAGTGCAAGCTGCATCGGCATTAAACCCTGGAGGCGATACAGGAGAAATTTCTCACCTGCAAGAAGAACTACGGCAAACGTTTGGTTTAGATGAACTGACTGTAAAATCAGTACCACAAATTAACCCAACAACCGGCGCTGCTGAAGAAGATACTTCGGTAGTGCTCGGCAAATATTTATCGCCGCGCTTATATGTCAATTACGCTTTTGGAATTTTCTCTGCGATCAGCACTTTGCAGGTGAATTACCGTATTTGGCGAGGCTTATCGATTCAAACTGAAACCACCGGCCCGGATACCGGGATTGATTTAATATATACTTTCCAGAGTGATGATTAATACTTTTTAAATTTAATTGCTCAAAAATAAATTATACAATCTCGCTAACATACGAAAACCGGATTTGAGGAGATGATATCGTGGCTATATTCATCTCGCCAAATTCCTATTTCTTATTTTAATAAAAATTAAATTTACCAAGCCAGAAACACTAAATACAAAATACCAATGATTAGTGCGTACTGAGTGATTTTAAATAACGTTCTATTTTTGTCTTTCAAGACTTTCATTAACATTTTGAAAGTATGAATATGCCGATAAATATGATTAACTAACCCCGTTTTATCTTCACCCAAATTCGGTGAACTCGCTGCTGACATTAAATATTTGCCAAACATGCGATTGATCCAGCGTATAATTTTATTATTGATAGGCCGCTCAATATCACAAAAGAAAATTAGTCGATACTGATCAGTACGATTATATGCATGATGAATAAAAGTTTCATCGAACATTACAGCTTCGCCGTCACGCCAAGAATATTGAATACCGTCAACAAAAATACTACATTCATCAGAATTCGGCGTGATCAAGCCTAAATGATAACGTAATGATCCAGCATACGGATCACGATGTTTATTTAGCTTACCATCGGGTGGCAGCAACGCAAACATCGCTGCTTTAACACTAGGAATATCATTGATAAGTTTTACTGTATTAGCACATAACTTTTTAGCTGAAGGATGATTGTAGTTATACCACTTCAAATAAAACCGGCGCCAACCACGCTTGAAAAACGAATTAAAACCAATGTCATCATTGCGTGTGGCACCTTTAATATGGCCATCATTAAATAATTGTAAGGCTTCATCGCGAATAACTTGCCAATTATCTTGTAGCGGTTGTAATTCTTTGAATTCATCTAATGATAAATACGGTTTGTTAGGCACACCGGAAAATAAATACAATAAACAATTGATCGGCGCCATAAAGGTGGAATGATTAGCAAGTTGTTGCAAGATTGAAAGCCGCACTTTGCCGCGCAAATGAATATAGAACATTGATAGAATAAATATCAACAATATCGACACTTTAATAACAGTTTCATAACTAAGATGTTGCATGTTCTTCCTTCTTATATACGGTATCGGCAAACACTCGATTGCGACGCATAAACCATAAAAACCCTAAACCAGGTAAGGCAAATATCACCGTCATAAAATAAAAATGCACCCACCCAAAATGCTCGACTAACACACCAGCGATTGGCCCAGCAAACACTCGCCCAATCGAGGCTAACGCCGTTAACAATGCAAATTGAAATGCCGTGAAGCGTCGATCGCATAATGCCATTATAAATGCTAGAAATGCAGCCATCGCCATGCCACCACAAAAATTTTCAAAAAAGATAGCAAAACTAGCGAAATAAAAACTTTTACCAACGATAGCTAATAACATATATAAAAAATTAGACACCGCTTGCAGTATGCCAAAGATCATAAGCGAACGATAGAGCCCTAAGCGTGCCATACCAACACCACCAACGAATACGCCAATAACCGATCCGATGATCGTCATAAACTTATTAATCACCCCAACGTCAGTTAAACTAAATCCTAAACCACGAATTAAAAACGTTGATGTCAAACTTAAAGCAAACGCATCACCTATCTTATATAAAACGATCATGGAAATAATAATTAAGGAATCTTTACGTAATATAAATTCTTTAATGGGTTCGATAGTTGCGGCGAGCAAATTAGTTGGTGGTGCTGCTTGTTTCTCAGGTTCTGGGCCAAATATCGCTGCCACTACACCAATACTCATAAACGCTGCCATTAATAAATACGTCATATGCCAACCTAAATGATCAGCGAAAATCAATGCTAAACCACCTGATACCAGCATGGCGATTCGATAACCTGCGATCATCATTGCCGCGCCAATACCGCGTTCATGTGGGCGCAACACTTCCGTGGAATATGCATTGATAACGATATCTTGTGAAGCCGATGCAAACGCCATTGCCAATGCTAAAATTGCTAGCAATAAGGTTTGATGCTGCGGGTGCAGCGTGCTCATAAAAACTAAAATGGCAATTAACGCTGCTTGCGTGACTAACACCCAGCCGCGACGCCGCCCAAACAATGGTGGCACATAGCGATCCATTAACGGCGCCCATAAAAACTTCCATAAATACGGCATGCCTGCTAAACCTAAAATACCGATTGTAACGATATCAATCCCAGACACGGTGAACCAAGCTTGTAACGTGCTTGTGCTCAACGCTAACGGCAAACCTGAAGCAAAGCCTAAAAATAACACCGCTAACACGCGTGGATTAAAAAATAAGGCAAGATAATCATTAAAACTAAAACTAGTCGCTGCTTGCGCCTGATCGACGATAGCCGCATTATAATTTTTAGCAGGATGAGTCATTTCGATTCCTTGTTAAAGTTTATATTGTCTAGATCCTTGACGCGCATGATGCGGTAAATGCTACTAATTGTAAAGTCTGTAAGCTTTTGCTCTTTAATGCTAGAGAAGCTCCTCAGCGCTGATTGCATATTTTTTTGCCGCAAAATTGCGAAAAACGTGAAAATATCACGTTTTTCACTGTGAATATTGTGATATTTTCACGTTTTTGCAAAAATACTCACATGAGAGTTCATAATTTAAACAAAGCCAGATTTTTTGATCATGAAAACATTAGAAAAAAACATCACAAGTCTATTTGGCGATAAAGGTAAAGGCTGGCTTGAGGGTTTGCCACTATTATTAAAAACATTATCGCAGCATTGGTCATTAACAGATTTACACCCTATTGTTAACATGAATTGGAATTTTGTTGCCAAAGCGATGAAAGACGATAATACGCCTGTTGTTATTAAAATTAGCTGCGATAAAAAATTGATTGATGATGAAATTAAAGCGCTGCAACATTTTAATGGCCACAGTTGTGTGCAGCTCATTGATGTTAATGCTAAATATAATGCTTTACTCTTGGAACAAGCAGTGCCTGGAGATTCTTTAAAGTCATTGTATCCACAAAAAGTTACCGCCGTCATTGAATATTATGCCGATGTTATTACCCAACTGACTTCTGTCTCGCAAACTGAAAAACAAAGCTTTAAAAACGTGAGTGATTGGTTAATAGCAATTGATAAAATAAATCATTCAGTTATTCCTAGTCACTTATTGCAAAAAGCTCGTGACATTAAACAGCATCTATTAATAACCTCAGAAAATGAATATGTACTGCATGGCGATTTACATCATGAAAATATTATTCAGCATGGTTCACAGTGGCTGGCCATTGATCCTAAAGGCATTGTCGGCGAGATCGGATTCGAAGCTGCTGCGTTTGATTTAATTGATAAAGAAGAAATTGGCTCTCATCCTGATATACCTATCTTGATCACTGAAAGAATTATTCCACTAGCACAGTGCTTGAACCTTGTTCCCGATCGTTTATTGTGTTGGGTATACTTAAGAATGATATTGTCTGCAGTATGGTTTATTGAAGATAATGGCGATCCAAGTTGGCCAATTGCCATCGCCAAACACATTTATTTAATGGTGAAATAACTGCTCGTTATCTGATCCTGATGAACGTAGAAGATCAATCGTATTCGTGTTGCTAAATTTAAGACAAATGCTTGATAAAACATTCCATTAGTAATAATTCTCAAAAACGATGTATTATTTGATTGTAGGCAGTAGGTCACAGGAGAATTATAATCCCTATCTGGCAAGAAAGGATCCGCGTCTAATTTTAATAGTACATTAGGCCATCTTCTCATATGATTGCGGTTGTGAGTTCGCAATACATGTAATAATAATGGCGTATTATTATAATCTTCATGTTTCTGATTGACATTAAGTGCTCTTAACCATTCACCAAAACCCAGTACCATCACTTAGCCCGCATTGACGTAGAGTGGTGAAAATACTCTAAAATTCCATCTCGCCAAGGCCAAACTGTAACTGAGCCAAATTTTTTTCGCTTATCATCACGTGACAAACAGATTGCCTCACAGTTGGGGATATCCTGCGCTATCTTTTCTAATTTAGATACTTGCTCAGCTGTAACATTACTACTGCTTTTAATTTCCACTAATAATAATGGCTGTGCTGGCCTGGAAACAACTAAATCAATTTCAATATTATTTTTAGTGCATATATAACTAAGGCGATATTCATCTTTAAAATAATTAATATATTTACTAATTTCTGCCATAATAAAATGCTCGAAAACCTCACCATAATAACTAGTTTGTTCCGAAACCGGTACAGATAGCAATCTACCGAGTGCACGTGTCACTCCAACATCAAAGAAATAAAACTTTGGTGCTTGCCTTAATTGTTTACGAAAAGAATTTGCATGCGCAGGCAAAATAAACCCTAATAAAGTGTCCACAAGAATCGAATAGTAATTTTCAACTGTTTTGTGGTCAACACCAACATCTCGACCAATTTTGCTATAATTTAAAACCTTTCCATTACATTGCGCTGCTACTTCTAAAAAGTAACGAAAGGGATCCAAATTTTTTATAAATTGCTCCACCCAAACTTCTTCTTTTAAATAAGTATGTGCATATGATTTCAAGTATTGCTTCTGTTGCGTTTCTGTTTTTAATGTATATATCTTTGGTAGCATGCCATAGTGTAATGCCTTATTTAAATGAAACGACTTCCCTAATTCTTGGAAAGTAAATGGTGCAAGACTATGCACAAAAGCTCGGCCAGCAAGTAAATTTGCTGAGGCACGTTTAATTTTACGTGCGCTTGATCCTGTAAGAATGAAATGTTTATTAGTATTCTCAATAAGATAATGTACTACATCAAGTAATTTAGGCACTTTTTGAATTTCATCAATCACTATATGAGTTTGAGTTGGAAGCATACCCTCTACTTCAGCAATTAACAATTCTGGATCACGGCCATAACGAGCTTCTTGTTTCGGTAACAATAAATCAATCCAGAGACATTCTTTAGAATCAAACAATTCTTTTAATAATGTGCTTTTACCCGCACCTCGAGGACCAAAGAGAATTATATCGTCTTGCTTTGACAGCTCAATGATACGACTGATGTTTCCTTTGTTCACAAATTTAACCTTTTTAAACTGACCTTAGATTATCTCGTGCTCCCAATTTAGCGGCTAAATTAGGAGCCTTGTCTAATTATCTTAAAACATGTTGTTATGCCTGTCAAAACAATTTTGGGATATTACTCCTAATTTAGCCGCTAAATTGGGAGCTTGATAGAGCAACAATATCACCTTTGAAGTGTATTATCAGCTAATCGACCTGAACTCAATTGGCATGATCGGTCTTAATATTCCTGCGTGGCATGAAATTGAATATCTGGCCAACGTTCCATGGTTAATTGCAAATTGACTTGGGTTGGAGCTAAATAAATTAAATTATCATGACCATCTAACGCCAGATTATTTTCACATTTTTCTTTAAATTGCGCTAACATTTTAGGATCATCACAACTCACCCAGCGCGCAGCAACCAATGAAATCGTTTCATAATAACATTCAACACGATATTCATATTTTAATCGATAGGCAACAACATCAAACTGCAATAAACCTACGGCACCTAAAATAAGGTCATTGCGATTAAGTGGCCGAAACACTTGGGTTGCGCCCTCTTCGGCTAATTGCAACAAGCCTTTTTGCAATGCTTTCATTTTCAAAGGATCACGTAGATTAACACGACGGAATAATTCTGGTGCAAAATTAGGAATGCCAGTAAATTTTAATTCTTCGCCAGCAGTAAACACATCGCCAATCCGAATGGTGCCATGATTATGTAAACCGATTATATCGCCTGGCCAAGCCGTATCGACATGATCACGCGCGCCAGCCATAAACGTTAACGCTTGATTAATTTGGACGTCACGCCCAATTCGTAAATGCCTGATCTTCATAGCTTTGCGATACACACCTGAACACACACGCATAAATGCAATTCGATCACGATGAGCAGGATCCATGTTCGCTTGGATTTTAAAAACAAAGCCAGAAAATTGCGGCTCTTGCGGCGCAACTTCACGAGTTAAAGTTGGTCTCGGTTGTGGCGCTGGTGCGTGTTCAACAAACATATCTAATAATTCTTTAATTCCAAAATTTTGTAATGCTGAACCAAAAAACACTGGGGTTAATTCTGCAGCTAGATAATCTTGTAACACAAACTCATGACTTGCTGCTTTAACAATATCAATTTGCTCGCGAAACTCCAGCATAAATTTTTCGCCAAACTTATCAAGCAATGCTGAATTATCTAAGCCTTTTACTTTCGTAAACTCTGGCAACCGTTGTTTGCTCTTACCAATATCAAAAATGTAAAACGCATCTTCATGCAGATGATAAACACCTTTAAATTCCTTACCACTACCTAATGGCCAAGTGATTGGTGCACAACGGATCTTTAATACCGTTTCAATATTATCGAGCAACTCGAATGGATCTTGGCTATCGCGATCGAGTTTATTGATTAACGTCATGATTGGTGTTGCGCGCAATCGAGTAACATCCATTAATTTAATGGTGCGTGGTTCCACACCTTTAGCCGCATCAATCACCATTAAAGCAGAATCGACCGCTGTTAGTGTGCGGTAGGTATCTTCAGAAAAATCTTCATGCCCTGGCGTGTCTAACAAATTAACAATACGATCGCGATAAGGAAATTGCATTACTGAGGTAGTAACAGAGATCCCGCGTTGCTTTTCTAACTCCATCCAATCAGACGTCGCATGACGCGCTGCTTTGCGCCCTTTCACCGTACCTGCTAGCTGGATCGCACCACCAAACAATAATAGTTTTTCTGTTAATGTGGTTTTACCGGCGTCAGGATGTGAAATAATCGCAAAAGTACGACGCTTCGCGATTTCTGTTTCTAATTGTTCCGACATAATATACTCTAAACATTAATTATTTATCATCTCGAGGATTATAATCCGTGAAATAACTTATCAGGATTGCTTCGTCGTTACACTCCTCGCAATGACGAATTTGATAAGTTTGCTTTAATGAGCTAGCCGATGAATTTTCGCACCTAATTGTGATAATTTTTCTTCGATACATTCATAGCCACGATCAATGTGATAAATACGATCAACTACGGTTTCACCATCCGCCATCAAACCCGCTAACACTAAGCTTGCTGATGCACGTAAATCGGTGGCCATTACTGGTGCTGCTGCTAATCTCTCAACGCCTCGACAAATAGCCGTGTTACCTTCCAATTGAATATCAGCACCCATACGTAACATTTCATGCACATGCATAAAACGATTTTCAAACACCGTTTCAGTAATACGACCAACCCCATCTGCAGTAACATCTAATGCCATAAATTGTGCTTGCATATCAGTCGGAAACGCTGGATAAGGTGCTGTTTCAATATCAACTGCTTTAGGACGTTTGCCATGCATATTTAATTCTACCCAGTCATTGCCACTAGTAACTTCTGCGCCAACTTCTATTAACTTTTCAGTAACTGCCGTAAGAGTTTTCGGAGTAACGTTTTTAACACGGATCTGCCCGCCTGTAATAGCACCTGCTATTAAAAATGTTCCTGCTTCAATGCGATCAGCTAACACATGATAATTGCCACCCGCTAACTCTTTCACACCTTCGATAGTTAACGTTTTAGTATTGATCCCAGAAATTTTGGCTCCTAAAGTATTTAAAAAATTAGCTAAATCTGCTACTTCAGGTTCAAGCGCTGCATTGTGTAATACTGTTTTACCTCTTGCTAACACCGCAGCCATCATTAAATTCTCAGTGCCTGTTACGGTTACAGAATCAAAAGTAATGTTAGCGCCTTGTAAACCTTTGCTTGCGGATGCTTTGATATAACCATTTTCTATCGTGACTTTAGCACCGAGTGCTTCCATACCACGAATATGCAGATCCACCGGCCGAGCACCAATCGCACAGCCTCCAGGCAATGATACATTGGCTTGACCGTAGCGCGCTAGCAATGGCCCTAACACCAAAATGGATGCTCGCATGGTTTTTACTAATTGATACGGCGCATAACAATTGGTGATATCACGCGGATCAACTTGTACTGCTAAACGATCACCGACATTAAATCGCACTCCCATAGTGCTGAGTAATTCCATCGTGGTAGTGATATCACGTAAATGCGGCACGTTAGTAATAACCACAGGTTCTCGTGCTAACAAACAACCAGCTAAAATCGGTAATGCTGCATTTTTAGCGCCAGAGATCCGCACTTCACCTTTTAATACAGAACCACCTTTTATAACAAGTTTATCCATAGTATTTATGTCACCAATAATTTATTAATATCACACACTTGAGCAATTGCTTGCATTTGCGGTGGCAAATTAACAAAACGGATCGGCTTAGCTAAGCGTTTCGCAAGCCGTTGCCAAGCTAATAATACGGCTAAGCCGCTGCTGTCACTATAACTAATCTTCGCCAGATCAAATATTTCTGCACCATGTTGCAAGTATGTTTGGCCTTGGCGATACACTTGATTAGCATTAGCAAATTCAATTTGCCCTTCTAAGGTAATATGCTGCTGGTCAGTTGTTAAAAAACGCATTGCCACTGTGTGTTTATCCTGTTGCTTTTATGACTTTACGATTATGCTGAGTTAATGTCTGCAAAACGCTACTGAAGCTGTTTTGTGATAGCTGGGTAGCAAATTGCGATTGAAAACTGCGAATTAAACTTATTCCTTCAACACTAAAATCATACACTTTCCAGGTGTTACCAATACGGATCATGCGATAATTCACCGGAATGTTTGGGCCATTATCACGTTCAATCACACTCATAACTTGCACTCGATTACGATCTCGATAACCGCCACGAATAGGATAAAATTTCACTTTTTCGTCGGTATAAGCACTTAACGCTGATGCATAAGTACGAACAATTAATTTAGTGAATTCCACATTAAACGCTTGTTGCTGTTGTGGGGTAATGCTACTCCAAATACGCCGCCCTAAAACTGAGCGCGACATTCCGTCGAGGTCAATGTGGGGCACCAAAATTTTATTTACAATTCTATATAAAATACTTGGGTTTTTGTTAATTTTTTTGTGATTGACTTTAAGCGAATGCAACATTTTCTGCGCGGCTTTATCTAACACCATCACCGGATCGACAACTTGCGAAGAAGCGATTGCTACACTGCTTACTAAACATAACATTACCATCCAGCAACTAAGAATTTTTTTCATACTGACTCACTCCTAACTTTTTTTCTCAGAACCTTTATTGACGCTAAATAACAATTGCCCAATTAAATTTTCTAACACTAATGCCGGATGAGTATTGTCAATCTTACTGCCATTATGTAAAAACTTATCCGCATATCCCGGTGCTACACCAACATAGTTTGCCCCTAATATTCCTTCAGTTAAAATACTTGCTGAAGAATCATCAGGAATATTGCTATCGGCATTATTGATCGCCATTGTGACTTTGGCTTGATAGGTTTTATGATCCAAATCAATTTGCGTCACTTGACCAATGCGCACGCCGGCCATGCGCACTGGCGCCCGCACTTTCAAACCACCTATGTTATTAAAATCGGCTGTCACGTAATATACATGATTGCCAACAAGATTGGTTAAACCACTTACTTTAAATGCTAAAAATACTAACGCTAATACGCCTAGCATCATAAAGAATCCCACACTTATTTCAATCGTTCTTGTGCGCACGATCACCAACCTCCCATCATCATTGCAGTTAACACAAAGTCTAATCCTAAAATAGCTAACGAAGAATACACTACAGTTTTAGTAGTTGCCCGACTTATGCCTGCCGATGTTGGCACGGCATCAAACCCTTGGAATACCGCAATCCATACCACGACAAAACCAAACACGAGACTTTTAATAATGCCATTGACAACATCTTCACGAAAATGCACTGTCGCTTGCATGTTACTCCAAAACGATCCGCCATCAATTCCTAACCATTGCACCCCTACTAAGTAACCACCTAAAATAGCCACGGCGGAAAAAATTAACGTTAACAGTGGCAAGGCAATAAAACCTGCCCACAGCCGCGGTGAAATGATCCGCCATAACGGATCAACGCCGATCATTTCCATGCTATCAAGTTGTTCGGTCGCTTTCATTAAACCAATTTCAGCTGTTAACGCTGAACCTGCACGCCCTGCAAATAATAATGCAGCCACCACCGGGCCCAATTCACGCACAATACTTAACGCTACTAAAGTACCTAATTTTTCACTGGCAGCGAAATCAACGAGGATGTTATAACCTTGCAACCCTAACACCATACCGATAAATAAACCTGACACGATAATAATGATCAGCGAAAGCACGCCAACAGAATATAATTCGTTTACTAATAAAGGAAAGGTGCGGATCAATCGTGGCCGCCGTAGCAACGTCGCTAATAAAAATAAACCAGCTCGGCCAAATGTGCCGCAAAAATTTAACCCTTGTTCGCCAAGCGCTTGCATTCGCGCAATCATGCTAGTAATTCCTCCGCATAATCTTTTGCTGGATAATGAAAAGGTACCACGCCATCGGGTAAGCCTTGAATAAATTGTTCAAGCCGTGGCGATTGAGTATGTTTAATCGATTCTGGCGTGCCTTCACCGATCACTTTGCCATCGGCTAACACATAAATATAATCAGCAATTCCCATCACTTCAGAAACATCATGTGACACTACAATACTTGTTAAACCCAAAGCATCGTTTAATCGCCGAATTAAATTAACGATCACTCCCATAGCAATTGGATCTAAACCAGTGAACGGTTCATCATACATAATTAATTGTGGATCTAATGCTATAGCACGTGCTAATGCAACGCGCCGCGCCATTCCACCAGATAATTCACTTGGCATGAGCCCAGCGGCACCGCGTAAACCCACTGCCTGTAATTTCATTAATACTAAATCACGAATAAGAAGTTCCGATAAATTAGTATGTTCACGTAAGGGAAACGCTACATTTTCAAAGACCGACATGCCTGTAAATAAGGCGCCACTTTGAAATAATAAACCGATTTTACGCCGCGCAGTATAGAGTTGTTTGCGCGACAATCGATGAATATTTTGACCATCCACTTCAATGCTGCCTTGAGATGGCTTTAGCTTGGCGCCGATCAAGCGCAACATGGTTGTTTTACCACAGCCACTCGGACCCATTATCGCCACCACTTTACCTTTGGGAATGGTCATGTCAATGCCGGAAAAAATCTGCCGCTCGCCGCGTTTGAAGTGCACATTGCGGATCTTAACCAGATGATCGTGGGAATTATCCATTGAAATACTCTAATAACTACTGCTTTCGCTATAATGACGGAAAATAACCTAAAGTTCAAATATAGACATATTAGATCAAGCTCAGTACAATCTAGCTTCATATCAATAAACATAGGAGCGACTATGGCTATCCAACAACAGCTATGCCAAATCGCTGAAGATGTATTAACCAACGAATCCCAAGCTATTACCAATCTCATACCTCGCCTTGGTGAGGCTTTCAGCACAGCTTGCGAGCTGATCATGCAATGTGATGGTCGAGTGATTGTCACCGGGATGGGTAAATCTGGCCATATCGGCAACAAAATTGCGGCAACCTTAGCAAGCACTGGTACCCCTGCATTTTTTGTACATCCAGGTGAAGCTAGCCATGGTGATCTTGGCATGATCACCCATAAAGACGTGGTGTTAGCGCTTTCCTACTCAGGCACGACCGACGAACTATTAAAGATTTTACCTATCATTAAACGCTTAGAAGCACCTTTGATCAGTTTCACCGGCAATGCTCATTCGCCGTTGGCTAACGCTGCCCAAGTTAATTTAGATATCAGCATTACTGAAGAAGCATGTCCATTAGGTTTAGCGCCAACGTCTAGCACCACCGCGATGCTAGCGATGGGAGATGCTCTCGCCATTGCCTTGTTAGAATCGCGTGGTTTCACAGCTGAAGACTTCGCCTTGTCACACCCCGGTGGCAACCTTGGACGACGTTTAACGTTGCAAGTTGAAGATGTGATGCATAAAAATGATAACGTGCCGTGGGTTCATGCCGACGCCAAACTAAGTGATGCACTTATTGTAATGACTGAAAAATGTTTGGGAATGACAACTGTAATTACTGTCGATCGACAATTACTCGGAATTTTTACCGACGGTGATTTACGGCGTGCCTTAGAGTCTAATCATGATTTTCATAACACGGTGATTGAGGAAGTCATGACTGCAAACTGCAAAACTGTAGCGCCTAAGCAATTAGCTTTTGAAGCGCTTCAATTTATGGAAAAATATCTCATTACATCATTGCCAGTTGTTGACGATGATGGGGTTGTTAAAGGAGTTATTCACATGCATGATTTATTACGCGCAGGAGTCATTTAAATGGAACAGGAATTGCAAGCAAAAGCTCAAAAAATTAAATTGGCGATCTTCGACATTGATGGTGTATTTACCGATGGTAAAATTACTTATAATGAACATGGCGCAGAAATCAAATCATTTCATGTGCATGATGGCATTGGTATTAAATTATTAATGCAAAGTGGCATTGAAATAGCGATTATCACCAGCCGACAATCGCCAATTGTGTCGCAACGCATGCAAGAATTAGGTGTTAAACATGTCTACCAAGATTGCCGTGATAAACTTATAGTGTTTAAAGCATTATTAAAAAAAAATAAGTTAACGCCGGATCAAGTTGCTTTTGTTGGTGATGATTTACCTGATCTAGCCGCTATGCAACAAGCTGGGCTTGGCATTGCAGTAGCAAATTCTGTCGACATTGTGCGTGAACATGCCGATTGGCAAACCCAAACCAAAGGTGGCAAAGGCGCAGTACGCGAAGTTTGTGAAATGATCATGCAAGCACAAAACACATTAACCACAATGCAAGCAAAATTTTTATTAGCGAACGCTAACCATAATGAAAAAATACTTCACTAGTCAAAACGTCTTTTGGACAGGATTATTAGTCACTGTTGCCATCATTAGCACCTGGTTGCTCATTGAGATCCAATCAGCACCGCGGCATAAACTGTTGACCAAACGCAATATCCCCAATGCTGTGATGATCAACACTCATTCCTGGCAAATGAATAAGGATGGCAGTTTAAAAATGCAACTTATATCGCCTAAGCTTATTCATTTGCCACGCCTTAGCACGACGTTGATGCAAACCCCACATTTTATTTTGTATGATGCCGGCAAAAAGCCTTGGAATGTTTGGGCGCGCCATGGTAAAGCTATTCATGGAATGAAAATTTTGTATTTATGGGATAATGTGCGCTTTCATCAACAAGCTGGGCCCAATAATCATGCTACCATGCTGTTTACATCCGCCATTACGGTATTTCCTTTTAAACATTTCGCGCAAACTGACAGGCCGGTGATAATCAAACAACCTGGTGACATTGTTGATGCTGTCGGAATGCGCGTTGATACTGATCAAGGATGGGTAAAGCTGTTAAAAGACGTCAAGGTAGAATATAATCCTCAACAAAGCCAAGGAGCTAAACAAGACCAAAAGAATTAAAGGATTTTAAACATGCTAACAACAAAGCACCACAATCATTTTTATTTTATCACCCGAATTATAACTTTTTTATTGATCTTTTATAGTTTTTCAAGCAACAGCTTAGCGTTACCCAATGATCAAAATAAAGTTGCTTATATTAATGCAGATCAGGCTATGCTAAATCGTAAAATTGGGATCAATATATTTACTGGGCATGTTAAGTTTGATCAAGGCACAACACATGTTAGCGCAAATAAAATCGTAACTTATAGTAATAAACAAAGAAAAGTAACCAAGATGATTGCCTATGGTGATCCACATCATCTAGCTCATTATCAAACTGTTCCGAAATTACATCAAAAACCACTTGATGCTTGGGCAGTCGTTATAAAATACTTTCCCAAACAACGCGTTGCATATTTAATTAAAGATGCAGTCGCAATTCAAAAACCAAATACATTTAAAGGCCCGATAATCCGTTATGATATGACAAATCAAGTCGTGCAATCATATGCTCAAAAAGCACATCATACGACGATTATTCTACATCCTGATCAAATACCGAAATAGAGTTTTGTAAAAAAAAGTGTGACACTACAAACTTAGCCTATACTACCCTTTACTCCCAACGCCCAGCCTTCGATGAACGTCTGCTAAGCTAAGTCTGTAATGCCACTACTCATCAACAACATGGACACACATTTTTTTAAGAGCCTGCCGTTAAATTAACTTCAGCGCTACACGAAGCTAATTCACTGTGTCTTTGAATAAAGATCCTAACTTGACGACTAACTCTAAGAAAACGTAAATTATAACGATAATTAACATTGCTATTTCCGAATAAAAATTTAATATCTTGTCTATTCATCATGCATTCCCTGTATACCATCATTGCGTTATTTTTACGTAAATCTTGCATAAATTTTAAGGTAATTGGTGATAAATTGTAATAGGAAATTTGCTTGACTTAACGTGAGATATGGCTCACTTAATTGCACAGAAAAAATAATTAATCTTTAAAAATCAATGAATTATATGATATTTAATGACTGCTGGCTTTGACTAATTCATCCACATATTGATTAAAAGTCTTTATCTTAGTGCCATCAATTTTATAAATACAGGGTGATTTAATATAGGCTAAATGATACGTTGCATCACCTTCAACTGTTGCAGTTACCGGATGCATGTAAGGTTGCCATTCACGCGGCGGCGTATCGTAATCTTCTTCTTTAAAGAAAAAAGGTAACTGCTGATGATTACTAAGCGCAGCAATAATTTCTTTAGGTACGCCTTCTGACAATTCAACAAACTCCGTATAATCATTACAATCTGTTGCAGTTTTTAACGCTAACCAACTTGGCTTTGCATCACTATCTAACATTAAAAAACTGCCATATTGATCCGCTAAATAAAATTCTATGAGTTGATGCTGTTGACAAAAATCATCAAAAAACTCAATAAACGCTTTGTCTTCTAAACACGCTAGCGGCGGATGTTCCGGGTTTTGCGTTAAGCTATCAACAATGATCGCTGATAAATCATTAAAGTAAGCTTGCTTTAATTCATCGATTGCAGTATTTAAAACTTCTTGGAAATTATCAATATTTTTAGTAATAAATTTATCGATAATATTATCGTTAAATGCTTGTATTGCTTTTTTGTCGTCGACTTCACCTGTGAGCATAAGAATTTTAATTGGGCTATGTTTAGCTCTTAACTTGCGACAGATATCTAAACCTTTTACGCCTGGCATTTCCTGATCAATAACAATAACTGATACTTGCTCAAAACGATGTGGATTATAAATTTCATGATGAATATTCAGTACATTGACATTGATCTGGCGCTGCTCCCAATCTGTTTCTTCAGGATGTTCTATGCTGCGCTTGGTAAATAGATCAGGTTGATAATCTTCAGTGAGGTACTTTAATGCTCTATCTGGTTTATCAAATAATTTATATGTTGCGCGTTGTTTATCGAGAATCGATCGTAATGAAATTAAATAATTATGGTTATCATCGATCAACACAACCGTTGTCGGATAAAAACAAGCGGGAAGTTTTAGCTGGACCATATGCAATCTCCGTATAACAATGTACCTAATTATTATAAGCTATTGCACATAATAATACCATCAAAAATACCACTAGGCATATACGATTTGTATTTAGAGACATGAAATTCTTACATTAGTCATTGCGAGGAGTGCAACGACGAAGCAATCCAGAAAACAATTCATGAAATCTATGTTATCTTGCTCCTGGATTGCTTCCCGCCACGCGTTGCTTGCGGTCGCAATGACAATATAATTAAAACTAATTTATTGACCTCTTGCAGTGAAATGAGTTCGCAACTTGGGAAATGACAGCTTAAACTCAGTAAATTCTCCTTCTGTCGATCGACAAACAATATCGCCGCCTACACTTTCCATCACCAATTTACAAAATGCTAAACCAATCCCAGTACCATGCTTGGTCTTTGAAAAAAAGCGATCAAACACTTTTGCTAAATCTTGTTTATTAATGCCCGTGCCTGTATCTTTAAAATATAAATAATTAAATTTACTATCTTGCTCACACCAGATCTGAATATCACCTTTACCGGCAGCTTTAAGATAATAAAATGCATTTTTGAATAAATTAAAAAACACGTGCACCATTAACAATTCATCACCATTAAATTCAAAGTCCGCTTGTTGCCAATGTATTAAGTCTTTTTCATTAGCATTAAATGAATAGCGCTCAATACTTTCTTCCAAGCAATGTTTGATAGAACAAATTTCAAATTCAGTCGTAGTGATACGTGACAAATCGGCTTTCACTAATAGCATATCGACAATGTTAAACGCTGCTCTCGTTTCTGTTTGAATACTTGAAAACACTGATCCTAATGAATTGAAATCCATTGGATTAATTTCTGGTCTTGATAATTCGGCTGCTTTAGCACGTTTATAGGCTTCGATAAGTGAGGGTAAACATTGTTGAATTCCCATGATACCAGCACTAATAGCTCGCAACGGCGTACGTAACTCATGTGCCATGCTAGCTGATACCAACCTCATCGCACCAAGCCTTTCTTCAATCGCTTTTTTTTCTAAACGTAACTGCTCTGCCTCTTTTTCTGCAGTAATATCGAATGAAATGCCGAGAATACCGACAATGTTGTCTTGTCTGTCGCGTAGGGGAACTTTTTTTGAAAGAAAAATAAATTTTTTACCATTATCTAACACAAGTGGTTCTTCTTTAGTGATAGCTTTCCCTGAACGCATAATTTCATCATCAGTTTTTACAATTGCATCTGCTTGATCTTTTGTTGTTGTTTCATATGCTGTTTTACCGATCACTTCTCGAGGAGAGGAAAATCCCAAAGTATTAGCCTGTATCTTATTACAACCTAGAAATCTTCCATCACAATCTTTCCAAAAGACATGATCAGGCATATTTGCTACAATATGCTCAAGGGTCAACTCTACTTTCTCTTTTTCAGCTTGTAGTTTTTCTTCATTTCTTTTACGCTGAGTAATATCCATGGAAATTCCCAATAAACCAACAACTTCACCTTCACTATTTTTCAATGGAACTTTTTTTGATAAATAAACTGCTTCTAAGCCATCTAAATCAACATTTTTTTCTTCAAGTGTTCTTTCTTTCCCCGTTTTCATCACTTCTATGTCAACTGTACGTAGTTTCTTTGCAAAAGATTCTGGATATAAATCGTAGTCCGTTTTACCTATAATTTCTTTAACTGAGCCCAGATTTGCAGTTTTAGCTTGCAACTCATTACAACCTAGATACACTCCATTTTTATCTTTCCAATAAACATGACCCGGCATCAAAGCAATCATACTCTCATAATATGCACGAACTTTTTTAACTTCTTCACTTTCGTGTTTTAGTGATTTTGACTTGCTCATAAAAAAATCCAATCAGAAAAATCTATCTGACTATTATAGCAATAATCTTAAGCAAAAATAACTAATCAACTAGTTCAACAATTTCTTTTTCTTTCGAGAAGCACGTTTTTATACCGCTTGGCAGCACTTCAATCAAGTGCTGAATTGTGTCACAATAAATATGTTTAATAAAAAATAGCCTGGGATTTTCGTTACAACAACCTATTTTCTCCGCCATTTTTGCCATCATCATTATTTCAGCACGATGCTTTCTAATTTCCTCAATTTCTTTAATTAAACTATTTTGCACTACCATTTCTGCTCTACGTGTTTTACTTGAATATAATAAATTCATTTTTTCTTCTAGCAAATGACAAAAAGGATCTTCAAACAATGCAATCCATTTTTTACCTGGATACTGCCTATGCTTAGCCATATAAAATAATATAATTTTTAACACACCCACATCTTCAATCTTTTTAATAAAGTCAAATTCAGATTCTATATCGTCAACGCATTCATATACTGTTATTCCTTTGATAATTATAGAAGCTCTATCTTTAAATTTCTCTATATCGTTCTTCTTTATCAAGCTTATATAACCATCTTTAGTCACCTCAAAAATTAAATAAACAAAATCAATTAATTTGTTATTCAAGTATCTATCTGCAATTATACTTAGTGTGAATTTTCTTTTGTACAGACAGTGGCCTAGTAAAATCTTAGTAACATAATAGCAAGGCAACACCATTCTATTATCGTCATCGTAATATTGTAGTTCTGCTATAAACTTACATAATTCATTTAGCTTCGGCACCTCAGGCACTAATTTTAATATAAACTCCGAAGAAAATTCAGCTAAATAAACTTGGAAATTATGAATGATTCTTCTTGAAAAATGTTTAGACATTCCCGATTTATCTCGCAACTTTTCATAATCGATGTAAACAGCATACCCATCTATCTTTTTAAATCTTGTTAAAAAATGTGAGATACATAAAAAATACAACGAAGATGACAATTTATAAATCATTCCTTTTTGACTTAAAAAAGAAGCTAACTTGCCCTGATTGCTCTTATACTTATCTTTTTTGGATTGTAAATTTTCAAATTCATTTATATGCCACAATACTGCTTTATCAATACTTTCCACTTCATTTATTTTTTTCTGCAGAATATCTTTTTCGAGTTCTTTGTCATCAGAAAAACTTAATAAGAAAATTTTATATGCTCTTATTTGACATAAATTCTCTCCTACCTGTGGATCAAATTTATAATACCTTCGACACATAAAATCTTTTATTGTAATTATGGTTTGCTGAGCAAAGAAATGTATTAGATTTAATAGTCTTAATACGAATTTTGCATCATTTACTAAAGCATTAGGTGACTGAGGAAGAAAATTCAAATTAGTTATCGACATTATGTAAATCCATTCTGACCTAGCTAAGAAAAAATAACTTTATTTTCTATACACCATAATCAGAAACGTGACCGTACCACACGTCAACAAACTTAGAGCAAACCCTAACATTAACAAGTAATCTTTATGGAAATAACCATGCAAGATAGTAAGAAATTGTAGAATACTGAAACCACCAAACGTTATTAACGAAAGTTCTTCTGAATCTTTCTTTTTATATAACTTAATGATTTGGGGTACAAACAGGAATGCATTAATAAATAATCCTATTCCAAAAAGAAACTCAATAATGCTCTTAAACCATATATCCATTACTTTATCCATTAATTATTGTTTATGATATTAAATTTCAAGAGAGGTAAATATAACGTTGAATAAAGACACTTTCCATCGTGGTTAAATGATATCCGAATACCTGGTTGAAGATCAAGTTTCTATCTGTTTATGTGGAGTTTCTACAAGGTCTTGTGTTACTTCGAGTGCATTCTAGAATTCATTGTAAAATTTCGTCTAACTTCTTACTAGTTATTATCAACAGGATAATTTAACTCGTTTCATATCTCCTATGCGAACACTGCAGACATCCAATATCCAGAATAGACTAACCAACCCTCGCCACAACTGGTAAATTTTAGTATACTTTTCTTCAATTTAATCTCAACAAGCATAAAATAGACATTTATAGGGTCATTATGGGCACTTTGGTCGCTGAAAATTTAGGTAAACAGTACAAAAATCGCTGGGTGGTCAATCAGGTTTCTTTACGAATTAACAGTGGCGAAATCGTTGGTTTGCTAGGGCCTAACGGTGCTGGCAAAACAACGAGTTTTTATATGATTCTCGGGCTCATAGCAGCTGACAGAGGCAAGATCTCCTTTAATGGGGATAATATCACTCGCTTGCCTATCCATGAGCGTGCGCGCCTAGGATTAGGCTATTTGCCCCAAGAAGCATCGGTGTTTCGCAAGCTTACCGTTGAGCAAAATATTATGGCCATTCTGGAATTACGCAAATCTCTAAGCTCTGAGCAACGTCAGCAAACACTCGACAGCCTTCTTAATGAATTCCATATCACTCATATCCGTCACAATATGGCCTTTAGTCTATCTGGCGGCGAAAGGCGTCGAGTTGAAATCGCCCGCGCGTTAGCAATTGATCCACAATTTATTCTGCTTGATGAACCTTTCGCAGGTATTGATCCAATTTCCGTGATCGATATTCAACGTATTATTTCGCATTTAAAAGATCGCGGCATTGGGATTTTGATCACGGATCACAGCGTACGAGAAACCTTAGGCATTTGTGATCGCGGCTATATTGTCAGTGAAGGCAAAATTATTTGCGAAGGCACACCAGCATCGATTTTAGCCAATGAAAAAGTCCGCGAAGTGTATCTTGGTAAAGAATTTAATTTATAGGTTTTTTATAAAAACTAGCAAAACAATTATGTGAAAATAACACACGATTCGCCTATCATTAAAATGGTTCATTTGTATGCATAATCCCGACGATTTCACCTAGACGAATCGCAGATCTCGATTACACTTAAGAGATATAGCATAATACCAATAAGGTGGTGGTTATGAAACCAACTCTGCAGTTAAAACTCGGCCAACATCTGCACCTAACCCCACAATTACAACAAGCGATTCAATTATTAACCTTATCCACCCTCGAACTACAATTACTCATTCAGCAAAAGCTCGAATCGAATCCTATGCTTGAACTTGAAGAAGAATTAATAACAGAAGAAATGACAGCTGCAACAGACTCAGCAACTTATTTCACACCAACATATGCCAAGCAAAGTTCAAGTATTGACAGCGATACGTTAATTGCCATTCAACCCACAGAAACTTCTTTAAAAGATCATTTATACTGGCAATTGGATCTCACGTCTATGTCGATGAATGATAAAGTTATTGCAATTGCCATTATCGATGCACTTGATGATAATGGTTTGCTTGAATGTCCATTAACAGAAATTTGTGCTGAAGTGAATGCTAAAATAGCCGAAGTTGAAACGGTGTTACAGCGCTTACAACAATTTGATCCGATCGGAGTTGGTGCGCGTGATCTTAAAGAATGTTTATTAATACAATTACAAGCACTAGCAGAAACAACCCCTAATCTTGAATTAACTAAAAAAATTGTTAACCAAAATTTAACACTCGTGGCCCAACATGACTATCAAAAATTATTGAAACACTATCATTTAAATGAAGAGCAACTGCAAAATATCATTAAATTAATTCAATCACTTAATCCTCACCCTGCTGATAGCATTATAAAATCAACCTCACAGTATGTGATCCCAGATTTGTTCGTCACTAAAAATAAGCAAGGTTGGCAGGTAAAACTCAATGAGGATAATATACCGAAATTAACTATTAATCCCGATTATGCTCATTATGTGCAGCGTGCCTGTCACACTACGAATAACTTTTCACTAAAAGATCAATTGCAAGAAGCGCGCTGGTTTATTAAAAGCATTGCTAGTCGTAATGAGACTTTACTTACTGTGGCAAATTGTATCATCAGTCATCAGCAAGAATTTTTAGACCACGGTGAACACGCCATGCAACCATTAATATTACGTGACATTGCCGCAGCTACTCAATTACATGAATCTACGGTGTCGCGCACTACCACTGGCAAATACATTCATACTCCGCGAGGTATCTTTGACTTAAAGCATTTCTTTTGTAGTCATGTTAGCACCGATGATGGTAGCGAGTACGCTTCCACCGCTATTCGTGCATTGATCAAAAACATTATTCAGGAAGAATCCGCAAAAAAACCTTTTAGTGATCACAAAATAGCATTATTATTACAACATCGAGGGATCAATATAGCCAGGAGGACCGTAACCAAATATCGTGAGCTGATGAGCATTCCAGCATCACCCACGAGAAAACGTTTAACTAATTGAACCAATATAAGTAAAAGGAGACTATCATGGTAAATTCAATTAATTTTACAGGACATAATGTTGAAGTCACCGATCCTTTAAAATCACTTACCATTAAAAAATTGCAACGGCTGCAACAACATTACGACCGTCTGCGAATAACTAGTATCGATATCACATTTAATGTAGAAAATCTTTCGCAAATTGTTGAAGCCAATATACGCATTCCCGGCAGCACCATTCATGCAAAAGCTGAAGCACAAGATATGTATGCTGCGGTTGATTTCTTAGTTGGTAAGCTCGACAAACAATTAAATAAACATAAAAGCAAATTCACGGAACATTAAACACATGGATTACCAGACTATTTTAACGCCTGAGCGTACTCTTTGCCTTCATGAACCTGTTAGTAAAAAACAATTATTAGAAGCAATGAGTACACTCATGGCAGCACCTTTTCCTGATATTGAAACACATGAAATTCTCGCGCTATTAATAGCGCGAGAACGCTTAGGCAGCACAGCAATCGGTCATGGCGTTGCTATTCCACATGCTCGCACTAAACATTGTCACCAAGAAATTGGCGCATTGATCAAAACCAATCAGGGTATTTCTTATGATGCTGCTGATGAACAACCTGTAGATTTATTTTTTGGTTTGTTAGTGCCGCAAGAAACCCAAGAATCACATTTACAATTACTAGCAAATTTAGCAAACAGTTTTAACGATGTAGATTTTCGTAACTCGTTAAGACAAGCTAAAGATGGACAATCACTTTATCAAATTATGGTGGAACATGAATAAAATGCTAACTATGCACGGGGTATTCCTCGATGTATTTGGAATGGGGATCCTGCTTACTGGAAAAAGTGGCGTCGGTAAAAGTGAAATTGCT
Source organism: Gammaproteobacteria bacterium (assembly GCA_028284465.1). Taxonomy (GTDB): domain Bacteria; phylum Pseudomonadota; class Gammaproteobacteria; order JAJFKO01; family JAJFKO01; genus JANQRR01. The sequence goes on along the minus strand of JANQRR010000026.1, from coordinate 33,280 downwards.
TTGAGTTTAATTGATCGTGGCCATCGCTTAGTTGCTGATGACTCAGTTGAATTTACTCGGCTAGATGAACAAACTATCATTGGTCGCTGCCCAGATTTATTACGAGATTTTTTGGAGGTTCGCGGTTTAGGGGTTTTAAATATTCGTGCTATGTTTGGTGATATCTCAGTAAAAACCCGTAAAATTTTGCATTTAGTTGTTAATTTACTGGCAATTAGCGATGAACAATTCCAAACAACGGATCGATTACATGGCATGCACCGCAATCGTAAGATTTTGCAAGTAAACGTACCCGAAGTCAGTATCCCTGTCGCTCCTGGGCGCAACCTTGCTATCTTGGTTGAAAGTGCGGCTCGTAATCAATTACAACGCGCCAAAGGTGCCATTGCCAGCGATGAATTTATTGCTCGGCAACGCCAAACCATGCATGATGGACAAATTTAATCAGAAATAACCGTAAAATAAGGTTTGCTTTAGGCAATTTCCTAGTATAATACGAGATTCGTTTACAGATAAAGGTATATATGCAGTTAATTATCATCAGTGGCCGCTCCGGCTCTGGCAAAAGTGTTGCATTACATATGCTTGAAGATCTCGGCTTTTATTGCGTCGATGGTTTACCTACAAGCTTATTACCTGATTTGGTGAAGCAAGTTAATCAATCTGAACAAAAGCTTGCAGCGAGTATTGATGCGCGTAACTTTCCTGCAGATTTTTCCTTATTTCAACAAGCATTAACTGACGTAAAAGCAGTGTGTAACAATTGCAAAATAATCTTTCTCAATAGTGACGACAATACCCTGCTGAAACGTTTTAGCGAAACTCGACGCCGCCATCCACTCACTAATAATCTAACATCACTCAATGAAGCGTTACAACGGGAAGAAGAATTATTGCATCCGTTACTCGCTTCTGCAGACTTAGAAATTGATACTAGTCACTTAAGTATTCATCAATTACGCGGCCAAATTCGTAAATTTGTTACTAAAAATGCGACACCCCCATTATCATTATTATTTCTTTCATTTGGTTATAAAAATGGCCTGCCAAATGAAAGTGATTATATTTTTGATGTGCGTTGCTTACCAAATCCTTATTGGGAACCTAAACTGCGTCAATTTACCGGAATTGATCCAGCAATTCGTGACTATTTAGAATCGAGTCAACAGACTTTGCAAATGACTAAAAGCATCTCCCAATTTCTAGATACTTGGGTGCCTTGTTTTGCTGCTGATAACCGTCAATATTTAACGATTGCGATTGGTTGCACTGGCGGATTGCATCGCTCAGTATATATTGCAGAAAGGCTTGCGGAACACTTCCAACATCAATATCAAAATATTCAAGTCAGACATAGAGATCTACCATGACTGTTAGCGTTTTAATTATTACTCACGGTAATATTGGCAAATCGTTATTAAAAGCGGTTAAATCAACTTTAGGTACGCTACCATTGCCCGCGCGCGCAATTGCAATTAAAGGCAATGTTGACCCAGATACGTTTTTACCAAAATTAAGAAAAATTTGCCAACAACACGACCAAGGTGATGGTGTGCTGGTGTTAACTGATATGTTTGGTTCTACACCTAGCAACCTTTCACAGGCATTAAAAGACGAAGAAAATATTAAAGTTGTTGCTGGACTTAACTTACCAATGTTAATCCGCGTTATGAACTACCCCGAACTAAAACTTGCCCAGCTTAAGCAAAAAGCATTTAGTGGCGGTCGTGATGGGGTTTTTAATTGTGATGGGAACCATGATCAAGAAAAAAATAACAATCATTAATAAATTAGGCTTACATGCACGAGCCGCCGCAAAATTTGTGTCAACAGCAACTCGTTTTGCTAGCAAAATTGAAGTGGATCATAATGGCCGTACCGTTAATGGTAAAAGTATCATGGGTGTCATGATGCTTGCTGCGAGCCGTGGCACTGAACTTGAACTCATCGTTGCTGGTGAAGACGAAGAGCAAGCAATGTTAAGCATCGAACAGTTGATCATGAATCGTTTTGGTGAAGCTGAATAAACAAGTTATTCATTACCTATTAATAATAACTTTCACTAAGTCTGAACTTAAAATTTTATCCACCAACATCGAGCGAGAATTACACTTTAATTTATTTTTTAAGTTTTTAATATGGATCTGCACAGTGTAAACCGAAATGCCTAACCTATGTGCCATTTCTTTTGCTGAGTAGCCTAACAACACTAAATGTGCACAATCAATTTCACGTTTGGTTAAGCAAACTAATTCATTACCCATTGCAATAAATTGTTTACGCGGATCTGTTATTGCATTGAAATTTCGTAATGATAGTAAGTGAGCTAACTTTGAGTCTTGATTTTCTTGACCTTTACTAAGGTAAAAAAACATGCCAAGAACACCAATAACTTTTCTTTTGGGATCGAATAATGGGAATTTATGTGTTAATACTGCTCTTTTCATAAGCGTTTCTTGTATTTCTAACAATGGCTTCTCTGTATGCATCACATGTTTATCGTCTTGCACAAACTTTCTTGATTCTCTTTCTAACCATGGCATTTCAAAATCGCCTTGACCTAGCAGTTGTCCTTTTTTCTCTACTCCAGAAGCTTTAGCAAATGATTGGTTGGTACTGATATATTTAGATTGAGCATCTTTCAAAAACACATGGCCAGGAAGATAGTCAATAATATCAAAATCGAGATGGTCATAGATTTGTGGATCTGACATGTTGGCCTCCATTGTTGTGTAGGCACTTTATATTTCTTTATTTTTACTTTACTGATTTATTGCACGCAGGACAAGTCGTAAAAAGTACGTTATTGCTTAAATTTTACCAATATAATAAAAAAAGGGGCTAATTTTAGCCCCTTATATACTATTTTGTAATCCACCTTACGTTTTATGAACTAAAATCCCAACTCCAAATAAGAAAACCCATAATGCACTAATCGGTACCAATTCAATAAAAATATCAGGGATAACTGCTATCGACGCTGCGCGCAATAATAATGCTAACAACACAATAACTGCGATTATCCAACCAATAATTCCATACCAACTCGGAAAACCTTTATCACGAATAATGGCTGTGCTGGTGATCAATATCCAAATACATAAACAGGTTTGCGCTAAATATTCACCGACAAATAAACGTAAAAAATAATTTAAAGAAAATAGCACCGCAAGTATAGGTGGATATTCGGCAGGCTTTAGATGTACTAAAAACGTTGCTAAATGCCAGTTTATCCCTGACCAAACCATAAGCCCAAACACTGCAGCTAATACTGACAATAAGGCGAACTGCATAGCAACTCGCATCGCGCCTTCTGCGGTATCACGTAATGCATAATAACCCGCAACACTACCTGGGATCAGCAGCAATGGCACTAAAGAATAAAACGTTAAGCTGATCCGCAGCCCTGGCCCACGCGATAGTAGCGCGGTTAATGATTCTGCAGGCATTTGTTGTAACATTGCAGGAAAGCCAAACACAATGTCAAATAACACAATTAATCCAACCCATAGCAACGCAAGGGCAATTAAAAAATATCCGCCAACGCGCATCACTTGCTCATTATTCATTAGTAACTCCTTTGGAATTTGCACTTAGCACCACTAAATAGCCTACCACATTTTCTTGCTGTTGTTTACGCAAGACAACTCGTTCTAGACTAATTACCTTAAGTTGACACTGTTTTGCTAATTTTTCAAGATATTTTTTACTATGCCTATAACGACCTGTCGGCGCTAACTGATATTGATCACCATGATAAGCTTCTACGGTAAAAATAATTATTCCTGGTTTAGCTAAAATAGCATGAATTGTCTGTAAAATTGGCAACAAATCACCAAAGTAGATCAAAACATCTGCAGCCACAATTAAATCATACTTATCATCACTCGCTTTCATGGCATTAACAAGATCATCTTTGATCAATTGGTCATAAATATGGTGAGCTTTTGCAAGCGTTAACATTTTGCTTGATAGATCTACACCAACTAACTTGGCTGCATAAGGTTTTAACACTATGCCAGCTAAACCTGTGCCACAACCTAGATCGAGAATACGCAATTTTGCTAACTTATCGGACGCATAAAGTTTCGCTAATTTTTGCTGGATCAATGTTGGTGTTTGATAATTGAGATCTTTAGTCACATGTTGATCATAATGTTCAGCATAACTATCAAATAATTGTTGAATATATTGAGCTGGTGCATATTTGGGAATATCAGTTTGGGTCAATGCACTTAAAGTATATTGTACAGCCGTATTCGTCGGCTCAATCTTTAATACTCGCTGATAATAGGCAATTGCTGCAGCAACATCACCTTCCGCTAAACATACACCACCCAAATTTGCTAACGCTTGCACATGCTCAGGTTCGATGTTAATAACTTTGGCAAAATGATAACGTGCTGCGGGTAAGTTACGCTTTGCTAATAATAACGTGCCTAAGTTATATTGTGCTTGCACTTTATCCGGTTCCATCTCTAACAACAGCGTATACTGTTTAATAGCATCATCGGTTTTTGTTAATAATAAATAACTGGTTGCTAGTAATTCTCTACCATCTGCACTTTGCGGCGCGAATTCCAATAATTCAAGGCAATAATCAACAGCTTGTTGATAATTTTCTCGCTGATAGTCAATGTTGGCCAAGCCGAGCAACGCGCGTAACTTTAACATAGGATTTTCAGTATGCTCGCGAACTTGCAAGTATGCTTTATAAGCTTGATTGGTATGCCCCGTTTTCAATAAACAATTGCCTTGGTTTAGCCAAGCATGAGTATAATCAGGCTTTATCGTCGTTGCTTGTTGATAGTGTTCTAATGCTAATTGGTATTGTTGTTGACGGTAATAAAGATTGGCTAAATTATTGTGGCCTTCAGCAAACTTAGCGTCTAATGATATTGCTTGTTGATAATGTTTAATCGCCGCATCAGTATTATTTTGTTGGTATAAACAATTGGCTAAATGATTGCGATATAATGGATTATTCGGCACTAATTCAACGGCTTTTTGCAACAGGTTTTGAGCTTTAATAAATTGGCGTTTGCGAAATGCGATGATCCCTAATAAATGAATGGCTGCTGCAAATTTAGGATTATCTGCTATAAGTATTTCACATAAATACTTAGCTTTGTCTAATTCATCACTATCATAGTATGCTTGCGCTTGCTGAAATCGTTTATCCATAAAAAAATCCAAAAGTGCTTAAATCTTGCGCTAAACCCAATAACCAGCTAAACTTAAAGTGATTTCACCAGGCACCAAGCCTGAACCGATCAATTAAAAAAGTTATTGGAGATCGGGTTGGGGCCTTGTGTGTAGCTTGCCATCGCAAGTTACCTAATTTGCTCCACAGATCACCACCTTATGAGTACCGGGTTCAGATCAGCGATGCCTGGTGGAACATTTAATATCTTGCTTAATTTCTTTTAGCAATCGTTGTAAAGCTTTACCACGATGACTTAATTTATTTTTAATTTTTGGTTCAAGTTGCGCAACTGAACACTGGTATTCCGGCACCCAAAAAATTGGATCATAACCAAAACCTATTTCACCAATTGGTTCACGTAAAATCGTACCCTGCCAACTACCCTGACATACAATTGGAGTTGGATCATCGACATGTGCTAAGTACACAGCGACACAAATAAAACGTGCTTGGCGTGCATCATCTTCCACATCTTTAAGCGCATCTAACAGCTTAGCAATATTTTCATCGGCACTAGCATGCTCGCCCGCATAACGTGCCGAATAAATTCCTGGCGCATTATGTAATGCCAGCACTTCTAAACCAGAATCATCGGCTATTGCCGGCAATTGTGCTTGTTGCGCTGCATGACGTGCTTTAATAAGTGCATTCTCAATAAACGTTTTACCGGTTTCTTCAACTTCAGTAATATTTAATTCTTGCATCGATGTAAATTCCCAAGGTAAATCACTCAGCAATACTTTAAGTTCAGCGAGTTTACCTGGGTTAAGTGATGCAACCACACATTGTTTCATAAAATGATTTCCCATATTTTAGCGGCGGCAATCCAAAATAATCTGCAATTGTTTGCCCAATATCAGCAAAACTGTCACGTTTGCCAAGTTTAACTGATTTAACTTTAGGTCCAAATACTATAATTGGAATATGTTCACGTGTATGATCCGAACCTGGCCAAGTTGGATCACAACCATGATCCGCTGTAATAAACACCATATCATCAGCCTGGAGTTTTGCAAATAATTCTGGTAGACGTGCATCAAATTCCTCTAGCGCTTGGGCATAACCTTCAATGTTACGTCGATGTCCATAACGCGAATCAAAATCTACAAAGTTAGTAAATATCAGTGAGTGATGTTGCGCATGTTCCATTGCTGTTAACATTGCATCGAATAATGCCATGTTACCGTCAGCTCTAATCGTTTGGCTAATACCACGATGCGCAAAAATATCGGCAATTTTACCAATTGCAATGACTTCACCACTTTGTGTGCATAGTTCATCTAACAATGTTGGCTGAGGTGGTGGAATAGCTAAATCACGCCGATTACCGGTACGATAAAAATTACTGGGGTTATCACCTAAAAATGGTCGCGCGATCACGCGGCCAATGTTATATTCATCGACTAGTTCACGTGCAATTTGGCAGCAATCATATAAACGTTGTAATCCAAAAGTTTGTTCATGTGCGGCAATCTGAAATACGCTATCTGCTGAAGTGTAAACAATCGGTTTTCCTGTGTGCATGTGTTCTAAACCCAGATCTGCAATGATCTGAGTACCTGATGCATGCTTATTACCTAATACGCCTGGCAATTTTGCTCGTTTGATCAATTCTGTTAATAATTTTTGTGGAAAACTCGGATATTCTGGAGGAAAATAACCCCAAGCAACCTTTACCGGTACTCCCATCATTTCCCAATGTCCGCTCGGTGTATCTTTACCTAGGCTTTGTTCGACGGCATAACCATAAGCGCCTGTTAATCGATTTGTTGCCTGGGTAACGATGGTATTGCCTGTGCTTAGTGCCGCTGCTTGCCATAATCCCAAGCGCGTTAAATGAGGAATTTGTAATGGTCCTGCAGCGCGTTGCTGCTCACAATACTGTACGATATGACCAAAGGTATTTGCGCCTTGATCACCATATTGCTCGGCATCAGCGCTACTGCCAATGCCAAATGAATCTAGTAATAAAATAATAACTCGTTTCATATTTAAAATCCTACTATCTTGGGCAGCAAGCATTCCGAACAAAAATCATGACGCCCGGCAGGAATAGTATACATTTAATGATATACCTATTTTACGCCTATCGATATATCTTGCCTTTGCGCACGGAAAATACTGTGTCGTCATTGCGAGGAGTGCAACGACGAAGCAATCCAGTATTTTTAACCTAGAAATGTCTTGCCACTCGGGGCGCCTTAATGCTTCGCCGGCACCCCCTAATGCTGCACCATTCTTAAAAAGCGAGCTCTGGCACTGGAAATTTCATGAACAAAATAATAGAATAGCTTCCCCTAATAGGATTAAAATTGCTATCACTATGAATCAAATGACAAAAAAAGTTTATATTAAAACCCATGGTTGCCAAATGAATGAGTATGATTCAACCAAAATGTTGGATATGCTGCACGCTTCACATGGCTTTGAATTAACGCAAGATCCCAGCACAGCTGATCTTTTGCTGCTTAATACTTGCTCGGTGCGGGATAAAGCACAGCATAAAATGTTGTCAGAATTAGGTCGCTGGCATAAATCTTATAAAGAACGAAAACCTGGATTGGTCATCGGTGTCGGTGGTTGTGTCGCCAGCCAAGAAGGTAAAGCTATTATTTCGCAAGCACCATTTGTCGATATTGTTTTTGGCCCGCAAACTTTACATCGACTACCTGAATTATTCGATCAAGTGACTAAAACAAAAAAACCTGCGATAGATATTAGTTTTCCTGAGATTGAAAAATTTGATCGTTTACCTGAGCCTCGTGCTGAAGGCCCAACAGCGTTTGTTTCTATCATGGAAGGATGCAGTAAGTATTGTAGTTTTTGTATTGTACCGTATACGCGTGGTGAAGAGATCAGTCGGCCGTTTGATGATGTCCTTACTGAAGTTGCTGCCTTAGCTGAACAAGGCGTGCGTGAAATCACTTTGCTTGGGCAAAACGTTAATGATTATCGTGGTGTGATGCATTCTGGTGACATTGCTGATCTCGCGTTATTAATTCGTTATTTAGCACAAATTGATGGGGTTGAACGATTACGTTATACTACATCACATCCATTAGCTTTTTCTGATAGTTTAATTCAAGCTTATGCCGATGTTCCTAAACTTTGTAACCATTTACATTTGCCGGTACAAAGTGGTTCGGATCGAATACTTACTTTAATGAAACGCGGTTATACTGCTTTAGAATATAAATCAAAAATTCGCAAGCTGCGCCAAGTACGTCCTGATATTAGTATCTCTTCAGATTTTATTATTGGTTTTCCAGGTGAAACCGAAGCTGACTTTGCAGCAACAATGGATTTAGTACAAACCGTTAACTTTGATAATTCTTTTAGTTTCATTTATAGCCCGCGGCCTGGCACTCCGGCAGCAGAATTAACTGACAATACACCGCTAGAAGTCAAAAAACAGCGTTTAAATATCCTGCAGACACGCTTAAGCGCTCAAGCTGCAGCAATGAGTCAAAACATGGTTGGCACCACTCAATCTGTCTTGGTAACAGGGTATTCCAAAAAAGACCCACGAGAATTAAGTGGCCGCACAGAGAATAATAGAGTGGTGAATTTCGTTGGAAATCAGTCACTTATTGGCAATGTTATCGAACTTACCATCACTAAAGCCCTACCAAATAGTCTACGCGGTGAGATCACATAAGCGTATGATTATGCTATTATTAAGGTAAGAATTTGGTATTTTTGGTCAACTAAGTGAGGATATAGTAAATAATCTTGAACGAGATATCATCAACAGTCACAGGCTCTACTCATGTAAGCCTCCTTCCCGTTGATAACCAACGCCTTGCCAGCTTGTGCGGTCGCTGCGATGAACATTTGCGACAAATTGAAACTTTTTTCACGGTAAATATCAGCAATCGAGGCAATGAATTTCAAATTACTGGACAACAGCAAGCTGCCAATAATGCCCGCAATGCGTTAGAAAAACTATATGAAGAAACTAAATGCGCTAAACCGCTGACACCTGTGCAAATTAACTTAGTGTTACAAGAACTCAGTGCACATACGTTTGATTATGCAACTAGTAAAACGGCAACAAAGTTCACTGTAAAAACCCCGCTTGGCATTGTTAAACCGCGTGGCCAACATCAAATGGATTACGTTAAACGGATCCGTCAACATCCCATTAACTTCGGTATTGGTCCTGCAGGCACAGGTAAAACATTTTTAGCCGTTGCTTGTGCGGTAGAAGCATTAGAGAAAGGTTTAGTTCGACGTATGGTATTAGTACGTCCAGCTGTTGAAGCAGGTGAAAAACTTGGGTTTTTACCTGGCGATTTTGCCCAAAAAGTTGATCCGTATTTACGTCCAATTTACGATGCGCTTTACGAAACTATGGGTATTGAACAAGTGAATCGTCATATTGAAAAAAATGTCATTGAAATCGCGCCGCTAGCATATATGCGCGGGCGCACGTTAAATGATGCATTCATTATTTTAGATGAAGCGCAAAATACCACACCTGAACAAATGAAAATGTTTTTAACGCGAATTGGTTTTGGTTCAACGGCTGTAGTGACGGGTGATATCACTCAAAATGATTTACCTAAAGGTAAAACATCCGGCTTACATCATGCGATTGAAGTGTTAAACGATATAAAAGATATTTGCTTTACCTTCTTTCAAGCCAAAGATGTTGTGCGCCACCCGTTAGTACAAAGTATCGTCCAAGCATATGCAAAAGGAGATGATTCAACTTGAACATGATTGTTGAATTACAAAATGCATCAACAGAACTTAATATTCCAACGCTGCAACAATTTCAAACCTGGTTAAATGCAGCGTTAGTAGATCGTTCGTCGGCAACAGAAATCACTGTACGTATTGTTGATGAAGCTGAAAGTGCAAAACTCAATGAAACATTTCGTCATAAAAACGGACCAACCAATATTTTATCTTTCCCGGCTGAATTACCTACAGAGATTGATCATACAGCATTAGGTGATCTCGTGATTTGCGCACCTATTGTTAACCAAGAAGCACAACAACAGGGTAAAACTGTTAATGCTCATTGGGCACATATCACTATTCATGGTGCATTACATCTTTGTGGTTACGATCATCAAACTGAGCCTGAAGCACAAACAATGGAACAATTAGAAATTAAATTATTAAACCAACTTGGATTTACTAATCCCTACATTTTAGCGAGTGTAAATTATCATGAATGAAACTAAAGCTGACACAGAAGCTGATCCCGATACAGAATCGACTCAACAGCCACGTAGTTGGCTAGAACGTTTAAGCCATGCATTTAGTCGCGAGCCTCAAGATCGCGATGAATTAATTGAGCTATTGCGTGAAGCTGAACGCAATGATGTGATCACTGCCGATCTATTAGGCATGATAGAAGGTGTTTTGCAAGTTACTAAAATGCAAGTGCGTGATATTATGATCCCACGTTCACAAATGGTGATCATTGAAGCTAATGCTAGTACGAAAAAAATTCTTGCTACGGTGATCAAATCAAAACATTCACGTTTTCCCGTTATTGGTGATGATCGTAACAAAGTCATTGGAATTTTATTAGCGAAAGACTTATTAGAAATTGATCTTACCACCGACAACAAAGATATTGATATCAAACAATTGTTGCGACCGGCAGAGTTTGTGCCGGAAAGTAAACGTCTAGATGTATTACTAAAAGAGTGTCGTAATAAGCATAATCATATGGCTATTGTGGTTGATGAATACGGTGGAGTTGCCGGGCTTGTCACAATTGAAGATGTGCTTGAACAAATTGTCGGTGATATTGAAGATGAAACTGATATCGATGATGAAGGAGACATGATCAAAGAGCATTCTGATGGTTGTTATATTATTAAAGCGCACACTACCATAGAAGACTTTAATGAATTTTTCAAAACTGAATACAGTGATGAAGATTTTGATACCATCGGCGGTTTGATCACTCATGCATTTGGTCGCTTGCCAGCACGTGGTGATCAAATTAATTATGGCGATTTTGAATTTAAAGTGCTGCATGCAGATAACCGACGAATTCGCCTGTTACAAGCAACTAAGCAAAATGACTAGTCAGTTTTTATTAACAGACTATTGAGTTAATTGAGTAACAACGCTATGTGTTTTAGTTGCACTAAATCGACCTTTATCATCTTGTGTGATATGAGACATCGCCACATGAGGATCATGAGTATAATAAAGTCGACCTTGGCGCGACATTAAATCGGTTAATAACGTTTGTTTTTCATCAATTAATTGCTCTGGCGCACGGTCATAACCCATTGTAACTGGCAAATGCACCCATGGTGTTGCAGGAATTAAGTCACTCACAAACACCACTGGGCCTGCTGGCATATTAATTTCTGTTAACATAAGCCCTAAAGTATGCCCATCGCTAAAATGAAATCGATAATCATCACCTAGTAATGCATCGTGGTTCTCAGTCACTAAATGCAAACGCTGACTAGCACCTAGCAATTGATTTAGTTGTGGAATAAAAGAAGCTCGATCACGAAAATGAGGTTTACAGGCGCGTTCCCATGCTTGTTTACCAACAACATAAGTAGCATTGGGGAATAATAATGTTGATGTTTGGTTTGCTTGCCAAGCGCTGAGCAAACCACCGGCGTGATCAAAATGTAAATGTGATAAAATAACGATATCGATATCTTCGTGGCTTAATCCAGCGTGTTGTAGTGAATCAAGCAACACATGTTCTGACTCAATCACTCCAAATCGATCTTTAAGTTTTGGCTCAAAGAACGCGCCTATCCCTGTTTCTATAAGGATGTTGCGCTTTTCTTCTTGGACTAGTAGCGCACGACAACACAAAGAAATTCGGTTTGCTTCGTCAACATCAACCCAACGAGACCATAATGCTTTTGGCACATTGCCAAACATGGCGCCGCCATCTAGTTTTTGAGAGTTACCCATGATTGATGTCAGCGCTCGCATATTATTATATTCCTTAATAACTTCGTCTTTTGGTCCAGAGCGTCGTTGCAGGAATTCTTTCACTCAGTCATTTACTGCATGTAAACTCCGTTCGTGAAACAATCCCTGCGCCTCGCTCTGAACCAAAATACTTGTTCTTAATATTTGTGTCTTTTGGTCCAGAGCTCATTTATTGTCATTGCGAGGAGTGTAACGACGAAGCAATCCAGGATCTTAACTATGATACAATTCTCTGGATTGCTTCGTCCCCTTCGGGTCCTCGCAATGACGACATTATCTCGCCTTGAACCAAAATAAATGACAGTATCATTCACAATGAACAATGTTACTAATCAATTCGAGATAGTGATGATCGTATTCTAATGGCTTTTCATTGATATGTCGATCAACAAAATAATTAAAGCAACTCAATTTATTGTTGTCACCGGTATTTTTCTGCTGATCCGTGGCTTCTTTTAATAACTGCAAGGCACTAAACAATATCATCATAGTATCCATAATTGATCGGATCTGTAAATTTTGCAGATCAGGTTTTAATTGTTTTAATGTGGCGAAATCAATTTGCAATTGATCAAGACGTTGTTTTAACAAAGTGATTTGAGCAGATTGTGCAGTGATTGTGGTCAATTGGTCATGCATATATTGCATATAAAGCTCATCGACTTGATATTTGTGAATATCACGTAATAATTGCATGCGCATTATATTATGAGTACCTTCCCAATTCTCACAAATCAAGCTATCACATAATAAGCGTGGCAAACTAGAAAAATCTTCAATTACTCCATTGCCTGCTAACACCTCGATTGCATTATGCACATGGTTAAATGTCCAGGAAGCTGTTAAATATTTATTACCATTAACTAACGTACGCAATAACAATTGTTGCTGTGAAGATTTTTTCTTGTCAACATCATAATGATCTTGTAATGCAATGATAGCAAATGTTGCAGCAATTAACGCTAAATTATCACTGTTAATATTTGCTAAATTTTGCTGAACTAAAGGAAAGTGTTCAATCGTTTCACCAAATGCCATACGGTGTTTAGCATATTGTCGCGCGAGAGTATAAGCACGTTTGCCCATACTAACACTTGAGATAGCATTCATAATACGCGAGGTATGTAGCACTTCTTCCATCAACAAATTGAAGCCATCTTTTACCGCTCCCATTGGTTGTGCATAAGCTGCTTCAAACTCAATTTCAGCAGTTGCTAAAGTCCGAGTTCCTAATTTAGACTTTAAGCGACGAATATGAAAATGATTACGCTGGCCGTTAATCGTCGCTGGTACTAAAAACAATCCTAAACCCTGCGTACCTTTCACTGCCGGATCATAACGTGCTGCTACTAAAAATAAATCTGCATTAGCATTTGAACAAAACCATTTTTCACCGACGATACGCCATTGTTGCTCACCATCTTGATAAGCTTCGACAATATTAGCTCCAGCATCACTGCCACTTTGAATCTCAGTAACAAATTGAGCGCCGGTGTAATTTTCATTAAATGATGGTTGTAATAACTTTTCCAGGTAAAACGCTTTTTGGGGAAAATCAGCAACTTTCGCAAATGTTCTAATAATGCCGGCTGAACAGGCAATTGGACAATGGTGCCCTACTTCACCTAATTGTGATGAAACAAACATTATTGCCATGGCTTGTAATAACTGGCCCGGCGTAGCGATTTTTGTCATGATCTCTGTGCTATAAATAGCATCACCGATTTGTTGATAAAGTGGGTGATGCACAATATGATTAATCGGCTTAGCAAATGCATCATAATCTTTAATCTTGGGTAAATTATCCGGCAAATGATTTTCAGCGACTAACTGATCTAGCACTTGTGCAACTTGTTCACCATGTTGAGTTAATACTGGCAACACTGTTTTAAGTTTTTTACCGAGATGCATCGTTAGGGTATGCTGCAAATCATGGTCTTGAATAAATACATTAGTTGCAATAGCTTTGCGCCAAGCCTGTAAATGATCGCGAGCATTGTGATTTGTCATAGTCACATCCTTATTCTATTGTAAGGACAAGCATAACTGCTTAATCGCCTCAATAATTAATGGTGTTAACTTTGCTAGTGCTTGTTGACTATATTTTAAAGTCACTTCATGAGTGATCGGCTGCTGACTCAAACCTGCTGCATAGTTAGTAATCGTTGCGATAACACCTACTCGCATTCCGCAATGATTAGCAACTATGACTTCAGGCACAGTTGACATGCCAACAAGATCAGCACCCCAAGCCTTAAACGCTTGGATCTCAGCCGGAGTTTCAAAGTTTGGCCCTAGAACTCCAATATAAACTCCTTGATGCAATGTAAGATCTGCGTGTTGTGCCGCAGTTAATAGGTTTTGTTGCAAAACTTTATCATATGCATTATCCATCGAAAAAAATCGTGGCCCAAAGTTATTGTCATTGACACCTACTAAAGGATTTCGACCTTGGAAATTAATATGATCCGTTAGCATCACTAATTCACCTGGTGCAATGTCTTTGCGCAAAGAGCCAGAAGCATTAGCACCAAGCCAAATATCACAGCCTAATAATTTTAAACTATATACCATCGTCTTTACTGACGATGTGCTCATACCTTCATAAAAATGTGCTCGCCCTTGCAAACAAGCAATTTGCACCCCCGCAAGTTCGCCAATGATTAATCGCCCAGGATGCCCTGCAACACTGCATATTGGAAAATCAGGCAATTCTTGATAGGAGATCACTACAGGATCAGTGATTTGACGCGCTAGATGTGCTTGCCCAGATCCTAAAGCTAGCACGAGCTTTGGTTGCATTGTGCCAATGCGCTGACGAATGATTGTAGCAACTTGTTCAGCAAAAGCAGTCATGCTTTTCTCCAAATCCTAATTTGACGACAAGCTTTCAATCACTATAGCATTACCATGATCGTTATGCATTATTTATTGCAAAACTAATCACTTCATCAATAACATGAGTCTGACAAGCTAGCATCACTAATCGATCAATCCCTAAAGCCACTCCCGCACAGGCTGGCAAACCCGCTTGCAATGCTGCTATGAGTTTATTGTCATGCTTTACTTCAGGCAAACCATGTTGACGACGATACGCTAAATCTTTAACAAACCGACGTTGTTGTTCATCAGGATCAGTCAACTCATGAAAACCATTTGCAAGTTCTTTACCCTGAACATAGACTTCAAAACGTTCAGCCACTGGGGGGTTATCTTCGCGAATTTTTGCCAATGCTGCTTGTGTTACTGGATAATCATAAATAAATAATGGTTTTTCATAGCCTAACTGTGGCTCTATGACATGTGACATGATTAATTCCAGCCAAGTATTTCGATCGTTAACATCAACTCCAACAATTTCTTCAATACCGCATGCTGTAGCGCAGGTTTGTAACATTTCAATAGATGCTGAGTGCGGCTCAATATCACAATAATATAAAAAAACATCACTATATGTCATGCGTTGTGCTGTCGGTGTTGCCAACACAACTTGCAACAATTCATCAACTTCAGTCATCAACTGCTGATGATCATAATCTGGCTGATACCATTCCAACAAAGTAAACTCAGGATTGTGCTGTTGGCCTTGCTCTTGATCACGAAAAGCTTTACCAAGCGTATAAATTGCGCCACTACCAGCGGCTAATAAACGCTTCATGGCAAACTCTGGCGAAGTTTGTAAATACAATAATTGACTTTGTTGATCACCTGGGATATGTAATTGCGTTGTTAACGAATGCAAATGCGGATCAGTTACTGTTGCCGCACACAATAAAGGTGTTTCTACTTCCAAAACATTACGTGCAACAAAAAATTCACGGATTTTTTTTAACACTTGCGCACGCACACGCAAATTAGTTAACGATGCTGTCGGCTGCCAAATTTCTTTGTTCATGGCAAACCAGTTACAATTCTACGAATTAATTGTGGGCCTTGATAAATTAACCCAGTATAAACTTGTATTAAACTCGCACCAGCAGCTAACATTTTATTAGCATCATCTGCACTACTAATGCCACCGCAAGCAATGATTGGTATATCATCAGGTAAACATCGGCGAAATTGACTAACAACATGTAAAGCTTGAGGAAATAAAGTTTCGCCACTCATGCCACCTGCTTCTTGCGCTTGTGCTAAATGCTCAATCCCTTGACGCGATAAACTCGTGTTAACCGCAATAATCCCATCAATTTTATGTTGTGTTAGGATAGCACTCATACTTGTAATTTGTTCATCATTTAGATCTGGTGCAACTTTTACAATCAGTGGCACGTAACAATCATGCACTTTTGCTAGCTTAACTTGCTGATTTTTTAATTCAGCAATCAACGACTCTAAATAATTATCATATTGCAGTTGACGTAACTGTGGTGTGTTAGGCGAAGATATGTTAATCGCCACATAACTTGCATACGGATATACTTTTTGTAAGCAGTGACGATAATCGTCAATCGCGCGATCTAAATCAGTCACTAAATTCTTCCCAATATTAATGCCAATAATTCCTTTATATTTAGCTTTTTTAACTTGCTGAATTAAATGTTCAACACCTTTGTTATTAAATCCCATACGATTAATCAAAGCACGTTGTTTCGGAAAACGGATCAAACGCGGTTTTTTATTGCCTGCCTGAGGTTTAGGCGTAACCGTACCGATTTCAATAAAACCACAACCTAAGCTAGCTAGCGCATCGATATAATCACCATTATCATCAAAGCCCGCAGCAATTCCGACTGGATTCATAAAATTCAACCCAAAAACTTTGGCTGGCTTTTTCATGTCACGCTTTGGCAGCAATTTAGTGAGGTATAGCTGATGAGCTAATTTTAATAATTTAAGGCTTAGAATATGAGCACGTTCAGGATCAAGCTTAAAAAGAAAATAACGAATAAATTTATACATGATTTTAGTAGGCCAGTTCTTTGCGATTAGTTAGGTTAGAGATTATAAGGGGTCAAGTATCAATTTTCAACTTAAGAGCATTCTTAAATTGCAAACCCCTTACTTAGAAATAATCTCCACCGATGCCGTCTCGCCAACAATTAAACGCACATTCTTCGGTACTTTTAATAATTTTATCCGCACTGGAATACGCTGTGCTAAGCGCACCCAGTCAAACGTGGCTTTAACCTTTGGCAGCAAATATGACGATATCTCTGTGTCAGTACGTGAAATTCCCCAGCCAATACTTTGCACCTCACCTTTAATGACATCACCCCGATAACCCATTAGTGTAACATTAGCTTTATCACCAATGTTTATTCGACTCAACATAGTTTCTTTAAAATAACCACTCACCCAATATGAATCGCTATCAACTAGCGCTAAAATAGGTTGTTTCGCAGTGACATAAGTGCCAATATCAATTAGTAAATTAGTCACATAACCTGGCACTTTGGCATATACTCGAGTATAAGATAAGCTTAAATTTGCTAAATCAAGTTCTGCTTTTGCTAAACCAACATCAGCAATAGCTTCACGATATTTTGCTTGTGCTTTGGTAATTGTTTCCACTGTCACTGCCCCAGGAATAGCTTCCCTGCGTTCTGCTTCGAGCTTAAGTTCATTTTCTCTTGCTTGTGCTTGTGCCAACACTGCTTTAGCTTTCTCTACAGCTAATTCAAAAGGCTCTGGATCAATAATAAATAATAACTCACCGCGTTTAACTGCCTGGTTATCAATAACATTGACTTTAACAATTGGTCCACTCACGCGCGGCGCTACTTTGACAATCAATGCTCGCACTTGCCCATCACGAGTCCACGGATGCGCGAGGAAATTAGCATAAACAATCCACGCCGCAATAATGGCACACGCAACTACAATTAATGTTAATGCGACTCTAAATGTTGTGTTGATAAGTCTAAACATAACTTATAATACCAATGCATAAATTGAAGAAAATAATACCGTTAACGCTAAAAAGAATAATGGTGGATACCAAATAAAACGGCCTAAGCCATAATGACTTAACACCCAAGTGATCAATAATGCCGTCAAAAACCCATAAAAACACATAAATAAAAATGGTGGAAATAAAATGCCACCAATTGATACACCTGCGGGAACTCCGCCCATTATCACCTCTTTGCTAAAACTAACAATTCAGTATAGTCTATGAAAAAAAACTCCTTAAGACAAACAGGCTGGTCGTAACATGGATCGTCAATGTGCTATCGAAGCATTAAAAACCACCATTGCCTATGGTGTTGCTACCGGTATTGTCCTATGGATGCATTGGCCTGAGCCTGTCTGGGTTGGCTTCACCGTGATCATGCTCAGAGGGTTATCAATTGGTAGCTCCATAATTAATTCAACTTTGCGCTTATTAGGTACGATTATCGGTGGCCTTGTTGGCTTATTGTTACTCGACAATATCATCCAAAATCGAGCTTTATATATAACGTCTCTGAGTATGTGGATCAGTATTTGTGCGTATCTTGCCAGCGATAGTCCAACACCTTTTGGTTATATTTTTGCAGCAGTCTCCGCTGCAATGGTGAGCCTCGAAGCACTCAGTGATCCAGTGACTAAAGGTTTTTATTATTTTCAATATCGCACTTCGGAAGTCAGCCTTGGTATTGTTTGTGTACTCTTAGTTGGAATTTTTTTGTGGCCAAATCATGCTGGTAAAACGTTTATTGCTCAATTAAAACAAATTTTAATCCGTTGTCAGAAACTCTTTCATAAACGTATTATATGTTACATGCATCATCAGTTGAAAGCACAACACGATTATCGAGAGCAAATTATTCTAACTGCTGTGGGTGAGCTACCGCAAAAATTGCTTGCCGCCACTAAAGACACTTTTCATATTGCCAATCAACAAAATAATTATCGTTATTTCATCGACACTCTCAGTGATCTATTAACCAATCTTAATTTATTGCATGAAAGCTTAAAGCAAGATCGTCAATATTTACTTCATGCCTCACTCAAAGATGAACTATTAAGTATTTGTAAGCAAATAGATGCCGCGCTTATCCAAGTAAACCAAATTAAACTGCCGTTAGAATTTATTAATATACCAAAATCTATCTTTGCTTTACCAGATAACATTAGCGAACAACTCACTATTCTTGACAAAGTTGAATTAACATCGCCTTATCAAAAAGCCTTGTTGATGACTATTCGCAATAAATTAATTGATTGTGCAAAATCAATTGCAACCGTTGGCAAGATTATCCAAACAATCAGTGATCATAAGACATCACCCCAACATCCCAGGTTAAAAAATATTGAAATTATTTACAATCATATCTTTCAAAGAGAACGCTTAGTTAAAGCACTCAAAGTAGGATTGGTTACTGCAGCACTTAGTGCAACATGGATTTTTACTAATTGGCCAGGCGGTGCCGAAGGCGTAATTATTGGGATTTTGATTGCGTTTATAAATACCATAGAACCCGCTTTGAAAACGTTGCAAATCATTCAAGCATTTGTGCTTGCTCTGGCAAGTTCATTTATCGTTTATTTCTTAGCGTTGCCACACATGAGCACCTTATTTGGCTTTTATTTAGCAATTCTGCCATTTATGTTTGTCTTTAATTACATTGCTGGTGATCCTAAACGTAAAATAGTTGGTATCGTAGGCGCGATTCTTTTTGTCAGCTTAATAAATATTAGTAATTACCAAATTTATAGTTTTATGACTTACTCTGCTTACACAGTTGGGATTTTCCTAGGTGTAGTTATTTCGATGATGATCATTCGCTTAGTATGGCCCCAGCAAGCAGAAAAACAATTCATTAATCATATTTTACTATTACTTGCTTTTAGCAAAAAAATGCTTATGATATTTCAAGAACATTTGCCTTCAGAAGCTAGAAACAAACCTATTCTCAGAAGCATTAAAAGTAAATTAATGCAATTGCCTGTGCAAATAAAACATTGGCAAGAATTGATTGAGCCGCATGATCAACCTCAATTAAAACCACAGCAATTGGATGAATTGTTAGAACGTTTACAAATGTTAACGTATCGCTTAGAGTCACTTGAGTTCGAACGCGGTAAATTGATCCATCAAGAAGCTTACGTAGCGCTGCGAGATTCTGTTATGATATTACGACAACGTTTAATGACTATTCTTGAGAATTGGAAACTAGCAATTCGTGGCAAACAAGCTTTTCAAACCCTACCTGATCTTGATACTTTATTCCAACAAGTCGATACAGAATTACAAGCATTGATTTCACAACAACATCATCAATATAGTGAAGAAAGTTTCTCTGGCGTACTATCTATTCTTAATTGTTATCGTGGTGTTCTTTATGCGATGAGCAAATGCGATGAACAACTACGTAACATTGACTGGCCACTGCTAGCTCGCACCCACTTCTAGATAACATTTTTACCATTTTAATTGTCCATTGTTGGCGTTTTCTGCTATAATTTAATTGTCCATTGTTGGCGTTTTGAGGTTGATATGAAAGTCCCCTATCAAAAAACCATAAAATTCAGAATGTTACAACGTATAGCTGAATTGTCGGGAAATGTTATTTTACGTCAAGATCTAGCAGATTTAGGTAACCCACGACAAGTAAGTCGAGCGTTAAAAACCCTCCTTCAAGAAAAGAAAATTATTCGCTTTGGATATGGCATCTATGTTAAAGCAAAGTACTCTCGTTTAATCGGAGAATCTATAATGTCAGTAAGCTTTCCCGAAGCTTGTATTGAAACTTTGAATCGCTTAGGTATAAAATGGGAATTGGGGACCGCTATCAAAGATTACAATGAAGGTAGAACTCAACAAGTCCCTGTTCAATACATTTTAAAAATTTACAAACGTTTTCGTCGCCGCCTAGGCGATGAAAATAGGGAACTAATAATTGAAGGAGTAGTTAATGCACGATAATAATAAAGAAGAAATCCGTGCCGTAGCAAATAAACTTAAGCTTAATGACTTTGTAGTTGAAAAAGATATTTATGTCACACAAGCTATCGACATTGCCACCAAAGTGCAAAATGAATTCTTTGAGTTAGTATTTCAAGGCGGAACTTGCCTTGCTAAAGCACATCGAATTATCAAACGGATGTCATAAGCCTAGTTACGATCAAGTACTCGCTAATATTTGCGATAAAACTGATAAAGCATTAGCTGCACTACAATAATACAAATTAACGTTCTCGTAAGGCTTTTTGCTGGGTTTTTAAGATAGGTTTGAGAATATAATCGAGCACGCTTTTTTCGCCTGTCAATATATCTACTTCCGCTGTCATACCCGGGATAATGGGCAACGTTTCTTTTCTAGGGCCAAGATGTGCTCTATCAGTACGCACGCGGATCTCATAAAAACTTTTACCTTCATCATCTTTAATCGTATCGGCACTGATATGTACTAACGTGCCTGGCAGACCGCCATAAATCGAATAATCATACGCTGTAAATTTAACAATAGCTTTTTGCCCAGGACGTAAAAATGCAACGTCAGCTGGTTTAATTCTCGCTTCAATTAACAAAGTATCTTCAGAAGGCACGATTTCCATAAGATCCATGCCGGGTTTAATCACCCCGCCAACCGTAGCAATATTAATTTGTTTAACAGTACCAGCAACTGGAGAACGCACCATGGTTCGCACCACGCGATCTTGCAATGCTTTACTCACTTGCTGCTTACCTTTTAATTCAGCTTCGGTTTTACTTAATTCATTTAACGCTTCAGCACGAAAAGTTACGGTTAATTCAGCAATTTTGCTTTTTACTTCAGCTAATTGTTCTTGCAATCGTGGAATGCCTAACTCTGCAGTTTTCATTTCACCAGCCAAATCATTCACTTGTCTTTCTAACCGTAATACTTCCACTGCCGACACTGCGCCTGATTTTAATAATGGCTTAGTCATGCCTAACTCTCGCTGCACTAACGCTAAGCTTCGACCTAAACGATCCTTTTTAGCTTTCATCGCTGTTAAATCATGTTCAAGTTGCTTTTCTTTCTTTCTTAATGTTTCACCTTTGGTTTGCAATTCTTTTTTACGTAATTCATACAGTTGTTCTTCGTTTTGCACTAAATCGGGAAATTCTTGTTTTAATTTCGCCGGGATGACTAATGATTTGCCATCAGCTTCTGCTTCTAGGCGCGCAACTTTGGCCGTCAGCGCCGCGACCTTTAAACTATTCTCACGAAATTGTGATGCAAAACTGATATCATCTATTTGTAATAATTCTTGGCCTTTCTTAACATCCTCACCTTCTTTGACAAAGATTTTTCTAACAATACCGCCTTCTAAATTCTGCACTACTTGCACTTGTCGTGAGGGGATCACTTTACCAACCCCACTGGTCACTTCATCTAATTTAGCGAAATAAGCCCATGCGATAAAAACCACAATAAATACGCCACATGAAATTAACAACCAATGCGCTATTCTGCTTGGTTTACTTAAACTTGACACATTGCTGTCTTTCATAAAAGCATCTTTATCAAATGATTTATCGATTTTTTCTAGGCGTGATTTAGTAGCCTCGACCAATTTATCACATTGCTCGCGACATTTACCAAAAAACTTTTTAAAGTCCATGTTAAATTTCATGTTGGGATCTTAATCCTTTTCTCTTTTAACGCTGTTAACACATCTTCTTTTGAACCATCTGCGATTTTCTTGCCTGAATCTAAAATAATAATTCTATCAACGAGTGATAACATTGAGCTTTTATGGGTTGTTAAAATCAACGTACGATCAGGCAATAATTTTTGTAAAGCTTCGCGGAATCTAGCTTCGGAATATTCATCCATGGAATTGGTTGGCTCATCCATCACTAGTACTGGTGGTTTTAACAATAAAGCTCTGGCGACACTGATCGCTTGGCGTTGACCACCTGACAATTTATCACCGCGTTCCCCAACAGGCATGTCAAAACCTTGCGGATGTCTTTTCACAAATTTATCAACCCCGGCAATTTGCGCTGCTGCTAGTAATGCTTCATCATCAATAAAAGGCGCGCCTAAAGTAATATTGTCTTTCACACTACCATAAAACAACATCACATCTTGCGCGACGTAACCAATGTTATGACGCAGATCAGCTGGGTCAATTTGATTGATGTCAATGTCATCGAATAAAATACTACCAGCGCTCGGCTGGTAAAGCCCCATCAGTAATTTACCTAGCGTTGTCTTCCCAGAACCTATTCTACCGATAAATGCCACATGTTCTTTAGGTTTTATTTTAACAGTCACATCATTTAATGCCGGTAATTTTTGGCGTGGGTAAGAAAAACTAACATTATTTAATTCTATCTTGCCGCTTAGTTCAGGTTTATGTAACGTAACTTTGCCAACAGGACGTTCAATGGGTAAATTCATCACGGTATCTAATGATTGCAATGCCGTTTTTGATTGAAAATAACGAACTAGTAAGCCAGCAATTTGTGACATTGGCGCTAATGCTCTCCCGGTTAAAATGGTACAAGCAATTAAACCACCCATACTTAATGTCCCATTAGAAATTAAATAGACGCCAACGATTACTACTAATACCGTTGATAACTGTTGCGCAAACACTGAAAAATTAATGGTAAAACTTGATAAAAACCGCACTTTCACATTCAAAGTATCGGCAAAACAAATGATTTGTTCCCATTTGCGTTGCATGGGTGATTCCGCACTTGAGGTTTTAATGGTTTCCGCACCCACGATCGCTTCATATAATGCTGCTTGTTTTTCCGAAGAAAAGCGAAATAACTTACGCACCATATCGTTTAACGGGATTTGCATTAATAAACCGACGATGATGATTAACGGTGCCGCGATAACCGGTACCCATACTAAAGGACCACCGATCAACCAGATAATAAGCATAAATAATAAAATAAACGGCACATCGACAATCACACTGATGGTGGCTGAAGTAATAAATTCACGGAAATTTTCAAATGCATAAATATTATTAGCAAATGCTCCGGTAGATGCTGGCCGCGCGGCCATTTGTATTCCCATGATCTGCTCAAAAATACTCGACGACAATTTAACATCAATATTCTTCGAACTATTATCAATAAAATACGCTCGCAGATTTCGCATTAAAAAGTCAAACGCAAAAGCAATAAACACCCCAACAGCTAATGCCCATAATGTTTCTACGGCATTATTGGGGATAACACGGTCATACACATTCATAATAAACAGAGGAATCGCTAATGCAAAAATATTTATAAATAACGATGCAAAAATAACTTCTGAATAAATCGGCCACGCTTTGGTAACGACACCCCAAAACCAATGTTTTTCGCGTGGTTTTAACGCTTCACCAGTACGCTCATCAAAGTGATATTCTGAACGCACAAAAATTGCGAACCCTTTATAACGTTGCACTAAGTCTTGTAAAGAAATTTGCTGGCTGCCTTTACCACTTTGTGGATCCATAATAACTGCATATTTGTCTTCGATGATATCGACTAACACACAATATTGATTGTCTTTTAACATCAGCACAGCCGGCAATAACGCATTAGTCATAATCGTTAAATCATGTCTAACAACTTTTGCATTCAGCTCAGCACGAGCCGCAGCACGCATAAATAATTCTGGCGTCAGTTGATTATTTACCAAAGGTAAACCAGCAACTAATGCTTGTGGGGTAATTGAACGATGATGGAGCTTAGCGATGTAAACCAAACAAGCCAATAGCGGATCATCTGGCAATTGCATTTCGTGTTCAATTTTACGCAATTGAATATCCGTCTCTGAATTGCTCATAAAATCCCCTATCGTTTAGGCTTTATACAAAATTCTAAAAAATTCAGATACTTTTATCATTATAGACTAGTATTTTGACCATAAGTTCATTACTATTTTGGTTCTAGGACGTTGAATTTGCTAGGAAAAAGGTCAAATGATAACCATAAGGAAATCCCGCTGGCAGCTTGGATTGTTGGCTAGCGTATTATTTTTAATCGGCTCAGCAAGCCAAGCGGATAGTTTGCGCTATGTTATCGAGCATACGATTCACAATAATCCACAAGTGATGATCGACAACACTCAATTATTCCAAAATCAACAAGAAATCAAAATTGCCCGTGCACCGTTTTTTCCCACTATCGATTTATTCGGTGATGCTGGTGAAGAACGTGCTAAAAACAATAATACGTTTTTCCAAACCACAATCTTAACGCGTCGCCAAGCCGATCTGAGCTTAGATGAAAATGTGTTTCGTGGTTTCACCGATTTTTACAATGTGAAACAACAAAAAGCTCGCACCCGCTCTACTGGCTATCGCATTAATAACACTATGCAAACAATTTCGTTAGAAGTGGCTGAAGCGTATTTAAATGTATTACGAGAACGTGATCTGGTAGTTATTGCGCGCAAGAATGTAGTAGCACATTTAAAAACCTTTAAGATTATTAAAAAGCGTGGTGAAACTGGTTTAGGTCGCCGCGCCGATACAGTACAAGCTGAAGGCCGCTTAGCCTTAGCGCAAACTAATTTATTAACGGAACAAAATAATTTACAAGATGCCATTGCCATGTATATTCAAGTGGTAGGTGAACCGCCGCGTCATTTGATGAAACCTACCATCCCTAAACACGTTATTCCTCCGACGTTAAATGCAGCACTATTGTTTGCGTTAGATTACAATCCTTCACTGCATTCTGCGCATGCGAACCTCGAGGCCCGCAATTTTGAGCGCCTATCGGCCATAGGGCCTTTCTATCCAGCGTTTGATATTGTCCTTAATAGTCAGAGAGGGGCTGATTTAAATGGCGTCAAAGGCGTAAATCAGGACGATTTCGCAGTGCTGGAATTACAATACAATCTTTACCGTGGTGGTGCAGATCTAGCGCGTTTGCGTCAAGTTGCTTATCAAAAACAAGAAGCTTTTGAAGATATCCGCAATATTCAACGACAAGTGGCCGAGAGTGTGCGTTTATCCTGGAATGCCTTGCAAACCACGATTCTACAGATCCCGAAATTACGCATTCACAAAGTTAAATCGGCGGAAACCGTCGTTGCTTTCCGTGAACAATTTACCATTGGTAAACGCACATTAGTCGACTTACTCAATGCGGAAAATGAGTATTTCAATGCGAGCCGTGCTTATACTGATGGAATTTATGACCTGTCACTTAATCAGTATCGCTTATTAACTAGCATGGGTAAATTATTTTATGCCTTACACATTCATTTACCACATACTGCATTACAAGTTTCATTAGATGAACCGTTACACTCATTACCAGAAAAATATGTGCCGTTTACTCATCCACATCATGTTGGTGCTAATGGCAGCCGTAATTGGGCGATTCAAATCGGCGCTTTCTTACGATCATCACGTGCAGTTAGCTATGTGAAAAGCGTGCATTCACTCGGTTATCCAGCCTATATTTATGTATCTACTAATGCTGATAAGCTGGTTTATAATGTGTTTGCTGGGCCATTTGCGTCACGTGGAGAAGCCGAACATGTCTTGCCAATAATAAACAGGCATTATGCACTGCAAGGTTATATTATATCGGTAGGTACGCTTGAACCGGTATCCAATAAAACAGCAACGTAACAACTGTCGTTGAGGCAATAAAATTTAAGCTACCGTGACTTGTTCCGTTGTGCCAGCTTCGCCAATCACATTGATCACTGTGCCGGAGCCTGGAGTGGTTGCTAAGTTAGCTATGGTTTGTTGACCGCCAGCGCCTGGACCATCAGCATCAACATTAACATCACCATTACTTTGAATATTAACGAAGTCATTAATATCATCGGTGCTTGCATTATAATTATCGAGTAATTCGCTAATATCCAATGTGTCGTCGGCCGCGCTAAAATCAACATAGTTATCGGTGTCACTATCGGTATCAGTAGCAAATGATTTAAAGATGTCATTCCCTGCTCCACTGATAATGAGATCAGCACCACCACCTGTCGTTAGAATATTATTATTGTCATCACCGATTAAATTGTCATTAAACATTGAACCCAGTAAATTTTCAATGTTAAAAAGAACATCTCCTTGGGCATCACCTTGCGCAAAAATACGTTGTGCTAAATCTATAAAAACACCCATATTTGAATTTGCGTAGCTTGCCGTATCATTACCCGCACCACCATTGATGAGATCAGCGCCGGGACCCCCTTCAATAAAATCATTACCAGCACCACCATTTATAATATCGTTACCATTACTACCAAAGAGAATGTCATCACCCGCAGTACCATTAATGACGTTATCACTACTGCTAGTAAATATAATTGGTGGTGTTTCAATACCACTTAAATCAGCAACATCTAATAAGTTATCGGCTAAATTGGCGAAGTTCTCTAGGCGTACGCCTAATTTTTCTAAGTTATCTTTAACATCTTGAATATTAGCTTCAAAGGGTTCAAACAATTCAACACTATCGATCATTAAACTACCGAACAGGTCATTTAAATCTGTATTTAACAATACTGCTAATGCTTCAGATTGAAAACTTTGCGGTAGAAATAGTTCTGGCGTTGCTAATGATTCCGAAAGCGTACCCGTGAATAATTTAGCGAAAAAATCATTGATCCCTAAATTTTCTGTTAACTGTAATTGGGTAATAGGAATATCATTAAAAACTTGATCAGATAACTTGGAGCTTTTATCTTCTGAAATAAATAAAGCAGCGCCGGTAAAACCACCCAAAATAGCAAAACCATTCACACCCGTTAAAACAGTTTCACCTTGATAAACATAATCACCAGGCAATAACGCTCTGACTTGACCCAGTTCGTTGATAGCTAACACCACGCCCTGAGTAAACTTGACATATCCGATCGCATTGTCCTTGCTATTCCCGTTTGCCATTGTAGTAAGCCTATCCTGAATTCCTTGCTTATCTCCATCATAGGTTAACTATAGGCCAGCCTTTCAAGCATGGCAATAAATTTCCCAATAAAACGTTTGGTTTGTTTAGATTAATTGATAAGTTACTGATTTGATTGATGGCTTAAGAGCTTGTCGTCGAACTAGGCCACCGTGACTTGTTCAGTCGTGCCGGCTTCACCAATCACATTGATCGCCGTGCCTGAGCCTGGGGTTGTTGCTAAGTTAGCTATGGTTTGTTGACCGCCAGCGCCTGTGCCATCGGCATCAACATTAACATCACCATTATTTTGAATATTAACGAAGTCGTTAATATCATCAGTGCCCGCATCATAATTATCGAGTAACTCACTGATATCGAGAATATCATTTGCCGCTACAAAGTCTGCATAGTTATCTATATCGCCACTGCTATCATTAGCCGATGATTTAAAGGTATCATTACCATCACCACCGAAGAGTGTGTCGGTACCACCACCCGTTGTTAAGATATCGTTACCGTCACCACCAGTTAGGATATTATTGTTTTCATTACCTGTTAAGCTATCATCAAAATCACTACCTAAGAGATTTTCAATGCTATTAAATACATCACCCGTGGCATCCCCAGTACCATCTTTACTTAGTGCGTCGATAAATGCTGCATTAATATCTGTTGGCCCACTGAAAGCATCACCGTTAAATAATACTGTTGAACTAGGTGAGATATTATTCGTTAAATCAAGCTCAACTAGCGAATTCGCATCGACTTGAATACCATTAACTAAACCACTGTCTCCTGTTGATACTACTAGATTACCATTACTTAATTGATACAAGGCGTTAACGTTACCGCTATCAGTGTTATCTAAGAATAACACGGCAGTATCGGTATTCGGGTTGTATTCTACTACGTCACTAGCATTAAACGCTAATTGAGTACCGTTATTGCCTATAGTGGCACCACTTCCGGTTGATAGTAAATAGTTACCATTATCAAGTAAATGCAAAGCATTAATGTTACCTGTAAAACCAACGCTGCTACCATCGAAAAATAGACTTGCAGTACCACTGTTTGGGTCAAACTCAATAATATCTTCACCCCCTGCAGTAACACCACCGATGGTTTCCGTGGACGCAAATGATAATAAGTAATTGCCATTATCAAGTGAATGCGCCGCAAGAATAGCTCTAGCTTCAGCACCACCAAATATATCAAATATTTGAGTGCCGACATCTGCGCCCGTATTATATTGCGCAAATATACCTGTGTTACTAACATTAAGTCCACCAATGGTTGCTCCACCATCTAGGGCGAAACTAAAGGTTAGTGATTGCAAGGTAACTTCGACACCTGCACTCGCGTGTTCATACGATGCGGTATCACTACCAGCACCACCTGTTAAATGATCGCCACCAGGGCCACCTTCTAATACATTATTATTACCATCACCAATCAACACATCATCAAACGCTGAACCACGAAGATTTTCAATGCTCGTATAACTATCTCCTTGAGCATCACCTTGTTGGAACAAATGAGCACCATCGATATCAGCTGGGTTACCCTGAAAAAACTCTGTGAACGTTGCGCCATCCCACAAGATAAGGTCTTCATCATCAAATGCTGTGCCATCGAGAAGAGAGTTGCTCTCTAACGAAAAGATGATAGTACCGTCGCTACGTACGGTGAGCGCATCAAAAATTTCATTGGTTAAATTTACATTTACTGCGCTACCATCAAAGAAGCGATAGAAAGAAGTACCGTCATATAAGGTTAAATCTTCTGCGTCAATATCGGTTAATCCCGGTAAGTCTCTGCTATCACCCGCCATCGAGAATACTAAATTACCATTTTCTAATATATGAAAAGATGTAATACTTGTCGCAGTTGGCAAACCAACAGCACTACCATCAAAGAATAAGCTGTAACTTTCACCGTTGAATTCGATAATATCTTCGTTTGCAAAAGTTAGCGCACCACCATTTACGGTACCACTCGCACCAGTAATTGTTAATAAAATATTACCGTTATCGCGGATATAGAACCCATCGATATCTTCAGCCATTGTGGTTAATTGATTTGCTGAACCATCAAAGAATATTGAGAAGTTAGTGCCATCAAATTCTACGATATCCTCTTCTTCTACCGCAAGTCCACCTACGGTTGCAGGACCTCGAAGTGAAAAGAATATCAATGGATTAGCCTGCTGTGGTAAATCCAAATAAACACCTTCGTTTGCATTAGCAAAACTTGCGGTATCAGTGCCGGCGCCACCATCAATGGCATCAGCTCCACGGCCACCTTCAATTTCATTGTTACCACCATCACCAGTTAAGGTGTCATCCCCTTGGCTACCGCGAATTCCTTCAATGCTGACAAACGTATCCGTACCGATATTAGTACCTGTTGCAACACCTGTGCTTAAGTTAACATTGACAGGATCTGTATATAATTGGTAACTAATAATATCTTCGCCGTTACCACCATCTAAAGTATCATTACCAGGCGTTACCACTAACACATCATCGCCATCACGACCCATGAGATTGTTAACATCATCATTACCGGTAATGATGTCATTGAAGTTAGTGCCAATTGCATTTTCAACATTCGTAATAAAATCACCTGCCGCTGAACCCGCTGAGGCGACTTCATCACTATTGTTTAATAATGATATCAACGTAATATTTTCTTCATCAACAAATATTGATTGATCAAGAAATACTGTCGCCACATCATTCACTGGATCATATTCAATAATGTCACCACTCTCAAAAGTCTCACTATTAATAACGACATCAATATTAGTCGTAAGTAATATGTTGCCATTTTGCAATAAATGGATACCATTAATATTAGGGTTAGCTGTGGTAATAAAACTACTGGCATCAAGAAATGTTGAGAAGGTCTGGGTTTGTGAATCAAATTGATAAATGTCATTTTGGTTTAATGCCAATGAACCTCCACCTGGCTGATTAACTGAAGTAGCGCTGTCTACTGAAAAGAAGATATCACCATCAGCTGCAAGATAAAGCCCATCTAGTTCCAAATCATTTCCTGGATTGAGAGAGTTGAACGAAAAGAATAGATTATTGGTATCACTCTGAGGGTTATAAATAACGATATCAGCAGCAGTATTTGGCGAGAAGTTGTTAGCTAATGCACTTCCTCCAGATATTGCCATTAATATTTGACCATCAGGTAACACATGAGCGGCTTCTATAGGCCCACCAGCGCTAAAGAAAAACGAAGTTGAGTCTGCGATAGGGTCATAACGCAATAGGGTACCACCAAAAAATAGTGAACCACTTGTCACCGCATTAGTTTCAGTACCGAAGATTATATCTGTTGAAGGTTGCAAACTAATCGTTGCGCCACTGGTTTCATTGATATAGACAACGGTATCAGCCGTGCCAGCACCACCATCAACAGTATCAGCACCAGGACCGGTTTCAATCCAATCG
Source organism: Gammaproteobacteria bacterium (assembly GCA_028284465.1). Taxonomy (GTDB): domain Bacteria; phylum Pseudomonadota; class Gammaproteobacteria; order JAJFKO01; family JAJFKO01; genus JANQRR01. The sequence goes on along the minus strand of JANQRR010000026.1, from coordinate 1,908 downwards.
TCACCATCACCAGCATTAATGATATCGTTACCAGCACCACCAAGAATTTCATCCATACCAGCGCCCGCAAAGATGGTGTCATTGCCCGCACCTCCATTAATCCAATCGCCGGCACCGTTACTATTTATTGCTGCGATTACTGATGTATCATTAAGGATTAAATCGATTGTATTAAATGGATCATTAAAGAATGACACTAGTCCGGTACTATCGGATGTTACAAATAAGTCACCAAAGATAAAGTCATCACCATCACCACCAATAATCACATCACGCCCAGAATTATCGGTAAACGGCACATCAAGACTGACAGCGTCATCACCAATGATGATATCACCTTGACCATCGGCCGCACCGCCTAACGCGACGCCATCAGTCACTAAGGTATCATCACCACTGTTACCTAGCAGCAAGTCTTGCCCACTAACATCGACAAGAAAGTCGGCACCACTGCCACCGGTTAATTGATCGTTACCAGTATCACCAAATAAGAAATCGTTATTCGCGCCACCATCGATAAGGTTAGCGTTAGCATTACCGTACAAGAAATCAGGACCATTGCCACCATTAATGTTATCACCAGCACCTCCAGCACCAGCTAACAATACTGTTTGCCCAGCAGTGGCTGTATTAGTGCCTGCGCCTTGATTTGGATCAAAGTCATCGTTACCTGAATCTTGTGGGTTATCTGCGGGGAAGTCATTTAATAAATTGATCCGCGCTTCATTAGTGACAGTCCATTCAGAGTGATCATTCGCATCATCAATAGCGATACCATCAAGATTGCCATCAAATACTCGTGCAAATATGTTGACATAATCACTGGCTGCGACTGCTGGGCTATCACCAACTAATGGACGCGTTAAGCCAGTTGCATCTAACACTGATTGTTGATCACCAACCATCGCGTTAAAGGTATTGTTATCAACAAACACGCCTAATAAAGCTGCGGCTGCAACTGAACCGGTGCCGCCACCATTCCACACACCAGTCCCTGTTAAATTTGATCGATCTACATTATTCGCTAAGAAGGTATCACGCGACGTCGCGCCACCTTGAACGAGATTTATAGCGAATTGACTAGTAGCATCACTACCGAAATCCCAAGCACCAGCAGGCACCGTATAGGTACCAACTTCACCATTACTATTAAGCCAACTACCATTGGCAAATAAGGTAAGGAAACCATTTGCGGGGATCTGTACCAGACCTAGAGTTGCAACTAAAGAGCTTAAATCAATTGTAACTGGCGTATTACCGGATTGGCCAATCATTTCAATCGTTAAAGCATCCAGTGCAGTGCTATCAATTACTTCTGCACTTACGTTATGGAGTTCGATAAAACTGCTATCCGGAATAAAGCTACCATTAGCAATCCCAATTTCATTAATCACAACTGGAATGTTCGGGGTAACAACTACTGAATCTTGATCATCTTCTGCTGGATTACTATTACCAGGCGTTGAATCTGGATCAAACTGATCAGCTGTTTGTACTTGAGCGATATTCGTTGCTACGCTTGGATCCACTGCTGCGATAGTGGCTGTACCTGTAAGTTCTAAGGTTGCGTTTGCGCCACTATTAATTGAACCTATATCCCAAATACCTGTGCCACTATTATATGATGTTCCTGCGCTTGGATTCGATGAAACAAAGGTAATTCCTGTAGGAAATAAATCCAGTACTGTAACTCCGGTTGCTGTATCAGGCCCATTGTTTGTTAGGGTAATGGTAAAAGTAACATTTTCACCAACATCTGGCGATGCATTATCAACAACTTTTGCTAAACTTAAATCCGCTTGTTGAGGCGTCACATCCGCACTGTCTTGATCATCTTCGCCCGGCACATTGTTATTCGGCGTCGAATCCGGATCAAATTGATCGGATGCTATCACTTCGCCTGAATTA
>JANQRR010000023.1 GCA_028284465.1 Gammaproteobacteria bacterium | reverse complement strand
TTGAATTTGAATGCATCTGTCAGCCAAGGTGGCTGTTCATCAGTTAAAGGAACGTTAGGCTTGCCATCCACGAAAACTGCTGGTGTTACTCTCACTTCCATTATTATTTTCCCATTCTTCTACAGCGTACAGAACGCTAACCAAAAACATTGCTATTGCCCAGATAACCATAATTAGCCCCTCATGAATTTTCTATGCAATCAATACCATAGCATAGAAAGAAAGGGGCCGCCAAGCCCCTTTCCTTGATTTAGTTATTCACGCCCAACATCATCTGATGGTGCAGATCGGCCAGTAAAAGAACCGTCCGAATCATTGTTCTCAAACACACACTTGCGCCAGTTGCCTGAATCACAAGCAGATGCCTTGAAACGTGTTTGTACCCGCTTACCCTTTGGAGTTGGCCAACGCTTCTCAATGAAGTCTTGGCGTCCAAAATTCATATCACCAGTATCTTCACGATCTGCTACTGCTGTACCAGCAGAAAGCAGAAGTGCAATTGCAGATGCGATGATTAGTTTTTGCATTTTAGTAATATCCTTTTTTACTAGATTGCCCTCTACATTTACTCAGCACTAGCAAACATGGCTGTAATTAAAGTCAAGTCGATAGCTTCCAAGTAAATTCCTAAAGCAACGGCAATGCCAGAGCAAATAGCAATTGCCAGCTTCTTTCTGTGTTTAAACGTTTTTTGTTCGTCTGTCAAGGGAGCTTCAGTTGACGTTTTATTCTTCGTTTCTTCTGTCATGTTTTTTCCTACCTATTGCGTATTTTGGTTCTAGGTTCCATGATTCTTTTTCTTTGTATGGCAACACTTTAATCTGTTCTTTTGGTGCTTTAGGTGATTTAACAACCTCAGAATCAACCAAAACAACCAACCCCCAATTACTAAGCATTTCTGCTATAGTGTTGCGTCTCGCTTTATCATCTTCAGTAAAATCAGTTTTACGACCACGCTGTTCAATTCCGCGCAATCGTCTACTCTCTTCATCCAGAGCGAACAGTTCTTTAAAATGTACGATGTAAAATTTTCCTTGCTTATGCAAGATGTGGCATGACTGCCATAAAGTGGGTTTCTCATCGTTATACGATGGTACTCCAATTCGCGTTAGTGTTTCCTTGACTTTAAGGAAATCCCCACTTTCTTTTAGTTCCACTTCAACAAATGTTTCGATCATCATACAGCCTCTTATTTAGAGGCATGTATTTATGCCTCGATTCCTAATTCCTTTTTGAAAGCCGATAATTGCTGATCTGTCATAACGGATAATGCTTCCTTAGCTTTCTCTACTGAGTATTTATAATAATTAGAAATTAACAAAACATCTGCATACGTCCTTTTTTTTCGTATAAGCTTAATATAAGGACGTTTGCGTGGGCGTATGGAGTTCATCATGTAATCATAATGCATCTGATTGCTGAGATTGGAATCATTTACTTTAGATATGATTAACAAACATTCTGGATAATAGGAAAAAATTTCATTGATTACATATTGATTGTAATCAGTCCCCATCTCGATCTTTTCACCAGAATTGATCGATTTCACATAATCAAAAACGCTCATTACTTCCATTCAAGGGTTGCTGAAATTTCCAGTAATGCGGCACACAAGGTGATGTCTTGGTTAGGTGCACGCGTGGCCATGTCTTGATACTTAGCAAGTAGCACTACAAGCTGTGCTGCACTACTTGGCTTAAAGTGATCACCTGCTACTTCGTATAGCTTATCATAGATCTCTTGCGCATCGATATCATTCTCTGCAACGAACTTGCGCATCTCGCTAAACTTCTTGCCCTTCATTAATTCAATCACATTATTGAGAAGGATTTTGTCGAAGTTAACCAAGATACCGCTATCAATTGCTCCGTTCACTGAGTAACGTTGGAGATCATTGATCGTCTTGCGAATGTCAGGAAAATGCTTGGCTACCAGAGCCACAACAGTCTTTTCGTCATACTCAATTTCTTCTTTATCTAGAATACTGAATAGACGCCTAGCTGTTTTCTTCATGATATCCTTACGCTCGCCAGACTGGATATCAAATTGAATGGTGGTACACCTGGAATGCAATTCTGGAATAATCTTGTGTGGTCTATTAGCTGTTAGAATGAAACCACAATTACTCGAAAATTCTTCCATGAAATTTCTGAGTGCTGGCTGCATGTTATGTGTTAGGCCATCAGCTTCATCTAGGATGACAAACTTACGACCACCATGCATAGAAGTTGTTGAAGCAAAATCACGAATCTCGTTTCTAAGTGTATCTTTAGTGCCGTCGAGAGATCCGTTAATTACCATGAATGAGCAATCTAATTGATCGCACATGGCTTTTGCTATCGTTGTTTTACCGACGCCTGCACTACCTACTAGCAACAAATTGGGGATCGATCCGCCTTCAATCATTGCCTGAAAAGTTTTTTTATGTCGATCTGGGAGGATCGTTTCTCTTATTGATCTGGGCCGATATTTCTCAACCCATAATATTTCTTCCATTAAATCCCCTTATGCATAAGGCAATGTATCAAAGATAATACAAATTCTTTCTTCATCACCATTTTCAACTGAATGCATCTTGTTATTATCGAACCAGTAAACTCCCCCCGGTTCATATGTAAAGTGCTCATCATCGACAATCATATCATACGTGCCTTTTAACACAAGGTGCCATCGATCATGAATATCATAGAACGCATCACCATCTATGTGTGGATGCACAACACCATTTGGTGGCAGCTTCACGATATTGATTATTTTAACAGAGCATTGCATCCTTTGTTCGAATAGATGCATGAAACTATTTATTTCCGGCCACTTGTGCGGATAATTTAGTTGTGCATGTGTTTTCATGCGTTCTTCAATTGGTGCGCCTTGTGGTGCCGTCCAGACCATAAGACTAATGGATCTAGTTTGTTCGTGAAGCTGATTTAGCTCATGTCGCTTATTAGCTCCCCACAAATTCACGCCAGTCATTTCAGCTGCACTAACGTTTTGATCTATTTCCATCAGGATTGTTGACGTTGGATACTGCAACACTTTTTTTGATAACATTATACAGGCTCCCAATAGATATCCGGATCGTATTCCAGATCAAATTCATCTAGCGTAAAGATGCTTTTCACATCTGCTGTTTCTGGTCTGTCGGTTTTCAAGATGCACCATGCACCAACAACTTCTGGTTCATCCAATTCTGTCTTAATGACATGATTTAAAAATCTGAGTGCATTGCCAGTATTTACAAAATCGTCAATCAAAACAATTTTATCTTTTGTTGGTATGCCTTCAACGTAATTGAACAGCCCATATGATTTACGTTCTTTTCGCACAGTAAATGCATTTACGTCTAACACAGCACTAATTTTAAGTGTCCATTGTAAATGAGTTATGATAGACAATGAACCAGTTTCTAAACCAACCATTTGAAATGGTGTGCCATAATGATAATGATCTGCATAAGGTTTCATAAATTCCTCATACATAATATCACCAACAATATCCATCATATCAATATTATGAGTTAATCGACGCATAAAAACTTGCCATGGACGCCCATGGTGAACACCAATGTTATTTGGTACTGCACCACCAATATAATTCTCATTATACTGTTTTTCTGGATTGGCACGAAAGATAACGTTTTCGTTAATGAATTTCTTCAGCTCATCTCGATTTGACATAGCGACACCAAACTCATGATTTCTTGTTCAGAATACCTATCCCACAAATAACCATCTTCATTTTTACGCTTTTTGTTCATGATACACAAGCATTTGTCCAAAACTGCCACACCTTGCGTTCTCATATGTTCCTGCACAAAAGCAAATGCATTTGTTGAATTGGCTACAGCATCAACAATTAAGACTGGTCTATCGTCAACAATACCTTCAATAAGATTATGTCTACCATAAGTCTTACGCTTCTCACGCACTGAAAAAACGTTGGTATTGAAGTGATATGCCAATGCACCTAGAATTGGTAATGATCCCCAATGTTTTCCAGCAAACTGAACTTTATAGGGATCAATATTATTCAAGGATAAAAGATTTTCCCATTCAATACAAACACGTCGCATAAAAGATCCATCCTGTGTTACGTTGGCCATGTAGAATTGCCACGTGTAACGAGTACCAGGATCTTTACCAAACATTGGTTGCTTGGATTTATAGAGTGCTTTTTCTTGAATGATCTTTGCTAGTTCATGCATCGAAATTTGATTTGGTTGACATGATAATCCAATACTCAGCAACTTCACCTTTGAAGTGTACCAGTCCGTTATGATCAATTGTTACGTCATAATCAGCTGGTATCAGGCGCATGTTGGCTGAATTCATGATGCACTGGAAATTACGATCAGTCTTGCCAATGGACGCTGAATACGTGTCAGAACCGCCATTCTCGATGCGTGTAGACAATCCCTGGATAGACAGAGATTTGCCGTCACCGACGAACGCAAACTCGCTAAAGCTCATGATATTCATGGCAGCAGACACGCGATCCCAAACTTCTTGTTTGAGCGTGAACTGAACATCCTTAGACTTCAGTCTAGGACTCTTACCGGCTGGTGGGCTGTCAATGAGTGCTTCTGGTGAATACGCAAGCAAAGAGCTATAATCACCCTGCGAAATAGTCATAGACTTTTCGTTAAATTTAACTTCGGTATCTTCACCACCGAGAGAATACAAAGCCAAAAACTTTTTCAAATCAACCATTGGCACAGTGCGTGGGATTTTTTCAGTAATCTTGGCTTTCGCGACAATCACGTCTTTACGTTGCGTCATGATAACATCGCCTTCACGAAGAACGATGGACGGATTGATTGTCTGAAAATTCTTTAATATGTCAACTGTGTTTTTTGATAGTTTCATTCAATCTCGCTTCAATGGTTACATTCTTAGTACGCTGACAAACTTTGATCTTGAAATGACCACGTCTGCTTATTTCCCTATCGCCTTGTTTTTCAATGTAAATGGCAGGGATACTACGAATTTCACATTCATAAGAAACTGCTAAATCTAGCATCATTTTATCTCCAAAGTAAAGGGAGCCCGTAGGCTCCCAACACTTATCAGGCGCTTTAGTCGGCTACGTATGCATTGCGTGCATAGTCAAACCAGCTACGCACCACTTCACGCATTTCTTCCCCTTCAACGACCCCTTCGTGTCCTTCAGCTTGCGAATACATAGAAGAGAATTTATCCATGAATGCATCAGTGACTTTGTCAATGATGAACTCACTATCACTCTTCATTGCTTCGGATTCTTGCCGTTGCAGATCCTTGACTTGCTTGGCCATCAATTGAGCCATTTGAGCTTCTTTGTCCGCAGCAGACATTTCAAGAGACAAACCTTGATTTTCCATTACTTAGTCCTCTTTTCTTTGCGACGTTTCTTCTCGCGGTTTTCCTGAATAATACCAGCATCAGCTGTTGCGGCAACACCGACAGCAGCCAAATCTGGCAACGAACCACCAAAGATATAAGAACCTACATGGTGGGTTTTCATCCATGGACAAAGCCATGTACGAAGTCCAGCTTCCTGAACCTTCTGACAAAACCAATAATCTTCAGACAGATAGCGTTTTGACTTAGGATCGATGTCGGCTTGGAAGTACATCATGATCTCACGAGAACCATCAAAGTGTTCTGTGCGAACATGATCAGGCTTATATAGCAATTCTGGATACTTGTCACTCATGGTTTCGAAAACTTTTCGCTGAATCATCATGAAACCTGTACCAATTTCCAGAACTTCTACGGGTTCACCAATAGGAATGCGCTCACCACCAGCCTTTGGATTGAACACGAAATCGCCAACAAATTTCTCTAACTCGTTAGGATCTTCATCCGCAAAGCCTTTGTCAACTGCTGCCTTGACTTTTTCCCAAGAAATGCACTTCTTTGGGTATGGTCCGCCCATGATATCATAGTCACTATCATCTTCCATCATAGCCAAGATTGCGACAATATCGTTAGCAGCAAAGCCAATATCACTATCAATAAACAACATGTGTGTACAGTCAGAACGCACAAATTCGTCCACACAGTAGTTGCGTGCACGAGTGATTAGTGATTCATTGAATAGGAAATATGGCTGGTGGTCAATCCCCATGCGCGTTAATAGCACACATAGTTCCATCATTGATCGCGTATACATACCAGCACATTGCCCACCATACATGGGCGTTGCTATAAATAATTTTCGTTTTTTTGCTAATTCCTCAACATTAACTTCAAGCTTAAAACCCATATATTATCCTCATTTTTTATAATGCTCAACATAGAGCATCAACATCATGTAGTGGAGTGCTTTCATGATGTCGTCTTTATTGTTTCCATTCTTGTTTCCATATCTCCAAAGGTATTTAAGGGCTGTGTTTCTGAAGGTTGGACCAGAATCACCCAACGCAATCCAAGCATCAAAACATTGAATATCATCATCATTTTTGTTGTAATGCTCGTCATAAGTGCTTGCCAAGTAATTCTGCAAATCCCTTAACATTTCGTTTTCTGCATACTTCCAATCTGGAAGTTTTGACGTAGAAACAATTTTTGGTGCGTTATTAACTGGTGTTGGTCGTCCTGGTGCTGGATTGATTGTAGCATTATCCATCAAATCAGACTTAGGCACATTACTTAGAATTTGCTTACCAAGATCTTCGACTTCAGTTTCTTCTGCTGCTGCATTAGATTGAATTTCAGCTAGCGATACGTAAACATTATTTTCTTTGTCGTAATATCTTTTTTCAACATTAGAATTGCTATTCAATTATTTCCTCCTTAAATTTTTTGATGGTGGCATACTTTGCTTATCCAATTCTTTCATGAGCTTATCAGTTGCTTCTGTATGTTCATTGCGTTCTGGAACTTTTTCAGCATATTTCATTTGACTTTGACGAACAGCAACTTTAGCTTCATCAGCATCAGTATTATTCAAAAATTCATTAATCTCAGGATCAGTGCTGTACTGCTCTGGTTCAAGAGCGTTTTCATATACGGCTATAGCTCGCGCAAGATTCCGAATAACATCTTGATAAAATGAAACTTTAAATTTGGTGTCGTTGGTATGTAACGCGCCATTAAAAGCAAACTCTGCCATCTCTTCTAGAGTGACAGGACCACGCGGAATTTGATGTGTAGATAGTGGTGGATCATTTTCCCACTGTTCGATTAAGTCTTGTAGAACTTTTGTGGTTTCATTCATGATTATCCCATTAGTTGACGTGCGAAAACCACGGGCAACCGAGGCTACCCATGGCTAACAATTATTAAAGTGGATATGAGTTTAGCGCTTAGTACGCGTACGTGTCGTGCGCTTGGTTGCTGGCTTCTTGGTCATCTTATTAGCCATGCTGGACTTCTTAGAAGCAGCTTTAGCTTTCTGAGTTGATGAACCACCTTTGTTGAAGATGTAAACATCCCAACGTGCGGCATCTGCCAATTTCACAGTTGAAGTGCGGCGTGCTTTATATTCACCAGCTTTTGGATTGGATTTGCCAAGACGGCCATGGCACTTAATAGAAAGCTTAGTGCCTAGTGCTCGATTAGAAGTTTTAATGGCGGATCGTACCGCTTCGAGCTTTTCATTATCTGCTTTAGATTTAGGATTAATAGTCATTACAAAATTTTCAGAACGTTCGATCATATATGATCCTTTCATGTTAAGTTACTGATACTACTTATGTATAGCAGGTTTCCTGAAGACCGCAACCCCCTTGTTAACAAATTTTTCATCTTTTTTCAGCTCTGAATGCACACGTGCGTAAATATTAGTGCTTCCCTCTGAAAAGCATTCTCGCCACTTTAGCCTTTCTTCTGGACTACGAAACGCGTCTTTAAATGCATTCACCTGATCAAGATGAAGCCATTTATGCATTTTAGATCCTAATGTGTAATCCATGCCAAAATTCTTCCATTAATTCTTCAGTTATTTGAAAATACATATCTCTGGGCACTTTATCCAAAGTGTTTTTCATCACATCATTTTTAATGTACAAACAATCATCTCTAACACGCGACATTGGATTTTTTTCAAATTTCTCATACACTATTTTTTTCAAGCTTTCTTTTAGATTTTTTCGCTTGTTCGAGGTGGTAGGAAGTAGCCCTTGTATGAAACGTAATACCATCTAAATGATCCATTTCATGCTGAATGATTCTAGCCGTCATTCCTTCAAAGCGCTCTGTTTTCACTTCAAAGTTTGGTTGAGTGAAGCGCACACGTATGACTTGTGCACGCTTAACTTTGATTATCAGATTTGGAAACGACAAGCAACCTTCTTCGCCATATTCAGCTCCCATTGATTCACCAACAATCTTAGGATTGAACATGCAAATCATAGGATCTGCTTTGATGATGCAGGCGCGATATGGCAAACCAATCTGTGGTGCTGACAATCCTAACCCTTCATACTTCAAGCAGCTTTGTGCGAGCGTGTGAGCTAATTCAATTGGGTCCATAGGCGGATCGAGAAAATCGAACTTTGGTGTTTCTTCTTTGAGAATTGGATCATTACCAGGAACCAATTCACGTACTAATTCTTCACTCATATTTGTATCTCATTTAACCAAATTTCTGTGTGTGCGTGTCTATCGCCCCATTCAGTAAGCATGGCCAATTCAATTACATTCCATCTCATGGGAACCGGCATATGGTTAAATGAAAAATTATTTGGATTAGCGGTTTTCTCTAGTAGCGTTTTACGTATAAGCCCCAACACACCATCATTATTAGATTGGTATTCGTATTTTCCTGGCGATCTAACAAAATCTAATCTGTTTTCCACAGCAAAACCAGCAACAGAATTATATACACTCCAAACTTTATTCATAGCGCACTATCTTTTTCCATGTTTCTTTATTATATAATTCCTGTATAACAACGTCATAATTTCTTGAAAGACTTCTTTTAACTGGATAAACTCCTAACCAGCACATATTATAATGAGCGTTTTTTTGAACACTCAACCTTGCTTTTTCAAGCAACCTACGCCTCACATCTGAAATGTCTGCCATCACAAAAATTCCTTCTTCAATTTATCACGAATTAAATTCAGAATTTCATATGACCAAAAATCATTCAATTGTTGCATTGGATAAACAATTTTACGTTCAAGAACCATATCTTTACTTTTTACTTCAAGTCTATTTAAAGTTATTGGACGCACCAAATGCGTAACTCTACCAAAAGATCTTGCTGTTGCTGGCCAAACATGCAAATTCATCGCTTGATCCTCGAAAAGTTTTTCTTCTTGACAATCTCCAACACGTTGTCGAATTTGTCACTGATCTGATCTCTTTTATGGCTGATAATAAAGATGTTGTTGTCTGGCGTCAATGCCCTAATAACTTCCAAGAAATCCTCAGTGCCTTGTGGATCTAGTGACGAATCCATGATCTCATCAAGAATCAGAAGATTGCATGAATTCATTTTTTTCTGTCGGATAATGTCGCGCCAAGTGAACAAGATAGACAAGTCAATGCGCATCTTTTCGCCCTGACTGAAGTTATCATAACTCATGTCATCCTTGTGTAACGCCTTGATTTCCATCTCAAATTTCTCATTCAAATGAAACTTGACAAAGAAGTTCAAGCGTTCAAGGTAGCGATTAACGAGTGTATTGATAACCGGAATGTATTGTTTGATGATCTGTGCTTTGATGCCATCATCTTTAAGCATATCTAAAGCAACAGATTGCACATCTTTCTTATCTATCAAGTCAGACTTTTTCTTCAATTCTACATCTAAGTCTGCTCGGTAGTCATGTGGATCTAACGGTGGCTTCTCTTCACGTAAGGACTCAATATCTTCATGCAACTGAGTAATTGCACTGGTCCACGTGTGAATGTCGAGCACCACGTCCTGATGTTGGCTTGATAGTTGTGCCAGTCCTTTGCCAAGCTTCTTAAACTTGTTTAGGCGACCAGTCAGAACATCTATTTGTGTTGTGTGTAGATTCTTACGTTCGCCGATTTTGGCAAGGTGTGCTTCTCTCTCTTGCTTCGCAACGGTTCTGAACTTGGGATCAATTTCCCGCTTGCAAGTCGGGCACGAAGAATTATTGACGTAAAACTTGATGTCCTTTGTGGCTTGTTTTTCTGCATGCTCAATTTTGTTTACCTCATCTACTAGCCCAGACATTTCATCTTTAGTGGATTCTTCTTTTGATAATACCTTTTCTATGTCGCTCATCTTAGAAGCTAGTTCATCACGCTTTTCGCGTGCTGGCACTAACTGCTTTTCAAAATCCGCTATCTTGTTTTTCTTCTCTTGTATAGCTTCTTCTGTGTGCTGAAGTAAACTTGCCTTGTGCTTCTCGTTCAGCTCAATGGTGTTTTCCAACACTTTGATGTTGGCGTCAATATCCTTGATATCATTTCTAAGATTATTTTGCTGTTCCTTAAGCAACGTGCTCATGACAGTGAAGATTTCAATGCCTAGCATGTCTTCTAGCACCTTACGGCGATCACCAGCAGACAGAGACATAAAGGCTGTCCAGTTGGCGTTACCGAGCACAATAACCTGACAAAACGCATTGTAGGACATGTTCAGGATATCACGCTCTAGCATCTCCTGATAGTCACGTGCGGCTGCATCCTGATCGATCAGATCGCCATTCTTGAATATTTGGAAAATTGTGGGCTTCATACCACGAACAATGTGGAATTCATTGTTGCCGACTGAGAAGTCGATTGTAACCACACATTGCTTTTTATTGACGATATTAATTAGCTGTGGTTTATTGATATTTCTGAACGCTTTACCGAATAATGCAAAGCAGATAGCATCTACAAGTGTAGATTTGCCAGCTCCATTGTCGCCTGACATGAGCGTAGTCTTATGCTTGTGAAGATCAAACTTGAGTGGATTTTGACCAGTAGATAGAAAGTTTTTTATTGTTACATTTTTCAGTATTAACATTCAAACTCTTTTTTCACTTCAGCTTCAATTTGATTTGTTATTGACCAAATACTTATCGGTACAAAGTAGTTATACCAAGCTCCATGTTCTTGTAAATTTTCATACGTTGCATGCAATGGACCAATATACACTTTTTGAGTAACTTCAAAGTTCATCATCATAAGCTGTTCATTTCATCCTGATACATTTTGGCTGCACGATTAATGCATTCTACAGCATCTTTTTGTGGCATCCAACCTGCATCTGGCCAAGTTCCGTAAGGCTCATCATAGTACCACGTACCAGAAGCCAGACCATTCACAATCTGTGTCGATGGCCAATCTGTATACTCACCTTTGGCAGTTGGATGAATTTCTATGGACCAGTGCTCACCCCTGGCCCTAAAATAGAATCGCTTACCGAGAATTGTTCCTTCAGCTTGTACCGGACAATTGCCCCCCAGAAAGTCTAACGCTACTAGTGGTCGTTGTTCCGTCAGTGATATCGGAAGTGATTGCTGATTTGTATTGGCTTGCTGCATCAGATGTTCCTGTAGAGTAATGTGACACGTACCATTTTGGCCAAGTATTAACTGGATGTGTATAATAAGGTAGATACTCTACTACCTGATCGGGATTGATGTTGTCAAGCTTTTCTTTGATTTGAAGCCACTGTTGCGGCGTTGGTGCTTCTTTGATTGAGTGAGTAAATCCATCGAGCCATGCCCGAAATTCATTTAGCTTCATTCTTTTTCCTTTCTAATATTTCGTTAAGATTTCTCTGCAATGCAGTCATTTCTTCACTTTCAAAATTATCATCTTCATATGGTTCATCGTCAACCCATTCCTCATCAGGTTGCTTATAAAACGGTAATGTAGTGCTAGTGTAAGATGGCGTCATTGTCCCAATTCCCACACCAGAACTTGTCATAGCTGGTGGCAAAGCTTCTCTGATTTTCTTGATGTCGAGCTTTCCAATAAATCTTCGTTGCGCATTCACCATGTCATAATCCTGCTCAAACGCAATCATACTTTCTTGAACCAACATTTCTGACATTTTACGTGCTAGATTATCATATATTGCTTTTGTTACTTCTGCCATTTGAGTTGAATCATAAGCAGCAACTTGAAAATCATCCATCACGTAATACGTTCTAAACTCATGTAATTTTTTTGTCGTCATCGCTCCACAATCAAATCTGAGGCTTCTCGGTACAGACCAGCCATAATACGTTTCAATTCTTCTCGCTGATCCTTATCCAAATCAAGACGAGCTTCTATTGTCTTATCTATGATCACGTTTGTGTCGTCCGCTTCTGACACAACAATGTCTTCACTAACTTGCGTAATGGGTTCCACAACACGCATCTCATAAGGATCTTGATCGTGCAAAGCCTTAACGTAATTATCAAACACGTATGCGTCAGGCTTTTCCTTCACGATTAACTTCACCCATTTTTTTGAAACATCTGGAATATCTGTATGGCTTGTGTCTTTATCGTAGAAAAGCTTGACGAACATACTATGCGGATTCTCGATATACTCTAGTTCAAGAGTTTTGGTATCAAAGATATGAAATCCATGTGGATCTTCAGCCTCCGACCAATTCATGGCATACGGAGAACCCAAATAAGTGATGTTATCACGGCTAGATTTTATGTGGAAATGACCAGTATAAACTTTTGCGAATCTTCGGAAAGATTTAAAGTCTAGGCCATGTGGGCACAACATGCCTCGAATCATCTGAAATCCAGCAATTTCAAGGTGACCCATAACAATTGACGCATCACTATTCGCCATCAAATCGGCTGTCTGATCTGCATTCAGCTCATTGATCCATGGCAGATACAGAAACTTAATACCATCAATTTCGGTTTCAGCTGGATTGATGTACTTAACGATTTGATAATTTTTGTCGTCTAGCAACGTGTTCAATGCATTGACGTGGCTATGGTTCTTATAATATGTGTCGTGATTGCCAGCAATGATGTCCATCGGAATCTTGATTCGATTGATGAAGTGATGATTCATCATGCTGAGTGTTTGGAAATTGATGTATTTTCTACGATCAACTAGATCGCCAAGGTGGATTATGTACTCAACACCGCGATCTTCAATTTCTGGAAAGAAAATGTCATCGTGAAAATCCGCCATTGACTGGCGTAATTCTTTGTGGTCGCCTCTTGCGCCCCAATGTGTGTCACAGAGAAATGCTATCTTCATTCAATTCCTTTCGAAGTGTTTGACGAACTGCCTCGTATACATGCATTATATTCATAGCATCAAATTTATCTTTAATATTACAATGTGTAAAATAATGAATTCGTCGAGAAGCAATAATAGCATGATCATCTGCTTTTTGTTCTATCAATTGTCTGAAATCACTACTTACCATTTGAATCGCGCCTTCTTCTTTGGATCTTCATACTTATCAGGATAGACTTCGTGTGCCTGAACAATTTCAAGTGTACGCCATTCTTCTTTATTATTTGGCAATTTCCACAACTGCTCTATCCATGCACCTTCTGGTCCCTTTACCAGTCTAAGTCTATTCGTTCTCATCGAATTCTCTTTTCAAGTGTCTTTCTATAGCAGCCCAAAGACCAGTGAGTGTTTCTCTCTGAAGGCGATCATAAAGATCCATTTTGTACATAATGATCAACTCAGTCATTGAATCTGAATCTATAGCACCTTCTATGTCTGCCAGCAATTCTTCACGCTTAATCTCCATCTTCAAACTCTTCCCTTAACGCGTCTCGAATATTATCAACTTTCAACATATCTGGCAACACTAACATTCTATAAACGTTAGGTTCAACTATTTCATCAGATTCAAATGCACATTCATGAATAGGATCACCGACGATTTTGTCGTCGATTAAGATCTTCACTCTTTTGCTCAGCTTCGAATTCATCTTCCAACAAATCCCTAATAGCATACCAAGATGTCAAACCATCATCAATGAATTCATCACAAAGATTTGACAGATTTGATTTCGCTAATTTATTAATAGCATTATCATCAATCACACATTCCATTTTGAATCTAAAACTTCTATATACTAAACTCATATTGCAAAGCCTCTTCAATTGCATAACTAGTATATGGCAACTCAGAAAACACAGCACTTACAGTTACCATTACTTTATAATGACAGTAACCATCGCCATGTACACTACCAGGATATGCACGATATTCTATTCTAGCTTTCACGGAAGATCGCAGCATCAAACTCTTCCTCTAATTGTGAGTATACACCTATTTGATGCGGTGTGTTACCTTCATCATCATTACCCTGACTAAAAGGCTCTTGGCTTCTTAGTATTGAAACCAATTTCCAAACTCGATCAATTGCACCAAGATCACCCTTATCTTCTATTGCTTGAGCAAATGAATTTCTAAACATCATTGAATTCCACATTTATTAGATATCTATACATGGAAGAAAACATATTATTTAATTTTTTGTGTTCTCCATTGAACATAGTATCTTTATTCTGTTCAAAGGCCATATTAAAGCATCTTTCCACTGGAACATCTTCTAATCGATATCTAACTTTATCTACAGTTCTACTTAATGTTCGCATTAGTCATCCTCAAAGAAGTTGCTGATTGAGTTCGTGTTCTTACTGCGGTTCTCACGTTTCCGCTGCTTCTCACGCTCAATCGATTCCTCGTAGTGTTCTATGTACTTGTTGCTTATCTCATTTTGCTCTGGTGGACAAGCCCCTACTTCACCAGAAAGCTGAACCTCGATCTGGAACGACTGATACGTCTTGTATCGCTTGTACAAGTTCTTCTTTTCTTCTTTGATGGTCTGTTTGTAGGTGTTGTGGACGTACTGAGTGAAATAGCTGAAGGGTCTAGACTTGACAATCTTGCCGGTTTCTGCATCTATGCGGGTAGGTTTGAAATTGCGTATGTACTTAAGACAGTTGAGTGCAGCGTCCATCTGCATGTCTTCAATGAAGGGATAGCGTGACCAATTCGGGGCCTTTGCAATGTTCTTAGCCAAGAGTAAGAAGCATTCACCAATGAATTCTGGTACTCTGGGGATCTCCACTCCATTGGCATCTGCTTCATCACATTTCTGAAGAAAATCCACCAATGCTTCATAGAACTGATCGTTGTTGATATAGTACTTGGTCTTTTTCTTCATGGATCTCCTAACAAGAAAGAATTGATATGATTTTGAATGCTTTCGCTCGTGCTATTTACTACAAAACAGAACAAGACTGCATAGACATGTGTTTTGAGTGTAATTTGCCAGATACAGGGATACCTGGAGCACTTCAAAATAGAACAAAACACCATACCATAGTAAATCAATTACTGCAAGAGTTCGAACGATGAGATACATACTTAAACAAAAAGTTATTACTTATTGCAACAGTAATATTATAAGAGAATTGTACAATATTGTACATCCACGGTTAAAGGTAAATGGATTATATCAACACTTCACTACTTATGACAGTGATCGAATTCAAATTGCACTGAGGGAAGAATTCTATGTCGAGTCTTGATTTCAAACTTCGAATAAGTGCAACGGTACAATTCTATGTAGGTAAAGCATTGTTTGCCACTAACATTGATGATTTGCCTCTTAGGGGTTTACGTAATTTGCCAAGTGATGTCCAATTCAACATTACTTCTGCTATTCGTGATGATTTCATGAATGGTTTTAGCAGCAAGCAACCATCGTGCAATTAACTTTGGAGTGAACTAATGCAACGTATAATATTACATGAACTAGAAAGAAAACTAGTGAATGATCTAACACCTAGTGGACACGTTAGAGCAATATTAGGTTTATATATTAAAGTTAATGTAATGTTATTTGATTCACTAGTTGATGCACTAAAAGAAGAACTAGAGGATTGAACTAATGGAAAAACTAGGTAATAATATATATGAAATTCTAGAAGGTGATATATTAGGTATTATAGGTAATTCAGATTATAGAACTAGATTATCTAATAAGATACGAATTAGTAATTTATCTTATGATCAAATATATGCAACTTTAAGAAATGAACTAAAGGAACAAACTAATGGATGAACTAACTTATGAATTAAAAAACGAACATATAGTTGAAAAACTAGAACGTGAACTAGCTAGAAACATTAGAAATACTAGTGATGTAACATTATCTGAAACACTACCAGAAATATTTCAAGTAAGTAATCTGGCATATGACCAGTTGCTAATGGATATCAGCAGTGACTATTGGTTCACTGATCTATCGTGATCTGTTCACAAGTGACGCACTAATTGTGTTCCTAAGTTCATTATACAAATTTCAAATTTCGCTGTCAACCACTTTTTTGACATTTTTTGAACTTTTTTAGTGTAATGCTACAGAAATTAGATCTTCATCCTCTTCTATCTCATTGAGAACAATGGATTCTCTCATGTATTGGTTGATCTCTTCAATTTCTTGAATTCTCCTATCAGTTGATTTTTCTACGTAATGCAACGATAGGTTGTAATGATCTTCTACTGCATCATGTACGTCTGTGCAAGTAATGATCATGTTATTCTTCAGTACACAATGATTCTTGTCAGTATCAACAAATGGTAAGTATGGTACAAGTGAAGTAGCTTCTCTTCCATCAGGTGTTAATACATCAGTTGCTACTAGTGGTAGTCCTACAGTTATTTGATTATCTTCTTCCAACACTATAGAACCAAAGATTTCATCACCATTGATCAGTCGGATATGCTTAATTTCGCTCATTTGTATCCTACCTTTGTTATCTTATAAGGAAATTTTTCAGACTTGTAGATCTTCAGTCTTTCCAAGAAATGTCTCATACTGAAGTTCAGACTTTTTTCAATACTCAAGTCATCAACAATGTCGTACAGTTTAGCATTAGTCTTTACTTCAGATCTCCTAAGTACTCGTCCAATAGCTTGTAATGTAGTTATTCTAGCTTTACTTGGATGACAGAAAAATATATTGTTCAGTTTCTTGATATTAGTTCCAGTTGCAAATGCTTTAGTTGTAGCAAGAATGATAGCATCAGTTTCTTCTTCAATCATAGCTCGATAGTCGTTTCTTACTTCTGCATCAACACCACCATGTATGTAGTAGACTGGCCGATTGGTGTTTTTCTTGATCATGTCGAGTAACACCTTAGCATGCTTCTCTACGAAATTCACCAGTACGAGATTGTTGCCTTCCTTCTTAGTCACCAGTTGAGTGATGAATTTGTTGCGCTTGTCGTTGGTAACAATCCAGTCAATTTCTTCTTGATACGTATAATCAGGGAAATGTTTATCCCATTTCAGCAACAAACACTCAACAGTGAAATCTGCTAGTACCTCAGTCTTTATGAGCTTGTCAGTTGTGGTGACTTGGAACACTGGACCAAACAAGCCTTCAATCACCAATCGATTTGTCTCTGTTCCGTCGAGCGTACCAGTTGTACCGAATCGGTGTGGTGTGCGTGACATCTTCTCTAGAATGCCAGTCAATGACTTTGCCTTGGCACCATGAACCTCATCAACAATCACACAATCGAATTGCTCAAACCAGCTTCTAGGCATCTTGTATATTGACTGCCATGTTGTGATGCCTATAGTTTCATCAAAATCCTTGTCCTTACCTGAGTAGATCAGGTGGCAATCTTCTTTGTATCCGTACTCCTTGAAGTCTTGAGCCATCTGGTGTACAAGGTTTGTAGTTGGAACCACAATTAACGTTTTGACGTTTAGGAGACGTGCTACCATGTAAATAATCAGCGATTTGCCTGAACCAGTTGGGGATACGAGTGTTAGTCGTTTTTCGTTCACGGCTTTCAGAACGGATAGCTTCTGATATTCGTATGGTGCGAACGGTAAGTTCAGGCTGTCAGCAAACGCCTCTATATCCTTCATCGTGTAGTGGTTAACTGATGCAATCTTAGGATCTATCTCGATTTGATAGTTCCGATCTTTGGCAAACTTCTTGGCCTCCTGAAGCAAGCCAACGTACATCAGTTTTGTTTGTGCATTGTACAGCTTGATCTTGCCGTCCCACTGTCCTCTTTTGTACGCTGGCATGAATCGATAGCCAGGAACGAAAAAGGAAAATCTGTCTCGTAATTCTCGTTCAACGCCTTCGTTGTTCGAAGTTACGAACATGTGCACATCATTGTAATATCCAACCAATACCTTATAAGCCACTATGATCCTTCCTGGTGCGTTATGGGCCGTTAGGTATTTAGAGAGATTGATATGCTGAAAAACAAAATTGTCCGTAAAGTAAGTCGGGATATACCGACAGACGAAGTTCCTCCAACTCAGGAATTTTATTGGTACATGGAACTTGTGGATGGTATTCTGTTTGGTATTAAGGGAGCTTTGGAAGATGAGTTCTATTCATAATAGAAGACTAAGAGAAACACTGACAGATGTTTGTTGGTGGAATCCCAATTGTATATTAGAAGAGATTGTGAGATATAATGTACGCAATTCAGTAAGTGATGCTACTCGACATAGAGAAATTGCAGATCAAAGGGTGTGGGCTCCAGTAACAGAGAAATTACAAAATGATTTCAATCGAAAATCTGTCTAGGCGTGTGGATATTAAAATACAAAAATTGTTGTGGTATAATGTTCCTGTTGAGAAAGGACCATTAAGAGCTTTGCCGCCTTTGTGGTTTCGTGGAAAACAACCAAGAAGAGCTTATAATCAAAAGAATGAAATTTTGGAATATTTAAGGGCAGAGTTTCGATGATAGAATTGAATAACAAATTATCAGAAAATATTGTCCGTAGAAACCATGCTCTAATGATGGCTCCTATATACGAAGAATATGAAACGCGAACAATGGTAATTGTGCGTAATCAAGTAGAGTATGCTATTGATTACATTATTGAAAACAATATACAACAAGAATTAAAGAAGGAATTTCATGAACTCTGAAGATATAATTAATGAATGGAATAATGATGCACCAATCAATGAGATTGGTTTAGGGGATCAGTCGAGAGATATCCCAAAATTACACGCCAAGTACTACAAGATGCTAATAGACGCACGTAAAGAGATAGCTAAGGCCAAATTTTTGTACAAGCGTATGCGATCAGAGAAGAACGAATTTCTGATCAATCCAACGCAAGAGGTTGCTGATCAGTTTGGCTGGGAAATGCCGGATCGCACCATCCTAAAATCAGATATTAAAGACATTCTTGACGGCGATTCTGAATTGCTTAAGATCGACTTGAAAGCTCAAGAAGCTGAGATAAAGGTTGATCTGTTGCAGGATATTATGAAGATGATCCATAGTCGTAATTGGCTCATCAAAAACGCACTTGACGACAGAAACTTTCTGCATGGTGATTAAATGATGGCGTGTAATAAGATAGAACGGTTAACAGATAATGAAGTGTTTCATGCGTCCGTTAAACACGAATTTGTGGATGATGGTTTGCGTATGCGTATTCTTCATAAATTTAGATTGACTGGATGGAACTACGGAATAATTCTCAACAATGAAGGCAGCAAAGCATCAATAATCAGGCAACAATTAAGATTGGAGATTTTGAGTGCGTATCATAATAAATGATCATATTTCAGACGAAATGTTTGAAATTTTGGATGAGAATATGTATGATCAAGCAGAAACACACAACGGCATTTCGCTTGGTATAGAAAATGATGTGCTATCTGATGGAAAATTGGAACCAGCAGTTGTTGATGGAACAGCACTGAAGCAAATTAGGGAACAATTACAAAATGAACAATTTTGTGCATAAAAAAATTATCTCGGACGCTGTTCATGGTTTGGTTGATGGAATGGTGTTTCATGCTGTTGCTGGTACTGAAGCATATACAGATACAAATGTCGATGACGGATTCTTAAATTGTGGCTGGAATGATGACATGACATTGTTTGGTCGTTTGCCTGATGTGCTTGAATTCTTGAAAGAAGAATTTGATGAGTGATATTAAATTCAACGCGAAAAAGCGTTTCGATGATAGCATTTTTAATCAAATAATTGCTAAAAATCCTGATGCTTATAGTAAGATTTGTGCCGCATGGGATGCTATAATCAGCGATGATTTGCGTTTGTTTGGTAGAATAGACGGTATCATAAATGCATTGGAGATAGATTTTGATGAATGAATCACCATCTAGATCTCTTTTAAAGAATCAAATACATAATGTGTTAGACACTGAAGTTTATACTGCATTTGCAAGCAAATATGAAAATAGTGTTGAGGCACAAATTGGTAGATTGTCTAAGCATGAACTAATGCCCATGATATATCATGATGTTCTGTTGCTATCTAAGATCATAGAGGAATTAAGAAATAATTTTGTTGACAAGCCTGTCTAGATGCGTCATAGTGGCATGGTAAATAGAAGAAATAACAGAGAGAAATCTAATGAAAAATCTTCTAGTTGCCGCAATCATTCTGACGTCCACGGCAACGTCAGCATTGTCAGCACCCGTTAAAGTAGGTAAGTGTGGTCCTCGTGATGGACTAGTTAAAGTTCTAGAGAAAGTTAAAGAAGAACAACTGTCTATAGCCTTGACAAAGAGTGGTCCCATGATGGAGTTGTGGGGCAATCGTAAAAAAGGATCATATACGTTATTCATGACAGCGCCTAACATGATGGCATGTGTTGTTTCTACTGGTGAAGCGCTGGAAATTGTACAACCAAAGAAAATACACTATTGACAACTGAAACTTGATTTGTTATAAATACCATCGTTGCTGCTTGAGGCGACTTCGAAATCAGACAGGACACGGCTGCAAAGCCGTCACGTCCACCACAAACAATCTCGGCAGAAATGCCCTTGAAGTGATGTTGAGACTGACCACAGAGATCACGCTGTGAAAGCAAGTGGGATGAGATTGTTTCTGATGGGCGTGAAATAGGATCGACTGGTGACGTAGGGGAAGTTTAGGCAACCGGCATGGCAAGCACCGCATCGCGGCCCGTAACTAGATGCAAACGATAATGCACCACTTGACTTGGCACAAGCGGCCTAGTCTGGGTTCGGTGGGTACCTGGAAACAGAAACCCACCACTTAAAACTTTGATCGAGATGTTGAGTTATAGAGTCTGCACGCTTTGTTATAGTGGCCATAGTCGCGCGTACATGAAGCAAAGAAGTCTGTTTAACTCGACAGGGAACCTGAACAAGTACCACACCAAACGGGAAAAGTAGGATTCTGAGTGTTAGCTGAACATCTCGATCAAAGTTTTAAGGATTAGTCATGACACTGATTAAAATCATATGGTACACTCTTTTGAGTGTATTTTTGTCTGTGGCTTTAATCATAGTTCGCACATGTTCTGGCGTGAGAATATTCCCCAAAAACATGTCAACAGAAAAAAGAACTGATGTCTTAGTCGAGATATTGGTTATTGCGTTTACTATTGCTATTGTGGCATTTTTTGCTAGCTTAGTGGTGAGATGATGAACTATCCAATAGTAAGCCCTATTCATGGCAAAGTAAGGCATGAATCATATGCTGAAGCGTTAGCTGAATTACAACAATCAAATAATGCACCGATTATCTTTGAGCACGATAATCCGTACGATCTTACAATTCTTGAACAGTTAGGTGAGGATTTCTACAAAGATATGCATCATGATTTTATAATGGGTTTTGTAATGGCCGGTATTATTCTTACTATCATTGTTTGTGTGGCAGTATTTGGTGGCTAGATTGCGATATACAATAAAGCGAGTAATATCTCCCCGCCCGTGGAATACAGATTTTGTATCTATTTTTGTAGAATCTAAAGTTTGGCGTCATGTGTATGGAAAAATAAGCGACGTTCATCCTGATACAATAAGTCATGCGTTAAAAGACGAGATGAATAATGACATCTTATACGTGCAAGAATAAGATCGATTGTGTAGTTGAGGTTGATCCTTACTATCATCCTGATATTAGTTTGGACGTAGAAGCTACAGTTTGGTTTGAAATACAAGTAAAGATGTCAAATCTCACAGAAGAAATAATAAGGCAACAAATAAGAAATGAAATCTCAGGACGAAAAGTTGGTTCATCGTAACCATTTTAGGGATCGCTATGGCGAACATCTAACGCAAGACGTGTTTGGTCAGGATCGCATGGAAAAGTTGGAAGTCGAGAATTTTCATGTTGACCATTATAAAAAAGTCGTGTATCAGAATTTAAGTATAGCAGCAATAGTCCTAGCATTGATTTGCTTCTTGGCAATGTCTGTTGTATAAAGAAACGATCTATTACTTTACATGCAAGTTCTGTAAGCTATGGTGGTCTGTAGCTACAGATGGTTGGGAACCAAAAGAACAATTCTGTCCTCACTGTGGAAAAAAACAATGATTGGTACATTAATTGTCTTGACAGTTGTAGCTTTGGTATTAAATATACCTGCAATGGTGAAGTCATGAAATTTGACAAACTTGAAACAGTTTTTGTTGCGATTGGTATGGCTGGTGCTGTGATGGTATCAATGGCTTTCTTGTTAAAGTTCACTGGTGATATGCATAAGTTTGACGAGCAAGAAAAAACAAAAAGAATGAAAATTATGGTTGAGTATTGCCAAAAGCAAGATCTCAATGTGTACGCAACTGGTTCGACAATTAGATGTAGAGAAAAATGAGTGAAGCAGAGAAGAACTGTCCGTATCGTAGTGCAGCAAGAAATCACTTGTTTCCACTGTTGAGAGCGATCATAATATCTGGTTTGGTAGTGATCGCAGCCAAGATTTATCTTTAATGCGGGTTGGAGAAGTAGTTAACTCGCCAGTCTCATAAACTGGAGATCGTCGGTGCAAATCCGACACCCGCAACCAAAAACTAGGCAAAATGAAAGAGGATAGTCATGCCTGTTAAAGTACATAGCGCAGCAACGAAAAAGAAAATTTCGAACACGCAAAAGAAGCGTGTGGCTGCTATGCCTAAGTGGAATTTGAGTGAAGAGACAAAGAAGAAAATGTCTCTTGCTCATCTAAAACACCATGCTGATAACAGAGCAAAAGGCATTCCTCATCACGGCAAGAATACCAAGTCGATCACCAATGGTACGGAAACTAAGCGCATTAGTAAGTATGCTAAAATTCCGGCTGGTTGGGAAAAGGGATTTCACTGGACGCCAGGAAGAAAAAAAGCAGAAAATCGAATTTAGTTGTTGACAAAGGTTAACGACTGAAGTAAGGTACAAGAGTCGAATGGAAGAAATTGGCGGTATAGCGTCATTAGGATAAGCATGGCGACATGCCCAACGGAGAAAAGCCTACATATCTCCACCAGCAATGGCCCAGCTATAAAAGCATGGATTTCCCGAAAGGGGCATCATCAAATCAGGTGGTGCTAAGTTTAAAGCAATAGTTTTAGTCCGAAAGGATAAGCTACAGAGCCGAATCGGTGAGTAGTTAAGCAATGGCAGTTGCACTAGTACGCGCAAATATTGTGAGAACTGAAAATCAACGTGTGTCGAGATGATCCGAGTGTTAGCGCACAAGGGTAGGCTCGTAATCTCAAAGGTAACGGGGCACGTTCACGTTATCTCGAAAGATGGTTTAGTAGCTCGCAAGGCGAAAGACAGAAGGTGTGTTGTATTTTGTATCCCAAAAGGATATGAAGCAACCGAGGCAGCACATCTTAGTAGGTTTGCTTGGTAGCTCAATTGGTAGAGCAACAGACTTATAATCTGTGGGTAGCAGGTTCGATCCCTGTCCAGCGTGCATTTGAACTGCATGTTTAAAAGCAAAGACTGCCTCGGTACGTAACGAAAGGTGCTTAATACTACACCGGCAACGGAATGTAGTGCTTCAAAACTCGCAAGGTGGAGAAGTTTGTTCGGAATGACGACATGGCCCGCAAAGCCTAATTGCTCGCAAGGCAAGTGTAATAATGATGGACGATTAGTTACGTATGACAGTGGTTACGCGACCACTTAAAAAACGCAGCACTGGAAGATACTAGGATAGGTGTAAAAACCGCCTAGTGGATAAAGGATTAAGGCAGCTCGCAAGGCTATGCCGTACGGTTCAAAGGCTTCCATGAATAGGTGTAATCTCAGCTTATTCTAATAGTGCCCTTTCAGGGGCAGATGGTGTAATACAACGCATACCGGGAACTCGGTTGGTGAACTTGGAAGTAGCCAATAAGACCCTGGAGGAAAGTTGCTCAATAGGCAATCCAAGTTGTCTGAGTGGAAAATGGATCTTATCGTCAGAATGGCCATAAGTGAAGTCGCCTGTCCCTGAAAGAGCATTAGAAACCCTTGCATGGTAAGTGAATTCATAGCTCTATGTGCGCAAACGCGAATTACTATACGCTCGCGGCAAGGGAGAAGTTTGGCTAACATTTGGGTACACAAGATGTTAGTAACAGATGGAGCAGTTCGGTTTGATGCCTAAAAAGCAGTACAGGTGTTGCTGCATGTGGCTAGAAACGTAAACGACGGCACTTGCTTAGTAGTTGGCGTCGAATTTGTCCGGGGCACTCGTGGTTTCTCAAGTGCGCCAAGTATCAGGGGGCCAGCAAAATAACCCCCTGATACTAACCAGTTAGGAGCACCGGCAAGTTGATTTTCATACCTGGATTGATACTGTCAGGGATCGCAACCCGCTTCATTAAGTAGGTGCTGCCTAAAACTTTGGAGATATAATGAAGCAAAAAGCTAGATGCTTTCGTAATAGTCCTAAAACTTTAGAAGAACAACAGGATTATAGAAATTCTATTTCAAAAGAAATTCTTATTGATGAAGTAGATTATATGGCTACGAATAGACATAATAGACGAAAGTATACCAAACTAAAGCGAACTAAGGTTGCTACTAATTGGTTTAAAGGCGGATAATGCTTAATAAGTTTTTATTGGCTGGTTCTTTCTTATTGGTGTTCAGTATACTGTTTACTGCTGAAGGAAAATCAGGAATAAAGCATAAAGGCAAATGGTATCACTGTGATGATGCCATTATTCTTGTTGATTTTCAGTACAAAAAGATCGCTGGTGGCCGCAAAGGATTTATCGTAATCAATCCTTTCTTGGCTGAAAGACATGGTTTTGAGTTCGTGTTCTGGCACGAATGTGCGCATGCGAAAGGCATTAAAAATGAATATAAAGCCGACTGTTTCGCTGCAAAAAAAGTCCCACATTTAATTGACAAAGCTTGCCGTTTGATGCATCCTGAACGCTGTCGTAAACTTCGACAATGTGTTAAGTGATACTGAGTGTAGCTCAGCTTGCGTAGAGCGCCTGCCTTGGACGCAGGAGGCCATTGGTTCAAATCCAATCACTCAGACATAAGCAATGGAATAAGGCGAACAAGGTGGACGCGACTGGCTGTTAACCAGTTTATGGTAGGTTCGATTCCTACTATTCCAGCTTTTGAAAGCAGAACATGATCAAATTATTAAAATGGTTGATATGGGGCAAGACTTGTGAACACAAGTGGACCATTTATAAAGAAGGCGAAATATCAATTGCGGAAGATGATCGTGTTATAGGCGCAATACACATTTTACAGTGCGAAAAATGTGGTGACATAAAGCAAAAAACTTTCCGATATTTCTAATTCCCGATTTAGTGTTAGCGGTTAAGCACGCCAGAGTGTGGATCTGGAAGGCGTGGTTCGAATCCATGGGTCGGGAATAGATGCTTTTCTGCGGCACTAAATAAAGCATGTCCAAAGTTAATATGGAGATGCTTTATGAAGCAATGTTCTAAATGTAAAATTAATAAACCACTTGAAGCCTTTTCTAAATGTTCTAAAAATCCTGATGGATTAAATTATATTTGCAAATCTTGCGTTAGTTTTTATGATCAGCAACGCGAAAGACCAAGACAGCGAGAACAGAAAAGAGCAATTATTGAACGAAATCGTCGTTTTGTTTTTGAATATTTAGAAGAACATCCTTGTGAATGTTGTGGCGAGAGCGATCCTGTAGTTCTCGAATTTGATCATTGTCGTGGCAAGAAACACAAAAATATTTCTAAAATGATTCGTGACGGATCTTCCCTTGAAAAGATAAAAGAAGAGATTGACAAGTGTCAGGTTCTATGTGCAAACTGCCATCGTAGAAAGACGGCCATTCAATTTGAATGGGCTATCACCACTTATACGAAGCAGGACATGTGGAATTATGAGCACGACTAGAACCGATTATGTGTATTATGGTTACAATTTGCCGTATGATGCGTTCGATATGGAAGACTACGATCCTGATACACTAAAGGAAGATGAGTTGATTTTGCGAGATGGTATGTGCGGTAAGTATAGCGCTGTTGGTATTATCTTGCAGAGTTCTGACATTTACGATGGGTTTGGTGATGGCCCTCAGATGCTCACTGCCAACATCACAGCAGAACTAGAAACGCGAGCATTCAACTTACTATTCAAGACCATAGGCAATGCTGCCTATCATCACGATCCCAGATCTTACGTTCTATCCCATTACAGCTAGGAAAAATTATGATTGAATTGTTCAGCAGTGCATGGCGCTTTGTGCTATGGTGGGGCATTGGTGCTACCATGCTTTTCATTGGTTATCATCAACGATATGAAGAAACTCCAATGGGAATAGCTGCTGTCCTGTGGATGGGAATTACTTTGTGTTATTCAATTGCTATGTACGAAACACGCCAAAAAACTAAAGACAAAGTTGCTGCTTTAGAAAATAGTATTGAAGGCTGGAGAAGAGCAAATACTAATTTACAAGCAAGAGCAGCTTCTTTAAATTATGAAAAACAGCATTTGGTCAATCAACTTGCTCAAAAAGAAATTGATTATAACGAGCTTGCAGCAGAAAACGTCAGATTAACGAGAGAACTAAACGAAGCAAATAACGTTGCTGTTGAGAATGCTAATAAAATAGTTGCACGCGAATTTGTTACAGATGTAGTAGAAGTTCCTGATTCAAAATGATTAGTCATTCTGATTTAATGGCCATTCGTCGCTTGTCCACACTTGAAGAGCGGCTGAAGTCCGTTCCCCCGGTTGAATCAATCGCTTCTGAGTCTCGGAAGCTGCATCACGCACTTTGGCAACAAAACTCTGGCTTTGGTCGTCGTATACAGTTTCGCGTGTATGAGAGTTTTCAGGGGGTGTTTTCTCGGCATTCTGCAATAACTTCTCAGCTAACTGATCTTTGGTCATACCAGTCACGTAGCCACGAGTAAGTAGAAATTCAGCTTGTTGATGATAATCAGACATTACTTTTCCTTATTGAAAGTTGGATTCATAACCCTCATTCGAATCCATTTTTTTCCTTGTGCTTTAGCAGCTGCTACTCGATGATTGCCATTATCAACAACATAATTTCTTCCATGTTTAGTAGCTAATGGCAAATAATCTTTTGGTTGTTTTTTCTTTATTTTATCTTTGATTTCAGCAGGAGATACAGAATATTGTGGTGACATTATTTTGTGTGTAGCTACTCTGCGAGTATGAAATTTACGTCCTAATCTGTCGTGATCGATGTCATAATCAGGATCTATTTGTTTTATTGGAGTTGACATTTGTCGCTTATGTTTAGGATCGAAAGCATCCATATTATCGTCTTCAGGATAGCGTTTTGCTAAATTGTTCACAAGCTTTAATGCGCGGGCTCTTGATCTACGCACTTCTGCTAGTATTTTTTTAAATTTAGACACCGGCTATCCTTTCAATGTCATATAGTGTGTATTTGAATGTTGCTGCTGCTGTAGCGTACTGCAGATCGCTTTGCGCTTGATCGAAGATGATTGAGCTAAGCGTGATAGGAAACGCGTCTCTGAAGATGATATTGAACTTAGGAATGCGATTCGAGTTCATTACAACCAACGACATAT
Source organism: Gammaproteobacteria bacterium (assembly GCA_028284465.1). Taxonomy (GTDB): domain Bacteria; phylum Pseudomonadota; class Gammaproteobacteria; order JAJFKO01; family JAJFKO01; genus JANQRR01. The sequence continues at coordinate 42,126 of JANQRR010000023.1, read as the reverse complement.
CAGATGTCATTCCTTCACCTGTAATCGGCAGAGCGTCTTCCAACGTAGCAAATTCTGTGTGGTTCTTAGGAAAGCCTAAGCCTCGAATCCAGTCGTGGATCTCTAGCCAGTCATGCATGCTTTCCTGTACCTTGAAATTCACTGTCAGCTCGTCATACGTCAAATGATCTCCATAGTAAGGGATATTGACGAATGGCGTTGCTTGGCCTTCTGTGGGCTCTAAATGAATTCCTGGCAGGTTTACGTTCTGCACAAAGAACGTCAGGTTTGGTGTTTTCTTGATTTCCAGCTTAAAGACAAGTGGTGAAAGAAAATTAATATTTTCTGGTGTTTCATCTAAAGCTGTTCCAAATGTACTCATTATTTCTCTTTCAAGCCATCACGCGCAGCAAGTGCAGCAGCACCAATGTGAGAACCAGCAAATACTGTATTAACCCAATGGTGTGTATTGGCATGTTCTGGTGTGTATCCACCAGTTGCATGTGCGTGCAAAAGAATGCCAGCATGCATAGCAGCAGCAATAGGCACTGTTCCCTTGGCAGCAAATTTAGTAATAGAAGCGGCGTTTTTAATTGCTTTTACTACACCTTCATTTAGTTCATCAGAATCTTCATTGATAGAATTGATTTGTTTAATAATTCCATTCATCTCTTCAACAATTTTTTTAAAATCAATTTCATCTGATTCTTTTAGCCAAGTTTTATATTTTTCTGTTATGTTCATTTTTCTTTTTCTTTCTGGTAACTGGCCTTAGCTGAGTTTTTTGCTTTTTGTCTCATGCGTGCACGATAAACGTTATTTTCGTTTGATCGATTGTAATATCCATCAACTCGTGCATCGCCCAATTCTTTGCGGAGAATGTCGCTGGTTAATTGTGTGTCGGATTCAGTTGAATCTACGCCACGCTTAACAGCAAGCTTCTGTAATGTCTCACGTGACGAGTTACGCAAATCTTTATATCGTCCAGCTACTTGTGGAAAGTTTTCGCTGTCGTGCTCATCACCAGAGTAGTGAGCTTTTTTGCGTTCTTGTAGCCACTGACGGAATTTTAACATGCTGCTCCCGAATTGCGCTTTTTCAAATAGTCGTATAATTTATCGCGCTTAACGTTATCTTTTGTTTTTTGTTCTTTTTCTTTTTGCTTTTGGAGTATGCGTTTTTTGTAAGCATTCTTTATGGCATCAAAAGCCTCGTCATTTTGCCTCATCTTTTTTATCTTTCTTTTCTGGTTTGGCTTTAGATTTCTTTGACTTATCTTTCAAAGTTTCGTGGCCAACGTTTTTAGAAACGTAATCATTCAACTGTTGTGCAGCATCTAAAATTTGTTCTTGGTGCGCTTTGTCAGTTGGATTTAATTTCATGATAGCAGCGCAAAGCTTTTGCACTTGCTCATCGTCGCCATGTTGATCGAGCATTTGTTCAGCATATTGTTGAGCATTTTGGATCTCAACATCATTGTTGCGCTTAACTTTATCCCAATGCTCGCCTTCTAGCCAAGTTTTGTAGTGTTCTAGAATTTCCGACATTTTATGATAATCCTCCGGTGAATGTTAAAATCCCTTCCTGAACACGATAAGACGTGTTGGATGATGTGTGTGTTATGTAAGCTTCGTACATGTACCTACCGACTGTCACATTGGCTGTTTGCACGCCCGTGAGCGTCAATCTAAGCGTACCATTAGAATAGCCAGCACTGGTAATAGTGACAGAGTTTGCAGCTTCTACATGCGTTTTGTAGTATGCATTGCTGGTGTAATCGCCCAAATCGAGTGCAGCACCAGAACTGTTTGATACGGCAATATCGATCTGTAGATTAGCTGATCTGTCTACTGTATAGTTTTTAACCGTCATTACACACCTTTTTGTTGATTAATGTATTTAGTTGATTTTTATATTTGAAGCAGAATTGATGATTCTGATGGCAGATCCTTTGTGTGTTTTAGTTCCTGTAATGCCAGCACTACGGATAATTGGACCAAGAGAAGAGCCATTTCTATAACCAATTTGATTTGAATCTCGATTAAGAATTAAACCAACACCAGATAATGTATTATCATCCTGAGTTTCTTCTAATCCATTACCACCTTCAATTCCTGTAGCAGAAAGAGTATTATTATCTTGGGTTTCTGATAATCCACCTTGAATTAATACTAGGCCAGAAGATGTGATGGTTTGATCATCTTGTGTGGTAGTCGAATTGGCTTCTACTTCAGTTGAACTAACACCTGTAAGTATTTGAGTTTCTTGAGTTGTTGAAGTTGTGCCTTCAATCTCAACAGAAGCAACACCAGATAGGGTTTGGAAATCTAAAGTTGTTGAAGATGTTGCAGATACGTCAACTTCGCCAGCAGTAGATGTTGTGTTATCGTCTTGAGTTACTGATGCTGTACCAGTGATAAATGGTATGACTTCACCAACACCAGATAATGTATCAGGATCTTGTGATGTTGAAGAAGTTCCTTCAACATCAACTTCACCAGTACTTGCAACGGTGTTATTATCTTGTGTAATTGCAGCAGTACCAGCAATACTAGAAGGAACAGGCAACAATTCAACTGCTAAAGAAACTGGAGTGTTGATTGTGTTTCCTGAAGTTGATGAACCACCAGCATCTATTTCGCTAGTGCCATCGTTTTCTAAATCACCAACAAAAGCAGCTTGATCGTTAATTGTTGCTGAACCAGTATTAATATCTGCTAATTCTGTCCAGCCTGATAATGGTGAATAAGGACCAGAATCACCATCCCGTTGAGCAGAACCAGAAACAATATAACTAGTGCTACTTTCAGGAGTAATAGAAACAATTGTAGAAGTGTTTGTTGATTGAACATTACCAATAGGATCGCTTGCAGATACAGAAGAATATTCTGAAACTGTAATAGAAGCAGATCTACTAGCACTGCTTAATGTTATAGAAACATTGCCGGATGCTGGTGGATCAAGCAAATAATACATTGCAATTTCAGGACCAGAATCACTACCATATTCAACACCATTGATGAAAGTCATTGTTTCGCCGCCAAAAGTAACAGTAGCGGGATCTGTTACCATTTGAGTTAGTGTGGAACCAGCAGATTGCATAACAATGGTAGCAATAAGAATATGATCAGATCCACCAGTTGTGGTGAACGTATTGGATTCATAAGTAGTGCTATTTGTGCCTGTTTCTAAAACAAGTTTAGATCCTTCAAAAACAACTGGTAGTGTAGACGCATCTGTGCCAGTTGCAGAAAGTGTGTTGTCGTCTACAGTCGTAGATGATGTGGCATTAATATCTACTTCGCCATTTGTAGTGGTTGTATCATCACTAGCTGTAATTGAGGCAGTACCATCAATGTCAACTTCACCAGCAGTAGATGTAGTATTATCATCTGTTGTTGTGGTGCTGGTGCCGCCAGCAATTGTGTCACCAACTGCACTTAAAGTGTTATCGTCTTGTGAAGTGGTGCTTGTGACTTCAATACCCACTTCACCAAAAGCATCACCTGCAATAGTATCATCGCCAGAATTGATGGTACTACTACCATCAATGTCAACTTCACCAGCACTCGATAATGTATTATTATCTTGCGTAATTGAAGCGGTGCCAGTGATAGCAGGATCATCAACTGTGCCAGTTGAACTTAAAGTATTATTATCACTAGTTGTGGTGCTTGTGCCATCTACAATAACATCAACATTTGTGCTTGTCGTATCGCCTGCTTGCGTAATAGCAGCAGTAGCAATAACATCTACCTCACCAGCTGTTGTAGTAGTATTATCGTCGTCAGTAAGAGTAGCGTCACCATCAATGTCAACTTCACCAACACCAGATAATGTATCACTGTCGTTGGTAATTGCAGCAGTACCAGTTATTCCAGTATCAGCAGTTTCCCAATTTATAATAGTTTGGTTTTCGTATACACGCATTTCGTGAAATACGATATTAGCTGCTACTGCTCTAGTTTCACCATTAGCTACGTTTGTTGCAGTAGGAATAGCACCAAGACCACCGTGGTCAGTACCAGACCAGTTTTGCGTAAATGCAGTTGGAGTAGTATTTGGATCTTTAGTATTGGCAACATGTACACCATCAATATATGCACGTGCAGAACCAACGTTATGAATCTGTGCTTCCCATGTTAATGTAACGTTAGCACTTTCTGTAAGACTAGACGTTGGAATATCCATAAACAAAACGTTGGATGATGTTGTGTTTACGGTAGCACCATCAACAGCACCAGATCCATGACGAATACGTAAAGTAGCACCACTATCACGAATACCTACCCATGCAGCAGTACCAGAACCACCAAGTTCAAAAATAAGACCTTCGTTAGCAGCATCAAAAGCTGGTGGTAAATCCATGTCAATTTCAAAAACACAGTTGGCTGCCAAATTCATCCATGTGTCATCAAAATCTGTAGTTGTGGTAGAAAATGTATTGGTAAGAGTTAATCCTTCAACACGGTTTAACGTATTTGCTGGTGTATAGTCTTGTTGATCTACTTCTTGAAAGCCGTATGTACGACAACCACCATTAACAGAACTTGCACCATAAACACTTACCCAAGACGAGCTTGGTTCTCCGGAAACGTTTGATCCGCTTCCGTCACCAAACATACCACCACCGCCACCTTCCCATTCATTAGAACCGCCGCCTAATGCACCGTTAGCAGTAGTAGAACCAGATCCTTTAAATTCACCATCAATCCATAGACGTACGCGTCCAGGGAAAACACGAAATTCCCAAACAACTACGTGTTCTGCATCGTCTTGTGGAAAGTCTGTAATATCAAGAACAGCAATAGCAGTAGTAGAACTAGAAGTAGTTGTACCAGTACCACCACGAACACGAAATGTTGGTGTAGTTGCACTATCACGCATGCCTACCCAACCACCGCGACCAGAACCGCCCTTTTCAAACAGAGCAGCATCGGCAGGAGTAGAAGAGAAAGTTACGTTAGCAGCAAATACAACAGATTCGCCGTCATAACTATCAACGTCTTGTGAACCTTGTGGTATGGTTTCTGATAAAGTGAGATCGTCTTCAATTGCCATTAGAAAATGCTCCCTGAACCAGTCTTATGTTTCAGAGAACCAACGCCTGACTTTGTTGAAATGTTTCCTTTACTTGTAATTCCTTGTGTTGATCCTTTTCCTATTATTGTTGAAATGTTATTTCTAGAATTAACAGTATCATTTAAACAGCCAACACCACGCAATGGATCACGATAGAAATCAATTAGAATTACATTACCATTGGCAGTTAATGTGTTGTCGTCTTGAGTTTCGTCTAATCCATCACCAGTTTCAGAACCAGTTGCAGAAAGTGTTTGCGCATCTTGCGTTACGTTTAACGTACCATCAACAACAATTGTACCAGTTGCACTTAACGTTTGATCATCTTGTGTTGTGGTGTTAGTGCCTTCAGCTGTTAGGCCACCAGTAGCAGAAAGTGTATCATCGTCTTGTGTAGCTGATAGTGAGCCAAAAACAATCACATCGCCATCTGTGGCAATACTGTCGCCTTCAGCTGTGATTGCGCCTGTACCATCAACAATGACATCACTATCGCCAGTTGATGTGTCACCATCTTGCGTAGCACCAGTCGTGCCTGTAATGTCAACTTCACCAGTGCTTATGACTGTATTGTCATCTTGCGTGGTGTTGAGTGTACCAGTGTTGATATCACCAATAACACCGGCAGCAGAAAGCGTGTCGTTATCTTTTGTTGTTGACGATATACCAGAGACTAGAACGTCGCCATCAGTACTTGTGTTGCCATCATCATTGGTTGTGCTACTAGTACCATCAATGTCAATTTCACCAGCCGTAGATGTAGTATTATCATCATTTGTAGTTGATGATGTACCAGAAATAAGTACGTCACCATCGGTTGTAGTGGTATTATCATCGTCCGTGGTTGCACTTGTGCCTGCTACATCAACTTCACCAGTGGATGATAAAGTATTATCATCTTGCGTAATTGCAGCAGAACCAACAAGTCCAGCAACAACCAAACCAGTTGCACTTAACGTTTGATCATCTTGTGTAATAGAAGCAGTAGCATCAACGATAACATCGCCATCGGTGCTTGTGGTGTTATCGTCATCAGTATTATTGCTTGTACCATCTACAATAACATCAACGTCAGAAGATAATGTATTATCATCAGTTGTGGTGATTGACGTACCAGCAACATCAACATCACCAACAGAACTTAGTGTGTTGTCATCCTGAGTAACGTTAAGTACAGCATTTTCGTCGGCAGTACCAGCAGCAGAAAGAGTATTGTCGTCACCAACAATTCCAGCAGGACCACCACTAATAATGGTAAGATCATCAAAAGCACCATCAGAGTAAACAGCAACACCGATAGGACCAGATGTTTGTGTATTATCTACACGTGTTACTGTAGCAATTACAGTGCCGCCAATATCGTCGTATAGAGTGGCTGTAGAACTGGTGCTGTTACCAGTAACTTCCATCCAAAACCAAGTGTCATGGACAATGGACGAGTTGCTTAGTGACGAGCTTTCACTACCGAAACTAGAAAATGGTTCTCGAATGTAAATGTTTGGATCACGCATATCAATACCAGCAACGTAGTGGTTTGATGCGTCAGTCCAACAATATATAATACCAGGAGCTTTAAATGAGTGACCACCATCGTCATCTGCACGCAACCATGCACCAATATGCAAGCCATCAAGAGCTTCATCTGTGCCTGAAATGACGGCTTCACGATAGCTATTAGAACCACGTCCTAAAAGACCAAATGAGCCATTTTTTGCAGAGTTTGCTGTTCTAGTGAAATAAGAAGTTTCACCAGTATCAATTGTTAATGAAGATTCAAAATCATAAACAGTATCACCAGCTGGTGTTTCGCCTTCAACAATGACATCGCCATTGGTGGCTGTGCTATCGCTGTCGTTGGTTATAGCACTAGTACCAGTTATATCAACTTCACCAACACCACTTAATGTGTTGTCGTCTTGCGTAATGGATGCAGTGCCAGTGATGTTGTCACCAACGGTACCAGTAGATGATAGTGTGTTATCGTCATCTGTGGTTGTGCTGGTGCCTGTTATATCTACTTCACCAACACTAGATAGTGTATCATCGTCATTTGTGATTGCACTAATGCTTTCAATAATAACATCACCAACTGCACTTAACGTATTATCGTCTTGTGTAATAGTAGCAGTACCAGTAATAATATTACCAACAGCACCAGTAGCAGATAGTGTATTATCATCGTCAGTCGTAGCTGACGTACCAGTTATATCTACTTCACCGGCAGTTGTGATAGTATCATCAGCAGACGTAATTGAGGCAGTACCATCGATGTCAGCTTCGCCAGTGGCAGATAGTGTGTTGTCATCAACTGTTGTAGATGACGTACCAGTAATTCCGCCACCGCCAGCATCTTCTAGTGTGTCAAGGTTTAAGCCCCAAAAACCAGTCCAGTTGGCAGGCGATCTTTGCGCACCACCGCCGCCTTCTGTACCAGTAAGTTCAGTGACAGATACACCAACATCATCACCATTTGTTAGAGCAAGAAATGATAATGGATTTGCAGAGAAACCAAAAGTGTCTTGAGAGCCTTGGTTGTTTCTAGAATAGTTGCCGTGAAATGTGTCTGTTTGTTCTGTGCCATTGACAGTAAATTCTGCATACGCTGTCCATCGAGAACCAGTACCAACAATGTAAGAAGCAACAGAAATGTTACCACCAAACAAAGCATCCATGTCTTGTTCGGTGTTGAAAGCATTATCTGTAGATCTGGTGAAAGAAGCAGAATCATTAAATGTAATGTCTGTTGTTCGTGCAATGGGAACATCAATAGGACCACCAGTAGCAAATTCAGTACCACCAGTTGCGTCTATAGAATGGAAGCCTTCTGCGCTATCATTTAATTCGAGAATAACTAGTGCGTAATGGTGATCTGTACCAGTTGTGCCGTCACTGTTAGCACCACCTTCACCATCCAAAACGCCATCACCACGCCACTTGCGCATTTCATACGTAACATCAGTGGTGCTTGTTTCCACAAGTGTGTGGAACATACCACCACCATATTCGTTCGAACTGTTACGCATGTAGGCAACAGACATGGCATCACGAACCATGGCACTGCCAGTGTACAAACCGCCCCAACGTTGCGTACGGCTAGATCCATGATCACCAAAGTGAGAACCAATAATAAAGTATTTTTTATTATCGCCTTTAACAGTGAATTGGTTCGAAGATAATTCAATTGCAGCTGTGTCGGATTCATCAACAGCTGCAAAGCCAGTTACTTGGTTTGGTGTTGTGCCACCGTACAAAGCAGCTGTGCTAGAGCTATAGATACCATGATTGGAATAGTAGAATGGTATGACAACAAATTCAGATCGAACAATACCATCGGCAGCACCAGGGCTATCGCTATCACGACGCCATTGAAATTGATATGTAGAAGATGCAGATGGATTATCTACAAATGCCCACACGCGCACGTACGCGCGATCTTCTGAGTTATCGCGAGAATAACCAGAAGTTTCACCAGTAACGAAGTTACCAGTGCCAGAAGCTTGAACAAATTGTCCTGTGGGATTGTATCGTCCGTTAGAAGCATCTTCAGTTTCAACGGCAGCTACCATAAGGTAGCCATCTGCAAGTCCGGACGATGGAAGTGTTAAAGTAGACGTAGAAGACGTAAATGTGTACGCCGAAGAATCATTACGAGCTTCGGTAGGAAACATGCCGTTTGGAGCGGCATATGTCGTGCCAGGAGTAAGGGGAGCAATAACTCCCCCTGTCCATTTTCCTAACGTAGCCATTTTAGTTTATTAGGCGTTACCAGCCGAGATAGTGAACGTGGTAATCGTAACTTGCTGGCCAGAAGCAATCGACGTGTTGTCCAAAGACAAGTCACCAGATCCTTGACCAACGGTGCCTTGCATGTGGCATGTAGTGCCTTGGTGAATGCGGAAATGTGCGGCTGTTCCTGTATCGTCAGCAGAAGTATCTTCCCAAGTACCATTCTTTGCTTTAGAACCAGATGATGCAGCTGCCATCCAATCTGATGGCAATGTCATGCTGGCCAAAAGCGTACCAGAGTTTGCAGTAGCGCAATCAGCTGGTGCAGAACCAGTAAAGATATTCAAAGTTGGTGCAGTAGAAATGGTAGTTTCAATTGCATCCAATTGAGCGTTTCGAACAGCGACAGAGTATTGTACTGCCATTTAAAGTTTCTCCCTTATACGTTGTCGGCTGTGCCGTCTTTCATTTGCATTTTTTTCCAAGCTGGAATTTTTTCTTTATTTTTACTTTGCTTAGAAACATAGCCATATTTATCTTTTAATTCTTTGGCTTGTTGAGTTAGTGTTTTATGTCCAGCTGCTTTGTAGCGTGGTGAAAGATCGGATACAGAACCTTCTTCAACTTCTACTTTTTCTGGCTCTTCTACTTTTGTTGGTTCTTTGATTCGAGTTGGATAACCATAGTCTTCCTTCTCTTTCTGCTTGCTGATAAAATCAACATAACGATTGACGTTGTCTTCTTTCAATTTTCCGTCTCTCCCTACTTTATATTCGTAATTTGTTTTGGGTGCTGAAGATCTCTTGATAGCATCTTCTGTGGTCTTTTTGTCATTGAAGTTCTTGCGTCGCCACGCTTTGTATGCATCACCTTGTGGATCTTTGGACATGTGCCTCTCCCTTGACATCTTTGTGTTGATCGTGCTACAGATGTATTTATGTGTCTGATGAATTTGAGGTAATGTGATGCATTCAATGATGGAAATAGAAGATTTGTTGGACAGCTGCCGTCCGTTCAATCAATCGTGTGGATATGAGTTTGTTGGAAAAATGCTCCGCGAACTTATACCTAATGCTGAAACGTTCCGTCAAATCAACACAGTATTGGAGCACGAATTCAGTGAAGAAATCCTTGACTAGCGCAATTCTTGACACGCTTTTGTACGATCCTTCTTATCGTTCAGATAAAGCGGCTCCTAGACGATTTGTTTCTCACATGAATGATACTCTGTTTGCTGATGAAAGGCCACCATTTGGGATAGGCTACTACACAATTGAAGAAGGATTGAAATATGCCTTTGTACAACGAGACAGACGTTAGTGATCACATATCATCAACCTTAGACATCAACAGCGAAATGTGGAATGAGTATGGTGTTGGTACTTCTGAAGATTTACTAACAAAATTTACTCGGAATGAAAGCCAGTGGCTACAGATTCCGTTAGCTTTAGAAAGTGAATTTTTGTATGAAGGATGATACACTTACTAAAATTGTAATGAGAAGACTCGATGAAATTTCGCCCTTTCATAGCAACACTGATGTTGATAAAGAATTTTGTTATGTTTTGTATGACAAATTTGATGTCAATGCTGATGAACAAATTCTTGATGCTGTTCGGGATGCGATGCGGAATGAAAAATTCAGATATGTGCAGTAAACTGATTGAATCTGCTGCTATGCGGAACTCTTATACTGCATCTAATCGTTTAAATGTAGCAGTTTCATCTCAAAATGAAACTCTTTGGCTTTGGGATCACATCGAGCCTAGAATAGACGAAGAAATAGAACACGTTATACGATCTCAATTGTTGTGGGATTATAGAAATGAATAACGTTAAACGAGCGATAGTAATAACTTTATTACGAAAGCCTGATGCTACAACTCATGAAGATATTCCTTGGGAATTTCGTGATAGGTGTCATGAAATTTTTGTATCTTGGGTAAAAGAACTAAACAGCAACCATCCAATTCGTGATACTTTGATAAAAGAGTTTGGTCATGATTTATAATTTTGTGAAAATGAGATTATATGGTGAGTTGTTTGAACTTGTTGAATCAAAGCTGCGCGAAGAAGAAAATATCAGTGTATACGAAAGATGGGATGTGGAGGATGGTATTTTACATGCTAATGCTCTTTCGGCCAGATTTAACATAAGAATTCACGACGTGTTGGAAAAAGAGTTTGGAGAATGATAAATTTTCCTAAGATAAGAGAAACAATTAAAGATTTGTTGTATGAATATAGCGATGCGGAAATGAGAATATGTGCTAAAATGGATCTTCGTTGGGATCTTGAAGATCGTGTTTTTTGGCCGATGATAGAAACCAGTATTGTACCATATGCAAGAATCAATAATGCGTTGAGAAGAGAATTCGAATGATCTATAAAATTGAAGCTGCAATTCGTGGCAAGCCTTATAATAAAGCTTATGCTGCTTATAATTATAGAGATTCTAGCTGGATGTGGGATATAATAGATAAACACATTCAAGTTAATCAAGACGAAAGCATTGTATTGTTTTTGAAACAAGAGTTTGCATAGAAAAAGGGAGCCCGAAGGCTCCCAAGTTCATTGTAAGCAGTATTGTTATTGCCTGAGCTTACATCAGGTTAGTAACAAGAACACGACGGTAGTAAACGTTGCTGTCCTTTGTGAACGCACCTGCACCGGCAGTAGCACCTTCAGCAAATGGGTTTGCAACCATACCATATCGAGTCTTAAAGCCGATCCGTGGGTGGAAGTCGTCTTGTCCGACTGCACGTACCATCTGGAGCGGAACATACGGACAATAGAACAAGCCAGCGTCGTATGCGTTAGATCCCTTATAGCCAACGACCATAAAGTCACCACCAGTCGCATATGGATCGATGTATACTTTCATGCGGCCCTGGATAGTACCAGCAAAGGTATTACCAGTGTCGTCAACATTTAGGCCAGAAGTATTCATAGCTGGTGCGTAGTCGAGAATGCCAGCCATTTGGAGAGCGGATGCAACGTCAGAAGAACAGATTAGGACGTTGCCCTTGCCCCGACGAGTATCTTTCGCAATCTTGTTCGCTTCACGTTCAATGTGGTACAGAAGACCCTTGAACTTTTCAACCATCCAACGACCATTGGAATCAGTGTTTAAGTCAAAGATACCAGCAGTCGTAGTCGTAGAATCCGTAGCGCCTTGTTGAGCAGTTACGTAGATCGTACGAATAACTTCACGGTTAATTTCAGCAAGAATTTCAGCAGACAGAATGTTTGCCAGTTCGGTTTCGGCATCCAAGCCATGAACTGCTTTCAAGTCTTGTGCAAGTTCCATGGTGTACGATGCTTTCAGAGCGCGGCCTTTAGCAGTAACAGAGACTTGCTCAATGCTGAATGCCATATCTGGGAAAGCAGCGTTAGAATCCGTACCCAAGGCTTCCAGCTGTGCCGTAGCCATTGCATCACCGAAGTTATACAGGCCAGTTTCGGCTAGGTTAGAGGTTTGAGTTGTGTTGCCCGGTAGCGTACCAACGTGCTTGTCACCAAGCGTGTTAGCGTTACCAACAACAGATGAGAAAGAAGTATTAACTTCGTTGTAGAACGTTTCAGTATGAGTCTGGTTGGTGTAGCGTGAACGCATTGCGAAGATCAGGCCAGTAGGACCAGACATAGGCTGAACACCACAAATGTCATATGCGATCAGGTTAGGCATCGCACGACGAACGAGCGAAATCAGAACCGGATCGAAGATGTCGATGCTGCCGTCACCAGGAGTAGAGCTAGAGGCTCGCATGGCGTTCGGTGGAATTGGAGATTCCGCCAGCAAATTTTGTGGAATGTGAGAACTAGCTTCTGCTAGTGCTTTCTCGGTATTTTCGAGGATAGCCGCTGTCACGTTTCGACGGTGAACATCTTTGATGCCTTCCAAATCCGGATGCTCAAGGACTGGCTTCCACTTCTGAATAGTTTCTTCGTTAAGCATTGGTTATTTTCTCCCGTTATGTGCTTATGGTGTTTTTATATCATTATTTATTATTTTGCGGTTCTTGAGAGGGCGTCAACGTAACCTTTCATCGGCGGATGATGGAAAATCGTTTCTTTTTCGCCTTCTTCAAGTTCAACTTCTTCATTAATGGTAGAAGCCGGAACAGCGCCTTTTGCAAAGTGCTTTTCTTTAACTACTTCTAGCTTTGCTTTATAAGCATCAGCATCGCCGTCAAACTCAATGCCTTCGACAAGAGTTACGAATTTTTCAGCTTGTGTAGTAGCCAAACCTTCTGAAACTTCGGCAAGAATTTCAGCAGCAGCACTTTCCATAACTGCATCGAGAAGTTCCAGTTTTTCATTAATTTCAGTATTAAGCTGCTCTTCCAATCTTTCGATTTTTTCAGCCATAACTTCTATAGCTGGTACATCGGCTTCCGGAATATCCAAGTGATGCTTAGCAAGTACTTCGTGAAGATCATGCATAAGTGATTCAGCCAAAGAATTGCGAAGTGTCGATTCAACAGCAACTTCGTTTTCAGCAAGCCATTCGTTAGCAGCTTGTGAAAGGTACATATCAATTGCATCTTCAAGAGTCACGGTAAGCTCTTCAAATTGCTCTTCTTTTTCTTCTTCAAGGCGAGCAACTTCAGCTTCGTGTTTTTCTTGCAATTCTGCTTCAACCGCATTTACGCGTAGCGCAACAGCAGCTTCGAACAGAGCAGCAATTTTATTTTTGAATTCTTCGGTGAGTCCTTCTTCGTCACCAAGGATGGCGTCGAGATCTTCTTTTTGGAATGATTTAACGGTGTGTGCCATTTGGCCAGGAGTTTGCTTATCCTTGCCACCATGCGTTTCAACAGACTTTTTATTTTTGCCAGCTTGATCACCAGTGCCGTGATCTTTTCCTTTGCCATACAGAGATTGTACTTTAGAAAAGAATGCGGTTTGATCAGAGCTAGAAAGACCAGAGATATGACTGATAATGCTATTAGTCATCTGGCTTAGATTGCCATGAGGGTTTGTGATGTTAACGGTGGCAGCTGCCTTTGTCATTTCCTCAAGATCAATTTCAATTTGCTCATTGCTTTCTTGATCTTGGAGAGTAACAATGTTCTCGTTGATATCGACTACAAGGCGCTTTTTTTCCTCATAGACGACAACATCACCTGTCTTCAGTTCATCCATGTTCGGATTCTCCTTATTGTCGTTTTTTGTTGTAGACATTGTTAAACCTTTAAAGTGTTTTTAGAAACTTGCTGAATAGAAACAGTTTGGCCTCTTCAATTTCTTGAACAGATTTTTTCTTAAGCTCTTGCTTAACTGTTTCTACATACTCGCCGGTTGTTTCGTTATAAAGCCAATCAACATTCTCCATAACGCCTTGAACATAAGCATTATGTGCAGATGGATCGGCAACAACATCGGCAGCAGTAACTAGTCTGAAGTCATTTTGAACTTCGTTGATTCCATCGACTTCTTTAAGAGAACCCAAACCACGGGATGAAACACCAAGGTTGGCTCCTGATTCTAACAGCCCACGAACGATGTGTCCGGTAGGCGTCTCTGTTATGCGGGCTTTACCAATAACCTTACCATTCGGTTGCATATCTAGACTGTTAATCAGAATGCAGGCACGCTCCAAATCAATTTGAGGGCCAGATGGATGGTTAAGTTCGCCGTACGCACAATTGCGAGAAACTTTTTCCGTTAAGTATTTATTAACGGCAGAACGCATAACATCTTCTTTGTACATGCGCCCATTGCGGTTTTTAGTATTGTATTCCATAAAAACACCATGGATATACTTTGTACTTTTACCGTCTTCTGTTGCTTCTGACAGGACTTCAATGTCCTGTGACATCTCTGAAATTAGTTTCATTTCGGTGCCTTTATAAACACTTCTCTGTTATCTGTATTTAGTATTTATCGCGATTTATCTTTGGGTGCATTACCTTTTCTTGCTTTTTTGAGTAAATGCACCCTCAGTTTATTACTAATCTTCTTCATTAGTAAGTACTATCACTTGGACGATGGCCACCAGCATATTGCTTTTGCAATTCAAGCAATAGTGTGCCTCGCGAGCCTTGTCGTTCACAGCCTAGTGTAGCAGCGCTATCAACATCTAAAGCAGCTCCCAAACCAGAGAAATCTAGCCAGGATGTGCTATCTGTCTGCCACACAGTGTTGGAACCACGGGTAATATCCCATCCATTGGCACCAGCACCAGAATCAGCAGAAGACCAAACTTGATTGATAGAAACGCCCTCAATGTTGGCAGTAACGCTAGCCAAACCAATTTCTGATACTGAGTTATTACCAACAACAACGATAGCAGTGTTATCGGCAGTAAAAAGCATCAATGTTTTTTGTGATGTATTTTTAAGAATACGATATGCCATTATTACCTCCCGCGTCCTTTAAGAAGCGCATGAGTTAGCTTGCGTGCTTTTCCTTTAACACCATCACGATTCATTTGCTTATCAACGGAATCTTTGTTATATCCATCTGTTGGTGTAGTAGTTGGAATAACTGATTTCTTTGCCATATATTTTGGAACTTTCTTTTTCAGCGTGCGGTTAATTTTACGTCTGCCTACTTCAGATTTTGCTTTATCACCAAAATAACCTTCTTTTATTTTCATTCCAGAACCAAATGGTTTTGGTTTCAATGGTTCATGAGTTTTGGCAGCTTCGTTTGGTAAAGTTCCCTTATTCATATGATAAACAGCATGATCCCAATTGATGTTCTTTTGATTTGGTAATGCTGCTGCAAACTTTTCCATCCAACGTTCTGTTCGGCTTGCTTCTTCAACATATTCTTCATAGTGTTCCTGATCTTTACCAGGGGCATAACCATGACGATTCTTAGGACGATCATAAGTTTTGGTAGCGCCTTTAAAAAGCTTGTCAGCATTATATTTGCCACCATCAGAATACATGTTATCAAAGCGTGGAAACTTAATTGGCGGTTCGCCTTCTTTTCCTAGCTCCAATCCATGTTTCTCATAAAAGCGACGTTCATCTTCCGGAAACGGCGTGTAGTTTTCACGCAATTCCTCGTAGATGTTATCGCCAAGAATATCTTTTAAATACTTTGCCATTACTTGACATCCGGAAGTTTGTTGCTTGGTTGCTTCTTAGGCGCAGTTTTCATAGGATCGCCTTTGCCTTTAGTGCCAGAAGCAGCTTTGGTTTGAATCTTTGCAGATGCTTTAGAAATGAATGCAGAAACGTTTTGGTCTGCTTCATACTCACCTTCTTCAAGCTCTTGCATTTCTTCGTCGAGTTCATGAAGAATTTCGTCCATCAGTTGCTCTTGCTCTTCAATTGGCAATTCGCCAAAAGCTTCTTCGAACATTTCCATGAACTTTTCTTCATCTTCAGAAAGAGCTTCTTCATCTTCAATTTCTGCCATCAATTCTTCCATGATTTTTTCTTGCTCATCTTCTGGGAGATGGCCGTACTCTTCATGGAAAGCAGCGAAGAATTCTTCCATTTCTTGCTCTTCTGTTAGTTCTTCTTCAAGTGGATCAAAGGAATCAACTTCGCCAGCAAGTACGCCACGAACTTTTTCCTGCATCAACTCTTCAACGACTTCTTTAACGTCAAGAGGCTTTTTTTGTACTGCTGCCTCGATCAGTTTTCTTGTTTTGGACATTAGGTTTGTCTCCCGATGTTTTAGGTTTTGGTTGTTGTGGTTGTAACTGTGTTGGCGGTGGCCCTGCTGCTTGTGGCGGTGGCCCTCCCGGCGCTTGCATATTCGGATCTTCTTCATCTGGCATCATTGGTTCAGCTGGTGCCCAATGCTGATCATCCATTTCACTTTCCATTCGCTTTCGTTCGTCTTTAATTTCATCAGAGTTTTGATGTAGAACATTTCTCTGAATCCATTCGTGACTGTAATATTTACCAGCAAAATCATCAGCATCACGAAGTCGCAACATGCGATCATTCATGATTTCCAGATTCTTCAATTCATCCCAATAGCTGTCTTGTGCGAAACGGTACTTCAGGTTTTTATAGATTGTTTGATCCCAATCTTCCTGAGTAATAATGTTTTTTAGGATCAGCTGTTTATGCAATGCACTAAAAATTAGTTCCATAAACTTGTTTCGAACGCGATCAATGAATTTAGCAAAGTTAACTTCATCCCGCGTAATTTCTGTAGCCCTACCGATATTATAAATGGCGTCAGGTTTCATTCGAGTAAGAGGCACCTGTAACGCACGATAGAGCCTATCTTGGAAGTATTCTACTGATTGCAGCAAGTCAGGCAGTGCTGCACCACCAGATAGAACATCAATCTCTGTGCCCTGTTCACCACCACGACGTGGCAACCAAAAGTCTTCATTCATGTGCATGAAGTGACGGTTATCCGAAACTTTACCAGTTGACGTATTATAAGAAATCTTATTCTTATATCGTGTCATCATATCTTTAATGTGCTGTTCTGCCTTGTTCTTTGGCAGGTTGCCCACATCCACATAAAAAACACGTCGTTCTGGTGCACGTGATAAGTGATAAATCAATGTAGCATCTTCCAATGCTCGCAATTGGTTCAGTGGTTTGATGGCTTGGTGTACATAGGAGAGAACTACTTTGTTATTCTCGTCCATCAAACCAGATGATGCGTGTACGATTGCATCCTTGGCAATCTTAATGCCTTCAGTAGAGTTTTGAGTTACACCAGTTGGTGCAGTCTTATTCTGAAAGCCCTTTTCGTTATAAATGTAATATTCAGACTTAGTCAGTATACTTAGCAAACCAGTCTGCTTATGCTTACGTTTTACGATCTCACGAATTTTACGAATTTTTCGTGGATCAATGTATCGTAATTCTTTAATACCTTCTTCTGGCTTATCTTCATTGATAACAGGATGGAAATACATGCGTCCATCAATGTACCAACGTCTAAAGATGTCATAAGCATTCTTTTTGAAGTTCAGTAGTTCAAGAATAACTTGAAATTCTTCTTCAATTTGCTTTTTTGATTCTCTACCAAGCCCTTCAACTTCGTTAAGATCTAGCTTAACAATTTCTTTACCATCTTCTTCAACAATGGCTTCGTTGATGACTTCGTTAACGGCTTTCTCAACTTCCGGCTGCATGAGCATTTGACGGTACTTAGTTACAAGTTCTGCCTCAGTTCGAATAGCACCATCCAAATCAACGAATGATCCTTGCAAACCGCCTGCTTCAACGTTTACAGCACCGTCATCGCGCGTTGGCTCAACCATACTTGGTTTGTTAAGCTCTTCACGCTTGTCTTTTTCTGCTCGTTTGATTTCCCAACCAAACAACTTATAGCTTTCGGCCAATTAATTCTCCCGTTATAACATTATAATATTTAGCTATTAGCCAATAGCGATGTTTCTAGAAATTTCTAGATCAAATACTGATTCGTCCAGGCCAATGTCATCACCCGGCAAGAAGTAATCAAAAGCAAAATCAACATCAAAAGTCATGACTTGGTTAACAGCATCCCAATCCAAACCCATCTGAGAAATGTTGATCGGGAACATTCCTTTGATAGTGTACGTAGCAATGACATCACCGCCTTTGGAATAGTGACGGATAACAGCATCGCGCTTATACGTGTTTGGAGATGGTTCAACGCCACCAGCCATTAGGTTTTGAATGTGTTGGTTCATGTTAGTGGACCAAGATTCAATCGGTGTACGAATATTATATGTTTCGTCATGCATGATCGTGACGTTCCAATCGGCGTATACGCGATCACCAGCAACTTTGATCTGACGACCAAAGTAAGGAACATCAATAGCACCTACCTGAGATGGCGGAATGCTAGTTGATCGGCAAAGAAAACGAAGCGACTGTTCAGAATCAACCGTTGATCCAGGCCATTCAGGAATCAC
The DNA here is from genome assembly GCA_028284465.1 of Gammaproteobacteria bacterium. Lineage (GTDB taxonomy): Bacteria > Pseudomonadota > Gammaproteobacteria > JAJFKO01 > JAJFKO01 > JANQRR01. The sequence continues at coordinate 23,501 of JANQRR010000023.1, read as the reverse complement.
AACTTGGAATAGTGAGGGACGAGCACCGCCACGCACCAAACCAGAGGCTTTGAATTCTTCGATATTGTGGGCCAATTTTTCTCTCCCAAGTTATTTGTTTTTAAGTATTTATATTCCAAGCAGGGGGGATTTCTCCCCCCATTTTATTAGAAATTGCCAACAACTTCGCTGAATGCAACGCCCGTTGGAACAGCGACGAAGTTAAGCTGGATAAAGTTGATTGAACGTGCTGGTTTAATGTAGATGTCACCAATAAATTCGTTACGATCAATAACCGTAGGAGTGTTATTAGTTTCATCACAAACAACCAAGAAGTCAGTGATACCACGTCGTCCTTGAATATCTCGTAGATATGGAACAACCAAGTTCTTGAATTGTAGACGAGTAAATTCGTCGTTGAATTCAAAGAGCGTGTACTTCGATGCTCGGCTGATTGCTTTTTCCAGAACAATGAACAGTCGTCGCACGTTGATGCGATCAAACGCAGATGGTTTGGATAGCAACGTCTTGTCACCAAAGAGTACCGTGCCTTGGCCTGGGAACGTTACAACCGGGTTGATACCATTCTTGTAAAGTTCATCTCGCTGCGCTTGGCGCGGGTTCCATGCCAGTCGAACAAGGTTCTTAACTTGGCCTCGGTTGAATCCGGCAGGCGACCACCAAGGATCGTTCGTGCGATCTGTACGGACGCACAAGCCAGCCGTATCGCCGTTTAGTGGTACATATCGATACAAGTCATTGTATCTGTCATACATGTATTTGTAGCCACTATCGAGAACGCCATAAGACGTTGAGCGAAGCAGGTTGCGGAATGTGATGATTGCGTCTTGTTCGTTGTTTGGATTGTTAACAACGTCACCACGTTGTGGCGAAATAAGAGCAATGCAATCTTTACGAACTTCACAAATATTATCGATGATGTAGTTAGCAAGTGTAGAACTTCGTGCCTTGCCTTGCAGAACCAGAGAAACATCGGCAATATCTTCAGAAGATCGGAATAGATCGTAACCACCAGTCAATTCACCAATTTCAATGTTGCTTTCATCAGCACCATCGGCACCATGAGCAAATTGAATATTGGAAACGTCTAGTGTTGAGCTTGCAATGTTATCTGCGGTATTAGAAGTGAAACCAGAAATATCATTGACGGCCCAAACATATTCAGATTGATCGTTAATAACAGTTCTGTAGTAGTTTACAGATCCATCGACATTTCGTGCATCGGTTGCGAAAGAAAGTGAATCATAAGATTCCAGAACCGTACCAGGAACACCAGTAAACTTACCACCGTCGTCAACAACAACTACGTGCATTTCGTCATTGGCGGACGTGTTACCAAATTGAAGTTGGTAAGTAGATTGTCCAGGTGCAATGTCAATGAAGTTGTAGAATTCCCAATAACGATTGAACGTGCGAGTAGTCGTATTGCCCGATTCAAATGCGTAGTTTGTAGAAAGCGTAAAGCGATCTTCAAAATCAATTTGGAAAGACGTACGTGGCGAAATTGTATGGTCGTCAGTAGCAACAGCTACAGTTGCAGCATTGTCGATAACAAACGAAGTCGAGTTGGTGATAGACGTAATCAGAGCACCAAGCAGAGCAGTGTTACCAGCAGTAATTTGCATACCAGCAGAAAGACCAGTCGTGTTGTTGGATGTAACAGCTGTACTACCTACAACAGTTGTAATTGCGTAGGTGTTAGAAACCGTACCGAAGTTGGCTTGCGTATCAATATTTGTAATCTTGAGGTATTGCTCACCAATCGTCGAGTTACCAACCAAAACCAAATCAGTGACTTGCAACAGAGCAGCAAGCGCAGTGGCATTTGCAGAAGCATCTGCGTTACCAGTTGCACCAGAGGCAGCAACCGAGATGTTAGCAGTGTTAGAGTTTGTGTTGGCATACAAGGATGCACGAACACCAAACGATGCTAGGTTGATTGTTGAGCTAAAGCCAGCAGAGTTACCACAAGTAGACACGCGAAGCGAGTTACCCATTTCACCAGGATACTTGGCGATCCATTGAATGTCGGTATCAATCGTGCCTTCTTTGGTCGTCCAGTTGTTGGCGTTAGTGATTGTTGAGTATTCTAGGTTAGCAACCAAACCAGAGTTACCAATAGCGGAGAATAGCGTATTGGAGCGGAATTGAATAACTTCAGTGGTTGTGTTTGTTAGAGTATCTGCACCAGCCGTAACAGTGAAGGCAGTCGAGTTGACGATAGAGTTAATCGTTGCACCGTTTGCCAAACCATTAGAAGTAGATCGAATTGAAACCATGCCGACAGCAAGTTCGGCAGTGTTGCCAGATGATAGCGTAACTGTAGTAGACGTATTATCTACGTCGCAAGTGACAGATGGCGATACGCCAGCCGTATTACCTACACGAACAGCCCAGAGCTTATTGCCATAGGCGAGTGAACTAGATCCGGTAAACCATGTTTCGTAGTTGAGATTAGTTGGCTTTCCAAAGCGGGAAACCAAGTTAACTTCTGAATCTACCAAAACGCGTTGATCTACTGGACCCCAACGGAATACACCAGCAAGAGCGCATTCTGTAGTAGACACACTAGGTACGATAGTCGTAAGATTAAACTCACGAACTTCTACACCCGGCGAAATTAGTGACGTAGCCATTATGCTTTTCTCCCTTTAGTTTAGGATGTTTTTATAATTCAGTGCATGGGAGTATTTATCAAAATCGTGAATTTAGTAATTATCAGCTACCATCCAATGTTCATCTCTATGTTGATCCAATTCCAAATCTGGTGTTTTTTCGTCCGGAACACCAGTATCCACAAAACCTAGTGGTAATATCTCATCTTCTAATTCTTGTTTAGAAAGCTCACGAATGTGTTGAAGAGTATTAATATCTGTTAGCATTTTGAAATATGGCTGTTCTGATAGCCATGCAAACAGAACCAAACACATAGTCAAATCGTCAAAATGTCCTTCTTCGGCTTCGTAAGATTTTCCTTTTTGAGAGAATGTAGCTAATTCCTGTACTGTATCGTGATCGATAATCTCTAGTTTATCATTTTCAACCAATAGTTTTAGGATAGAACAGCCAATGTTTTTAACTGGTAATGTAGTTCTAATTCCCTTATCTGTTGTTCTCTTTAGAGATGTGGTAACAGTTTTACCTCTAGATCCCTGATTTGCAGTAAACAGAACATTTTCATATTCATAGTCATAAAATAGTAGATCTGATACCTGTGCACCGATATCGTTAATCTCGACAAGCACGGCTGCTTCGCCATAGTGCTTGCCAAATCTGTGAATAATTTCAGTGAATTCTATTGGTGTGATAATGTTAGATCTGAACACCACAACTTGCTTGTAAGGCATGCTGGAAATGTCAATCAACTGGAAAGCTGAGTAATCCAGCCCTTTGCCTCTCGAAACGTCACACACCATGACGTATTCGTGGCCTTTCTTGTATTGCTCGTACACCTTAAGACCAATGGCATCGTGTTCTGGAATTTGAACACCATCAACCAACATCTTAAGTCTAGCACCAGAGATAAGTGTACCAGAGCTACCAAGATATTCATTTTCATATTCTTGAGAAAACTTCTCGTAATCAAAATTCATATCCGCAATAGTACGATCTTTCCACTTCTCATCTCGTCCTGGTACGTCTTTCCAGGTAACAGAAATGAGCTTGAAACGATTGAGCTTCTTGCGTGCAAGGCTGGTGATCTTGTGGAAGTGATTCAGTCCATTAACAGTGGAAACGAGAACGAGCTTGGTGCTTTCACCAGAAGAAATTGTAGGATAAACGGACGTAAAGAATTCATCCCAATTTTCGATAAATGCAGCTTCGTCAATAAACAGCATGTTGACAGAGAAACCACGAATGTTGTTAGAACTGGTGGCAGTTGCCATGATGCGAGAACCATTTTCAAGGATGATAGATCCCTTGTTCCACTCGACAACGCCTTGCTGTATCCACTGTGGTAAGTGCTCGTACGCAAGCTTAATGCGTGCAAGAATTTCTCTTGACACTTCAGCCTTGTTAGCCAGGATAGCTACGTTCTTATGTTTATTGAAAAGGATGTAGTGAAGGATGATTGCTGTGATAGCAGTTGTTTTACCAGACTGTCTGGCGCATTCAGCAACAACAGCGTTTTCATTATGTACAGATTCAATGATGTCTCTTTGATAAGGATAGAGACAAATCTTTTCTAGGCCACGATCAACATGCACAACTTGCATGTAGTTTTCTGCAAAGTAGATTGGATCTGCTTCACACTTTGCTAGTTCTTCTAGTCGATCAAGTGACCAAGGTAAGTGTATTCCTGCTTTTTTTAGGTTGCTAGAACCTCTGTAACCAAAATCTTCATTCATATTATTTTTATTATCCAGTCCAGTCTTTCAGAGCTTCCAACATGCCCTTCTTTTTCTTTGGTTGTTGCAACGGCTTTTCATCTTCTTCTTTTGCTGGTGTTATTGGTCCAGCTTTAAGTTGTTCAGCCTTTTTTGCTTTTTTTGTTTCTAAGATATCGTGATACTTTTTTGACATTGGATTCTCCTGGTGTCATGGATGCATAGATTGCTGTTAGTGATGGTTTACCAATCTCTCGATCAGCTGGTGTGTTTTCACTCAACCATTCTTTGTATACATCAAAATCTTCTTTGCGAATAACGTGCTTGCCTTTAGGATCTGCTACAGGATGATAAACATCAACGTTATCGTACTTTGATTTCTTCCAAGAAACTTTTACTTTGTGTCCCTTTGGACGTTCTGTTCCATGCGTGTCGTAATAATCCTTATCAGCCTTTTTATTCAGTCTAGTGATTATCTCTTTGGCACGTCGAGACTTAATGCGATGTTCGTGTCCTTTACGACTATCAGGATCTTCGCGTTCTGATTTGCGTCTAGCTCGTTCACGATGCCATGCAGCCTTTAGGCGTTCTTTGTGCTTTCTGAGGCTTATCTTGGCGTCTTTCTCACCTTTACGTGCTTTCTTGGCAGCTTCACCACGCGCGGCTGTAGGCGGCGGTGGCCTTACGCCTTTGGAATCACCACCAGTACCAACAATTCCCATTAGGCCAGCTACAAAGGCTGATGCTGCATCTGTTGTATCACTCATTGGCTTGTTTCTTTTGTTTTGCCAGAAGTTCTAGTGCTTCTTCGGTTGAACCAACAATCAAGTTATTATGCACTGTGCTTGGTGGTTCTTTCTTATTTCGTTTTTCTTTTACTTCTTCACTCAATTTCTCAATTTCCAGCAGTTTTGAATTGGCTTCAACCATCGTTTTCATCAGTTGGCTGAGTACTTCGTATGCTCGTGGGTGCTGAGAAGATGCAGAAACACCAGCAAGATCAGTTAATGCGTAATCACCAGTTTCAATTAGTTTTCTGAGATTTTGACGTACTTCATCGTGCTTATCATCATAAGTTTTTGCCTGATCTTCTAGATCAGTTTGTTTAATAGTAATTTGTTTGTTTGTAGGCGTGATATCTAACGCTTCAGCTAATGCTTGATCGTTAGCTCTGCCTCGTTCCCATTCGTCCATTATCGGCCTTTTACTGTTACTGTAGGCTGTCCGCGCTTTGCGTGTGGATCGTGCCCAGCAGCCTGCATTTCCTTTGGGTGTCCATCGTGATAAACGCCTTCGTGATCGATATTTTCGTGATGGTGAAAGAATCCAGAATGCTCTAGTTCTTTCTTTGGTGTGCTCTTCACAGATAGAGAAGGAACAACTGGACCAACAGCATTACCATGACGATCTTTCAAATGCTCTTTTGGTCGATCAACTTCAGGAATTCGTGCGTCGTGCTCATAAGGACGCAAAGAACCACCATCATGCGTTTTAGCATTGTGCACTACTGAATGATCCTGATAGCGATAGCTGTGTCCATCATGTGTTACGCGTCCATGTCCGTCCGGATGATGGTATTCATCCTTTTCGTGCGCTTCTGGTTTTGATGGATGTGGTTCGTACTTGCGCACACGCTTCAAGTGATCGACGTTATGATCTTTGCCAGCACCTTCGTTGCCTCGGTGGCGATTGAAAACCATGTAGCGTGGATGACTTGAAACTTTTGGATCTAGTGAACGTCGAGCTAAGTTTTCGTGATTTACTTCTTTATGTACAGATCCATCTTTGTTGGTGATGTGCTTCACCATTGGACCAGAATCAGACCAAGTGTGTTGGTGCTGGCCATGATGACTGTGAATTGAGTTTGGCACTTTCTTGGTGTAACGCATGCGCTTGGCTTCTGGGAATGAATGCCCAATTGCTTTGTCGTGAATTTCTGGTCCAACGTCGTCAGAAATAGCAGTACGAACAATCATGCCTTTGCCGTGCTTTCTGGCTTCATCTTGCGCCTTGTGCATAGCACTGTGCACCAGAGTTGCGTGATGCTCGCGTGAGTTAGCATTGTGTGATAGACGTTGCGTACGCGCGTCCATGAGTGCTTTGTTGCCAGTGAAGTTATAGTTACCAGTTTTGGCTAGGCAGGCTGTACGGCAACCGTGAGATGAGCCAGCACACACGTTGCGCTCGACAAACTTCTTTGGATTCTTGTGATCTGTGTAATGGCGCGCAATGTCTGGCGTGAATGCCATGGAAACAGGTACGTGGCCGTTTGGTGCACCTTTGCCTGGGATCTGGTGTACGGTATCAGTCTTGGCGTTTGTTGCAACCGGATGGCCAAGGACAGATCCATTTTTCATTTTTAATTTTTTGTGAGCATCAGATACCTTGGCTTTGTAAGCTTTAGGATCAGTAGCTTTCAAATGATCAAGATGCTTAAAGTGATGATGCATTTCATCTGCCATCTTGCTTGTGGAAGCAGGCTTTTCGTCGGCAGGACCATACGTATCATGGAAGTGCTTTAGGATAGGCTTTAGTTTGTCGTTAAACTTGCCTTCTTCAGCTTTAGAAACGCGCTCAGAACGTTCGCCGGGAGCAGATAGTCCTTCAAGCATAGCAACAACTTCTTCAGTAATCCAACCACCATGGCGGATCTGAAGCTGTTCTTCTGAAAACAAATCAAATTCATTTTCTCCAATAAATTTCTTAAAGCGTTTCATCAGTTTCTCCGGTTGTTATTCGTTATTTCTTATTTATGAGTTTAGCTCTGAACACAGTTGGTTTATCATCTGCACCACCTTCAAAGTTTTTATCCCAATCATCTTTCTTGTGGAGCTTGACTTCTTTGCCAGTGTGATCGTGTCGTGTAACTTTTACGTCTGAGTGTTGGTGTGCCAAGCGATGCCAGATGCTTGCACCACCATCTGTTTGATCCTCGTCAGACTCGATGCCTTTATGTTCGCCATGATGCAAAATGCCTTTGTACATGTGATCTGCGCCCATATCACAATCTGAATGTCTGCTAGTAAAACTAACTTTGAAATGGTTGTCTTTTGTAGTACCACCAGATACCATCATGTGCGTTGGTGTGTGGTGATCATCGTGATCATGCGTAGCAAAATATGAATGTGGCTTTGTCTCTGATGGTTTTACGTTATCAGATTTGAATCTTCGACTATGAAACTCGTAACCATGATGCTGAAAATGGTATTCATCATGCCCATATTTGCCAGGATTTTTGTGAAAAGGATTGCTATCCAATTTTGAATCTTCAATATCAGAAGCAGTGTGCGTTACTAATGCACGCGGCATCTCTTTGAGAAATTGTTTAAATCTTTTCATTAGCTACTCGTATTTGCATCGGTTTCATCTTCCCACACAACGATGTATCCAAACGTGTCATCTACTGCGATATTGGCAGATGGTATTGTTGCGTCGGCATTGCTTGTTGGGCTTCCGTTTGCTAGCAATCCAGGCGTAACGGTGTACTTCATAACAACCGTGTTTGTGGTGCTGGTGTTACCAACATAGAATTGCGTGTTGGCCAATTTGATGATTGGCTTGCTCAAAACTGGACCAACAAAGTATGCTTTCATAGTGAAGTCCAGAGTCCACATGACTGTACGTCTGCCTTCTGTTAGCTCACCTTGATAGATGTCTTCGTAGTCAATAGAATTAAGAATGATTGGTACATCAACGTCAATGTTCATTGCTGGTACCAGATTCAATGTGGACGTGAATTCTGGCTTAAAGAATGGTAAGATCTGTTCTAGGATCTGATTGCCTTCTGTGATGTTCTTAGACATGACGTAAAGGCGAAATCCAAGGTTGTATGGTGCAAGTGTGAATGTGCGTTTGAGCTTGTCTAAATCGTCTTCATCTTTGCGCACAATCTTGCTCATGATTGGCTTGTTGCGATCAGGATCAAACACAACAGAAGTCAGCTCGAAACCCATGTGAGGCAATACAAGAAATCCAGGCGGACAGGCTTCTGCTTCTGGTGTTCCTGGTTTGATAGACATGCGCAACAAGTTGCGATCTCTGCCTGAATAAGACAAAGGCACGCGAACCAGAGATGTCTGATCACCACTAGTAGGATCGATACGTTCGATGCGCATTTCAGAGAATACGCGACCAAAATAAACGACGTAATTTCTTAGATGATCAAACCCATATGGGGCATGTCCGTATAAACTCATTTACCACTCCTGTTCGCCGTACGGGTTGTCTTCTGTCCAGTCGATGATGTTTGTTTCTGTATTGGCTGCATCTGGATCACCAGCACCATCTAGGAATTCATCGTTACTATCGATGATGCCATGATCTTCTTGACCAGTGCGGAAATCTTCAATGGTGAGAATATTGCTATCCTCAGTCAACAGAGCATCACCAGTCTCATCGAGAATTGCCCAATCATAGGCATTGTACGAACTGGATTTTTGCAAGCAATCTACTTCTGGAATGCCAGTTTCTAGGATCTCACCAGAATAACGGAATAGTTCGATAGTCAAATCAAACTGGTTTTCATAGCCATGTTGATAGAACCATGGATGCTCATCAACAAACTTAATTTCGTAAGTTCTGTAATCTAGTTTTGGTATATAAATTAAATCGCCTTCTCTTGGACGATAAATGTCATTGGCGGATTCAACTTGTTCAACGTTGTGTTCCCAATGAATGCGTGCCATCGTCATGACAAGCTGCACTTGCACTTCAATACCAAATTGTGTCATCAGTGCTTCGTTGCCTTCAAAGCCTTGCCAAGACTTAAAGTACAGAGGAATCTGATAAGCAGCATCAAACTTGCTTTGCGCATCTTCAAAGTAGATGTCGTCAAAGTCGATTAAGCGTCGTGGTATGTAATAACAATCCCAGCCATGAACCTCGACAGTTTCCGCTACCAAATCATCATAAAGACGTTGCGTTTCTTCGTGCTCATAAAGCTGGAAATGTGGATTTGTTGTTGCTCTTACCATTAACCGCCCTTAGCTTTCTTTTGTGCACGTCGTGTTTCTTTTTTAACTGAGAAATTAAACTTTTCGACGGCGCGCAACATCAATGCATAAACGCCTTCACGTGAACTTGTAGTTGAAATAATTTTTAATTTTCTTCCATTCTGGCGTCTAAACACAACGATGTTTTGCACTTGCTTTTTGGCTGGCTCAAAAACATAGAGGCAGTAAAGCTTGTTTCTTTGATAAAGCCAGATCTCAAAACGACGACGTTCTTTGCGACGACCAATGCTTGCTCTGCCGATGCGTCGTGCTCCTTCAATGAAAACTTTGGCTGTACCAAACTTTCTATTGCGTTTTATTTCGTCTCTGCCCCATGTACCAAAATTTGGTACTCTCTTTGCTAGCATTACTTAACCTATGAACATGGTTGATGGGAGAGAGAATCGATTAATCATTTCATCACGCATAGCAGACAACTCTTGTTGCGCTTCATCGTAGATTTGTTGTCCATTCATTGATACGCCACCGGGCAACATCGTGCCTTGGAATTTCTTCATGTTGTTACCCCATTGGAGCTTGAACAACGCAGTGGCATAATCAATCAGCCATCTGTCTTTCCATACATCTGGCCACACGTCAGGATCGATGTATTCGTATCCTTCAATGACAATGAAATTGTCTACAGTTGTAATGTTCCAATCCATGTCGATGTATGCACGATTTTTGTGTCGATTGAATCGAATTGGAATCTGGCCAACCAAAACTTCTTCAAGCAATCTGATGTGTTGGAATGCTGAGAAGTAAGGAACAACACTCGACGAAATCAGGTTGTACAAATCGTTCAAGGCGATCTGGTATCGAATGTTGAAAATGCTTTGCGTGGATGATTGAGAAAAACCGATTGGAAAGATGCGAACGACGCCAAGAATGTTTTCTGGAATAGGTATCCAACCACCAAGTTCGCACGTGATGCTTGCACCAGATCCACCACCAGTCGTGACAGATACAGTAGGCGCAACACCATAGCCTTCACCATTGGTATCTAGGATGCATGTTTGAATTGCACCATTGACATCAGTTGTGATAGTAGCAGTCGCACCAGAACCAGTAGAACCACCTTGATTGGTGAATACCACTGTGTCTGAGTTTGCGTAGCCGGTACCACTAGTCACGACGTTACAGCTATGAACTTTGTCAGACCAATTGTTTGCTGTTACGACGTGCTTGTAATAAATTTTGTCGTTGCCATTAAAGTGATAATCATAAAAGTATTTGAGAGCTTCATCGACGCGATCATCGAATTGCTCTTCTGTTACGTTGATTTTAACGACTGGATGTCCCAAGTGTCGTTTACACGTATCAATAAATTCTGCTCGTGTTGTGGGCGTAGCCATAAACAACGTCTCCCTTGTTTATGATTATTTACTATTAACCCATTGCATGACTTGGTTCTTTAGCCGAGTAGCCCAAAGCGGTGGGGATGGCCAAACGTACCAAGCACAATAGAGTCCTGCGCAAAAAACGATAGCATGTGTTAGCATTTTAATCCTTTCTAATCGTGTTGACTTCCGTCTAAACGTGTTGTGTATTTCGGCCTTTGTGGCTTCTCGTCTTCTCGTTCTATATCTTCAAGTTCTTTTTCTATTTTCGTATCACTCTTAAACAAACCAGATCTCCAAGCCATAAAGACCAAGATCATGATGATTATGAGAATGAAGGTTTCGATCATACTCGTACCTGTCTGTTCGTATGCATGAATGCACGTGATCCAAACCAGAAACCGATCACTGCACCAAAGATGGCGTGTGAGTACGTATCCCAAACTGTTTCTGTGATGATCGTCATAGGATCACCATTAGCGAACATGATAAAAGCTTGTACTGCTTTGAAACCAACAAATGCGAAAAAGAACGTGTACGTAATTACTGGCCGAACACTTGCACGCAAGTAGTCAATGTACCTATGACTAGGAATAGCAGTATCATGTTCGCGTAAAGCTTTTGCCTCTTCGCCAGCGGCTTTAATAGACTCAAGAAAAATCTGCTGATCCAATCCTTGAGCCGCTGCTTCCATCCTGAGTTTGGTAATCTCAAGCTCATGTCTGTACCTTTGTCCGTTTTCGAGCCACTTCACTAGTTGTGGAATGGCAGAACCCGCAATGCCCAGAAGCGTCGGCATAGCCGCGCTTAGAATGCCTAAAAATGTTAGCATGGTTAACTCTTATTCTAGCGTTGCACTAAGAGTATTTATGGTAACATTCGTTTTAGGAGTTGACGGGATGTCTGAGAGAGTGTATTGTTCAATTATTGGATGAACACAGGAGATACAGAATGAACGTCGAATCAATCGTAAACGAAGCGAAGCAAGCAGCAAAATCAGCCGCAGCAAAGTACTTCCAAGAGAAGCTTGGTGGACAAGATCAGTATGCATGTGGTTTTGCTTGGGTGGAAATTCACTCACATGAGAGTAAGCGCTTGAAAGGCAATACTCTTTTGGGTAAGAAGTTCAAGTCTGCTGGTGTTCAGCAGAACCATCATCGCATTTTCCAGATCTGGAATCCAGCTGGTCTTGGTGTCCAGAACGTTGATACGCTAGAAGCAGGCGCAAATGCAGCTGCCGAAGTGTTCCGTAAATATGGGTTTACCGCGTACGGCTGTTCACGCCTCGATTAAGTTCGATATTCGTCTAGATCTATTTCATGTTGTGGATGGGTTTTTCTAAGCTCATTCGCCTCATGATCTAGATGAACATGCTTAACTTCGGGATCATGACCACGCGCAATGGCTCCTACCAACGCGTGGTGTCCATCTAATACAGTATGCTGATCTTTACCACTAACATCTTTGTGTGTGGTTATGACGATATGGCCTTTGATTTTTTTAGGATCTGATTTATCTTTAAGCTTTGCGTCGTCGTGCGCATGAGTGGCATCTTGCGTGAAATTAAGCTTGGATGGGGATTTAACCAGTTGAGACAATTTTTTTGTCTTATACTTGCGCTCCGTACCAGCCCCGTCATGCCAATCATCGTTTCTGTAAACTCTCGCCATAGCTTCATGTGCGTGCTTCTTTCCACGCTGATAAGGTAGGTTAATCCTTTTAGGCTGATGTTCTGGCTTGTCGTATATAGCTCCGGTTTCCACTGGCTTGCGCATCCATTGGAGTCGTTTAAGTGCTCTTTGTGCTGTGACTTGCTCATATATTAGCCTAAAAGATCTCATCCAATTTTTCCGATATCACTTTGTGCTTGCTTTAGTTTTTCTTGCGTTCTACCCCAAGCAGTTGCACCAACAATCGTCAGCATCGAAACGTGAAACAATCCACCGCCTTCTAGCGTGATTGGTTTCCATTGCGATAGTTCAGTGCCAGCAATGAATTGTGCTACGTTGTATCCAACTGGTGCCAGCATGAAGTCAAATGCAACTACGATGGCGTAAATCCAGCCGATTGCTGGCCTCCACTTATTGTGGAAGAAACGCTCATACGTACTCATTTCTTTTTCTTGTTCCATGGTATCCTCGCTTTAAAAGTTATCGCGTGATACATGATTAACTATATTATTTATGGTTTGACTTGCTTCAGGGGCTGTGGTAGGATGCAGGAACAATCAAATTGGGAGAATTATCATGACTGTATTTGAAGCATTCAAGCGAGGCGGGCTTGTGAAATCCAGTCGTGAATTTCGTCAGTTCGTGAAAGATGGAGCGATCAGAGTACAAGAAATTCTGATTACTGATCATAACGCCAAACTTCAGCAAGATGAAGGATTTGTATTCCTAGTGAACAATGGTAGCGAAACACCACAGCTACTATGTAAGATTAACGAATTAGAGTAAAGGCAATTATTATGCGATGGTGGTTGTGGTTAATGTGGTGTCGAATATCCCCATGGGATATCTACATAGTTCGTCGTTGGCCAGATAAATTTCCGCCAACAGTAAGCGGACAATTAAAAAAGCAGGCAGCAACCAAAATGGCTTTACATCTTTATGGAAAAGAAGATTTGCCGTTTAATTCTTCACATCTATTTCATGGCATTAAAGACGACGTTATAGATTTATTACAGCAAAAATAGATCAAACGCGTCGGATATTATTAACCTCTTGCTCCCATAGAGCAGACTTTTCGAGCAATTCGTCATCCACTTCATACACATCATTTTCAAGAGACAAAACGTTGGAGAGATGGTTGATTCTTAAACAACCATACTCCATGGAATCTTCTGTGATAAATCCAAAGTGTTTTTCGAATTCATAAATTAAGTCCATTCGATTATCCAAAGCATCCACGAACGGTGAAGCATATGCAGGACCAATAACGGGCTGAATATTGTAATTAACCAAATTCCCAACGTCCATTTTCTTAGTGGCAGCTTCAATTTCAATAATATCACGTACCAAGCTACGGTAAGACCAACGTGACAGAGTGTTAGTATAACCGAAATCAGAAATCCCATTACATCCCTTTACATATCGAGTTAGATTGTCCATTACGGCGTCATAATTGCCGCCACGCTGCCAATTGTAGACTTCTCCATGTCCATCCATGGAAACTCTAAGAACAAGATTCTGCATCTCCCAGAGCACATCCATCATTTCATCAGAAACTTCTTGAAAATTGCTTAAGACTTCGATTCTGGGATAAAGTTTGTTATCCTTCAGATATCTGAGCATTTCAAGAACTTCTGCTTGAATCAATGGTTCGCCACCTTTGATTGTCAGGATCTTAATGTCTGGTAGGATCGCAATGATCTTGTGGAGATTGTTTTCCGTCCATTTGCGATACTTGATAGGTTTGCGTTGGAAGATAGAATTCTCATGTTTCTTGTCGTCCATGTACCAACGCGAGCTTGATTCGCTCTTGCACATCACGCATTGCTGATTGCATAAGTTACTGAAACATATATCTAAATGCTGGATTGTTTCGTTGAGAGGTAGGTTGAACTTCTGGTACTTCTCGCCAATCATTGTACGTAGAGATTTGACTCCATTGTCTTCTCTACGTGTGCATGCGATGCAGTACGGATTGTCTCTTACCGGAGTATTACGTAACTTAGTAAAATAAGCGTCCCGATAGAAATCCCCCAGGCTATCAATCTCGTCAATATGGGGTGGCGTGTCGCCCACAATTTTTTCTTTAGAAATTCCACAGAGATGTATAAATCCTTCTGGATTGATGTACACGCCAGCCCATTGATGGGCGCAAGTGTCACCAATCATATCTTAAGTAACTATTCTTGTGCTTAGAAACGTTGCCATCAGGCATTTCGTTGTATTGTGGTGTGACTTGCCTAAAGCCAACTTTCTTGTGCACGTGCGTTGAATTTGGTCCTGCTAGTGCCCAGCCAAAATTGGATTCTGGCATGCCTTCCTTGGTGGCATTTATAGCTGCTCTTAGCAGATGTTCAGAGATGCCTAAGCCACGATATTCTGGTTTGACGTACAAGCCACGAAAACGGATTGTATTGTCTATCCAAAAGACAGAAACACATCCTGTGATATCATCTTTGATCTTGTGTGCTAAAAATCTGGGTACTGAATATTTTAGTTCATACACGTTTAGCTCATTACCACCATGAAAATCAATGCCATCATAGTATTTCATAGAGCTTACACGACGCGGCTCTTCATCACCCCACATTTCAGGTGTTTGCCACAACGGAAGAATTTCCTCGAACGTTGTGTAGCTAATTTCTGACATCGTAAAAATCCCTATGGTATCTTGGATTGGTCGGCATGTTTGGATCATTTTTGGTGAATCGACAGCTAGTGTGTATCCTGAAATGTACACCCCATTCTTTTGCTAACTGCTCGGCTTCTTCGATTTGGTGCTCATTAAAACTCATAGGTATGAATTGCCAAATTGACTTACACCCAACCTCTCTAGTGCGTTTCATGGCATACGTGATCTCATCCCAATTCTGGCCTATTCTATGCAATTTTGACGTATCTGACAAGCCATCAATGCCAAATAAAATTCTTACGCGCGTACCGCCTTGAATGACTGTGTCAAATAAGTCAATCGTTTTATCCCACCATTCTTGGCTACGTCCAGTGGCAGCAAAATGAGCAAAGTAAGATTTTACTTTGGCCTTTGCCAGTATGCTAAGAAATTCGTGATAGTGTCTATAAAATATGCTGTCACCATATGAACCAACATCATCTACGATATCCCACGCTTTGCTCATCATAACATCTTCCAGACAATCAATAGGAAGATCTGCATTCTTTAAGCTTTCAATAGTTCTAGGGCAATAAGAACATTTCAAAGAACACCGATTGGTCAATTCGACTTGTATTTCATTGACATTCCATGTGTCCACGATGCTTTTATTGAATACGTCCATACTATCTGAAGTGTTCAGCTCGTCATTTAAAACCATTTGATCAATAATCAATTCATCATGAGTAATTTTACCGTCATGAATGAAGAAATTATTACATTTCATTTTGCATGGATGGTATTTTAACAGGAACAATTGCTCCAGTGCCATCAACCATTCATCGCTAGTAACAATCTCTTTGTAAGTTCTGTTTTCAAGATGAAAAGCATCACGCAAAAATATGTTGTCAATCAGCTCCCAATCTTCATTT
Organism: Gammaproteobacteria bacterium; assembly: GCA_028284465.1. Lineage (GTDB taxonomy): Bacteria > Pseudomonadota > Gammaproteobacteria > JAJFKO01 > JAJFKO01 > JANQRR01. Next base: position 7,629 of record JANQRR010000023.1, on the reverse strand, counting down.
CGTATTTGGCCACCAGAATCGTAACGCGGAATTTCTAGCCAGCAGCATGGCATGACATAACCATGGCATGTTATAAACGGCTTTCTGCCAACCATACATCTAGGATAAATCATTAATATATTTCCCAACCAAACGTTTTATTGGCGCTGGTGCCTCGTTTTTGATCTAGTAATCTTACGTAATCTACAAACTTTTGATATTCTACTTCATCTCTCGGTTTATTTAATTCGTGAAAGATCACGTCTGGTACGTCATTTAATTCAGTGAACATATCAATTACTGGTTGTTTATCTGCCAGATTCTTAATAGACAATTCTGGTGGTTGTTGCACTATGTTCTTTAATTCTAATGGCAGACCAAAATTATTCTTGTAGTAATCTACTATTTGAGGCACGTCATGCACATTCAGCAATCCAATGCACATGTGCATTGATTCGATGTACTTATGATATTCCATGAGATTGTTTTCAAATTGATTCACATCTATTGGATAACGTATCCAAGCAAGCTTTTCTTTGAAATGATCAACTGATACGAACAGTTTAATACTTTTGAAGTCATTCACATAATCAAGCAGATGCCATTTTTTGTGATGTAATTTAGTGAGATTTGTTTGATACCTAAGAGAGATTTTCTTTCTCATCTCTTTGGGAATACGATCCAAAAACTCCCAATGTGGAGACATTACAAACGGTTCGCCACCAATAATGGTAATAAAGTCTATTAATTCTATGTTATCGAGAACATCCTGTACGGATACAGCCATGGATTCATCATCAATTTGGTAGAATTCAGAATCATATTTTACAAATATGTCTGTATCAATATTCTTTAATTCTTTATTTTTTGTGGATGAATTGAATGGAAAACACATGTAGCAACTGAGGTTGCAAGTAGATCCAAATATTCTTACTTGCACGCCAACGCTGTGTGGCTCAACACCAGAAAATTTTCTATTAGTTAGTCTTGGCGACTTCATACCAGATTCTTCTATCTGGTAGCAGTATTCACAGCCAGGGATTGCCTTGCCCTCTAGCATGTCATTGCGAATTTCTTCCATCTCGTCAGACAGAAAAAACTCAAAGGGCCGTGCCGTCCTGATAGTGTACTTCTCCAATTTTGGATGAACACTAGCATGACAACACAGCTTATACTGTCCTCGTGCGTGGGAGTGTATGTGTGTAAATGGTTTTTCGCAATAACTCTTAGTTGGCATTTCCCTTTACAATATCTGTTATAGTATCAGCCGTTTTTATAATATCACCAAAGTCTGTATAATGATTTAGTGGTAACGTGAGAATGGTATCACAAACCAATTTGGCATTTGGTGTTTCGTCTGCTTCGTGGTTTATGTCTTCCCACATCGCATTTTCAGAAAGTGGTTTGTCGTAGTGAACAGCAGCACCAATTGCCCTTTGCACTTTGTCTCGAATCTCTTTTGATTCAAAGCGCACCACATACTTATGATAGTTGTGATTGACGTTCTTATCGCCTTGGATAACTACTGGCAAATCTCTCAAAGCATCATCATAAAGCTCAGCAGACTTTTGCCTATGGAATTGCCACTCTTGCATTTTATTCAGGCGATAGTCGATCACACGTGCGTTTAACAGCAGCATCTTAGAGTTATATCCTAAGAAGTCGCCATTACCATGCTGTCGAGCTTTACGGCAGTAATCAGCAATGTCTTGTTGATCTGTCAGGATAGCACCACCGCCAGCGATACCAGCGATGTTTTTGTTCGCGTTAAAGCTCAGTGCACTGGCTATTCCAATACTACCTGCTTTGCGTCCATTGTAGCTTGCCCCAATAGATTGACATGCATCTTCGACAAACAAAAGATCTTTCTTTTCACACCACTCTTCAATCTCTGTGGTGTCACTCATGTTGCCGAATAGATGGGGATACACGATAGCCATGGTGTGGCCACCACACATATGTTTCATACTGTTCAGGGACATGTGGTAGCTGTCTAGATCAATGTCACAGAATATCGGCATAGCATCTGTCATTGCGACACAAGACGCTGTAGAGATCCACGAAAAGTCAGGAACCAAAACTTCTTCACCAGGAACAACACCATAATTTCTTAGTGCGAGCATGATTAAATGCAGAGCATCTGTACCACTAGAACATGCTACTGCATACTTTCTGTCATGCATTTTGGCTAAACGATCTTCTAAAAAACTGATGTCTGTTTCTTGCTTCTGCTGCAATACTTCATTGAACAGTTTGATGTAATCATTCTGGTTTTTGTAGTACTCGATTTCCCAGCCTGTCATGATCATTATACGTACTCCCAAATGCTATCATAATCAGTGTTCTGATTAAGAAGCGTGTTCATTGATCTAAGTGATGCGTTGCCACCATGGCGTAAAGTTACGTCTTGAATGTGGTATGTGTCTCGCCAAGGAATGAATGCCATGTTAAAACCACACAATTCTACCTTGGCGTGTTCGATGAGTTTGGTGATTTGTTCCATGAATGATTCGAACACGTGCTCACCGACAAACTCACGCATCTTTGCGTGATTGTTTTCATCTTTAGGCAACACAAGCAATTCGACATTGTTCAGCAAATACATGTAGATATTTGCGTTGCCTTTCATTCTGGATTTGTTTGACATTAAGAATTTAATCTTACCAGAATCAACGATGAAGTTGAAATAGAAGTAATCTGGCGTAACCACACATTCTTGTATTAAGTGTCGTCCTCTAATGCCATGGATGCCTTTACCACTTGGCATGTCTTTCATTTCGTTTTGCGTTCGTAGAAACTCTTCTACGTAATCTGCTTTTTCGAGTGTATCCATGAATGTCTGAACGCTAGGAAAGCGGCAGTAATCAAAGAATGCGTACTTATCGTCAGATAGATGCAGCTTGATTGTGCCATCGGTGCCGTTTGTTGGTTTGATGAAGATTGGCCTATCGTAGTCGGCAATCTCTTCAAACTTGGTAGGTGCAAACGTATCCGGTTGCGGCAAACCAATGCGACGGCAGAAGTTAGCAAAGCGTTCTTTGTTGACTAGCTCGTCAACATCTCCACCCATGATTGGTATCGTTGGGTATCCTTCTCTCGATAGCTTATCTATCAAGGGGTACAAGACTTCGCACTGAGTTGAAATGTAGTCTATGTCTTTTTCTTGAAAGATGCGTTTAATGGCATCCTCGTAATCTTTGAAATTGTTATTGACATATTCAACATAATTTAATGTGTTGTGTTCTGATCTTGGAAAATCAGTAAGATTGTAGACTGTGTGGCCACATCGTTCTGCTTCTGCGCTATGCAAAAGAAAGATTTTTGTATTCTTGCTCACGTTCACGAACAATAGGTTCTTACCCATTATCAAGATCCAATTCTAAACCAGTTACAACAGCATCATACATGATGTAATTGCCAATAACGAGATGATTGATTTTGAAATAAATATCAGTGCTGGTGTATTCTAGCATTGTCATAGAATTACAGCCTTCGATGAATTTTTTCATTGATTTTTTTATTTTGCTCATTTGAATTCTTTCTCCAAATGATCTATAATAATCTCGTGCCAAACAAAATGTCCTGCTTTAGCAGGATGTACTTGATCTTCTATTTCAAAGAATTCAGGATATTTGATGCGTATATCTTTTAAGATAGGCACATCTTGTTTTCTGGAACTAGTCAGCATTTTCAAACTCCAACAGTAAAGCATCTATGATGGGATCGAAAAATCTGTAATCGCCCATGTACACGTTTTGGGTTGCAAAATAAACTTCATCAGGGAATGTTGTATGAAGTCTTGAATTGCGACGTTCAACAAAATCGGCTATTTGCTCAGCAATGCTAGGTAACATACTTAGCCTTTAACCTCTCGAAATCTTCATTGGTCCTGGCTTTAGCAACACAGATACCACATCCGCAATGTGTGTTGGGACAAATCATTGTCGGTGGTCTGCCTTCTCGAAACACCTTGTCTTCTAGCCAAGCAAGATACTCGTCACTCCGACTAAGATTGCAAATTGGGCCGCGATTAGCATTAAAAGTAGTAACATGCTCCAACAAAGGCCCAATATGAACTTCAGGAGTATCACTCGTCTTTGCCATACATGTTTGATGATGGTATGCCACATCCTTGTCTTCTTCGATGTGTAAGAAAAACCAGTTAACCATGCAGTTCCAACCTTTGAAGTTGGATTGTTGAATAAACATGGTATCAGTTTCTTTGGTGCTGTCAACTGCCTTAGTTGTCATGCATCTACCACCACAGCACATGCGACCAATCTTACGTACGTCACCATCGTCAGATTTCTTAAGTTCTGTTTTGTCACCAACTTTCTTGTTTTCGTGTTGCCAGTGTCCCTTGATCCAATCCATCTGAACATCAGTGTACTTATGACTTGTGCGTCTCATGACGCCATCCATATCTTCGAACCATTCGTAACGGTTTCGTCCATCGTCTCCGATGGTGCGTGGTATGTATTTGATGTCATTGGGTTTGAGTACATTTTCGATCAAGTCAATGCAGTCTTCCCAATGATCGACATGCATCATCACATTGACTTTAAGCTTGTGCTTGTTTGCGATTCTTTCGCGCATCCAAACTAAGTTATCACGTACTAACTGTCGTTGTTTGTCGTTACCTTCACAGTGATAGGAAACAGTGATACTGTCCATGTTATCCAGCAAAAATTGGCCACGTCTTTTGGACCAAGTTCCATTGGTTGTGAGGTTCAGAACAAAGTAAGGATATTCTTCTTTGAGATATTCTATGAGCGGAAAAAAGTCTGGATTAACTGCTGGTTCACCGCCCGTGAAACTGAGAACCGGGCGGAATTTAGTCGCATGAAACTGCTCGTAGATTGCGTAATACCCATCAATGAAATCTGCTGTCCGTTTATATTGATCCAATTTATTGAACGGTGCAGTTGTGGAGTGCATCCAACCAGTGCAGTATGAGCAATCGTAGTTACAACGTCTGCCGAGATCCCAGACGACCATTTTTGTTGGGTTTTGTTCATCACTGTATATGTACTCCAGCATCTATCCATTCTTCTCTTGGTTTGTTGTTTTCGTGTGTTACACCATTTTCTATGTGTATTTCATAGTGCAAATTGTCGTTTGGTTTATTAGGATCATTAGGGCCAAATCTATCAGAAGGCTTTAAATGAAATCCTACATTCCAATCTCTGGCTAATTGTTTTGCTTCGTCGATTTGCTGCTCATTGAAACTCATAGGTATGAATTGCCATACCGAGTTAACGCCATTTTTCGCAGCAATTTTCATTTGCGTTGTAATTTCATTCCAATCTTGCCCTATTCTATGTAGGCTTGAAGTATCTTCCAATCCATCAATGCCCCATACAACAACTACGTTAATACCAGAATCGTTCAAATGTTTCCATAACTGTTGTGTTTCATTCCACCATTCGTTAGTTCTACCAGTTGCAGCTATGCTAACTCGATAATTGTGGATCATCATACCAAGCATGATATCTAACATTTCATGATAGTACTTATAGAAAATAGGATCACTGTGAACACCACAATCAACCACACCTTTCCAATGTTTGAAAGAAAGTACATCTTTTATGATATCAAGAGACACATCTAATTTGTTTAACCAATTCGGATCTGCATCTTTACGAGTTTTGTAAGTCGCTCGTGCGCAATACGGGCATTCTAAGGTACATCGAGACGATGTTTCTAGTTGAATGTAATCATTGTCTTTAGTCAACACACGCGTATCAGACCAATCTTCCGTTGCGTTAACGCTAGAATTCCTTGGCGCATTTGAAGACGAACAGTGATAAACGCAAGATTTGATCGTGGTGTGTTTAAGTCCAACAATCATATCATTCCATTTTTTGCTGTTAATGATTTCTGAATAGGTTTTGTTGTACAAAGAAAAATCAGGATCAGTGAAGATATTAGTAACTTTCTCTTCATTCATCAATTTTTGATAAGGCATATAATTCATCATACTGACTAAACAACATGGTTGCAGAAACCCATCTGCTGTTACTAATGGAGTAATTGAACCATTATAACATTTTGGGTAGATCATACAAACCCTCTAGAATCAATGAATTCAATTAACCTATTGGCTACGACTTCGTGTCCTTTAGCATTAGGATGTTGATCATGTTCCGATACGAAATGTTTTTCATTAAAATCATAAATTGATCTTCCGCCCATATCCCAAAATACTGGCCAACCATAAAAATTGATATGATTGACTTCTGATAGCATTGGATGTTCTATGAAGTATTTGTTGAAATCATCTGATGTTGGATATGTTATGATGGAAGCACCTTGCACACATTCAATTCCATACTGTTTGCAGATTGAATCAAGCAATATGGAATATCTATAGAATGCATCTATGTCCTTTTGATAAAACATGTGCCCATGATTCCATAACATTTTCCAGAGAGGATATCTGTCGTTAACTTCTCTCTTTACGCGTTCACTGTCTCTGTATTCTGAGAAAACGATAGATTGATAATCATTTGCTGGTAACATTTGCTGATTGGTTTCTAAATCTACTCGTGTAAAACTAGACCAGCAAGCTACAACCAAACCAATTTTTTTGTGATTTTTAATCACATAATCAGACAGTTTATAGAAGATTTGCTTATTACCAGAACCAGGAAATGCTAAATTGACTTCATTCATTCCATAGTAGTCGGCCATAAGTTTAGATGGTGTTGGATGTGGTTTTTCATATTCCCATATAGTATCATGCCATTCATTAGTATGAACATTACGAACGGGGTATTTTGGATTTCCGTGTTTTGCTATTTCATTCCTGTAATGAATGTAATCAGCAACCATACTACATCCTGATAATACAAGTTCTTTTTTAGAAGATCCGAATATCATTTTCCCTCTCAAAATTCTTGACTGAATCAATGTCAGAAAACACTGGCTTTCCTTTGAAATTCAGAGAAGTATTTATGAGAATAGGGCAATTCGTTAGATCGTACCATTCTTCCAACACCTTTCGAAAAATGCTAGGAGAATCAGCTCTCACGCATTGCACGCGAGAAGTTTTGTCTACGTGCCGTATCATAGGCATGTGAGAAGAGTTTGCGCCACTGGTGGCTACAAATCCCATGTAGCTGTCTGGCGTACCACGAAAGTAATGGTGATAGTGTTCAGCAAGGATAGCAGGCGCAACCGGACTCCATCTCTTGCGCTCTTTAATCTCGTACAATCTTTCCGCTACTGACCCGCGTGGATCTGCAAGTAGGCTCCGGTTGCCGAGTGCTCGTGGGCCAAATTCATCGCGCCCGCGAACAATGCCAGCAACACCATTATTGAGAATGTGCTTAGCGATATTTTTAGGAGTTTCCGCATCATGATATTGTATATCCTGTCCTAAGAAGTTGTGAGTGAACTCGATACGCTTATCATGTACTGCTAACGCGGCACCTAACGCTGCACCAGCATCACCAGGATTTGGAAAAATCCACACGTCGTCAAAGAAACGTGCGATGTTGGCATTAGCTACACAGTTTAGCGCAACACCGCCACCATAACAAAGGTTTTTTGAATATTTTCTTGCACGCATCATTATATGCGTGATTTGTTGCTCTAGATATTTTTGTGCTGTAGATGCAATCAACGCGCCATTTGTGCCTAGTGATC
>JANQRR010000015.1 GCA_028284465.1 Gammaproteobacteria bacterium | reverse complement strand
GACTAGATTGCGCCGAGCACCGCAGAGACGACAAGGCAAAACGCGCACGACGCGCGTTTTAGGAAATATCGCGCCAGGGATGGCGCGTATTGACGGCCGCAGTCGGATGAGGAGCGCAAGGGTGAAGCAATCTTTGGAGCAACAAAAAATGTCCTGCCACTCGGAGGCACCTTAATGCTTCACCAGAGGACATCTTAATGCTTCACCGGTGTCCCCTAATGCTTCACGACCATTAAAAGTGGCAAACGTCGCGTGAACTTTTACACATTTGATCCCAAAGTGAAAAAAACTCAGGACATGTTTTAGCAACACATTCAGCGCCATCGATTACGATACCATTAACACGTAAACCCAATAAAGAAAAACCCATAGCAATGCGATGGTCACGACAACTATCCACTACTCCAGCATGTACTTCACCTGGATAGATTGTTATATAATCATCACCGGTTTCAGTGCGTACTCCAAGATAATGCAAATTATCTGCCACTGCCTGAATGCGATCCGATTCTTGCAAGCGAGTATGTGCAATATTGTGGATCGTCGTTGGGCCTTTTGCAAATGGTGCTAAGCATGCTAAAGTGATGAACGTATCAGAGAAATCTCCCATGTTGACTTCAACACCTTGTAATTGTGCACAACCACGCACGCCCACGCCTTCATTAGTTTGGTAAATCTCACAACCCATTTGCTGCAACACCGTTAAAAATTGCATATCACCTTGTAAACAATCATTTTGATCAAGATTATGTACTAAAATATCACCTGCAGTTAATGCGGCTGCTGCAAAAAAATATGATGCTGTCGATACATCAGGTTCAACCTTATAATTACAACCATAATATTCTTGTTCTTCAGCGACATAATATTCGCTATCTCCTAGTATGACATTGACACCAAAAGTTTGCATCATTTTACAAGTCATGGCGACATAAGGTTGACTAATTAAATGATCTGTTTGCAAACGCACTGCTGTTTGTGCATATGGTGCTATCATTAACAAGCCTGATAAAAATGTACTGCTTTGTTTACCGGAAATAAAAATATTGCCGCCAATTAACGGTGTATCTTGGCTTATTACAAATGGCATATGCCGAGGATCAGCAGGACTAAAACTCGCACCTTGTTGACGCAACACTTCAACTAACGGATAAATTGGTCGCACTCGCATTCGCGCACTGCCATCAAATACATATTCGCCCGGAGAATTAGCACAGGCAGGTAATAAAAATCGTGCAGCTGTACCTGCATCTTGACACCAAATTTCGGTATTACGTACTGGGAAATGCCCATCAACACCAGCAACTTTGATCTCGCGTTTAGGCTTATTAATATCGAGCTCAACTCCTAAGGCTTCTAAAGCATCCATAAATGTTTCGGTATCATCACTAAATAATACCGATGATAATGTGGAATTGCCATGTGCTAATGCTGCAAGTAACAGTGCACGATTAGTAATGCTTTTAGAACCTGGTAATGTTATTTTACTTGCTACGGGCTGACTTATGGGGTGTAAAAATTTTTCCATGATATTAGTTATCCATCAAGTTGTTAAACATAACCCTTCTCTTACATTTATTATTTTTTGTTGTAAATTATAGAGGTTGTCGGGATGAAATGCTTGCTGGCCATCACTGTAAGCATTGGCTGCGTCATCATGTGCTTCAAGCAATAAACCCTGCGCGCCAGCAGCAACACATGCTAGTGAAAGTGGCGCCACTAGATCTGTTCTACCAGCAGCATGACTCGGATCGGCAAATATTGGTAAATGAGTGCGTTCTTGTAAAGTTGGAATTGCTGCAATATCTAATGTGTTACGACAATGGTCATTGAAAGTTCTGATCCCGCGTTCACATAAGATCACCTGATAATTGCCACCTAACATGATATATTCTGCTGCTTGTAAATACTCATCTAGCGTTGCTGACATACCACGCTTGAGCAACACTGGTTTGTTAATTTTACTGAGTTTTTTTAGTAAGCTTGTATTTGCCATGTTGCGAGTGCCCACTTGCAATACATCAGCAACTTCAGCTACCATCTCGATTTTTTCAATATCAATCACTTCAGTAACAATACTTAAACCTAACTGTTGTTTTACTTTTGCTAAAATTTCTAAGCCTTGTTCGCCTAAACCTTGGAAACTATAAGGTCCCGTGCGCGGCTTAAAAGCACCAGCACGAAATAAATTGATCCCATGCGCTTTAAGCTTTTCAGCTATACGTAAGGTAATGCTTTCTTCTTCTACGCTACATGGCCCTGCGATCACTGCAAAGTCCTTGCCAATTGTAACATCACCTACTTTAAATGTTGTATCTTCGATTTTGGTTTCTCGTGATACGAGTTTATAGGGCTTTGACACTCGAATAACATCTTTAACACCAGGTAGATTAGAAAAATTATCTTTAGTCACGCTACCTTTATTACCGGTAATACAAATTGCGGTCCGTTGCGCACCCGGCATTGGATGTGATTCTAAATTTAAACTCTGAACAACTTTACAAACATTGTCGATTTCTGCTGGCGTTGCCGCCTTTTTCATTACTATTAACATGTATTCACCTTTCTAACTATTTTAACTATTCTGTAACTACGACTTCTACACACGATCCGATTAATTCTTGAATTTTTGTTTGGGCTTGTGTGATGTCATGTTGATCTGCTGCAATCATTTTAATAATAGCACTGCCGATAATAGCACCATTAGCACCAGCGTTAAATAATGCTTGCACTTGCTCTGGCTTATTGATCCCAAAGCCAACCACTAGTGGTGTATCCGCTAATTTACGATACGTTTGTAAGCGCTGCAAAGTTGTTTGTGGAATAACATCACGAACCCCAGTGGTACCATAATCACTGACAACATAAGCAAATGCAGTTGAATATGTTAATAATTGTTGCGCACGACTTTCTGGAGTGTTCGGTGTTAATAAGTAAATAGCGCCTAAATCATGTTGTTGTAATAATTGTTGATGTTGTGCGGATTCTTCTAATGGTACATCAACTGCTAAAATCGCATCGACACCCGCTGCTGCTAATTCACGATAAGCGACTTCAACTCCACGATGAAATAATAAATTGTAGTACATCAGCATACCGATCGGGATCTGTGTATATTGACGTATTTGCGCGATTAAATCTAAGCATACTGTAAAATCAACGCCTGCATCTAATGCCCGTTTAGCGGAGGCTTGGATCACCGGGCCATCAGCAATTGGATCGGAAAATGGCATGCCTAATTCTAACGCATGACAACCAGCATCAACTGCGGCTTTGATCAATGCCAAACTTTTTGCTGGCGTTGGATCACCAAGCGTAAAAAACGGAATAAATGCGTGTTGTTGTTCATTAAATAATTGTTTAAATCGATTCATGCTGGTTCTCCTTCAACAGTTCTCAACATGGCTAAAATAATTTTGCAGATCCTTATCACCGCGCCCTGATAAATTCACTACTAAATTTGCTTGTGCAGGGAATTTTTCTGCTTCACGTAAAGCTAATGCCACCGCATGACAAGATTCTAGTGCTGCTAAAATACCTTCACGCTCAGCCAATAAGCGATAAGCATTTACTGCTTCTTGATCAGTCACGCCTAAATACGTTGCACGTTTGCTTGCTTGTAAATAGGCATGTTCAGGGCCTACGCCAGGATAATCTAAGCCCGCACAGATTGAATGGGTTTCTTCGATCTGGCCACTCGCTGATTGTAAAAACAGCGAACGCATACCATGAAACACACCCTGCTCACCTTTTTCTAAGGTAGCCGCATGATAATCGGTTGATAAGCCTTGGCCAGCAGCTTCTGCACCAAACAATTGTACTTTTTCATCATCGATAAAACGACTGAAAATACCAATGGCATTACTGCCACCATTAACACAAGCAAACACCGCATCTGGCAATACATTTGCTTGCTGTAAAATCTGTTCACGCGCTTCTTTGCCAATAATTTCTTGAAAATAACGCACTAATGCTGGAAACGGATGCGGGCCTACGGTTGAACCAAATACATAAAAAGTATCTTCAACATTTGCGATCCAATCACGCATCGCTTCATTAATTGCATCTTTTAAGGTTGCGCTGCCACTATCAACACCATGTACTTTTGCGCCGAATAACTGCATGCGTTTCACATTACTTGCTTGACGCTCGACATCTACCCTACCCATATAAATTTCTACTGGTAAGCCGAGCAATGCACCGATCATTGCTGTGGCAACACCATGTTGACCAGCGCCAGTTTCTGCAATGATCCGCTTTTTTCCCATCCTTTTAGCTAATAATCCTTGGCCAATAGTATTATTGGTTTTATGCGCGCCACCATGTAATAAATCTTCGCGCTTTAAAAAGATTTTGCGACCTAAAATTCGCGATAAATTTTTTGCGAAAGTTAATGGTGTCGCACGCCCCGCATATTGGGTTAGTAAATTCTCATACTCAGCTTGAAAATCAGCACAAGCTTTAATATCTGCAAATGCTTGTTCGATTTCCGTTAACGGTTGCACTAAACTTTCTGGCACAAACGACCCGCCAAAGTCACCATAATATTTAGGCTGCATATCTCTTTACCTCCTGCATGAATGCGGTTAATTTTGCTTGATCCTTTTGCCTTGGAGTTGCTTCAATTTCTACGCCACTACACACATCAAGTGCATAAGGCTGGTAACGACAAGCTTGCTGCACATTAGTCACATTAATTCCCCCGGCTAAAAAAATTCGTGATAAATCCTGTGGTAAATATTCCCATTTAAATGCATGCCCAGTGCCACCATAAGCGTTATCTCGATAGCTATCCAGTAATTGAAAATCAGCATCATGAGTATGTATTTGCTGAAGATCCGCTGGTGTTTTGACGCGTATACTTTGGATCACCTTTACTCCAGGTATTGTTGCTGCTATCGATAATCGATCATACACTTGAATCATGGATAATTGTAATTCTTGGACAATTGCTTTAATTTCTGCTGGTGTCTGCTGAACAAATACCCCAATCGGCCTGGTATAATTTAATTCTGCACAAATCTTTTTGGCTGTAGTTACATTTATTTGTCGCAAAGAATAATTGGAAAGATTTAAACCAATATAATCTACTCCCAGTTGTTCTGCTAGTTTAGCATCTTGGACATTGGTTATCCCGCAAATTTTCACCTTCATTGTCTCGACCCTGTCTTGTTGCAATCTTTTAAAAATTCTGTTGGATTGGCTGATCGCAATAAGGCTGTACCAATTAAAACGCCGTCGATTCGCATTGGTAATTGCGCGATTTCAACCGGTTCATTAATTCCTGACGCACTTATTACTTTAATATGAGCAGGTATATTTTTTGCTAAAGTTGCTGCATTAGTTTTATCAACCGTAAAATTTGTTAAATCTCGATTATTAATGCCAATGATTTTTGCATCTAACTTTAATACCCGATCAAGTTCTGCTTGATTTTGTACTTCGATTAATGCGCTCATGCCTAATGATTCAATAATGGTTTTCAGCTCCGCAATCTCAACATCGTTAAGCACAGCAGCAATGAGTAAACAGGCGTCAGCACCAGCAGCACGCGCATGGTAAATTTGTATAGGGTCAATGATGAATTCTTTGCAAAGCAGCGGTAACGTAGTTGCCGCACGCACAGCTGCCAAATTAGCATAACTACCACCAAAGTATTTCTCATCCGTTAACACGGAAATGGCATGTGCACCTCCTTGTTCATATTGCTTAGCTATTGCTGTTGGATCGACATTTGCTTTGATGACTCCAGCTGATGGTGAACGCGGTTTTATTTCTGCGATAATCCCAATATGTTCACCATTAAACACCGCATTAAAATCACGCTCACAATTATCTGGGCGTGGGATCTTTGCCAAGTTGGTTATTTCAGTGCGCTTGTGAGCAACAATTTCATCTAAGATCATGTTGAAGTTCCTTGCATTTGAGTTAATAGTTTATAAGCTTTGCCAGAAGCTATCACTTGCCGGGCTAATTCACAAGCTTGCAATAATCCCATTTGTTCAGCACTCACTAAAATTGCCATTGCCGCATTTAAAATAACCATATCACGTTGCGCTGATTGTGCTTTATTCGCTAGAATTGCTGTTGTAATGCTAGCATTTTCTGCTGGATCACCGCCTTGAATATCTTTAGGCTCGCACGATGAAAAATCTAATCGTTCAGGTGTGAGTTCTCCTATGGTAATTTTACCATTTTGTAAATATGCATATTGTGTTGGTCCAGTTAAGGTGACTTCATCATAGCCATCACCATGAAAAACTATCGCTTTCTCATAATCCAGTATTTTTAATGCTTCGATTATGGTTTCCAATAAACTTGGATCATAAATACCGATTGCGATTCGTTTTACTTTTGCAGGATTTAGCAATGGCCCCATAATATTAAATAACGTTTTTTGTTGTTGCTTAGCTAATATTTTTCTGGCTTCGACAAAATTTTTGTACGCTGGGTGATAATCTCGCGCAGATAAAAAAGCGATTTTATGTTTATTGAATTGAGTTTTAGCTAAAGCTGGAGTGGTCGCAAATGGGACGTTCAACGCTTTTAAGCAATCAAAACCTCCACTGCGACTTGAGGTTGATTGATTGCCATGCTTGATCATTGGCACACCTGCAGCACAAGCCACAAAACAAGCTGTGGTTGACACATTAAAGGTGTTTTTACCATCACCGCCTGTACCAACTAGATCAACACATTTGCCTGCAACATTATTTACAGCAATCATTTTTTCAGTAAATAAGTGAACGATATCCGCGAGAGCAGGTGCGGATAATTTAGCAAGAGAAATTTGTGATATTAATTCAACTTGCTGTTGCGTTGTCAATTGATCATTCAATAAAGCACGAACAAATTGTTGATATTTATGTGCCATGGGGTGCCTCCTGCTGTAAAAAGTTAGCAATCAATGCATAACCTAATGGGGTTAATATACTTTCGGGATGAAATTGTAAACCATAAATAGGGCGTTGACGGTGACGTACTGCCATCACTTCATCTTCACATTGCGCATCTATTATTAATTCTTCTGGGATATCAGTACCAACCAATGAATGATAACGCCCTACTTGGATCAAAGGTTCTAAGTTGGTAAACAAACCTTGTTGGCTATGTTTAATAAACGTTTGCTTACCGTGAATAACTTTAGCAGCATGTGTTACTTTACCACCAAAATGTTGCACGATTGCTTGATGCCCTAGACAAATACCTAGCACTGGCAATGCTTTATCAATATTGTCTAATAATTCCAAACATAGTTTAGCATCATCTGGGCTACCTGGCCCGGGTGAAAATACTAAAGCATGGGGTTGGGTTTTTTCAATGTGACTGAGAATCCTGGTTAATGGAATATGGTTACGGATCACTTCAACTGTACAAGCTTGCAAGCGAAATTCATCTGCCAGATTATGCACAAATGAGTCAAAATTATCGATGAATAGTACTCTTTTTTGTATGCTCATGCTGCTACTCCTTGTTGCTGAGTTTGCTGTAAGGCTTTAATACATGAAGCAGCTTTGTTTTCAGTTTCTTCCCACTCATTTTCCACCTGACTGTCCGCTACAATACCGCCGCCCGCTCGAATATACACAGTTTGATTTTTAATTCGCATTGAACGGATCACAATCGCCGTTTCTAATTCGCCTTGATGCGTTATAAATCCAAAACCACCGCCAAAAAAACCACGCGCATTAGTCTCATATTGATTAATAAATTGCAGCGCACTAGGTTTTGGCGCACCCGTTAAAGTGCCCATATTCATGGTTGCGAGATACGCTGTCAAAGCATCATATTCATCAGCTAAAATACCACTTACTTTTGATACGATGTGTTGCACATGCGCATATTTTTCTATCGTAAATGCCTTATCAACTTGCGTTGTTCCTGGCTTTGCAATGCTAGCAACATCATTACGTGCCAAATCAATTAGCATCGTATGTTCTGCCATCTCTTTAGGATCAGTTAATAAAGACATTGCTTGATGTTGATCTAAGCGTTGGTTAAGTTCACCATTAAGATAACCACGCTTACGAGTGCCCGCAATCGGATGAATTTCAACAATGTTGCCATGATCAGTTTGACTCACTCGCAATGCTAGCTCAGGTGATGCGCCGAGCAATGTGCCATGAGCATCACGCATATAAAACATATGCGGCGAAGGATTGATCCGTTTTAATGTTTGATATACTGAAAATGCATCACCAGAAAAATCAGCTTGAATAGTACGCCCCAATACGGTTTGAAAGGTTTCACCATTGTGGATCGCTTGCTTAATAGCATGAATCGCATTTTTATAATCTTCATAACAAGTATCACTTTTGAATTCACCTAATTGGACCGGCTCTTGCTTGCTGCTAGTTGTCAAATCTTGCTTATTAACAGCATCTAACATGACTTGCATTTCAACATCGAAATTAATAGTAGAATTAATAAATTTATGCTTCGGCGCAAGCACAATCAAATAAGTGAGGTCACGTTGCTGATCAACGATAAGCATTTTGGTTGCTAAATAAAAAATATAGTCTGGATCTTGTAGTATGTCATTATTGGCTGGTGGAAGCGCTTCAAATTGACGTACAAAATCATAACCAAAACAACCTAGTAAACCTAGCGGCAATTCTTTAACGTCATTATCATTACTTTCAATTGTAAATTGTAACGCGCGAATTAAATCCATATGGTTAACTGCATTCAAACGATCATCAAGTGCATAATTTGTTAAATCAGGCGCTAGGCTGCCAGTGATTTGACGTTCATTTTGTGCAGTGATAGCTACTTTTTCTGGAAACTTAGTGGCAACATAGGGAAGCAATAATTCGCCCGCTTGATCATAAGCATGTAATGTGAACTTTGAACCTTTACCACAGATCATCATGCTTGGCTTATAAGTAGCAATTTTCATCTGGCTAAATTTATTATCTTCAGCAGTATTTTCATACAGGATTGAACCAGGGGAATTACCATGATTAGTTAATTCAGCAAACGCTTGCTCGATGTTAATCGCATATGGCAAACGTTGCACTTGCGCTTGTAGCTGGATCACAGTATTTCGATTTGGTGTATTCGCTTGCATTTTATCTTACCCTCAATATAAAAATTAACCTAGGCTTGGCGGGTTTTGAGAGCTAGATAAAAAATTATGGCAACAAAAAACCCGCTCTAAGCGGGTTTTACTGAAACGTCATCAACTGATGAGCACATTCACAGCTTAAACCCGCTATGAAATTTACGCCACCAGCGCAGTACTAAAAATTGATGTTGTTTCATGATTGACCCTTTTGTTAATACAATTAACCTGCCCAGCTTATCAAAGCTATTTTTCGCTGTCAAGCATTGTGACTTGTAATAACTAAGTATTACATGGCAGAATGATTAAATATTATTCTAGACATTCCTGCTACATGGTGATACAACAATGAGCAATGCCCAAACAAATCAGCAAGTACCATTTATTCCAGCCACCACCAAACTTCCTGAAATTACAGTTAAAGCAATTATTATTGCGATTGTTATCACTATTATTCTGGCAGCATCTAATACCTATTTAGCGTTAAAGCTGGGCTCAACAATTTCAGGCTCTATTCCCGCGGCAGTAGCGGCAATGGCGATTTTACGGTTTTTTAAACGTGCTAATATTTTAGAAAACAATATTATTCAAACGGCTGCATCGGCTGGTGAAGGAGTTGCAGCAGCTGCAGCTTTTGTGTTGCCCGCATTGATCATTTTGAAGTTTTGGGATCAGTTTTATTATTGGGATACGTTTTTGCTAACCAGTTTAGGTGGTGCTTGCGGTATTTTATTTTCAATTCCACTGCGCCGGGTGTTATTAAATTATCCTAACTTACGCTTCCCTGAAGGCACTGCTATTGGTAATGTCTTGATTGCTGGCGCAAGTAAAACTACCAATGTGCGGCCATTAGTATATGGAAGTTTGAGCGGCGGCTTAATTAGTTTTTTACAAACTGGCTTTCAAGTAGTGGCGGATAATGTGCGCTATTGGTTTACCGCGGGAAATGTATTGTATGGCTATAGTTTTGGTTTTTCACCGGCGATGATTGCTGCTGGTTATATCGTTGGTTTTGATGTGGCTCTTACATTATTATCTGGTTCTATTGTCTGTTGGTTCATTGGTATTCCTATTATCACTGCAATGCAGGGATTGCCACCTGCCACCGACGCTTACGCTATGGCTAATTACATTTGGGACCACTACTTACGTTTTATTGGAATTGGCACTATGGTTGTTGGTGGCTTATGGACGCTACTGACGTTATTAAAACCCATTGCGCAAGGCATTCATCAATCGATCCGTTCAATGCGTGCATTTTCTCATGATAGCACAACTCAATTACCGCGCACTGAACGTGATATCCCGATCAATATTGTTGGCTTGGGCATTGTGTTACTCATGATTATATTTTTTCTGGTATTTCAATTTAATTTAAACCTTGCGCATCCTGTACTTACCAGCGGATTACGCAGCATTATTGGCATAACAAGCATCATATTTATTTTAATATTTGGGTTTATTATTGCTTCCATTTGTGGTTATTTTGCTGGGTTGATTGGCTCAACCAATAATCCCTTATCCGGATTGTTGATAAGCTCTGTGTTGATCTTTGCATTAATAGTGTTAGTACTGTTTGGCCCAGCATTAAATTTACATCTTGCCACAAACAAACAATTAGCAATTTATATCGTCATCATTGTCACCACCATGATCGCTACTACGGCATCAATTGCCAACGAAAACTTACAAGATCTAAAAGCTGGGCGCATGGTAGGCTCAACTCCCTGGAAACAACAAATCATATTATTACTCGGGGTAGCAACATCAGCATTTATCATTGCGCCAATTTTTGAATTATTATTTCAAGCTTATGGCATTGGTGGCATTTTTCCGCACCCAAACATGAACCCTGCACAAATGTTAGCAGCGCCGCAAGCTGGTTTAATGGCGACAATTGCCACGGGCGTGTTTGCGCATAACTTACCGTGGGGCAAAATGGCCATTGGTGGGATCATTGCGGTATTTTGCATTGTGATTGATGAGTTGCTGAAAAAACGCGGCCATCGTTTGCCGGTGTTAGCTGTGGGTTTAGGTATTTACCTACCCCCAACCATCATTACTCCAATTGTGTTTGGCGGCTTGATGAATTACTTGGCTAAACGGCGGATTAAAATTAAAATTGCTAAGCAGAAAGTTATAGAGCCTCACTATAATGGCACAATGTTAGCGTGTGGGTTAGTCGCTGGCGCCGCTTTGATGAGTGTTATCCTTGCAATCCCATTTGCTTTAAAAGGAAGTTCGAATGCATTACGCATTGCCCCTGAAAACTTTACACTGATTGCGATTGCTTTAGGGATCGCGATCACCATTGGTTTGTGTTATTGGTTATATCACACTGCTGCAAAGCTACATGACTAATTATCTTAACTTAATTAACATTACCCCTGTCGCCAGCAGCGCCTTTGTTACCATCGTCGCTATTAATGCCATTAAAATCACTTGAGTTACCTGTGGCAAAAGTGTCGCCGCCACGGCCGCCCATAGCACCATCACCACCGCTACCTGCCGTTACATTATCAGCATTATTGAAAGACTCAACATCACCGCCATCACCACCGCGACCACCAGCACCACCATCAACATTAAAGTTACCTTTACTATGGCCACCACCACCAACACCATAGCTTTGATTACCAACAGCCTTAGCATCACCGCCGCGTCCACCAACGCCTCCGCTGCCGCCAGTACCACCATGAACATTATTAATGGTAGTGCCGATAAATCCTAAATTTGAATTGGGATCAACATGAGCCACACTAGCTAAACCACCAGTCCCACCGGCACCTCCTTTACCGCCTTTGGCCCGTACGTTTATTGCTGATATATTTTCAGTATGATGCTGAGCACCACCGGCAACACCACTATCACCATTATTCATCGCATTGGCACTGCCACCAGTACCACCAACGCCACCCTGACCTCCACGGCCACCATGAATATCGTTTAAGCTTGAATTAGACACGTGTGCACTAGCATTGCTAAGCTCAAACCCTATACTTTCACCACCAGTGCCACCGATACCACCAGCACCACCATTGTGAGCAACGTTAGGTTGATTATCCAAACCTTCCGTTAGCAGCTGTCCACCTCCAGCTGTACCATTTTGTGCATTGCCATTTGCATCAGAATTACCACCATTACCACCACGACCACCCGTTCCACCTTGACCAGCATTTATATTATTAAGATTGATGTTGAAGGCGGTAATAGTTGCGGTATCATTAGCAAAGATCCCGATACTATCTCCACCTGTACCACCTTGGCCACCCACGCCACCATTATGTGTTAGCTGCGGACTAAGGTTATCGTCATGAGTCTTGTAATTAGCACCACCTGCCGTACCGTTGGCGGCATTATCATTCGCATTAGCATCACCGCCGTTACCACCGATGCCACCAACACCTCCTTGGCCGCCACGAATATTTGTCAACGTACTACTTGTCATTGTTAGCTGGCTCTCGTTGATATACATTCCAAAAGCCTTACCACCAATACCACCTTCACCGCCATTACCTGCATTACCTGGGCTACCAAGCGTATTACGTTTACCAGGATCAGCGCCGCCACCGGCAACTGCATCACCTGCGTTATTATTTGCATTAGCGCTACCACCATTACCACCGCGGCCGCCCGCGCCACCGAGCCCACCAACAATATTACTAAACACAAGATTATTTGCGGTCACTGTGCTGCGTTCATTAGTAATAATACCGACTGCCATACCACCTTGACCACCAGTGCCACCAACGCCACCATTACCACCGGTTCCGGCTTCACCACGCCCATTGTTTTCATCAAGTGTCGTGTTATTAGCATCAGCATTACCACCACGACCGCCAGCGCCACCAACACCACCTTGACCACCCACAATGTTAGTTAGGGTAATATTTTGGAGATCAACTTGGCTATTAGCAATTTCTATTCCGACAGCATCGCCACCACGACCACCCGTGCCACCATGAGCCCCATTGCCACCCACAGCATTAGTATTATCACCTGGCTGGCTGACATCCCCACCACGACCACCAGTACCGCCATTGCCACCACGACCACCAACGACATGCTCAACGGTGGTATCACTAATAGCCACAGCTGTACTATTCCTTATTTCAATCCCAATAGCACCGTTGGCGGCAACTCCATCAGTATAAGAATCACGTTGGCCATCGCCACCTTGCCCACCTGGAACATCAATACCATTACTAGCAGCAAAGCCACTCCTACCTTGTTCACCATAAATATCGGCAACTCTCACATGACTCAATGTTATATGGTCACTATCTTCAATTTCTATGCCCCTTGCAAGCCTCCCAAAAGAACCGTGATAATCAACCACATCAACATGATCAAGAGTATCGTTTGTGGTGCCCCCAGCATAAACCCCAACAGCTTCATGCGTACCTGCGCCAGAGATAGTAAGATGATTAACATTATTATTATCATCAAGATCAATTCCACCGACAATGATTGGATGACTAACTTCCGGTGCTGGTAACACAAAATCCCAATCGCGCCCTGAAAGTGTTTGCCCTGGATATAAAGCAACGCGGTGACTTGCTAACATTACACCTGCAGGACCTGGGACAGCAGCTCCATTAACAATAGGATATACTGCAGGCCCAGCAAAATATAAATGTGCACCATGTTGCAGTTTATTAATGCTAGTTACCGTAAATTGATTAAATGCAGGGGCGTAACACGGATGTTCAAAAGTACAATTTGCTAAGCCATCCGCCATAATAAATGGAAACCCTGTAGGATCCCTGAAAAACCAAATTTTATCTAATTCTACGCCATCAACGCCGGTATTTTTAACCACTTTACGCACGCGCACAGCTGCGCCGGTATTGAGCGTACCTAAATGACGTCGGATCACATCTAATAAATGATCTTCTAAAGTTTCTTTGTCAATTTGTGGTATTCCACCGAGTAAAAAGCGCACTCCAATTGCAAACGTATCACCCGCCACATGATCGTAACTATTACGCACATCAAGCACGACATACTTCTCTAGCGGTAATTCAAAGCCACCTTCAACTCCACCGAAATTACCTGCATTTTGGTAACGATAATAATAACCACCAACAAAAATCCTAAAATTATGTGCTCGCGGAAAAGTGTGCCCAAGAATAACATCACCACCACGGCTTACTTCATCAAAAATATCAAAATATCGATCAAACTCTTCATGCCCGGAAAAACGAATAAAATCGGTTGTTTGGATCTGATCGCCAAAATAGCGTCCACGAAAATGTTTTTGTTTGCCATCGGGGAAATACACATTGATATGAAAATCCCAATATTGATCATAGATTTCTATACCAGGATTAACCATAGTAAAATAGTTACTCTGTCCAACTCGGTTACGATCAAAAAACGCATAACCACCTAAAATCAGCACGTTACCCAAAATTTGTCGAAACCCCGTGCCGATGCTGGCAACCCATTCTTTACCACCACCATATTTTTCCATGGTATCAGCATAGAAAAAACCTTTAGTGTCGCCGTAAATAGGTAACATACCGTCTGTTTTTGCAAACGCTCTTGAAGGAGTTGTCCCATAACCCCAGATATTAACTCGCGGGTGATAAGGTAACCATTCTGAATCTGAAGCAATAGGTGGGTCAAAATCAGCCGCTAACGTAAACTGACTCAGCGCTAACAAAATAATAACAATAAACGATCGCAATCTAGAGAATCTATTTTTTTTAGACATAATCATAGATCGATCCTTGATGAAGGGATATTTACCTACCGTAGAAATTACGAGGCGGATTAAAGCACGGATCGAATCCAAATTCAATTGATTGCTTTGAGTTCTTCACGAATAATTTTGCGTAATGTGGCAATGGAACCACTATTATGATTGTTAGATATCATATCAAGTAAGGCTTCGTTAATTAACGTTTGGTAACCTTTACCTTGTTTATCTCCCAATCTACGGAAATGTTGGAGCACTTTATTACTCAAATAAAGTGTAATTCGAGTTTTGCCGCGAGAAGAAATAACCGGCCCACGTTTAGCTTTACTCATATCATACTCTTTTTTCATAACAACACCTTTCGTTTTTAGTAGCTTTTCGCGCCGAAATTAATCTAATAACATCATCTCTATACGTATATACTATTGTCAAAATTCTATTTAATGCATCGCTACCCGTCGTTACAAATCTATGCTCACCAACTGTGTAATGATCTGACATAGTCAACGCATTAGGATCATATAATACAACTTCAGCATCAGAAAAATATACATGATGCTTAGCCCAGTTGATTCTTGCTTTTTTTGGGTCCCAATCCACTTCCATAATTTTAATATACATATAATATGCATATATTGCAATTTTTTTTTATTTAACCACTTTTAAAATAGGCTTGCCTTTAGGCTTGGTCGTGGTAGTGCCAGTACCAGAAGGTGGTGTTGCCGTTGGTGGAGGTTCACCTTGAGAATCATCGTCATCATCGCCAAAAACCATACCGCGACCATTTTCACGCGCATAGATGGCAATTACTGCATTGATTGGCACATAAATTTTATAAAGTTTACTGGCAAAACGCGCGGCAAACTGTACCGCAACATTATCAATCAAGAATTCTTTAACCGCCAATGGCGAAATATTTAAAACGATACGATCATCTTCAATATATTGTGATGGAACGGTAACATTAGCGACAGTGGTATCAACCATGATATGTGGCGTGCAACTATTATCGACGATCCATTCATAAAATGCGCGCAATAAGTATGGCTTGCTCGGACTCATCTCAACGTCTGTTTGCTCAGGCATACAGAGGTTCTCGCAACTCTCTCTCTAATTCCGTTAAGCTGGCTTGAAAAGAGCTTCGCTCGAACATTCGGTCGGCATAGTCTAAGATAGGATCAGCTTGACTCGGTAATTCGATATCTAATGTGGGTAAACGCCACAGTAGCGGTGCGAGACAACAATCCAATAATGAAAATTCTTCACTGAATAAATACTGCATATTTGTAAATGCAGGGGCAATTGCGGTTAAACTATCCCGTAATTTGGCACGGGCGTTACCATCATCATTTTTGGTAATTTTTTCTAACAAGCTATACCAATCGCGTTCGATACGATACATCATTAAACGATTTTTGGCGCGAGCCACTGGGTAAACAGGCAATAATGGTGGATGCGGGAAACGCTCATCCAAATACTCCATAATAATATGCGAGTTATATAGCACTAAATCACGATCTAATAAGGTTGGTAGCGTATTATAAGGATTAACATCAATAACTTCTTTAGGCACTTCTTCGGGTCTAACTTCTAATATATCTACTGCAATTCCTTTTTCAGCAAGCACGATACGCACTCGATGACTATAAATGTCTAACGGATCTGAATATAATGTCATAATAGAACGCTTCGTGGCGATTGAACCCATAGTATTCTCCATATAAAAATTCGCTTTCAAGTCTGCTATTATACCATGAAAAATGGATCTTGTGTGGACAGATATTAAATTAGCATGAATATGAAACGGTGCTGCGTTATTAACGCTTAGAATATTGTGTCGCTTTACGTGCTTTATGCAATCCAACTTTCTTTCTTTCAACCGCACGTGGGTCTCGAGTTACATAACCTGCACGTCGCAAAATTCGTCGAAATGAACGATCATTAGTGCCGTCACCACCTTCCCCGTCTTCACCATCTTGACCACTCTCATCATAGTTGATCGCAGCACGGGTGATCCCATGACGAATCGCACCAGCTTGGCCAGAGATACCACCGCCTGTTACTGTGACTTTGATATCAAACGCGTTTAGCATGTCGATCGCATGTAACGGTTGTTGCACGATCATACGCGCAGTTTCACGACCAAAATATTGTTCTAGCGTACGACCATTAATAACAATTGAACCCTCTTTATTTTGTGAACGGGTTATGAATACTCGTGCAGTTGATGTTTTGCGACGACCGGTACCATAATATTGTGGTTGCCCACCTTTGCCAGTACGCACAACTTTAATCTTACGTGAAGGTTTAGCAACTTGTGTTTGCATATCTGATGAGACCGACGCAGACTTAGTTTCTACTTTAGCTTCCACGACAGGAGCAGTAATTTTTGATTTTGGCTTAGTCGTAATTTTAGCTTTTGACTTAGTTTTTGCTTTGGCTTTAGTTTTAGCCTTAACTTTAGTTTTAGTCTTAGTGGTGGTTTTAGCTTTTGCACTAACTTTAGCTTTAGCTGTGGTTTTAGTTTTGGTTTTAGCTTTGGTTTTAGCTTTAGTCTTTGCTTCTGTTTTGGAAGCTTCTGTTTTTGGTGCTTCTTTATCAGGATCAGTCATAATTTATCTTCCAGTTAAATATCTAATGGTTCTGGGCTTTGCGCCACATGCGGATGCTCAGCACCGGCATAAACTTTCAATTTACGAAACATTTGACGGCCTAAAGGACCTTTAGGCAACATCCCCTTTACCGCTTTTTCTAATGGGCGTTCAGGCGTTTTTGCTAATACCTGCGCAAGAGTTTGTGATTTTAACCCACCAGGGTAACCTGTGTGACGATGATAAATTTTATCGGTTATTTTATTTCCTGTCACTCGAGCTTGTTCTGCATTAATCACTACGACATAATCGCCAGTATCCATGTGTGGAGTATACGTAGGCTTGTGTTTGCCGCGCAACCGCCGTGCAATTTCACTAGCCATCCGGCCAAGTGTTTTGCCTGCTGCATCAATAATATACCACTTACGCTTGATATCAGCAGGAGTTGCCGTGTATGTCTTCATCTGGCCCATATTCCTCAATACTTATTAAAGAGCGGAGATTTTACCCGAATTGTTCATAATACACAACTACTTTCTTAGCCGCTAAGCCCCTAAATCTCTGCCCTCTATCTAAATGCCCCTACTAATGATAAAGTTTTCTTTTGGGACAGCATCTTAGGCTAGCAACAAGTGAACATAAAACATATTGTTGTATTTATATATGGGCTAATTTTGGTCGGTTTTTTTGCCGGCAATATTACCCTTCCAAGCACTCTTGCCAGTGTATATCAGCATTCTTTTCCGTTACCGGCTAGTACCGCAAACTTATTAACTGTTATTTACTTGCTATGCTATTATTTGTTGCAAATTCCAGCTGGCATTATGATCGATCGGACTAGTATTAGTGCCTCTATTTATCTTTCGCTCGGCTTATTTTGCCTAAGCTTCATTATTTTTTCTTTATCAACTAATCCTTCAATATTAGCTATATCGCGAATTATTATGGCAATAGGTGCTTGTTTCTCCTATATTCTCGCTGTCTATGCCGCCGGTAAGTTATTTGCAAAAAAATTCTATACCATGTTGATCGGGATTGCAGAAATCGTTTTCGCTTTAAGCATTGCCATTGCACCTTTGCTCCTTAAGACACTTTCATATTATTTCTCATGGCACAGCGTGTTGATATCACTCGCTATATTCACAGTGCTACTGGGTATTTTTTATTTTTTTATTAATTTAAATCAACCTATGGTTGCCAATAGCAATGCTACAAAAATGACAACTAATCATTATCGTAAGATGATCATATCTAATGGCAATTTTTGGTTTATTTCCATTGTCGGAGGAATTTTCTATACCCATTTCATAATATTTAATGAAATATACGCGCCTACCTATATCCAAAAAGTTTATCACACTCACTATATTTCCAGTGTTTTTCTCAATGATAGTGGATTATTTGGCTACATGATCGGCTGTTTATGCTTAGGCGCTTTTGAACGACTGTTAAGCGCAAGACGATCATTTTTTATTGCAGCACTCTTATCAAGTTTACTGTATTCAATGATCGTATTTGCTCATCCGTTATTAATGAACTCTGTTGTATTACGTTATACTATTTATTTTTTTCTAGGCTTTCTCACCGCTTTTGCTTTATTAGCATTTCGACTGTACCAAGTTTATAATCGAAAAACTGCTGATGCTACGACTACTGCTTGCATTAATATTATCTTATCATTAATCCCATTAGCATTGTTTAATATTTATGTGCCACTGTTAGGGGTTGATTTCAGTTATGGCAGAATATTTTTATTTGGCTGTTATTTAGCAACAACAATTCTTGCCATCAGATTTTTATTTAAACCTAAAGACGAAAGGTAACAAATGTATATCGGAATAAGCACTATCACCATCCACATCCCTGCGAGTCAAAGCCTTAAAAATAAGCGTAAAGTAGTGAAAATGTTATGCGATAAAATTAGTCATCGCTATAATGTTTCTATTGCTGAAATTGATGCACATGACTTATGGCAAAAAGCAGTGCTCGGAATGGCTTATGTCAGCAATCAAGCTGCTCAAGTTGATAAAACGATAGCTACGATTATTAATTATATAACTAGCCTTAGCGGCGATTTTCACTTACTCGATCATCAACTTGAGATCATTACTGCATAATGAGCTAGCAACATCATTTAGGTTGCATGCGGATCGCCCCATCAAGTCGGATCACTTCACCATTCAACATTGGATTATCAATAATATGCATCGCTAATTTGGCAAATTCACTGGGTTTACCTAAGCGATGTGGAAATGGAATTTGCTCAGCTAAACTTTTCTGCACCGCTTCAGGCATTGCAGCAATCATCGGCGTATCCATGATC
Source organism: Gammaproteobacteria bacterium (assembly GCA_028284465.1). GTDB lineage: Bacteria > Pseudomonadota > Gammaproteobacteria > JAJFKO01 > JAJFKO01 > JANQRR01. The sequence continues at coordinate 85,797 of JANQRR010000015.1, read as the reverse complement.
CCTGGCGCAATTGCTAATACTCTCACGCCAAATTTTGCTAATTCACGCGCGATAGGTAAGGTCATTGATACCACGCCACCTTTAGCGGCACTATATGCGGCTTGCCCTATTTGACCTTCATAAGCAGCAACTGATGCGGTATTGATGATCACGCCGCGTTCATCACTATCACCAAGCGGCTCAAGAGTTAACATATCAGCTGCAACGATGCGCGCTAAATTGAAACTTCCTACCAAGTTAACATTAATCACTTTAGTAAAGTCTTCTAATGGCATAGGTCCATTACGCCCGACAACTCTGCCCGCAGGTGCTATGCCCGCGCAATTAATACTGATCCGCGCTGGTCCATTAACTTCACGCGCTTGTGCAACTGCTTTTTCAACACTATAAGCATCACTGACATCACACCCAAAACCAATTCCATTAATTTCGCTAGCTACCTTACGCACCGCGTCTTCATTAATATCAAGTAATGCTACTTTAGCACCAGCGTTTGCTAACATACGCGCTGTTTGTGCTCCCATTCCAGAGCCACCACCAGCGACGATCACTGCTTGTTCATGTATCTTCATATTTGCTCCTTACTTAACTCATTTGCTCGTCCAAGTGAATTATAATTAAATCCTAATTTTTGCATGCGATCAGGTTCATAAATATTGCGACCATCAAAGATCACCGGTTGACGTAACTGCGCTTTAACTTGTTGCAGATCAATATGTTTGAATTCATCCCACTCAGTTACGATGACTAGCGCATCAGCACCGTCAATAGCGGCTAATGCCTGTTGACAGAGTTGTAAATCATCACGTTTACCAAATAGCTTAGCAGCAACTGCCGTTGCTACCGGATCATAGGCTTGTACCTTAACACCTGCCTGCCATAATGCTTGTAACAATACACAACTTGATGCTTCGCGCATATCATCTGTGTTAGGCTTAAATGCCAAGCCCCAAACCGCCAGTGTTTTACCTTGCAGTTCACCGGAAAAATGCTGAACTATTTTATGAAATAATAGTGTTTTTTGCTTTTCATTAACGCTATCAACCATCATTAATAATTCAGGTTGATAATCATGTGCTATTGCCGTTGCAATCAACGCGCGTACATCTTTTGGAAAACAAGAACCACCATAACCACAGCCTGGATTAATAAAGTGTGGCCCAATTCGTTGATCCCAACTGATCCCTGCGCGTACGTTATCAATGTTTGCGCCGACTCGCTCGGCTATTTGACAAATTTCATTAATAAAACTTATTTTTGTAGCAAGCATTGCATTAGCAGCATATTTAGTTAATTCTGCTGAACGCACATCCATACTGATCAAAGGATGTTGCGGATCAGTAAATGGCGCATATAATTGTTGCATAACAGCTAAGCTAGCTGCATTGTCTGCCCCGACTACGACACGATCAGGATGGATAAAATCAGCCACGGCTGAACCTTCTTTTAAAAATTCTGGATTCGCAACCACATCAAAAGTCAAATCAACTTTTCGCGCTTGTAATTGTTTGTTAATCGCTGCTCGTACTTTATCTGCCGTACCAACCGGCACAGTTGATTTAGTAACGATGATTGCTTGTTGGCTTAACTGCTGGCCAATGGTATCAGCCACTTGTAATACGTATTGTAGATCTGCAGTACCATCTTTTGCTGCCGGTGTGCCAACTGCGATAAATTGGATCGCACCATGGGTAATTGCTTTTGTTAAATCTGTGGTAAATGTTATCGTTCCAGCCGCTAAATTACGCGTTAACAATTCTTCTAATCCCGGCTCATAAATCGGCAGCTTGCCAGCATTTAACATGGCAATCCGCTGTGCATCGATATCAACCGTAATAACATCGTGCCCAGCATCAGCAAAACATAATGCCGTGACTAAACCAACATAACCAGCACCTATTACTGTGATCGCAAACACTAGATATTAACCTTTAATGATTTGATTTTAATCCATGCGCGTGAGCATAATAAATAATACACACAAAAGCAGGCAATAAACATAATAAATAAAATTCCTTCTGGCACCTGCCAATAAAACCCTGTTAATCCTATCGCACCGAATAGCGTTGATATTAACAACATAATATAGGTTGTTTTTCTGGGACTATAACCAAAGCCTTGCAACACATGATGAAAATGGCGCCGATCTGCTGTTAATGGTGAACGCCCTCGTAATAAACGATTAATGATAATGCTTGTGGTGTCAAATAACGGCAGCGCTAAAATCCATAACATCGCCACTGGATAAACGCCATGCGGCACTTGAGTAAGACTTACAGCAAACCACGCTAAAATAAAACCAAGCAGCATGCTACCTGCATCACCCATAAAAACACTTGCTTGCTTGCGCCCTGGAATAGGAAAATTAAAACATAAAAAGCCACAGATGATCACAATGATCAAATTAATCACTTTGCCATCAATATATTGCCGTGTCAGTAATGCCAAAGCTAGCATAAAGACTAACTCAATAACGGTAACACCACCTGCTAATCCATCTAAACCATCAATCATGTTAACAATGTTAAGCACGCCAATTACGGCAAATATCGTAAACGGCACCCCCCAATCACCCAAATTGATGTCACCTAAAAACAATAAATTACCGAGATGATGCACTACTTTACCACCCCATGCAGTCATTAGTAACGCTACAATAACCTGCATAATAAGCTTAACTCGGGCACTTAACTCATGAAAATCATCCAGGATACCGATAAATACTAAGATTGCACAAGATGCAAAAAAACTACGAAATGGTTGCAATGGGATCGTTAACGTTAGCATTGCAAATAATAAGCCACTTAACATTGCAATGCCGCCGAGTAATGGTACATCACCCATATGTTTTTTACGTCCACCGGGAGAATCAACTAGCCCAATTTTTATTGCCACTGGTCTTAACAACCAGATGCTAACAACAGTAACGACAAACGCGGTTAACCCACTCAACACAATATTTGGCATTAGTTACGTCCATTCTTATGCAATAATTTATAAATTAACATTCTATCACCACGGCGATTGTGAAAACATTTGATTAAATGCAGCTGAATATGTGACAGTTGCTGCGCAGATTTATGATCGTCATGACGCAGATCAATGACCAGATAATCAAATATTGCCAAATTTTGTTGTAAAATCTTAGGCAAATCTCTATTTCCATTAACATAATCTTGTGGATAATGACTACCCTCACGATGCATATAAAATAATAATTGTGGATTATTAGTATATACGACGCTAGAGCGCGGCGTATGTTGTTCCATCCATTTGCCAGCTGCAACTAAATACGATTTTGATGGGCCGAAATGCCCTAGTGCACTCATTATCGTTAAAAACAATAATATACTTACTAACACTAATACCCATAGTTTGGTTTTAAAACGTTGATAGATATCAATTAATGCAAATGGCACCAAGGTTAATAATAATAAACTCATTAACCCCCAATAACGCCCACTAATAAAAAATGCTTGGCTCACAAAGAAACCTACAATCAATACATTTGCGATAATTGCTGTAAGCAGTACCGTTTTCGCTGCCCAATCCGCTGGCAACAAACGTCTTTTAACAGCGTAAATAGCTAGTACAGAATAAAATAAGGTAAATACATGGATCAATTTATAAATCAATAAGCCGAGCAAGCCGAAAATTAAAATAGCGATCACATCATGTTGTACCGGTTGGCCAATAATTTTAACTAAAAATTGTGTCACTTGTTGATAACGATAAATGATAGTATCAAGCGGAGCGATAGAAGATAGCATATGAGTTAATTGATCTATTTTAGCGTTTATGCCTGAAGCATGTTGAATACTCGCTAAAATAACCAGCGCTAAACAACATAATGGAATGAGATAAGCACCGAGCAAAACTTTAAATTTGCTAACTAAACTACTTTGTGGTTTAAATACTATTGCCAATGGCAACAATGCTAATAACACTAAGCCTTCAATTCTGAATAAAACTGCAATAACCATTGCTAATCCCCATAGCAACGCATATCGCAAATTTGGTTGACGGATATATCGTATTAAAAGTACGATAGCAAATAATACAAAAGCATAGTAGCCGTGGCCGCGAACGACATGATCACGCAAATGGGTAAAATAAGGAAAAGTTAATAACACCCCTGCACTGATCCACTGAGTTAGTAGATCACCACCTAATTCACGACTTAATAATACAAATGCTACTACCGCTATGGCATCAAGCACTGCATTAGTCAGATATATAGTGGTTATTAATGAAAGATGAAAAACTTTACTAAGTACTGCTAGTAGAATTGAATAAAATGGCCAGTGATAATATTCAAGAGCATACCTAAATCCCTTATGTAATAATAATGATGCTGTTTTTAAATATATCATGCCATCGGCATTAAGTGGTTGACGATAGGCTAACACAATAGCGCTGACAATTAAACTTAGCACCATAGCAGTAAGTAATGGGTAATGTTTTATTTTTGTTACAGCTTGCCTTGTCATTAATATCAATCCTTAACCACACTAACACTAACATTTTTATCTAACACTGATTGTAATGCTAATAACATTTGTTCTGCTTGAGTTTCACGACTATAACGCGAAGCTGCTTGTAAACTACACTCAGCATAATGCTTATGAAGTTGCTGATCTTCTTGCAATTGCAATACTGCTGCAACTAAAGCTTTAGGATCTTCTGGTTTTACCCACACCCCAACCTGTTCTTTAGCAATGATTTTGCTCGCTTCACCTTGTGGTGCGGCTAATAAAATCGGCAAACCCATCCCCATCGCTTCAAAAATTTTTGACGGGATCACTGAACTAAATACAGGATCATCTTTTAAATGGACTAAAGCGACTTGACATAAACCCCAATATTTAGTGATCACATTTTTTTTCTTTGCGGGAATAAATATCACATTGGTTAATTGTCGTTGTTTGGCTTCGGCGATCAAATCTTGGCGCTGCGCGCCATCACCTACAAACATAAAACGAATATTTGCAGCTTGCTCAGGATATTCATTCCGTAAAATTTCTGCTGCTGTCATGACATTACGTAACGCATGTGCCATTCCGTGAGTACCAATGTAGCCCACCACGAAACAATCTGTTAACTGATAATGTTTTGCTAATTCCGGATCGGTTTGCTCTGGATGATAACGTTGACTATCAACACCATTGATCACCACTTTGATTTTTTCAGCCGCAATTCCTCGTGTTAATAAATCTTGTTTAAATGCTGGCGATAAAGCAATAATAATTCTGGCGCGTCGATATAGAAATAATTCTAACCGTTCAAGCTTGCGTAACCAATAGCGACGCCGCATTGCTCCAACTGCTGCAATTGATGCTGGCCACAGATCACTAAGCTCGAATACAAATGGCACTCGCTTAAAGCATGCTAACAACCAGCCACCTACAGCTGCAAATAACTGTGGCGAAGTAGCAACGACAACATCTGGCTTTGTTTGCCATAATCCTGCAATCACCGCCATAAACATATAAGATAGAAAATCAATGATCCGTAAAAAGAATCCCGCATTCTTAGCGATGAATGTTTTCACACGCACGACTCGAATACCATCTACCTCTTCAACTTGATACCATTTGTTCTTATAACCAGGATAGAGTTTGCCGCGAGGAAAATTTGGTGCACAAGTAATAACTGTAACTTGATGCCCCCATTTTACCCAATAGCATGCTCGTTCATAAACTCGCGTGGCACACGCATTATTTTCAGGTGGAAAATTGTCACTTAAGAATAATATGTTCACTGCTGTTTCCATGTTATTGCTGTTATCATGCTATATGGCAACTGAGTTTTCGTTACCCCAACAATAGTTTGATTAGCTACCGCTACACCAAATTGGGGATAGTATTCGCTAGGTTGCACAGAAATGTCAACATCTTCAGGTAACACCATAACGATATGCCGATCACTTGCTAATGTTGTGGTAATTATCACCGTATTTCCTTTAATTTGCGCTACCTTACATGTAGGATGCAGATGATACCATAAGCGCACATCATGCACACCCTCACCGGTAATTTCATCGCTAATTTCCATCTCATCAGCACTGACACGCCAACGACGGTGATGGATAACATTACCCAAATGTTGATAGCCATTATGTGTTGCCTCCACAACAACCGTATCATCTTGATTGTGCTCTACATTAACTGCAAAAACTCGCGCACGTCGTCCAACTCGAAATCGATGCCAAACTTCAGAAGAATTTTCACCATCGATACTTAAAGTATTATGCGCAGCAGTACTACGCTGATAAGCACGCAATGTATTTAGCTGATAACATGACGTACCAGAGTTTACTAAAACTCGTTGTTTCGCTAATGATAATTCAAATGATAATGTTCCAGCATGTGCATGCCCGGGTAAATATGCTGGCCCTACAGATCCGGTATCTAATAATAATACATTACTATCAAGTGCTACTCGTACAAAACCTGTCTGAGCTAACGTCGTTGCCGGTGAAATTGGCGTTAACTTAGGTTGGCTACCCAATTGCTTAGCATAGGCTAACAATTCTGCGAAGGTTGGTGCTTGCTGTAAGGTTGAATCATTAAAAAATGCAATCTCCCCATCGGGATGGATCATAGCTTGCAACCAAGTAAACATCGCATTGATCGATTGACATAAATAATCTGGCGTTGGCAACGCATATGTGTGTAATACATTAATAACATCAAGTAAATCTTCAAGGATCAGGCTATGATACATTGGGCTACGTTCAAAGTGGCCGCCATCTGCAAGAATTTGTTCGCGCAACTGACGTTGATAGATTTTCAAACCCAAATTTAACCAATGATCTGCTTCTTTACCTTGAAAATAACAACCTGCGAAAATTAATGCTTTTGCATTTGCTAATAAATGATTTCCTAGCAAATGATATTCTAAACGTCTACGCAAATAACACACTTGCACGCTTAAACTATGCCGCATAGCTTTTGTTGCTAGATTACCCGTTAGCAACCACTTTATCCAATTAACAATTCGCAATGACAATGGATACGATTGCCAACCACAACCAATACCAGGAGGATTTTCCCTTATCCAGCGTTTAATTAATGTTTGATGTTCAGTGATTTTTTCTGCCGCGTTAGTTGCTTGCAAATCATCGAAATAATGTAAGTGATAACGCCATAATAATGCTAATTCAGGATCATTCCAAATGGTTTGTGCACTGATCTCATGAGTTTCATTGAGTAATGTCATGGTTGCTGGCGGTATATAACTTGGTTTTTTAGCGATTGATGTTTGCCATGTGCCAGCATAAGCACGTAATTGTGGTGGTGGTCGACAATCAGGTCGAGGCCGTGATATTTTATATTGAATTCGCTTGTAGATCTGACGAGCTTGCAAATGTTTAACTGTGCGTAAATAGCGTCCACAAGTTTTGCGATATTTTGTTAGCATGTTTCACGCGCTATTTCTATCGTTACCCGACTTACTTCCAATAATTCTGCTACTGGCATATTCATTTGTGAACCGCTGCGAATAGCCTGTAAGAAGGCATTAACACACGCTTGTTGACCTTTATCTTGGCGCATTAAATTCATTTTCTTAAACTTAGGCCAACCATAACCATGCAGTTTACGATAATTATTTAACTGCAGTATTTTACCGCCAACAAATATTTCTAGCCGCTCTTTAGCAAGCTCAGGATGACCATTCGCTAAATAATGAATAGTGCCAATACTGCCATCTGCAAATTTTAAAGAAATGCTCACTTTATCATGCATGGGTTGGGCTTGCGACTCAACTAATTCCAGTAAATGATAATGAACAATGGGTGAGCCTGCTAAAAAACGTAATAAATCGATGAAATGACAGGCTTCTCCTAAAATACGCCCGCCACCGATTGTTGGATCTTGCGTCCAGTGATCTGCTGTAATTGCCGGTGCGTTTATAGTCATGACAAATGCTTTCGGTTCAGTAACCGTTGTCAATAACGTTTTTATTTTTACGACTTGCGGGGCAAAGCGACGATTAAAACCAACCATCAACACTTGTTGTGGATGTTGGCTGACTTGATCAGTGATCTGTTGTAATTCAGCTAAATCCATACATAAAGGCTTTTCCACAAACACATGTTTTTTCGCTTGCAATGCCGCTTGCACAAACCGCGCATGACTATCATGATTACTGGCTATCACCACTGCATCGATAGTTGGATCATCTAACAATTCTTGAGTTTGCGTTGTCGCTGTGGCAAACCCATGTTTGCGTGCATAGTGCATGCCAGTAACCCCGCCACGCGTTACTACTGATTTAAGCTCCACGTTAGCTTGTTTGAATGCTGGCATTAGCACTCGACTAGCATAATTCCCAGCGCCAATAAAACTCACTGTAAGTGTTTCTTGATCGCTGGCTTGCACTTTATTATTAATAGGATCGGCAAAGCTGATGGTCTTAGCATGATTTTGGATTTGCCCCTCGCCATAATCGAGCATGATCCCTAATGCATTACTATTATCATTTAATGTTTTATAGGCTTGAGCAACATCAGTGATGTTAAAACGATGCGTTAACAATTCTGTCACGGTTAATTTTTGCTGCGCAAACATATCTAAAATTGCTTGAAAATTACGTTGTTCTGTCCAGCGTACAAAGCCCACCGGATAATCTTTACTATGTTCTTCATATTGTGGATCATAACGCCCTGGCCCATACGAACACGACACTTGGAACGTTAATTCTTTAGCATAAAAATCCGCACGCGATAATTGCAAACCAGTAACACCAACTAAAATAATTCGCCCGCGTTTACGACACATTTGCGCTGCTTGATGCACCGGCTCATTGCTTTGCGTCGCTGCAGTGATCAACACCCCATCTATACCTAAACCTCGTGAAAACTCTAAGCTTTGCGCTAATAACGCATCGCTATCATTGGCTAACGCAACTTCGGCACCAAATTGTTGCGCAAGTTGCAAACGTTCCATATTAAGATCAACGCCTAAAACTCGACAACCTTGTGCTCGTAGCAATTGCACGGTTAACAAACCTACTAAACCTAACCCGATCACTACAAAATTTTCGCCTAACGTTGGTTTGGCTAAGCGAATTCCTTGTAATGCAATCGATCCCAACACTGTAAATACCGCATCTTCCGTGCTCACATCTGTTGGAACCTTAGCGCATAAATGTTGTGGCACTTGCACAATTTCGGCATGTTTGCCATTAGAAATCACCCGATCACCCACCGCAAAACCTTGCACTTGTGGCCCAACTTCAAGTACCTCACCGACATTGCAATAACCCATTGCTAATGGCTCTTCGAGCTTGCTACGTACCGTATCTAAGGTTGCGGCGATGCCATCAGTTTTGACTTTATTGAGCACCATGCGCACTTTATCAGGTTGTTGGCGGGCTTTTTGTAACCAATTTGCTTTAGCAAATTCTGTTACCATACGCTCAGTACCGGCAGAAATTAAGGAATAACGACTTCGAATGATTAAATGATGGGACCGTAATTGTGGATAGGGTACTTCCAATAGCTGGGCATCGCCAGTTTTTAAATTTTGCACAACTTGTTTCATTGATTTTGGCCCATGAACTCAATTTGCGGCAATTGTAGCATAACAAAGCACCTCAAACACCTAACAATTTGCAAATAACTGGACTTTTTTATAACATACACTATGCCATATAATCTGCTCAAAAAAATCAAACGTGGATTACGTAAACCACCGCATATTATTGCTAAACGACTCTATCAAGAAAGTCGCATTCAATTTGAGCGCTATTATGCACCACGTTATGCTACTAAATTTAATTTAAAATATTTACTGCAAGCTACCAACCTGCCTGATCTTGCCACTTTATGGCAAACCTTAGCAAAGCAACCTTACCCTGCTGTTATCTCTGCCAATGATTGCCAGCAATTTAGCGACCGATTCCCTCAAGCAAGCACTACTATTGTTGCCAAAGCTGAACTTGCATTAGCTCATAAAGTTGATTTGCTAGGCACTGGATTAATTGATCTAGGCGAACGAATTGATTGGCATCGAGATTATAAAACTAACGTACGCTGGCAACCAAAATTTTTTGCTGATATCACTATCTGTAATTTTGAGGATGCCAGTGATATTAAAATTCCGTGGGAGATCTCTCGCATGCAATGGCTTATGCCACTTGGCCAAGCTTATTTATTAACGCATGATGAGCGCTATTCACAAGCAGCTAAAGATATCATTGCTGATTGGATTGTACAAAACCCTTATGCTTATAGTGTCAATTGGGCTTGCACTATGGAAGTCGCTTTGCGGATCATCACTTGGACATGGCTATTTCAAGTATTTAATGCAAGCCCTGCTTGGCAAGATCCTGCTTTTCAAACCCAATTTCTGCAAAGCTTATTTTTACATGCAGAATTTACTGCTAAACATTTAGAACAATCCGATGTTAACGGAAATCACTATACCGCCGATGCCGCCGGTTTAGTTGTCGCGGGATTGTTTTTTAATACCAGCAAAACTGCGCAACGTTGGCAACAACTTGGATGGCATATTTTAACAACTGAAATTGAATTGCAAGTATTTGCTGATGGTGTCGATTACGAAGCATCAATTGCTTATCATCGCTTGGTATTAGAGTTATTTTTATTACCAGCGTTATATCGCCAGGCGCAACAATTGCCGATCAGTGAACAATATCAGCAACGCTTGATCAATATGGCATATTTTACCAAAGCGTATTCACGTTGTGATGGCAGCACACCATTATGGGGTGATGCTGATGATGCTCGCACCTTAGCTTTTGGCGATCAAGCTTTAACAGATCACCGTTACCTCTGCGGCTTAGTTGGCCATACTTTTAATGATCCTACATTACAAGCTATTGGCACTGCTAATGCGAATGAATTATTTTGGTGGCTAGGTGAAGCTGCTGCAACATCATCCACCTCTGAGCAAACTATCATGCCACAATCAATTGCTTTCGAACAAGGTGGTTTTTATATTATGCAAAATGATTGCGATCATGTATTTATTGACTGCGGGCCGATTGGTTTAGCCGGTCGCGGCGGCCATGGCCATAATGATTGTTTAGCATTTGCAGCCATGCTCGATCATGAATTATTGATCAGCGATTGCGGTGCTTATGTTTATACTGCATCACCAAGTGATCGTAATCTTTTTCGATCGACTGCTTATCACAATACTCCACAAGTGGACCATGCAGAAATTAATCGCTTTATTGATGAACGCCATCTTTGGCATTTACACTATGACGCTAAGCCTATAGTTCAGCATTGGGAAACCACTCAACAACATACTATTTTTATTGGCTCGCATACCGGTTACCAACGTTTACCTAAACCAGTTACCCTCAAACGCACTCTTAAATTAGATCATCAACTGCATCAATTAATGATTAAAGATGAATTTAGTGGTGTAGGTGAACATCATCTGCGAATTCCGTTACATTTAGCACCTGGTGTAAATATCAATATTATTGATAATGGCATTATTGAATTAATTAAAAACCACAAACCTTTTAGATTGCAGTGGCATAATGTGGCTGATTGGCAAATGACAATCGAACCCACGCGAATTTCACCAAGCTATGGCATTGTTGTAGCAAGTCAGCAACTTGTTTGGCAACGAATGGGTAAGCTTGAACAACCGCTGATCATCAATCTGAGCACAAAACCTTAAACTTAAAACTTATTATTTACTATTATGCCAACCGACACCAAGTCGCCATACTTTATAAACAGTAGGATCATCACCTATTGTAGCATTTACCAATACCCCATCAATTCTTTGTTTTCCTATTACTTTGATTTCACATTGTGTTTTATTAAGCAACTTGATGCCTTGCTTACCTTTGGATGCACAAGTTGCAGCAGCCCTGCCTAATTCCTTCGCTCTTATCCAGAATGCACCCTTTTTTGTCTGGCGCTTAAAGTATTGGAAACCTGTATTTTTTGCATCAACCCAAACAAAAGTGTTTGAAGATTTATGGATCTGATCAGTTTGATTTAAAAAATGAAAATTTTTAGCTTTTACCGTGTGTGTCTTGCTTTCTCCTTCAATTCTAATTTGGATTGTCTTTAGCTTTTTTGAATAAGCCAGTTGCTGATCCCGCTTACTAGCTGGTTTTTTTCTTACAACATTATGATGATACAAACTCAACCATGGACGATCATGCACAAAAAAATTATGCTTAGTATTATATTTTTCTTCAAAAGTTTGATGCGAAACTTTTTCTTTACCTTTCTTCGTTTTGGGTTTTCTTTTTTTTGGTTGTTTTTTTGCAGGTTCTGCTTTTTCTGCGGCTTTGGAAAAACTTCCTAGCCTGGGCTGATGTCTTGAAAACAGACTTTGCAATTTTTTTTGGGTATAATCAACATCTTCTATATTAAAAATAGCAAGTTTGTTATGAAGAATTAACATGGAATTTTTTGGGAAAGCATCTTGGGAGTTTTTTCGCAATTTGACTACGCTATTAAGCAATAGCCCACCTATTTTTATGATCAAATTAAATTCCGGCTTACCTGTAACACTATCTACATGATATTTTAGTTCAGAGTAACTATTAGGATCACTACCTGAAAGCACTCTAAGACGAAAATTAAGATTATCATTCAGCTGTTGCATTTTAGACAAGTTTTCCATTGCATACTGAATATTTTCTTTTAGCTGTTGTTTTTCATGCGCTAGTTTTTTAGTGAAATGTTTATTTTCTATAGAAATGAGCATCGCATGTTGATTCGCCACGAGAACTTTAATATGAGGCGATTTTTCTAAAAAAACCCCTAACACATTAGTCACCAGAATCTTTGCATCTATGCTAATGTTTTTTGCCCACGTTGTCCTTAATACAAAAACATATCGTTCATCTAGCTGAGCAATCCCTGCAAATGGCAAAGCATACATTTGACGCCATGTTTCTACAGCACTTATATTTTTATAGCTAAATTTTATATCGTCATGTAATTTACTAGTGATCCTTTGAAGTTTCTGTAATGCTTTCGCAGAATCAAAAGCATATCCAGTTAGTCTTCTATATAACAGATATACCCTATTAGTCACTATAAAAGAAACACCGCACACCAACAATTGATCCCCAGCTACTAATAATGGATTATTCCATGAATCCACTAACGCTTGTTGATCTTCTAAGTTAATAACGAGATTTTTAAAAATTTGTGTGATAGCAAAAAAGGCATAGTTGCCAAGCAAAAGCTTATCTGCTCGGCTAATTTTAATTTCAGTTGCTTTGGTAAGCAGCCCTGTTTCTCTATTAATTTGTTCAGCAGTCAATTGGTCCCAAAGGAAATCTGTTGCACTTGCTGACTCTACCTCTCCTGAAAATAAATGACGTGAAAATAATGCTATTAATTTTTTATAAAACATTCTAGCAACGTTAGGCACAGTCACTGCCAGCATTAATATAAAGGAATATATAATAGTGTAATGTAAACCTTCTGGCACTTCCCAATCATTTAATGCGTCACTAATACCGCCTGCAAGTAGAAAATCTATTGTCTGCTGGTATGGATTATCAGCAAAACATAATAGAAATATTGTTGTTAACAACATTAGATCAGTAGCTATAAGCTGATGGAACTGTGCATTAGCTTGCTGATATCGTTTTTGCGATCGTCGCAATTTTACTCGGCTTTCAGGAGTCGCATATGATGATAATTGCTTTTTTCTTGATTTTTCTTTTGATTGCTTGCTCTTTCCGCTTCTTCCACGCCTATTATTGTTTTTAGGCATATATTTTTACTCTACTCAACAAAATGCCGCTAATCTTACAGTAATGGAATATTTTTGTCCATTTTTAAATTAAAGATATTGGCTGCTTAATGAGCACAGCACTAATTGTTTGTTTTTAGATGGTTTTTAGGATTTATTTGTGACGATTAGCTTGCCGCGATACATCCCCATCGAACAACTAAAGGGATACTCGCCAGGCTTGGTTGGAGTAATACGAATGACTTTTGGCTCTGCTAAAGGAATTTCTTCAGCAATATTAAAATCAGGAAAGTTTACCACTTCCGCACATTTACTTGGATCTTTACGAATAAACCGCAGCTGAATTTGTTGGCCAACGCGTGCTTGGATCTGGCTTGGCTGATAAGCACCTGCTGCGATAATGATATCTTGTGGTGCTGGTTCAGTGACGATTAACTTACCTTTGTACATATTCATTGGACAAGCAAAACTATATTCACCGACTTTATCTGGCGTGATCGTCAATTCTACAGTTTTATCTTTTATAAGTTCTTTACTAACTTGCAGCTCCGGAAAAAGCAAGGTACGTGCACAACCAGCATCGTCTTTTAAAATGATTTGCAAACGCAACGTTTGCCCAGCTTGGACACGAATAATATCAGGCTTATAAACGCCACCAGCTACTTCAATAGTCACTTTGCCTGTGGTAACTACTTTGCCGCCTTTGGGTTTATACAGCCAAAACCACCAAATGGTAAATAAAATCAAAACTGCTAAAGTAATGTTAATCCCGATAATCATTTTTGCTTCTCCCTGAGCGGCTTAACTAAACGCAAACGATTAGCATTTAGGATCACCACCAACGATGATGACGCCATCAGTGCACCAGCGAGTATAGGATTTAACAATTTACCGACGAGCGGATAAAACACACCAGCTGCGATTGGAATGCCTAAACTATTATAAATAAATGCTCCTGTTAAATTTTGCTTAATGTTACTTAAAGTCGCTTTGGCAATAGTGAACGCATCTAATAAACCGTAAAATGACTCACCTATGATGGCAACATCGGCTGATGTTGCTTTGTAAGATTCCATACCTAAGGCAATACCAACATTAGCCGCTTCTAATAAATCTTTGTTGTGCACACCATCACTCAATGCACCAACGATTTCATTTTTATCCTTTAACGCTGTAATAAAATCAACGATTTCATTGGCATTATTCACTCGCTTAATTTCTGTAATACCCAGTTGTGATAATTGCTCTTCAAGTTGTTGTTCTTGGGTTGTTGCTAAATAAATAATCTTGAGCTTGCGCTTTTGTAACTTATTAACAACAAATTTGGCATCTTTGCCAAGTTGATCAATCACTAAAGTTGTAATACTTTTCATCGCTTGTAACGCATCACTTTGACGCAACAATACTCCCCAATGCGCAGCTTTACTTAAACCCACTGCTACTGAAATTGGCGCCGCCAACCCAAGCGCACATGGACACGCGATCAATAACACTGCCATAAAAGTTGTTAACATGTAGGCAATCTGTGGCGATGGCCCAAAGCTCATCCACACCATCGCAGTAATAAAAGATACGATTAATACAAATGGGCTGAAAATACCAGCGACTTTATCAGCGATTTTACTAATAGCGGGTTTAGTATTCTGGGATTGCTTAAGCTGATCGACAATAACATTCACTGCATTATTTTTATATGTCGTTAACACTTTAATGCGGATTTTATTTGTTACATTAACCGTGCCAGCATAAACTTTATCAGCAACATTTTTTGCGACTAATTGTTGCAGTGGCGATAATTTAGCAGCGTTAACTTGAGTAGTGCCAGTAACAATAATTCCATCCATGGGGATAGTTTCTTCAGGTCGCACTTCAATGATATCGCCAATCGTAATTCGCTCGATCCGCGTTTGTTGTTTATGATCATTTTTTATAAGCTGCGCTTGGCTAGGTTGGAGTTCAGCCAATTGTTTAATGCCCTCAGCCGTTTTTTCACCTGCGCGTAATTCTAGAGCCGCGCCTAACACCAATAAACCAATCACTGTCATTGGCGTATCAAAATAAACATGGCGGGCTAATGGTGGCAATAAGCTTGGCCAAATAGAAACAATCATTGAATATAACCAAGCTGGGCCAGTCGCAACTGAAACTAAGGTATTCATATTGGCATTATGCGATTTAAATGCCAGCCAAGCACCGATATAAAAATGCCTACCCGAATAGAGCATGATTAAAAATACGATGCAACCAACAATGATCCAGATGATTTGGTTAATACCAGGTGTTACTGCCGTAAGATCCAACATGGAAATAACAAATAATGGGATACCAACTAATAACGCAACCGCGGATTTTTTCAATAATTGACGAAATTCTGTTTGCATCCATTCTCCTCGCCTTATGCTTCCAGCTCACTCTATCGTAACATCACTTACTCGCTTGGCAAAATATGCTAAAATGCCCACTTTTAATAAGGAACAAGCAAGAATGAAGCAGATCCTGCTTAACAGTTCAGGGGCGTTAATTGCCCGAATGCCCGCTCCGAGCGCCACGCCTGGCAATATATTGATCAAAGTTCATTATTCAATGATAAGTCCAGGAACTGAATTAGCGAGTTTACGGACCACCAGCACTGCGCAAACACCGAATGTGACACCTATTGCTAAAGCTAAGAATTATACCAACCTCGCTCGTATGTATCTGGGCAAAGCTATTCGTGATCCGCAAAAAGCTGCCGAAAGACTCCGTCTAATTGCGCGTCGAGTGAAAGCTAAAGCATTCGCTGCCGTCGCCACCAATGCTGCTCCTGATGAGTTAAGCGCTGAAGAAATGGATGTGCAAGCGGATGAAATGCTTGCTATGGGTTGGAATGTCGGCTATTCAGCTGCAGGTGAAGTCATTGCTGTGGGTGATGGTATTAATGATATTGCGCCGGGTGAATTAGTTGCTTGTGCTGGCGCAGGCTGTGCTAACCACGCAGAATATATCAGCGTGCCACGTAATTTAGTCTGTCCTATTCCATCAGGTTGTGATGTTAAAGCAGCCGCTTCAACTACCTTAGGCACCATTGCGTTACAAGGCATACGCCAGGCACAACCTACTCTTGGTGAAACTATTGTAGTTATTGGCCTTGGTTTATTAGGTCAGTTAACTATCCAAATGCTACGTGCTAATGGTTGTTATGTAATTGGTATGGATTTATCTGCCGAACGCGTACAACGCGCATTAGATCTTGGCATGAATGCTGGCTGCAGTGATAATAAAACGTTAGTTAAACTTATCAACAATGCCACGCAAGGTCACGGTGCTGATCGCACTCTCATCACTGCAGCGACTAAATCGGATCACGTTATTAATTCAGCAATGGAAATAACTCGCCGCAAAGGCACCGTTGTTATCGTTGGTGATGTCGGCTTACACGTTAAACGTCAACATTTTTATAAAAAAGAAATTACCTTGTTGATCAGTTCGTCTTATGGACCTGGGCGTTATGATCCAAGTTATGAAGAACAAGGCCGTGATTATCCCTATGCTTATGTACGCTGGACCAGCAATCGCAACATGCAAGCCTATATGGAATTAATCGCTCGTGGACAAATTAACATTGATAAAATAATTGATAAAACGATTACGCTTGATGAAGCACCAGCAACCTATAAACAACTTTTGAATGATCGCAAGCAAAGTTTACTTGGCGTGATGATTGAATACCCTCAAGAAACTATGCCATCACCTCAGCCTGCTGACGCCACCTTGATCCGTTTACACGGCCATCGTAAACCACAGCGTGATAAAATTAATTATATCTTAGTTGGCGCTGGCGCTTTTGGCACAGCAATGCTAGTACCACAAATGGCAAAATGCGATAATTTATTCTTTTTGCAAGGTATTGTTAGTCGCGATGCCGTCCGTGGCGGCAATTATGTGCGCACTCATCAATTAGAAATTTTTGCCAGTGAACTTGCACCGGTATTAACAAATGATGACTGTGATTTACTAGTGATTGCTACCCGACATTGTGATCACGCTAAACAAGTGATCGCTGGTTTACAAGCGAATAAACATATCTTTGTAGAAAAACCACTAGCGTTAACCTGGGAAGAATTACATGAGATCAATGAAACATATTCCGCGTTAACAAATCCACCATTGCTTATGGTTGGTTTTAATCGACGTTTTTCGCCAGCGATGCAAAAATTAAAACGTATTTTGACAAACCGCACTTCTCCATTAATGATTAATTATCGCTTAAATGGTGGTTACATTAAACCGGATCATTGGATCCAAAACCAACAAGGTGGCGGCCGCAACTTAGGTGAAGCCTGTCATATGTACGATTGTTTTCGCTATCTTGCCGACGCTCCGGTAAATCACATTACCGCTCAAGCGATTACTCCCGGCAAACTGCCTTATTTAAAGAATGATAATTTCATAGCAACACTAGGCTATGAAGATGGCAGCATCGCTAATCTTATGTATACCGCGTTAGGCCCTAAACAAGGCTTGCCTAAAGAATATATTGAAGTATTTGTCGATGGCGAAGCATATATTCTAGATGATTATCAAAGCTTAACGCGTGCTAGCGATGGCACAGTATTATGGCGTGGTGATACTGACAAAGGTCATTTTAATGAGTTGCTTGCTTTGGGCAAGGCTATTAAGCAGCAACAAGCTGCACCTATTCCTTATGCCGAAATTATTGAAACCACTGCTGTGGCTTTACGAATTGATGATCTTATTTTTAACAAGGAAACTATTGACAATCATGAATAACCAAGCACATAACTATCTTTATTATTCTCACGACGATAACCAAGCCGGGATCATTAACAATGATCGATTAACTCAGTTTAGTGAACGTCATCAAATTAATATTGCTATTCCGAAGCTCAAACCTTGCAACGATATTGTACATGCGATCAAACAGCATGATTGTGCTGGCGTTGTTATTGCTATTAATGGTGGCGCACCTCACAAAAAATATTTAGAACTTGCCAAAACTATTCAGCAGCAACAATTGCAACTTTGGTTCTACTGGCCACAAGAAGAAGCGATTGAAGTTATCGATAAAGAACGTTTGGATACTTATCAACAGATCTGGCTGTTTTTGTGCTTTTTAAAAATTAGCCGCAATTTTTTTTGGTTACGTCATATTAACAAACTATTTTACTTACATAGTTATAAAGCTGCTGCCCATAAGGCATTTTGGTTAACAAAATTTATGCTGCGCAAATCTTTAAATATTTTGCCTGCTAATTTGCGTACTACTTTATTGCGTAAGTTTAAACAACCTAACGCTGAAATTGCAAAAGACTTAGCAGAACTATTATCATCTTGCTCACCAATCCCGCTGCAAGCAACTGAAGCCAAAAAAGGTGTTTATTTGCGGTTAGATTTCTGGGCAAAACTTACTGCCGGTGGTTCTTATAGCCATACCTGCTATGTCGCTAAAGAATTACAAAAACATTGTGCTGAGCTAACTGTGTTTATAGGCTCTCGTTTTAAAATGTTAGATGATATGAACATCAAACAAGTCGTGTTAAAAAATCTTAAATCCCAAGCAGAAAGCAAATTACTACTTGCTAACAGCCATTATTATACCAAGCTGAAATCAGAACTTGCTGCTATTGCGCCGGCTTTTATTTACGAAAGAATTTGCTTAGGTAATTATTTAGGGGCTTACTTAAGTAAAGAATTAAATATCCCTTATATTGTTGAATATAATGGCTCTGAATTAACGATGCAACGTTCTTTCAATAACCATACTTACACAAATGAACAATTGTTTTTAGATGCAGAAATGGCTGCATTTAAGCAAGCTTCTGCCATCAATGTCGTCTCAGATGTCGTAGCGCTTGAACTAATCGAGCGTGGTGTATCGAGTGAAAAAATCTTAGTAAACCCAAATGGTGCCGATCCTGATATTTTCAAACCAATCACCACTGCCGCAAAAGCACAAAATAAACTTGCTTTAGGTTGGCAAGCTAACGATATTGTTATTGGTTTTACGGGTACTTTCGGTGCTTGGCATGGCATAGATGTACTTGCCGATCTCATACCTAATATTTGTCAACAACACACTCATGTCAAATTTTTATTAATCGGTGATGGTAGTTTGCGCCATTTAATCGATGCAGCCATTGCTAAACATAAGCTTGATGATCAAGTCCATATCACTGGCTTGATAGCACCTGACAAAGCACTTCATCATTTACAAACCTGTGATATTTTTCTTTGCCCGCATGCAACCCATATGCAATCCACTAAATTTTTTGGTTCACCCACCAAGTTATTTGAATATATGGCACTGGGCACAGGCATTATCGCTAGTGACCTCATGCAGATAGGCAACGTTCTTAGACCTGCATTATTTGCTGATAATTTATCTTCAACAACAACTGTTGATCAGCAAAGAGCTATTCTCTGTCAGCCTGGTAATCGCAAACATTTCATTAGTGCAATTGAATTTCTGATCAATCATCAAACTATTTGTGAACAATTAGGTAAGAATGCACGCCAAGCAGTATTAACAACATATAGCTGGCAACATCACGTTACCCGCTTATGGAATTTTCTTTATCGAAAAGAACCAAGTAAATATTTATTACCAGACGTTTTATCGAAATCCTACCTTAGCAAAATTCATACGCTTTTACCTATTGACCAACGTCAAACATTACTGGTTGATGTCGATCAAAAAAATGAATTAGCAGATGATCATTATAAACATCAAGTGCAAGCTCAATGGGATAACAATCCTTGTGGTAGTCAATATGTTAATGGGATCGAGCTTTACACGTTACCTTGGTTTGAAGAAGTTGAGCGTTACCGCTATCAAGAATATGGTCCATGGTTATTACACGATATGGAATTTGATCAACATGCTGGTGAGAAAGTATTAGAAGTTGGCGGCGGCATTGGCACCGATCTGGCACAATTTGCTAAACACGGTGCTTTAGTTACAGATCTAGATTTATCATCAGGACATTTAGCACATGCAAAAACCAACTTTAAACTGCGTAACTTAACCGGTGAATTTCATCACGGTGATGCTGAAAATATGCCATTCGCCGATAATACATTCGATGTGGTTTATAGTAACGGTGTCATTCATCATTCACCTAATACTGCAAAAATTGTTAAAGAAATGTATCGGGTATTAAAGCCCGGTGGTAAAGTTATCATAATGGTGTATGCGCAAAACTCTTATCATTTTTGGAAAAATTTAGTCGGTGTTGAATGGTTTGAAAAAAAATTAACGAACAATTATTCAATCGGTGAAATCATGTCACGTCGAGTTGAGTTAGCTGAGAATGACGCCCGTCCTTTAGTTAAAGTCTATAGCAAAAGACGTTTGCGCGGGTTATTTAGCGACTTCGATAACATTCATATTATTCAACGTCAACTTATGAGAGCTGAATTGCCAAGAATTCTACGTTGGTTGCCAATAAATTTATTAGGTAAATGCTGCGGTTGGAATTTAGTGATTAAAGCAACTAAACCGATATCATGATCAGACAAATTGCACAAGCCTGCTGTAATAGCTTGGATTATTTACAATTACGGCTGTGGGAATGTAAACATTATTTTTTACAACGCTTGCCCAGTGATGGCGAAATGACTGCAATATTAAAGCGAATGGGGATCAGCAGCTTTAAGCAATATGTCATTGCGCAACGCTTAGGACATTTCGGTCAACGGAATTTTCTTCCTACCGATCAACATACATTTATTGCTACGTTAAAAAAAGAATATCCACAACAAGTTAACATTATTATTGAAACTGCTAATGAATTACTTAAAGGTAAGTTTGACATTTTAGGGGGTGGTAGTGTCGATATGCGTCGTTCTTCCCAAGCTCATGGCTGGCAACTTAATTGGCGTAAAGATCCCATTACTAAACAACAATTCCCACAATTATTCAATCATTGGCGTTGGTATCAAGCTACACAAAAAAATTCTCGCAATGCCGATATAAAAGGCCCTTGGGAAATCACTCGCTGTCAACATTTAGTAACCATTGGTCAAGCCTATTGGTTGACAGGAGATGAACGTTACGCGCGTTACTTTGCCAACATCATTATGGATTTTATTCGCAAAAATCCTGTCGGTTTTGGCGTGCATTGGGCTTGTAATATGGATGTTAGTTTACGTATTGTTGGTTGGTTAGCAGCACTAAACTTTTTTCAACATTCCAAAACTTTAACATACCTTTGGTGGCGCCGCCTGCTAAAAAGCTTAGTGATGCATGGCCGTTTTATGGTGGCAAATCTTGAATATGGTACTTTCCATGGCAAACTGATTGTTTCTAACCATGGTGTGGCTAATTTTTTTGGTTTGTATTGGCTTGCTCTCAATTTCCCACACCTAGATGCCGCTTGTGTGTGGCGAGGTATTGCTGAAACTGGTTTACAACAACAAATTACACGACAAATTCTCACTGACGGTGGCCCTTACGAATCTAGCTTGTCTTATCACCGTTTTATGCTTGAAATGTTTTTATCGGCTTATGCCTTATCTCAGCATGCTAAACTCCCGTTATCTGAGAATTACAAACAACGCTTATTACTTGGATTACAATTTTTACATAGCTTACGCCAGCCAAGCAGCCGTGTCGCGCAAATTGGAGATGCGGATAATGCGCGTGCGCATATCTTTGCGCAATACCAACATTGGCAAACAGATTCTTTTGATCATTTATTTGTTGCGGCAGCGAAAGTATTTTCGTTACCTGCGTTTAGCGCTAACATTGCTAAAACTAACCAAGTGAGTGAATGCTGCTGGCCTACAGTTGATATCGATACCAAGCAATTTTCATCGACAAATCCACAAGTTTATCCAACTAGTGGCATTGCTGTGCTGCAATCACCACAAAGCCATCTCACTTTTGCCAATCTTGGGCCAGGCACCGATGGCGTTGGCAATCATAAGCATTGTGATCAATTATCCATAGAATGGTGCTACCAACAACAACCGGTGTTTGTTGATGCTGGAAATTATACTTATACGCAAGATCCGGCTGCACGCAACCAACATCGCAGCACCACTATTCATAATACCGTGTTAATCAATGATCAAGAACAACATCAATTTGATCCTGCTGTACTATTTAATTTACGCCAACAAGGTGAAACATCTTTTGTTGAAAAACGCCACATGAATAACATGCAAGGCGTTCATGGTCGTTTCACTAAAGATCAACAACAGCATGATCGCCGCATTTTATTACTAGCCGACGATAGTATGATTGTTGATGATATCTTTACTGGCGATAACCTATCTAAACGTCGCTGGCAATTATTACTACATCCTGGTTTAAACGCTGATTTAGGCGATAACACAGTTATTATCACCAATGATCAGCATAGCTTTAAATTACAAACAGATAATTTATCATGGCAAGTTGAAAACTCTTGGTACGCGCCCGGTTATGGCAAGCGAATACCAACTTTAATGTTGGTTGCAAAATTAAATGATCCTAGTATTACTAAAATAACATGGCTAGTACAACCGCAAGTATCAAACCAACTTAGTATTACTTCTGCTAGCAAACTTGCTGATCAATTTTGGGAGTAAATTTTTTATGTGTGGATTCATTGGTTGTTTTAGTTCAACAAACAAAAGTGTCGTTGATAACCAAACACTAATTAACATGCGTGATGCTATGACTCATCGCGGCCCTGATGATGCCGGCTTATGGCGCGCGCCTGATCACCGTTGTGCCCTCGGTCATCGCCGTTTATCCATCATTGATTTATCTCATGCCGCGCAACAACCAATGGCTAATACTGACAATTCCGTTATTATTGTTTTTAATGGTGAAATATATAATCATAAACAATTACGCCAAGAATTAATGCAACTTGGCAAATACCAATGGAAAACCGATCATTCTGATACTGAAGTGATTTTGCATGCTTTTGAAGAATGGCATGTTGATATGCTGCCTAAACTTGTAGGTATGTTCTCAATAGCAATTTATGATCGCCGTAATCCTGACAAACCAGAATTACATTTAATACGCGATCGAATTGGCATTAAACCATTATATTTTAGCCGCACCAATACCGGTGAATGGGTGTTTGGCTCTGAGATACGATCCTTACTAGCGCATCCGGATGTCATTCGCGAAATGGATCATACTGCTTTTTGGCATTACTTAACATTTATTGTAACTCCTGCACCAATGACTTTATTTAGAGGTATTTGGAAATTACCGGCAGGCTTTGGGATCACGATCAATCATCAAGGCAACGCGCACGCCTGGCAATGGTGGGATTGTAAACCTAGTCGTGAACTTACTTATTCTCCTAATGATTTATCACCAGCCGATGCTGAAGCAGAATTATTACGTTTATTACGTCAAGCGATCAGCCGACGCATGGTAGCTGATGTACCATTTGGCGTATTATTATCAGGTGGCGTAGATTCAAGTCTAAACGTCGCTTTAATGAGTGAGTTAATGGATAGACCGGTAACCACATTTTCTATAGGTTATGCCACTCATGAAGAATTTAATGAATTTGAATATGCACGTCGCATTGCTAAACGTTACCGCACCGATCATTATGAAACCCAAATTAATGGGCAAGAAGCATTAGATTTTTTACCATTATTAGTACAGCTACAAGATGAACCTATCGCTGACAATGTTTGTATTCCTTTATACTTTCTCGCTAAATTAGTTAAATCTAAAGGCACTACCGTAGTGCAAGTCGGCGAAGGCGCTGATGAAAACTTTTTAGGATATTGGTGGTGTGATCATTACCGTAAAAAATATCAAGACGTGTATTTACCCGCCCAACAGCAGTCTTCTTGGTGGCAAAGATTATTATTCAAATCTAAACATCGACTGCCCGGCTTAGCCATAGAAGATAAAGCTATTATTCAACGTGCACGCCAACAACAACAATTATTTTGGGGTGGCGCGGTGTGCTGGTGGGGTGATATGCGCTCCCAATTAACGCCTGATCTAGCTCCCTTTGGGCAATCATTAGAATGTCCTGTTGCTAATTTGTTACCTGCCAGTCATAGCAAATTAGATAGCCACGCGATTGTTAATCATTATCTTGGCAGCTTAAATGGCCAGCTCGTTGAACCGGAAATTTTACAAAAAATTCCCTATATGGAACATAAATTGCGTTTACCTGAACATTTATTAATGCGGGTAGACAAAATGACTATGGCACATTCGATTGAAGCACGTGTGCCTTTTTTAGATCATGATATTGTTGAATTTGCGATGCGCTTGCCAGCAGAATATAAACTGCATAACGGCATTGGCAAAGCCATTTTGAAAAAAATTGCTGAGCCCTTTGTTGATGACGATATGTTATATCGACGTAAGCAAGGTTTTGGCGCGCCGATGGAGAAATGGTTTAAAGAACCTGATTTTGGTCAACGGTGTTTAGATGCATTTAATAAATCTGACCTTGTTAAAGCCGGTTTTATCAATAAAGATTATTTTACTAAATTATTATCACAACAAATGCGATCAGGTGGCGGCTACTCTTTTCACTTATGGACCGTGATGAATGCCATCCTTTGGCATGAAGTATGGATCAATCGTAATTTAGATTGTTTATAAAAGTTATTTAGTCGCTCTTATATAAATATCCAGCCCTGCAACTTTAGCTAAGTTTGATAATAACTTCTCGCGAGGAATTTTAATCTTACCTTTGTAAATAACATTATCGAAGTTTTCCCGATAACACTTAACATTAGAAAACTTATGCATCATTCGTTTAATTTCCTTAATTGAATGAAATGTCGTTTCGGGCGCTGCTGCACCTTCTTGGTTAGGATCATACGCTGCACGTTGCTGCTCAGACACCTCATTAATTGCACTGCCGATCCCAAGATATTCTTGCAACCAATGCTTGAAAGTCTGGTTTGGCCAACGTCGCCATTGCCGCCCAGAGTAACGATTGTATAACATAAGATAAGCAAAACCGCCTTTTTTCAAAACACGATATGTTTCGTCAATACAGCGTTGCACATCACCAGTATGATGAAAACACCCAATGGAAACTACTCCATCAACGCTTGCTGTCTCTAATGAGCACTCGAGCATATTACCTTGTATTGCTTTGCCTGGTAAAGATTGCATCTTTAAACGATGATTCATCATCTTGACTGGACCTGCAGCAATATCGAGGCCAATATACTCTCGACAATTTTCTGCGAGCTTTTGCCCTAAAGTACCGTAACCTAAACCAATTTCTAGAATTTTTTTATCCTTAACTTCAGCCAGCGTAAGATGTTGGAGTAAATAAGGGTAAAAATTCAAATAATAGTCATCAAATTTCTGTAAAGACTCTAGTGAGTGATCGACAATATTTAAATTCTTAGCTAATACCGTTCCACAAAGCTCTGTCCAAAATTCTTCATTAGCTTTACTAATATCTGTCCGTGCCACTGTAGTCATGTCACTCCTTTTTAGCAATAAGTTGTTTATAATAATCTACGGCTTCATTCACTGGACCATCAAACATTAAGTTACCATGTTCAATCACTAGCCCACGCGTACAAATATCTTTGATTGTTACCAAATCGTGGCTAGCTAAAAACATGATACTTGCTTTTTCAATAAGAGATAAAATCCGCGCTTTGGCTTTTTCAATAAAATTAGCATCCCCTGCCCCTAAAATTTCATCTAACAGTAAAATATTGCCTTCAATCATGGTCGAAATCGCAAAAGCCAAACGCACTTGCATACCTGCAGAGTACGTTTTTAACGGATAATTAATAAATTCACCAATATCTGCAAATTCAATAATTTCATCACGGATTTTGCGCATGTATTTTGGCGATTGCCCTAAGAGTAAACCACGATAAATAATGTTTTCAATACCTGTCGCTTCTGGTTCAAATCCGGTTGATAATTCAAATAACGATCGTACTTTACCGACGACATTTAATTTGCCATCAGAGATAGGATAAATATTTGCAATGACTTTTAATAACGTGCTTTTACCCGCACCGTTATGCCCTAATAAAGCAATTCGTTCCCCCTCTTGCACTTTAAAGCTCATATTTTTTAAAGAATGCACATCGTAGATAAACTGTTTTTCACTTTTTTTACGTGCTAAAAAATTAAAAACAGATTCTTTGATTGACAGCATGCGATAAGCACCTGTGCGATAATGCATATTAACTTGATCTAATTCAACAACTGCATTCATAACAAAACAACCTATAGGGCAAAAATAATATTATCTTCGTAATGTTTGATCCTGATGATGGCAACGATCCAAAATATCATAGCAACAATAATAATCGCACTATAATCTATGAGTGTTGGCATTCTACCATAGAGCATTGGCGCACGTACTAAGTTCAACACATGATAAATAGGATTATAATGCACTAAAAAACCCAGATGCGCGTTAACAAATGTTTCAGCAGAGATAAACACTGGTGAGGTATACCATAACGCTTGAAAGACTAATACTAAAACTTGCACAAAATCACGAAATTGACTATTGATGAAACCAGTGATGATTGCTAATGGCCATGCTGCCAAGAAATAAAGAATGAAGGTTGGAATTAAACTAATTAAACTTATATTTAAATTACTAGGACGCCACAATAACACCCAAATAAACAACCCCATAAAACCAAAACCAAACATAAACATATTGATCAACACCGTTCTTAGCGGATAAATAATTGCTGGGTGACTAAACTGTTTGATATAACCTTCGGCAACAATTAATGAATGACAACCTTGCACTCCTGAATCGACAATTAAGGTCCAAATAATGATCCCAGAAAATACGTAAGGCGCATAACTACCTATTGAATGATGAAATAAGGTACCCATGACAAACGAAAGTAATAACGTTAACAATAAAGGATTAAGAATCGCCCATAAAATACCAAGCTTAGAACGACGAAAACGCGCTCGTAGATCTGACAACGCCAAATGAGTCCAAAAATAGCGACTTGCCCAAATACCTTGAAAATAACCAGCAAATGTTTTTTTATTAATGATCATGCATTCATACTCACGGAACCAGCTAAAATTTTGGTGATTTTAGCAGCAATTGTAGAAATTGTCTCCTTTTTTAAGTAAGGATGCATAGGCACGCTGATCACTTTCTTGGCAACCTCTTCTGCTATGGGAAAATGCTGTTGTGCAATTGCAAGATCAGCAAAAGCAGGCTGTAAGTGCAACGGCTTAGGATAATGCACAGCGGTTGGAATACCCGCTGCTTTTAACTGTTCACGCAAGGTATCGCGCTCTTCAATCTGAATGGTATACTGCGCGTAAACACTGGTATTCTCTGGCATAATCGTTGGAATGGCTGCAATGTCTTGAAGTAATTGGTTATAGTAGTCAGCGATTTGTTGACGAGCTTTAACTTCGGCGGTAAAAATAGTTAACTTAGCCAACAATACTGCTGCTTGCATAGTATCTAAGCGCCCATTAATGCCGATGATATTATGCTGATAACGTTGCGATTGCCCATGAACCCGAATTTGTCGCATTGTTGTTGCTAACGCTGCATCATTAGTAAAACAAGCACCACCATCACCATAACAGCCTAATGGTTTGGAAGGAAAAAAGCTGGTACAACCAATTGTAGTTAAGCTACAAGACTGCTCACCATGATGCGTAGCACCAAAACTTTGCGCAGCATCTTCAATCACCGGAATGTGGTATTGTGCAGCCACTGCATTAATCGCTTGATAGTCAGCGCATTGACCAAATAAATTTACTCCGATGATAGCTTTAGTACGTGCAGTGATTGCTTGTGTAAGCTTTGCCGGATCAAGGTTATAAGTATATGGATCAATATCAACAAACACTGGAATTGCTCCGAGTAAACGGATCATTTCACCCGTAGCGATAAAGGTAAATGGGGTTGTAATAACTTCATCACCTGCCTTAACACCTAAAGCCATCATCGCAATTAATAATGCATCGGTGCCACTTGCCACGCTGATACAATGATCAACCCCAACAAATTTTGCTAATTGATCTTCAAGTTCTACAATCTCAGGCCCCATAATATATTGCCCATGAGCTAATACCGCCTGCAAACGTTGATCAAGTAAGGGTTTAATACGTTGCTGCTGAGTTGCTAAATCGATAAATTTCATTATGCTAAGCTATCTCCTCTGCGATGATGCATTGACTATTAACTAATTGATAGTGCGCACCAGTATGCTTACATGTAGTGTTTGCTGAGCCAGTTAATGGTAAATCTAAACGTTCACCATAGGCGCTCATCCAACCTATTTGTTTAGCAGGCACGCCAACCATTAAAGCAAAATCTGCCACATCCTGGGTAACCACTGCACCGGCGCCAATAAATGCGTAACGCCCAATAGTTATTCCACAAACAACTGTTGCATTCGCACCAATCGTTGCACCTTGCTTAACTAAGGTTGGACGATATTGATGTTTGCGAGAAATCGCTGATCGCGGATTATAAACATTGGTAAACACCATGCTTGGCCCACAAAATACATGATCTTCTAGAATTACTTGGTCATACACAGAAACGTTATTCTGAATTTTGACTTGATCACCAATGCGAACATTATTACCCACAAAAACATTCTGGCCTAAGCTACACTTTTCACCAATCTGTGCACTAGCGCACACATGCACCCAGTGCCATATTTTCGTACCTATGCCAATTTTTGCGCCTGCATCGATAATCGCTGTATCATGCACAAAATAATCAGTAGACATGCAATTCCTCAGTTGATAATTGCTTAGTGATCGATTCCATCAATTCTACCACTTCCAACCCTTGCTGTCCGGAACTTAGTGGTTGCTGATGACTGTGCACACAATCGAGGAAATGCTGCATTTCTTGTGTCAAAGGCTGATTACTACCTCGATAAATAATCTCGCTACCACCAGAACTAGACACAGTAGCATCAGCGTTAGCATAATGACGATATAAGGTAACCGTATGATTCAACTCATCATACAGCAATGCACCTTTCTCACCTAAGATCATCAAATGTCTATCTTTAACTGGCCACAACCAACAAATGTGAAGGTGCGCTTGAATGCCAGAGGCATATTGGATATGCACCGTCATATCATCTTCAATGCCTGGGCTTACAATCGATTGACCTGCTGCAGTTACTGATTGAGCTGATTCACCAACTAAATAAGCAAGTACTGCTAAATCATGTACGCCAAGTGAATATAAAACATTAACTTGAGTACGAATGGTACCTAAATTACGTCGTACTTGATGCAGGCTATAAACTTTGCCTAAATGACCGTCGTTAAGATATTGTTTAATAAATTGGATTGCTGGTTGATACAATAACATATGCCCAACCATTAACACACAATCTTTTTCTTTAGCAATTTGAGTTAAGTGTCGAGATTCATCTGCAGTAAACGTCATTGGCTTTTCAACAAATACATCTTTGCCTAGCAATAAGGCTTGTTTTGCTAATTCGTAATGAGTGATCACTGGTGTTGCAATGACAACGACATCAATATTAGCGTGATACATTTTTTCATGATCATCAAATATGTCAATTTGAGGATAAAGCTCACTCATTTGTTGGCGATAGACATCATCAACTTCAGCAATAGCATGTAAAGCATCTAACCCATGCAAAGTTTTGATGATATTACGTCCCCATTTACCAGCACCGACAACCCCAATACTTCTTTGTGTTTGTTTTTCCATTACAATAACACCACTTTATTAGTTTGCATTCCTTTAGTTACATTGCGCGTATCTAAAACGATCTGCGCTTGATCAACTATTTTTTGATAATCAATAGTGGTATGTGCTGTGGTAATTAACACTAAATCAGCACCACCAACTATTGTTGAATTCAATTCCATACTTACAATTTTATGTCCATCTAATTCTATTTCCGGCACAAAAGGATCATGGTAACCTATATTAACGCCAGCGCGTTGTAACAATTCATAAATAATTAATGCTGGCGATTCTCGATAGTCAGGCACATCTTTTTTATACGTTATTCCTAACATTAAAACATTAGCACCATTTAACGCTTTTTGTTTTTGATTTAATAGCCTAGCGATTTTATCCACCACAAACTTTGGCATTTTGCGATTAATCTCACTTGCCAACATAATAAACCGAGTTTGGAAATGAAACTCTTTCGCTTTCCATTCTAAATAATGCGGATCAACTGGAATACAATGACCACCAACACCTGGCCCTGGATAAAAAGGCATGATCCCGAAAGGTTTAGTGAATGCTGCATCTAGCACTTCCCAAACATTTATATCCATACGATCACATAATAACGCCATTTCATTTGCTAAAGCGATATTGACAGCACGATAAGTATTTTCAAATACTTTAACCATTTCCGCCACTTTTGCACTACTAACAGACACAACATTTTCAATCGCTAACTTATAAAATGCTTCAGCAGCGATTAAACTTTGAGGATCATTACCACCCACAACTTTATTAGTGTTAATGGTATTATAACGTTGATTGCCAGGATCAACTCGTTCAGGCGAATGTGCTAAAAAAAAATCTTCGCCAGCAATTAAGCCATTTTCTTCTAAAATAGGCTTAATAATTTCTTGCGTCGTACCGGGGTATGTGGTGGATTCTAAACTAACTAACTGCCCACGCTGTAAATATTTAGCTATATGCTGCGCGACGTGGACCACATACTGTAAGTCTGGACATAAGTTTTTATCTAGCGGTGTTGGTACACAGATCACGATAACGTCAGCATCAACTAGGCCAGCATAGTCCGTAGTGGTATCAACTAAGCCACTAGCAATCACCTGTTGAAGTTCTGCATCATCAATTCCTGTGATATAGCTTTTCCCGGCTTTAACAGCAGCCACACGATGAGATAGCCGATCAATGCCAATGACATTTAAACCAACTTTAGCCTTTTCTAACAAAAAAGGTAGGCCAACATAACCAAGTCCAATGACACTAACCCGAGCAGTTTTCGTATTAATTTTTTGCAATAAAGCCGTCAAGTTACAATTTTGATGATCCACTAATTGTTGTGAATTATCTTCAAGCGCCGAAATTTCAGTCATCCTATCAAATGCCTTTGTTTATGTTATTTCCCTAGTTTTAGGCCAGAATATAACCATATAATATTGTCGAGTATTTTAACATAGTTACCTATGATTGTTAAACTTAATTAAAAAGGTTGACACTCAAGCTTTTTTAACGTGTAGTTCCACTTTTAGCAGATCAAAAGAGTGTGAAATATGGCCAAATTGAATGTACTAATCCTTTATGATGCATATTCAAACCTCACTAATTGCCATTATGAATATCTGTCAAGCTTTAGTTTATTTTCCCAACATAATATTCAGTATGTACATGCAACTCACGATGCTGCTTGCACTATTGATCTAGAGATGTTTGATGTGATTATTATTAATTACTCAATTAGAACTTGCCAACCTTTAAATCAAGGCTGTTTACAATTGTCTCCTGCTTTTATTCCTGCTTTAAAAAAATATCAAGGTTATAAAGTGCTGTTTGTACAAGATGAATATGATGGCACTGAATATACTCGACAATTCATCGAACAATTAAATATAAAACTAGTTTACACTTGTGTACCTAAACAATTTGTTAATACGATTTACCCACACTCGCGTTTTCCAACAGTAACCTTTATCAGTGTATTAACTGGCTATATCGCTGATAACCATCTTAAGTTACATCAATATCATAAGCCTTTCACACAGCGTCAATACGCTATTAGTTATCGCGCTAGAATTTTAGCTTCATGGTATGGAGACCTCTGTCAAGAAAAAATGGCAATTGGCAAACGTATGCTTGCAGAATGCGAACGTCGAAACATTCCTGCTAATATCGCCTGGCAAGATCATCAACGGATCTACGGTGATGCCTGGTATCAGTTTCTCGCTAATGCTAAAGCTACATTAGCCACAGAAAGCGGTTGCAATGTATTTGATGATCGTTATGAAATTCGGCAAAGCATCCAACAAGAATTAAATGTCAATCCAACTATCAGTTATGCAGAAATTCATGCTAAATATCTTGCGCAGCATGAAGGTAAAGTTAAAATGAATCAAATATCGCCTAAAATATTTGAAGCTATTGCCTTAAAAACGGCGCTTATTTGTTATGAAGGTGAATATTCCGGTATTATCAAACCACATATCCACTATATCCCACTAAAGAAAGATTTTAGCAATGTTGAGGAAGTACTTGCTAAACTTGATGATCATAATTATTTAGAGGAAATTACCACGCAAGCATATAACGATATTCTTCTCTCAGAAAAATATACTTACAAAAAGTTTATTGCTACAATTGATAACACTCTTATTAATAATGTAGCTACTCCAAAAACAATAAATTCATTATATGAATTCGATTTTTTACCGATAAATGCCAAGTCCAATTATCAATATAATCTCAAAAACCTTACAGCCCTACCAATGAACAAACCATTATCACCAACGGATGTTACAACGTATAATGCCTATTTTGTTGATTCTCACTTGCAAAAATATCTACGAAACACTCCACAAAAGAGCACAACATCATGAACAAACAGCCCATAATTACCATTGTTGGAAATCGGCCACAATTTATTAAGTTGGCGCCTGTGCATAATGAAATAAAATCGCGTGGGTTAGAACATATTATCATTCATACAGGTCAACATTACGATGATAATATGAATAAAGTTTTCTTCGCTGATCTCAACTTACCTAAACCTGATATTCAATTGACGATTGCTAGCAAAACACACGGCAAAATGACTGCAGAAATATTAACAAATATCGAAGAACATTTAATATCACTACACCCTAAAGGGATCATTATTTTTGGTGATACCAATTCAACTTTAGCAGCGGCATTAGCTGCAGTAAAACTACATATTCCGATTGCGCATATTGAGGCTGGACCTAGAACATACAACAAAACTAACCCGGAAGAAGCCAATCGCATCGTTGCCGATCATTTAGCAGATCTTTTGTTTTGCCCTGATACTATTTCACAGCAAAACCTCGCAAAAGAAAACCTTACTGCTAAAGCCCACTTCACGGGCGATGTTATGTATGACGCGTATTTACATTTTAATAAATTCGTCAATGAATCGCATAACATCATTCATGAATTTGGTTTAACAAAAAACAATTATCATTTACTCACTTTACATCGCCCAGAGAATACTGATAACAAAACCAAGCTAGAAAATTTAATTAGTTTATTGCAATCCATTGACAAAGATATCGTATTTCCTATTCATCCACGCACTGAAAATTGCTTGCGTGAATTCGGCTTGCTAGAAACTTTAAAGCAATTACCAAATCTAAAAGTAATCCCTCCACAGGGATATTTGAATATGTTAGCTTTGATCAATCACGCTGATGTCATTTTGACTGATTCTGGTGGCCTACAAAAAGAAGCTTATTTCGCTAGTAAACCCGTGATCACATTTTTTTATCGTACTCCGTGGCCACAGATTGAAACCTGCGGCTGGCAAACTGTAGTCGGTTGCTTAGATAACATTGATCCTAAAGCGATACAAACAGCATTGACTAAAATTCCAAAGCAGGATCGCCCCGATTTTTTTGGTGATGGTCATGCAGCACGAAAAATTGTTGATGTACTTTGTCAACATGGATGGTTTCAAAATCCATCGCCATCAATATAAATACGATGCCATAATTCCAAACACAACACCCCCCAAATAATTCGGCTATATTGATGCTCCTGCTGATACATCTGCTCAATTGCCTGAATATTATAAATCCCACGCTGGCGGGCGCGATTTGAAAATAAGATCTCCATAACAAAATCGCGTGCGCAGTCTTTAAACCATTGTTGAATTGGCATTGGAAAACCCATTTTATCTTGGCGTGACAATACTGGCTCAGGGATCACATTTTTTATCGCTTGACGAAACAAATATTTACTTTGACCTTGCGCAAATTTGATATTTGGTGGAACTGTTGCTAAGAACTCGACAATCCGATGATCAAGCAATGGCACGCGTGATTCCAATGACACTGCCATACTAGTTCTATCTTCAACCTGCAATAATGCTGGCAACGATGCTTTCAAATCGAAATAGGTCATGCGATTAATCAAAGAATGCAGATCAGCTTTATTAAAAATTTGTTGGTATTGAGCGAAACTTGAATAACCGGTAAAAATTTCTGGTGAATATAAATGTTGACTATTCTCACTGCGATTGATCAAACGAAAATAACGTTCATCTTCATTGGTAAACAAACCTTCTCGCCATGAATGTTGTAGCATCGGCACATAATTTTGTAATAAAGGCAAATGTGGGATCACAGAATCTAATGATACTGCATACTTTTGTTGATTTGCCGTTGCAAAAATTGCACCGTGTAGACATTTTTCGAGATACGCTACTAAATAACGCGCATAACCAATATATAATTCATCACCGCCCTGCCCACCGAGCACCACTTTGACATGCTCTGCTGCCAATTTAGAAACAAAATATTGTGGGATCAAACCGGGCCCCGCGGCAGGTTCATCCATCATATAAATAAGTTTAGGTAAGATGTTAGCAAACTCTTCACTTGGAATATAAATTTCTTGATAATTTGCATTAACTGACTGCGCAACTAATTTAGCATAATGAGTTTCATCATAAGCTGGACCTTCATGAAACGCACCAGTAAAGGTTTTAAATTCAGCGCCTGCTAGCATCGACGTTGCCATGCATACGACAGTACTTGAATCTAAACCACCAGATAAATGCGCCCCGAGGGCGACATCAGAACGTAAATGTTGACGCACAGAATCTTCAAGCAAAAATGCGAGATGATCAATAAAATAAGACTCATTATGGTGATCATCTATTGTATAATCGAGATCCCAATATTGTTTATGTGCCACATTAAGTCGCTCATCATCTAAGCTGACTGTTAACATGCAACCAGGTTCGAGTTTATAAACTTGATTAAATAATGTTTTATCACCCAAGGTATATTGAAAAGTCACATAATCTTGCAAACTTTGAAAATCTGCCGATGCAGTAAGGTAATTCGAAGCTAAAATTGCTTTAATTTCTGAAGCAAAAACAAAAAAATTTTCTGTGCGCGCAAAATAAAATGGTTTTATCCCTAAGCGATCACGGGCACAAAATAACTTGCGTTTATGTCTATCCCAAATAGCAAACGCAAACATGCCTTGTAGCTTTGTCAAACATGCTTCACCCCATTGCCGGTAAGCATATAATAAAACTTCGGTATCAGAATAACTATGAATAGGATGCTGTAAGCCAATCAATTCACGACGCAACTCTAAATAATTATAAATAGCACCATTAAACACGATAGTGATCATGCCATCAGCTGTCGTCATTGGCTGAGCGCCATGCTCTGGATCAATAATGGCTAAACGTTGATGACCTAACATCACCGAACCTGTGTCAGGACAAAGATAATCACCGGCATCATCTGGCCCACGATGCTTAAGGGTTGCTTGCATTGCTGCAACTCGCTCGGCTAATTGCTCAGCAGCAGCACTAATGTCGATAATTCCTGCAATCCCGCACACAGTTAAGCAGACTCTAAATGTTGCGAATGTTTCGCAATACATGCTTCAATACGCGACATGTTAGCTTGAGTCCAGGCAATCGTTTGTTGGAGCCCTGCAGCTAAATCGGTGGTGGCCACGAAACCTAATTTATCCTTAGATTTTTCCGTACAACCATAACGCATTCCTGAATGGTCCCAATCACGTTTAGGCTTTAAAGCTATTGGAATGTTATTATTAGTAAATTGATTAATTAATGTGGCTAACTCTTTGATAGATGTCTCTACGCCACTAGCAAGGTTATAGTTTTCTCCTGGCTCGCCATTTAAAGCACACA
The DNA here is from genome assembly GCA_028284465.1 of Gammaproteobacteria bacterium. Classification (GTDB taxonomy): domain Bacteria; phylum Pseudomonadota; class Gammaproteobacteria; order JAJFKO01; family JAJFKO01; genus JANQRR01. The sequence goes on along the minus strand of JANQRR010000015.1, from coordinate 49,240 downwards.
ACATTAACCCATGACAAATATCGTCAACGTGAATAAAATCTCGGGTAGCAATACCACCATTTTCAACTGTCAATGCTAATTGATGCAGACTTTGATAAATAAAAATGGGCACCACATTGCGCCAGATCGTTGCGGGTGTGCCTCGCCATTGCCCCGCACCAAGTACTTCCCCAGGACCATAAACATTTTGAAATCGCGCTTTAACTACCGGCAAACCTTTTTGTTTAAAATAATAATTTGCATATAACTCACCAATTAACTTAGAAATTTGATAGGGTGAGTCGAGATACAACGATGGCATAGTTTCTTCAGTGGTCGCTTGTGCTTGGGAAAAAGTTTTCTCTGCTGCAACACAGCCAGCCGAGGAATACACAACTTTTTTTAACTGTTTAAAGTGGTGTATATGCTCGAATAATTTTAAAGTAGTCAAGGTATTATTGGCATGATCAGCGAGTGGATCATGAATCGAGCTGCCATTGCCGTGAAATGTTGCCAAATGAAATATATAAGCAAAATCATCCTGCAACTCATGTAAAATTTTGTCATCAGTGATCGAACCTTCGATAAAGCTTAACGCTTTATGTTCAGGTAGGTTTTCTCGTTCCGCCGATAATAAATTATCGATGACCACTATTTGCAATGGCTCGTAGGCTAATAGTTTTTTTACTAAATTGCTACCAACAAATCCTGCCCCACCGACGACTAAAATCTTACTTCCTTTAAACTTTTGCATTATATATCCATAGAAATTAAATTTTATTTAAATAATTATCACTGCGAGATTGAAATGATACTCATCACTCCGTTGTTTCGGCAATTTTTAAATGCGTAAAAGTTTGCGTGATCCCATACTCACGATAATAATCTATCGCTTTCTTCACCCCTTCAGCTAAAGGCGTTGATGCTTGCCAAGCAAAATCACGCTGCGTATCATCAGGCGACAATAAAATTGTATAAGCATCATCAGGATTACGCGGACGTACTTCTACTTCTTGCTCAAGCTTAATGTTCAGTGCTGCCACTGTAGCATCAAATAATTCTTTAATTGCAAAATCACCACCGGAAGAAATATGATAAGCTCGCCGATTGTCACCTGCGCCATCAAGTGCTTTTATCACTACGGCAATTAAATCATCAATATAGAGAAAATCCCGACGAGTATCCATAACGAAACACGGCTTACCTGCACTCAGTCGATGATAAAAAGTAGGCAATGGTCCGCTAATGTTACGTGGACCATACGCATTCGCTAATCTAAAACTAAGGTAATTCAATTCACTTAAGCGAATATAACTTTCACCTGCAGTCTTACTAATTGCATAACTGCTTCCTTCTGGTTTTAAAGGATGGTCAATCGGCACAGGTTGCTGCTCGGGTTTTAATCCATAGCATAATGCCGTCTGAAAATAGATTAAACGCTTAACTTGATTTTGTTCCGCAGCTTTAACGACATTAACTGTACCCGCAACATTACTGGCAGCGTCTTCTTGCCAATTATTTGGGTCTTGATAAGATGCCGCAGCATGTACAACATAGTCCGGTTTAAACTCTGCAAATACTTGCTGAACCATGTGAACGTTGGCAATGGTATCTTCAACAATTTTAAGATTAGCATGTTGTGTTAAATTATCTCTGCGTCCAGTTGAATAATTGTCAATCACTAATACTTGATTGCCACGGGCTATTAACTGATCAGTTAGGTGTGATCCAATAAATCCAGCACCACCTGTAATTAAAATTTTCATATTTATCTCCATAAATTAACATCATGCTAGCAAGAATGTGCTGCATTTTAGCATCTACATCCATCTGCATCAATCATCATAAACCAACAATCTTACGCCTTAATGCGCGTAATGCTAAAAATATTCTTCGCGGCAACGCTACCTGGATTTGCTTACCTAGAAATGACAGTGTCAATGTCTCTAATTGATTGTATTGAGCATTAATGAACGCTGGTTCAAGCCCCCAGGATTGATATGCCGATAATTGTTCTATTCGCAACGGCTTATCTGTAGGAAGAGACAATAATGGAATAAAATTCGACTTATTCTTGAACATATTAACATTAAGATACCGCATTGTTGACTGGGTTGCAGCAACTGATGATCGCGTCGCCACAACTTCAGATAGTTTTGCATCCAATCTCGCAATGAAATGTTTATAATGATATTTGTCAGTTTGAATAATATCTTCATACGCTTGCTCTGTTATCTGTTGCAAATAATTATTATCAGCTAATTTATTAAAAACATCATTAAGATTGCTAAAATCTTTTTTGAGTGGAATATAGTGTTTGTTAGGCTCAACTACACCTGAATGCTCTCCTTCAAATAAAATTAATGCCGTTTTTAAGCTTGCTGCTTCGTAAACTTTCGGTGATATTTGATTCATTTGGATTTTATTGTCATGCTGATGCAAAAAGTTTTCATACAGCGTGTCATAACTAAGATCGGAAGTTTGTTGTATAAGTGAAGTAACGTGCTGACGAATACTTCCATCAACATCAAAAACGTTAACTCCTACTTCTGTTGCCAACGTTGCTTTACACTTTGCTAAATAACGATACCAAGAATTACCGTATGATAACTTCCAATTGATATTAGCGGCGATCCCTCGTTTACTACACTCCCGCTGCATACGTTCACCAATCAAGACTTTTTCACGCGCTAATTGACCATGCCAGAAAGGTGGTATGATGCTGCGATAACCTATCACCCAACGACGCTCATGTAGTGGCTTTATTAGCTGGTCAAATAATGGCTGTGACAATGGCACAAACCCGGTAGTTAATGCCATAAATCTGGTTTGAGGAAATTGTTTTGGTGGAAACACTTGGGAAATATAAGCCTCGGGCACATGAGTGTAGACGGTATCAATCCCAAGTTTAAGGATATTTGCTCGTAAGTTATTGGTGTTTTCATGCTCATTTTGGATAAAAGCAATTTTATATCCCTGGTATGCTTGTAATGCTTGTGAAAATAACGTAGATAATTCGCCTGTCATGGCACTATTGGTTTGATTGAGCAATACCGAGTAACTTAAAATAACCACATCAAATGCTGTTAGATCTAACGCTTCCGGCATTTCCCGATAAATTGTAAGATACCAAATCTCATGCTTTGAATACTGCGCAAAACTTTTAATGAGGTCAAACTCTGGATTAATTAACAGCTGCTTCTCATTGTATAACACTAAAATTCTTAACGGTCTTTCCATAATACACATTTTCCTTTAAGCAATATATTCTTGCCACCACAATGCCAAATTCAACAAATACCACACTTGATGCCCCTTATTATGCGCAATAAACTGCTGTACTTTACGTTTATCTAATAAATCACACTGATCACAGAAATTATTGAGCTGTTGGCTTGCCTGAGCACCAAGACGATCCAGCAACCATTCATGCACAGGCACCCCAAAACCTTGCTTTTTACGGTTAATGATGTTTGCAGGGATCACGTTACGCACGGCATGTTTTAAAATATGCTTTAAACGCTTATGTCTAAATTTAACTTCACTTGGAATACTCATGGCTAATTCCACAAATTTATGATCTAGGAATGGCACTCGCGCTTCTAAACTCACTCCCATACTCATTTTATCAACCCGCATTAATAATAATTCCGGCAAACGTAAATTGAGATCGATATAACTCATCCAATTTAAAGTTGATGGCTGCCACGCACGTTGTTGGAAATGTTGGTACAACGGTTTAATAGCTTCCCACGATGAATAATCTTTAAATTGCTGTTGTAAACGTGGCGCTAACAATTGATGCTTTTGGGTATACGTAAATGCTTCTGCTCCACCCCAAAAGATCGGTACATCATTTACGCCACGGCGCAGTAATTCATATGGGATGGATTCACCTTTACCCATTTTATGTAACATGCTTAACAAACCACGTTTTAACAATCCTGTTGCCGGTAAATTATTATATTGCTGCAATTGCCATTTGATTTTCCAACTGGGATAACCACAAAATAATTCATCTGCCCCTTCACCGACTTGGCAGACAATCGTGCCCTGTTCTCGCGCTAATTTTGATACATAATATACTGGCACACAAACCGGGTCACCAATTGGCTCATCCTGCAAACGGATCATTTCAGGTAAAAACGCTAGTAAATCGTCAACCGTTAATAATTTTTCATGATAATTTGCATTAACCATTTGCGCTACAGCTTTGGCATGGTGTAATTCATTTTGATAACTAGCATAATCATGATCATAACCAATGGAAAAGGTATTAATTGGCTGAGTTTCACCTGCTGAAAACAATGCTGCATTAGTACTTGAATCAATCCCGCCCGATAAGAACACACCCATTGGCACATCACCAACTTTACGATAATTGACTGCAGTGCGTAATTCTTCAAGCACTTGATCAGCAATATCATCATCACTTTGTTGCGTTAATGGCTTAACATGATCCCACACATCCCAATAGCGTTGTTGTTGAATGTCACCGTTGGCAGTTACTTTTAACCATGTGCCATTAGGTAATTTGTTAATGCCCGCAAATAATGTTTGAGGTGCTGGCGTGGTTAGAAAAGATAAATAATGAAATAATGCTTGCTCATTTACCGCACGCGGTTGTTGTGGATCGGTTAATAACGCTTTAATTTCTGAAGCAAACGTTAAGCGGTTGTGATGCACACTGTAATATAATGGTTTTATGCCAATTCGATCGCGCACTAGCCATAACGTTTGTTGCTGTGCATCCCAAATAGCGAAGGCAAACATGCCACGAAACTTTTCTACGCAAGCAATGCCCCATTGTGCAAACGCGCGTAAAACCACTTCTGTATCGGAATGATCAGTCTGCCATTGTTGATGACCTAGTTGCTGCAACTCTTGGCGTAGCTCTGCATGATTATATATTTCACCGTTAAATGTTAAGCAATAACGTTCATCCGCAAACGTCATCGGTTGCGAAGCATTGGAGGATAAATCAATAATAGATAATCGTCGATGTGCCAAACCAACTTTGCGCTGTGGGGAAAGCCAAATGCCAGCCCCATCAGGACCACGATGGATCATTGAATCACGCATCGCTAATAAGTAATCTTCACTTAATTGCCAATCATCAAAAACAATTGCACCGGCTATCCCACACACTAGCGCCACAAGCCTCGCGTATCAATCACAATTTTTTCTTGCAACAGTTCATGATCAAGATCCGCGAAAGCTTGATGATCAACAAGCAATACAATGATATTAGCTTCTTGTAACGCTTCATGGCATGAAGCTAAACAAACATTATCAGCATGGTTTTTCAATGCGCCTGGTAATGCATCAATATGTGGCTCTACTGCCATGATCTTACCAACTTGCAATTGCGCTAATTGTTCAACAATCGCTAATGCCGGACTCTCCCGCAAATCGTCAATATTCGCTTTATACGCTAAGCCTAAACAAGCGATTACCGGATAATGCAATGCTTTGGCATGCTTGGTAACTTTAGCAATAATCGTTTCTGGCTTAGCATTATTAACTTCACGCGCGGTTTTAATTAGTTTTGCCGTTTGCGGCGCCGCATCGACGATAAACCACGGATCAACGGCGATGCAATGACCGCCAACTCCTGGCCCTGGCTGTAGGATGTTAACGCGCGGATGACGGTTAGCTAATTGAATGAGTTCCCAAACATCAATATCAAGCTGTTCACAGATCATCGATAATTCATTGGCAAAAGCGATATTAACATCGCGATAAGCATTCTCAACTAATTTAGCGAGTTCCGCCGTGCGCGCATTCGTTAATAAAATTTCGCCATTAACAAACTGCTGATAAAATTGTTTAGCGTGTTCTGCAGAAGCCGGATCAATACCACCAATGATCCGATCGTTATCGACTAATTCGCGAATAATTTGCCCGGGAAGCACTCTTTCAGGGCAATGCGCTAAATAGATCTGTTTCGTACTAGCATCAAGCCAATCGGCTAGTTTTTCAGTAGTGCCAACCGGGCTGGTGGATTCAAGGATCACTAAATTACCTGGCTGTAACTGTGGGGCAATAGCTTTAGCAGCTGCTTCAATATAACTTAAATCTGGGCTATGACCTTCCTTAAAAGGCGTTGGCACCGCAATAATGAAGACATCAGCAGGCTCAGGCGTTAGCGATGCTTTTAAATGCCCACTATTAACCGCTGATTTCACTAATAAGTCCAGATCGCGCTCTTCAATGTGAACATCGCCACGATTGATAGTTTCTACGACTTGCGGACTGACATCACAGCCTTGAACCATGAAACCCTTGGTTGCCAATAAGCTGGCCGTAGGCAAGCCAATATAACCCAAACCAACAACTGTTATTTTTTTAAACATTTTATGTGGGAACTCACTGCAAAAATTTGCTACATGGTATTAATTATGCGCGGCTTTTTCAAGGTCTTTATTACATGTTACAATTTGCTCAATTCAACTCAGAACCTGGATTATTGATTTATGGCATTTGTGCTCAGCCCTTACTCATTGACAACCCAAGCTCAACAACAGTTTGGCAACCAAATCGATACCCCCTGCACCTTTATCACCCTAGCAGAGCTGCATAAATTATCGTGGTGGCAATTATGGCGACGCCTACGCTCGATGAAACAACAGCCATTATATTTGATCGTTAACAGTGAGAATAGTCGGCCGATTTTATCAATCTTAAAAATTCTTGCTTGCTTTACTGGCTGTTCACAAGCTATCGTGATTGATCCTACTCTACAGCAACAAACCTATACTAAATTGGCTTTATTAGCTGCTATTCCACAATTAGGATTTACTTCATTTATCTCATTAATGTCAGCCTTGCGTAGTCATCTTGAATTGCGATTATTACAACGCAAACCGCGATTAAAAATAAATACGCATGATAATGATGCGATTGTCTATTTAAATGCAAATTTGTGGTATGGCGTCAACACCGGTGGTTCAGTGGGCCATATTGCCGGAGTCATTAATGCGCTAGCTAAACAAAATGATCACATTCATTATGCCGCACTGTATCAACCTGTAATGTTTGATCCTAATATTAACATTATCACGATAAATCCATTACAACATTTTAGTATCCCTAATGAGCTGAATTATTATCGCTGTAATTATAATTTTGTCACTCAATTACAATCTCATATCGCTGCAATTAAACCAAAATTTATTTATCAACGAATGTCGATTGCCAATTTTTCCGGTGTATTGTTATCGCGGCGTTTCAAAATTCCTTTAGTGCTAGAATATAATGGCCCTGAAGTTTGGGTGGCAAAGCATTGGGGCAAAGGATTACGATTTGCAAACACGGCAAGTTTAGCTGAAACAATTTGCTTGCGGCATGCGCATTTAATCGTAACTATATCTAACGCCTTACGCGATGATTTAATTGCAAAAGGGATCGAGCCTAAGCGGATCGTTTGTTACCCTAACTGTGTTGATCCGCAAATTTTTAATCCGCAGCGTTTTGATCAGGATGCAATTAGTGATCTGCGCCAACAATATCAATTAAGTCGCTCTGCTAAAGTATTAACTTTCATCGGCACATTTGGTAAATGGCATGGCGTTGATGTGTTAGCAAAAGTTATTCGTGAGTTAATTGATAAGCATCGCACTTGGCTTGATCAACACGAAGTACGTTTTATGTTGGTTGGTGATGGCATTAACATGGCATTAGTGAAGCAAATTTTAAATCAAGCTGGTGATGATAACTATGTAATTTGCACTGGCTTGGTGGCGCAAGATCAAGCGCCATTATATTTAGCTGCTGCTGATATTTTAATGTCACCACATATAGTCAATCCTGACGGAAGTCGTTTTTTTGGTTCACCAACCAAGCTTTTTGAATATATGGCTATGGGCAAAGCGATCATTGCATCGGATCTGGAACAAATTGGCGAAGTGTTAAAAAACTCATTACGTGTTGAGCAATTACCTCAAACCTTACCTGACAATAACTCTGAATTAGCGGTATTAACCGAACCGGGGAATACTCGTCAATTGCTAAGCGCAATAAAGTTTGTGATTGAAAATCCTCAATGGCAAACTACTCTAGGGCAAAATGCAAGAAATGAAGTGTTAGCGAAATATACGTGGGATAAACATGTCGCGGCAATCTTACACGCATTTAACTAGTGACCGGAACTGCTTGCTCATACCAAGCATTACCTGCAAAACTGAATAAGGTTCTAAGACTCTGAAAATAATCTTGTGCATTGATCTGTAATACTTCCCATACTGTGGTAGCAATCACAATCATGCCGAAATCTTTTGGTACCACTGTCACTGGTTCTTGAGTTGGATAATAACGCTTGATCGTAGCCGGCAATTCTTCCCAACATGCCTTGACTGCAACATCATTATCGTTTGTTGTCTTTAATGATGCGAGCCCTGAAGCGATAATTTGCCCATGCCCAGGATAGGCTAAACAAATGCTAACATTCGGACAAGCTTGTAGCTGCTGCCATTTTGCGGTGTTAGTGCGCGTTAATAACGTTACTTCTCCAGCTTCAGACAATGCATGCATACGCATGGTTCTAACCCACGGTGTATTCCGCGGTGTATTCTTGTCAACAGTCGCAACCTGGCAAAAGGTGTCTTGTTCAGGAAAACCAAACCATTTCGCTAAATGGGGTTGAATCGCTTTGTAAATGTTAATCATGAAATCTTTTCCAGCACTTTTGTTGAATGTTTATCTGAACTAGTCTGTCCATATGACAATAACGCATCAACAATTCGACTGGCAGCATTACCATCGCCATATGGATTATGCACGCGACTCATAGCTAAATACGCTTGTTGATCATTGAGTAACGTTTTAGTTTCACAGACAATCTTTTCTCGATCAGTACCAACTAATTTTGCCGTGCCTGCCATAACCCCTTCAGGACGTTCAGTAGTATTACGCATAACTAACACTGGCTTGCCTAGCGAAGGCGCTTCTTCTTGTATACCGCCTGAATCCGTTAAAATTAAATATGCTTGATCCATTAAATATGCAAAAGGCACATAATCTAATGGTTCAATTAAATGAATATTATTTGCTTGGCCTAATATACGCTTAACCGGTTCGCGCACTCGCGGATTCAAATGCACAGGATAAACAATCTGCACGTTATCATCTTGCGCTAGCTCAGCTAATGCCTGACAAATAGTGTCAAAACCACCACCAAAATTTTCACGCCGATGCCCTGTCACTAAAATAAGTTTTTTATTTGGATCTAAAAATGGAAAATTGCTCGCGATATGATTCGCTAAGGTTTGATCGGTGCGTAATTTTGTAGTGACTTCCAATAATGCATCAACCACTGTATTACCCGTAACAATAATAGAATCTGCAGCAATATTTTCTTGTTGTAAATTCTGCGCCGCATGTTCTGTCGGCGGAAAATGTAATGTTGTTAAAGCCCCCGCTAATTTGCGATTCATTTCTTCTGGCCACGGTGAATAACGATCACCCGTACGCAAGCCCGCTTCAACATGCGCAACTGCAATTTGTTGATAAAATGCTGCAAGCGCTGCCGCAAACGCGGTTGTGGTATCACCTTGAACGATAATCCAATCAGGCTGAAGCTTCGTTAACACCGGTTTAAGATTCTGTAATATTGTTGTGGTGATATCTGTAAGAGTTTGTCCGGGCCGCATAATCTTCAGATCATAATCAGGCGTTATGGCAAACAATGCCAACATTTGATCGAGCATTTGGCGATGCTGGCCAGTGACACAAATGTAACTTTGTATTTGCTCTACTTCCTGTAATGCCTTGACCACAGGGGCAAGCTTAATCGCTTCAGGACGTGTTCCAAACACGGTTAATACTTTCATTTTGAATTCAAATCCTAATTTGTATGATCATCGCTCCCCAGCTATCTAAATGGTTAGGAAGCGATGAAATTTTATCATAGTACAACGATTTATCAACCAAGCTTTAACTGGCTGCGTATTTTTTCTGCCATTTTGCTGCTGATCCCTTTAACCTTAGCAAGGTCATCCATTGACTTAAACGCACCATGCTGTTGTCGATAATCCACAATCGCTTGTGCACGTTTGGCGCCAATGCCTTTTACTGTCGTTAATGCCTTTGCGTCTGCTTTATTGACATTAACCTGACCAACTGCATGTGATATAGGATGATTAACACTGGCGACACTTGTTAATGGTAATGCCAGGATCAATGCAAATGCGCTCATTATAATAATTTTTTTCATTCCATAGTCTCCTCTTAAAAATCATGATATTGAAAAAAACCATCACAGTATGGCAATACTTTGATGGCCTGTCGACGCGCATAATGTCAGTAAATGCTGAAATTTACGCCGTTATGTAAGTTGCGAAATGAATCATGAATCGGTACTATAGTCATGGTATTTTAATTTTCCGGATCGGATAGATCTATACAAGGAATTCTGCTGTTATGGATATTGCGATACTTTCAAGAATTCAATTTGCCTTTACTGTAAGTTTTCATATTTTATTTCCTGCTTTTAGTATCGGCTTAGTGACTTTTTTAACGATCATGGAAGGCTGTTGGTTAAAAACCAAAAATCCGCTGTATTATCGGATCTGTAAATTCTGGACTAAAGTATTTGCGCTTACTTTTGGTATGGGCGTAGTTTCCGGCATCGTGATGGAATTTCAATTTGGCACTAACTGGAGCGGCTTTACGTATGCTGTCGGCAATGTGCTTGGCTCCTTATTCACTTATGAAGTGTTAACCGCATTTTTCATCGAAGCAGGTTTCTTAGGTGTTATGCTCTTTGGCTGGGATAAAGTGGGGCCTAAATTGCATTATTTTGCAACGTGTTTAGTGTTTGTTGGCGTGACCTTATCAGCATTTTGGATCTTATCAGCTAATTCTTGGATGCAAACCCCTGATGGTGTGGTGCTTAAAGATGGTCGTTTCATCGCTGATGATTGGTTACATATTATTTTTAATCCCTCAGTGATCCCACGCTATTTCCATATGTTATTAGCAGCATACATTACCACAGGTTTTGTGATCACCAGTGTGTCAGCGTACTACATCTTAAAACAAGTGCATCTTGATTTCGCCAAAAAATGTTTTTCTTTTACCTTAGCGGCATTAACGATTTTAGTGCCCGTACAAATTTATGTTGGCGATAGTGTTGGTTTAGAAGTTCATCGCAATCAACCGATTAAAACTGCAGCGATGGAAGGTGTGTGGAATACTCAACGTGGCGCACCATTTTTAATTTTTGCCTACCCTGATATGACCTTACAAAAGAATTTGTTTGCCCTTAAAATTCCAAAAGGTGCCGCTTTCATTAATACTCATAATTGGGATGGCAAGCTCGTCGGTTTAAAATCGGTGCCACGAGCAGATCAACCTTTTGTGCCATTCGTATTTTATGCGTTTAGAATTATGGTCGGACTTGGTTTATTAATGCTATTAGTAGTATTCACCAGTTTATGGTTGCGCTTCCGTAAAAAATTATATGACAAACGTTGGTTTTTACATATCTGCACTTGGATTGCACCTATCGGCTTTATCGCTGTATGGACGGGATGGGTCACCGCAGAAACTGGGCGTCAACCCTGGGTTGTATATAATCATTTGCGCACAGATTATAGTGCCTCGCATGTTAATCTTTATCATGTCATCACTTCATTAGCATTAATTGTCATCGTTTATGGGATCATTTTTGGTTATTTCTATTTTAAATTTTTATTCAAAATCCTACGGGCTGGGCCAGAAATAAAACTAGAATCTTATGATCAGCCATTTACTTACTTAGTCGGTTCACGGACGGAGCAGAAAAAATGACATATTTAATCATGGGCTGGGGAGCAATTATTGCTTTATGTATTTTAATGTACGTGATCCTTGATGGTTTTACGTTAGGAGCTGGGATTTTGCTGCCATTCATCCGTAAAGATGAAGATCGTGATATTGTGTTTAGCTCAGTGCTACCAAACTGGGATGGTAACCAAACTTGGTTAGTGTTAAGCGGGGCGTCATTGTATGGTGCTTTCCCAACAGCATTTAGCACGCTTTTGCCAACATTATATTTACCATTAATTTTAATGGTGGTATGTCTCCTATTTCGTGGCGTTACTTTTGAATTTCGCTTAAAAGCTAAAGCACATAATAAACGTAAGTGGGAAGCATTATTTACCTTTGGATCTATTGCCGCAGCATTTTTACAAGGCTTGTTGTTAGGAACATTTGTTAAAGGCTTTGGCTCCGATATTCATTACTTGGTGGTGCCCGCATATAAATGGCTGACACCGTTTAGTATTACCACTGGCGTAAGTGTTATTTTTGGTTATGCGCTGTTAGGCGCGACACGACTGATTGGCAAAACTACCGGTGAGTTACAAGAAAAATATTACAAGCTTGCAAAAGTTGCGATTGTGATTGTTGCTTTATTTATGGTTGCGATTAGTATATGGACGCCATTTGTTGATCCGACGATTAATTCTAAATGGTTCAATCCAGCAAGAATGCCTTATTTAGCTATCTTGCCTATCGTGACTGGGATTGTATTTATTTGGTGTTGGATAGCTATCGATCGCCGCCATGAATATTGGCCCTTTTGGTTAAGTGTAACGATGTTTATATGCGCTTATATTGGTTTTGGTTATAGTTCATGGCCTTACATCGTGCCGCATGCGATTACCATATGGCAAGCAGCATCACCACGTTATGCCTTAGCGTTTACCATGGTTGGCGCTGTGATCATGATCCCTGTATTGATGTTTTATACTTTCAGTTCATATCGAATTTTCAAAGGTAAAATTAAAAATGTCATTGAATATTAGTAAACCGCGAAAAACAATGACCCATCCGACCCTAAAAGCCTGGTGTTGGTTCATCGGCTTGTATATAATGTCGCTTACCGTGATTGGTAGTTTTGAATTTATTACCCATTGGATAATAAAATACTTTACATAACAATACGTTCAAAACTCGCAAATTTGTCATCAAATCGTCATATTCTTTAGTTATCTTAAAGCCGAAAAAATTTAGAGGAGTTTTTTTATGGGTGGCACAGACACTAGTCGTTCTAATAAAATATTCAATTTTATTATTAATTTATTTAAAGGGCTTGCGCTTTCTTATCTATTTTCATTTGCGACTGCATTTATTAAAAGTATCACTGGCTCTATTGATGTGGCAGAAGAAGTTATTAATAACCCTACTAACACTACTGCGGTTAGCATCTATAAATCTGCAATTGATGAGCCGCTAAGTGACCGTTCCATATTTACTGCTGCCTACTCGCTTTTTATCGGTTTCACGTTTATTACTATTTTCTTAGGAAAATATTTACAAACGCGGATTAATAAAAAACCTCCAAAAAAACCAACTGTTGATCAACTATTAGAAGAGCCTTTAACACTGAGCGGAGATAATGAAACAGAAGAAGAAGCAACTGATACCGAAAGCCAACCTACTCCTACTTTTACAAGAAAAGCATTGACTTGGTCTACAGCAATTATTAAAAATGGCTTACAAATTATTTTTATGGGCGCTGATGGCATTCTTTATGGAAGTGTGTTTTACCGCAACCTGCCGCCATATCTTTCTTTACCTATCATAGCTGCAGGCACTTTACCACTTTTAGTACAAGACGCTAGCCTCTTTTGGGATTTAGAAAAATTCACTAACACACCTCGAAGATCTAAAATAATCACGACTATTAAAACATTGAGCGCAGCTTACCGAACTTTTGCTGCTAAAATTTCCTTATGGAATGTTGATTTAGGTGATAATAATATCGTTGAAATTGCTCGCTTAATGCTAGTGCTCAATCCTTTGAGCGCTTTAATCAAATATACTAATTACATTAGTTCTGTTTCTTCACTACGAGATTTATCAAGGCTTGAAAAAGTTTCTAGCGCAATGCTTGCATTATTTACTACAAGCTCTTATGCAGCAGAAGATACCGCGCTCTATACGGCTGGGATCACTAAAAGATTTGGTTTAGATATTCCAACGAAAGAATTACTCATTTATTTATATTTGCCGACTTTTCTACTTGAAACTGTGACTTATTTTCCAAAAACTAAAGCTGTCACTGATGCTTCCATTATTAGACCGATGGGACAATTTCTAACATCGAAATGTACTTTTTTTCGTTGCTGTGATAGTTCATCACAACAGCAAGGACATGAATATACTCTTTTAACCAATTCGCAAGAAGGCGAACAAGAAGAATCTATAACAACAAATGCAGAAACCTTCTCCCTCTCTACTGTCTGAGGCACATTATAATTTAATATTAAAAATTAATTTCCCCGAGCTTAATCTCAATAAACTCGGGGAAATTGACAATGCCAATACTATCTTGCCAAGAAATTTAGCATCTGTTTGTCATTGAGTAATTGATTGAGCGTATTAGATAACGCGTTATTGATATAACGATTATCTTGATGCTCAGTTGGGGTGAATAAAATCTGTTTGCTTCTATTACCACGATAGACGCGATCGAATGTTTTTCCTTTTACATTAGCTGATCCTTCTAGCGTGCTATTAATTCTAATCCCTGCAGATATCAAGCCTGCACGTTGCGAATAATGCAGCGCAACAATTCTTACAGTCAATCTACGTACAGCTTTTGTTCGATAAGGAACGATGCGAAAACCATAGTTATGCAAGCCTTTCTTAACCGCCTCACGGACTATTACTTTAATATTATTTGCTAAACCAATATTCGCTGCAGGCCCATATCCGGAAGCTCTACCGCCGATTGAGGTATCAGGACGTGCATCGATTTGAATTGAGCTAATCATTAAATATGTCCATTAAGGCTATGTGACATTTAAGGACATTACATTACGATCCTGTATGTCACAGAACCATCTATTCTTTTACGTTAAGAAAACTGAAAAGCATAAATAATAAAATTTACTTACGCTAACAGAGGCTTAGCATATGAGCTTTATATAAAAAAATATGTCGGTAAAATTTACTTACATTTTAATTGCCAACTTTTATCTTATTGAATTATTTACAAGAACATTAAAACAGCATATGTTTTTAAACGTTGAAGGCTTTATTGAGCTTTTTGTACTTATTCGCTATACTACTTCTACTTCATTTGCTTTTACTTTGTGAGAATAAAGTATGGATTTGAATGCAAGCCATAAAATGTTACGTTTCCGTAACGAAGTGACGCAAATATGTCGTCCTTTATTTGATAATACCGCCATTTCTTATTTTGAATATGCACGGTATTACCAAGACGGTCGCTTTTTTGAATTAAATTCCAACGCTGATATTACATTACGCTATGTCAATCAAAGATGCTACCCTGATGCAGCTGAGATAGGAACCAATACTACAAAGTATGTTTTAATGTCTCCAGCACTGCCGTTACCTAAAGCAACTAAAGGTATCGAAGAAAAATATATTAGCAACATTAAAATTTTTGAAGCAGAGAAAGTTATACATAGACTATATACTCAAGTGCTTAAAGAGGATTACTATGAAGTTTGTGGTTTTGGCACAAACATTGAATCTGGCTTAGCACTTGAATTGTTTTTTAATAATCTTGATTTTTGGGATAGATTTAAACAACATTTTGTATCTAAAGCAAATAAGCTCATTAAAGAACAATATTCACACCGCATACAATTACCTGTAACTCGTCCTGAATTAATTGATGAAGTTCAGCTCCAGCATCAACGTAAACTCACAAATATTCAGGGCATACCTCTAGAAAATAATCATATCATTAATGATGTTAAACTCGGTTCGCGTGAATATACAGTACTTAAAGAATTAGCACATGGAAAAACCGCAAAAGAGATTGCACTCGCCCTATCTATTAGTAGTAGAACGGTTCAAACTCATATTGAAAGAATAAAACAAAAATTTAATGTTCATTATAAAAGTGAATTAGCCGAGTTATTTTGGCAATCTAAATAAAAATCATTGAAAAACTAATCTCAACATCACAAATTTAGCTTTATTCTTTTGTTTGGAACATTTTCTTTTTCATCCTGTTTTTCTACTATCGCCCGTTTTCGCTTATAAAACCCACTTGCTTGAATATGACTTGCATTCCACTCAGCAAACCCTTTATAGCGCTGCAATTTAGGCATATTCAACAATATTTTTAAACAGCCATTATCACGTATCCTTGGTAACATTTTTATATAATCTTTAATAGTTCTAGTCCTTATTAAAGAATTTCTTAAACTTAAGAGCCACTTAAAAGAACTTTTAAGTTTTAAATTTGCGGAAAATAACAACAAACCCTCAAAATCATTATTTATTGCTGATAAAACATTACCTTGAACTCCTAGTACATTATTTAAGAACTTAATATCATTGCTGCGAAGAGCAAAGCATAGTGGACTCCAACCACTATATGACAACTTAATTCCAAGTTTTGCGTTTTCTTCAATTAAGAATTTTGCAATGTCAACATGTTTCAACCACATTGCCCACGCTAATGCATTTATACCATTTTCATCTTGGAAATTGATATTTTTTATTGCTCTACCTCCTGATTTTAATAAATTTTCAACACTTCTATAATCATTTTTCTTGACAAACCATATTAATTGCAAATGGGGATTTTGAGGCAGTGAAAATGGATTAAATTTACAATCATTTATTTGGCAATACAGCTTTAAATCTTTCTCAATTACCAGCTCTTGTTTTTCTTCTTGCTGTCTATCTTGTTGCTCTTCTTGTTTTTTTCTTGCAGCTCTTATTTTTTGAATATATGCAAAAACTCTTACTTCTTGAATAAAAGCTGGATCTCGTATTGGCCAACAAGGTGATGGCAATGGCTTTGGAATAACTTTGCGTAAACTACTACCTAGCTCTTTATATGCTTGTTCAACTGTTTTATTATATGGCTTGGATCTAATAAGTAAGTATCTCATCAATTCAACATTATAATGTTTTGCAGCTTTTAGAAAAAGACTATTGACACAACTTGGATAATGCTCAATGAATGGTTGACTATATGAAGGAGGCAATCTCGATATAATTTCAACACAAGAAGGTATCCCCACTGTTTTAAAAGAATTATTTCTAGCAATAAATGAACTACGTAAAATTTCTTGAGCGTAAATATCCGCTCCTTCAGATAATAAATCATTGATTATTTGTTTCTGAATATGTATAGGATTTTGAGTTTCAACATTAACAACTGTAGTATTTTGATCACCGACACAATAATTACTTAATAACGCTCGCAATACTCGTGTGATGCAGTTTACAAAATCATTATGTGTTTCTCTTGCTTGATCTAATAACTGTTTAAATTCTTGGTAATTAGAAGCTTGAGCTGACTCTTTTAGTTGTTCTTCAATTGATATTGAAGATTTATCAGGGACAGAAAGAAAAAAGTTAAGAAGTGCTAAAAGATTAAAAATTTTTGGTGTTGTCTCTCTTGGGGAAATGACTTTCTTTTTTGTCATTGGCTGAATTGGATTAAAAAAATCGTTAATAATACTTTTTAAAAAGCGAGGAAAGTCTAATGGTTTGATATCATTAAGAATTTTATCTTCTACAATTTTCTCTGCTATACTGTTCAATAGTTTGATTGATTCACTAGGATTACTACGATTAAGCTGTCTGAGACGAATTAGATTTTTTTGAGAAATAAACGGTTTATATTTTTCAATAGCAGCTTGAAAAATCTTGTGTTGTAAAGCTTTTAAAACACCTATCGCTTTGTATCCTTTCCATATGCATACTTTCCATATACTAACGTTGGTATTTTCCTGCTCACTTTGAAAGCCAAAAAATCGATAAAAACGATGTTCGTATTCATCCTGGATTGAAGTCAAATGTAACACTTTCAATCTTAATATAAAAGCCTCATGAAGTGACTCATTAAGTATTGGATTAGGTAAACTATCAAATGTAAAATTAATGTGATACTCTTCTGGTGGTTTATCTAATAATGCACATGTCAAGTATCTTTCAAGAGCGAATAATGATAATACTGCACAATTGCCATCATCATAATCAAAGCCTTGTAAATCATCTGTGATATTTCGAAAATGAAGAGAAATTTCTCTAGGATTAAAATAACTTGTAAAACGGGTTCTGAATTTCTCATACAAAAGCTTATATAGTCTATTCGATTTTTCCTCATACAAATTACGTTTACCATAAGGATCTCGAAATATCACTGAAATTTTTATTGTTTCAGCTATATCAATATGAACTGCTAAAGCATATGCATGGTGTTTGATCCCTAATGGGCTAAGAAGAATATATTTTTTTATTTTGTTGTTTTGTAACAAATCAGATGGCAAATGGTTAAAAAACCTTGAAATATTTTCATCGCTATCTATTAAATTTGTAATTATGATCTTAGTTTTTTCAGGTATTTGTTTACATTCTAATTTTCTTTTCATTTGATTTATGAGTATATTAATAAGCTCTCCTGTGTATTTAGCATCATATAAATATTGATACGCAGAAATATTCAATGCTTCACGATTAAATCGATGCTCCGGATAAGCGTATTCAAAAAACTTGTTTCGGCTATATTCGTATTCTTTGCTATTGCCACCATTTGATAAACTAGAAACAGAATTTGATTCTCTTTCTTTACCTTTCTCTCTGCTTGTGCTTGTGTTTGTTTTATCCCCAGGCATGACTATTTTCTCCTTATTATTTATCCTTTTACGTTTTCTAGAAAATTAAAAAAATAACTTTTTTGGTCACGAAATAAGAAGAAGTGAAATAATTAATTTGCATATTAATTAAATCCATTGTACAACATTATTATTTTTTAAGTCAATTTAAAGTCTTTGAGTTTAGACTAATGCGTCAAAGCCAGCTCTTAAGTATGCAAGTAAATTACGACCACAGAAGAAAATTAACTATAGCTAAATTATTAAAAATCTGTTAGAATAGTGCCATTAATTGCTGTCTTTATCTTTCTTAGCAATTGTTCTATCACGTTATGCCAAAAACAGCTCTTGTATATGATCAGCATAAAAATTTAAATGTTTAATACATGTTTTGTATAAGGAGAGACATCTCATGTTCCAACCAACGGAACCAGCGAAAGAAGAAAGCCAAAAAAAAAATAAACCTCAAGAGCCATCAAGAAAAGGCAAGGAAACCACGAAAATCCCCCGTGTTATACAACCACATCCCCAAAAACCATTTCGTAAAGGTTCTAGCGCACAAAGAGGTGGTCCTATAATACCTCTTAAAAATCAAAATCCGCAATTAGAACAGAATATAGAAAAAGCAAAAAAATCTGTATTACAAGTGTATTATGCTCTTGATTTTATTAGTGATGATCAAGAAAGTATGAAACAAGAATTATCTTCAGGTCGTATTCCACTGATGGGTTACGCAACAATGATTGGAAAACGGGAGTTTATTTCAGCGAGACACATATTTAATAACTGTCTAGCAAGTCTGTGTATGTTATATAGTCCAAGTACCGGAAAATTTTATGGTCTAAGTGTTATTGAAGATGGCGCCTTAGGATCAAAAGAAAAAAGAAAAGATTATATCATTGGGTTCCTTGAGCATTTAGATATAGATGATAATGAAGAAGAACTAAGCTGCCCACCCTTCTTACCAATGATTAAATCGCCTAAAGAAGAATCTCATATTGCATTAGTTAATTGGACAAATACACAAAAGACCTTTTCTAATACATCAGATTACCAAAAACTTGCTGAAATCACATATTCTCGAACAATATCTACAGACAGCGGATCACCTTATATCAATTTTAATGGTGAAATGTTTGCGCTACATTGCAAGCGCTCTGAAAAGGAATTAAGCAATTATGCCAGAATCGCTGTTCCATTAGAACGAATTGGTAAATTTTCTAAAGTATTAAAAACTGGAGGTATGGAGAGTGAGAAAATTGTTTTAAATTTCCCGCCAAGTTTACTACCTATGTCTCTAGACATTTTTCCATTTTTTAGCACTGTAATTGACGCATTAGATCAAGTCGATGAAGCAGGTGAAAGAGAACATGTACTTGGCGACACACCCTCTGTCAAAGGATGGAGCGAAACAGTCCAAAAAGTTTTAAAAAGATTTTATGAAAAAGGAAAAGCCGAATTTCGACATATATATAAAAATATAAACATAATACATAAAGAAGGAAAATTGACCATAAAAAATGAATGTTCTGAGGAGCTAGAAAAAGAAATAAGAGAAAAATTTGACAAAAATATAACGACGTTAATAGCAGATAAGAAATTAAAAAAATTTTGGTTTGTCTCAGTTTATCCTGATAAAGATTCTCAGAAAAGAAAATTTGAGCCTTTGATTTCTAAAGGTGAAAGAAATAACATACATATGGGCCACAAAATTCCAGCAATATGCTTCTGGCGTTATGGAGCAGATGGGGAAATATCTTACAAAGAAGAAAGAATCGAGAAAGTCAAGCAGAATAAAAGAGGCAAAGGAAAACTTGACCGAACAGAAGAAGAAATAGCAACAAAAATAAAAGAAATAAATCAAAAAAATTCAATCTATACTATTTATAAAAAATCAGGAGTGATTTCTTATGGAGAAAAGAAACACCGAAGTAATCATATTGATAATTTTATGAAAGACAGTCGTAATTACGCTTTTCAAACAAAAACTTACAATGAAAAACAAGGAAACGAAGAAAAGAAGCGATATGGAAGTTACCATGAAGCCGAACCTACAGGATTTTTATGGATACCAGAAGAATATACTCGTAAAAGTAAAGCAAGTGGTAAAACTATAAAAAGAACAAATCATCGGCTATTTCCTAATACTAATTCTAACTATTATCGAAAATTTGAAAATTTAACAGATGCTTTCATGATAAAAATAAATGGAAAGTACGTACCGCTTACCGAACCTAATGACGTACAATGGCCTCCAACATACAAAGGCACACAAGCATCTAAGTTTTTAAAACGTTTAAATGGTTTTTTTGACATAAAAATTAATAAAAGTAATTTGAATGAAAAGCAAATAAACGCAATACATAAAGTACTGAATTCTAGAGCCAAAACTATTAAGTATGAAAGCAACGACAATTTTTTCTTATATAGCAAAAAAATACCGAGTCCTAAAGGAGGAACAACTCGAATTGTTAAAGCTTTCCAACAAAAAATTGACGAATTAAATAAAATAATGTTCACACCCAAACCAACCCCAAAGCCTTCTGGATGAAAAAAATCAGGGTCTTAATAGATAAAAAAAAACTCAGAGTTAACACTTAGAATAAACACACAAAACCTCAATAACCTTAATCACCTCAACCACTCTAATCACCTTCAAGGCCATAGATCGGCTTGGTGGTATTCCATTTTTTGCAACCCGGAGATTACTAAAGCAATATATATTATTCACATCAAAGTACAAAAAACCCTATTAAAACTAAATAAATATAAAAATGAACATAAAATCATCATTTAAGCTCATAAATGGAACGCTAAGTAAAATAATATTTGCACAGTTTTATTTTTTTTGTGTAAAATATGCGTCAGATAGATAAATAAGTAAATATCAAACGAAAGCTAAGCAAACCGGTTACTAAGAACTGCATATTTACAACCCAGTAAATAGTAAGACATATAGTACAAATGTAAAAGATACCAGCATTTGCATCAAAACCAATTAAAATCATGTTCAGTTGAAGCTAACACTACAAATCAAAAGCAAGGAGGAACAAAAGATGCCAAAAAACAAAAAAAAGAAGAAAAGCAATCAAGAACAATACGATGAACATTTGAGACAAGGTGATGCTCACTTTTACAAAGCTGAATTTGAAGATGCAATAAAAAGTTATACTAAAGCACTAGATTTTAATCCTAGGCTTTTAAATAAAAATCACGTACCAAATGAAATGAAAGTATATCTCAAGCAAGGATGGACATGGCTTGAGTGGGGTAAATATGAAAAGGCTAAGGAAATATTTGATACTATCATTGACAATAAAAAGTTTGCAAAAAAATGTTGGAAACTCGCCGTAGAAAGTTTATCTCAAGAGCAAAAAACGTGGGTAGCGGCATATTTTGAAGCGTATTGGGGCAAACTATATTGTAAAATTTTTAATGCCCCTGATGATTCCAGCTTAGAGACTTTAGATTGGGAATATTACGATCATAAACATAAACTACGACGTGCTGAAAAGCTTCAATCCAGACCGTATGGTTACTGTTTGGAGGTTTATAGGTATACAGTATATGAAGATATATCTGAAGGAAAGAAAAAAGATGAACTGGACTTGAGAGATAAAAAGAACTTGAGCCACCTAAAAAATAAATTAAATAAAGAACTTGACAAATTTAAAAAAATTGGTGAAAAGAAAACGCTTCACCTCTATTCAATACAAGGCCGTCTGTGGGAGGCGATAGGTGAAATTAAGGAAGCAAGAGACCTCTATTTAGCGTTGAAGACAGCACAAAATGGTCAAGGTAAGGAACTTGCTTTATGTAGAATAAAAGCTTTAGTTAAAAAAGCCAAACAATGTCGCAAAGATGGAGATGAACTACTTCAAGAAGGATCAAATTTTAAAAAAGCTGTAGAGCATTATGACGAGGCAATTAAGTATAACTCTTCAAATTTCACTTACTACCTTAAGCGCGCTAGTGCCAAATTCAACCTAGAGATGTATCAAGAAGCATTTGCTGATTATGACTCGGCTCTTCAAAAAGTAAATAAAATAAAAAATAAAACTACAAAAAAAGAGCATCTTTCAGAATGTTATCTCGAACTTGCAGAAAAACACCATAAACTTGGTAACTATTCACGTGCTATTGAGTGCTATGAAAAAGCAGAAAAAAACAACAAAAATCCTGATATACCTAAAAAACATAGAAACGTACGTAAAAAAATAAATCGCAAAAAAGAATTGTATGATTCGGCTTTACATAACCTTCAAATGGGCAAAGATAGTGAAGCAAAAGCTAATTTGACTGCTTTAGGAGAATTAGTTGGGAAAGATAACAAACTAGATCTCAGTTTTTTGATTATTAAATATTATTATTACGTGTTGAAACCTAAGCCCAATTATCAGCTAGCGTATACTACAATAGGGCATCTTGTTAACGATCAAAAAATTAACTCTGACAATCCACATATAAGGCAAGCTTGCCTTTTCTTATTTTATTATGAATATCATAAATTAGAAGATCGCCTTGCAGAACACAAGAGGCCGTTTACACTGGAGGTTCGAAAAACACTTAGAGCCGGCCTGAAGACATGCTTTCATAAGATGCCACCTAAAAAAAGAGAGCTAGAAGCATTAAAACTCTATTGGCTGCTACATATAATGTACTATCGAGCAAAAACAAATGATAAAAATTTTAAAGGTGAAAAATATTTTAATTACATCGCAATAAAACTAAAAGAATCGTTAGATGACCTAGCAGAAGAAAATTATAATCAAGGAAAATATACAATAGCAATTGAATACCTTAGAAGGCTAAAGAAACTTGTGGAATTACATAGTACTAATTTGCAAGGGAATTCATATTTTAAAGATATCACAAATCGATTATGTGAATCGTTATATCAGCAAGCAAAGAAAAGTTCTCAAGAAAAAAAACATACCGAAGCAATTACATATCTTACAAAACTAAATGGCCTTGTGGGGTCAGATAGTGGTAATTTTCAAGGAAATTGGGATGCTTATTCTTTCAAAGAGCGACTAAACAAATTATTAATTAAACACGCTGTGAAAAGTTATGAACAAGGAGAACACAAAAAGGCGAAAAAATATCTTACAAAGCTAATCAAGTTTGCGGAGCAAAATGGTGATGATGATAAAGTTTTAGCAAGATATTATTCTTGGCGTGCAGGTTTCTATGTGCGTATAGGCGAAAATTATTTAGCCACTGAAGATTATGAACAAGCACAGACATTAGATAAGGAAAATGATGAATATAAAAATTTCAAAAAATTTAAGGAACGTATAGTAGCCCTTGAAAAACAAGTTAATAAACCTCACAGCAAACAACCTGATAGCAAGGGTGAAAAACGTAAAGACAAAAAACCTGAAAGTAACAAGCCTCTTAGCAAGGGTAAAGGTAAAGAACGTAAAGGCAAAGAACGCGAAACTAAAAAGCTTCGTCGTACTAAGGGTAAAAAAGGCAAAAAACCTGTAACTGTAAACAAAACCCCTATTACAATTAGGCTCGATTATGGCTATCAAGAACGAGAAATGCATCAGTTATTGTTGCTTAAAGTCTTGCAAAACAGATCACCTGAGAAAATTCTTGTAGCTCCACCTTTGGGTAATAATAGTAGATTACAATTAAAAGCTCATTTGCAAAACTTGAGCAAAAAAAACAACCTTCCAGAAACTGGAGTATTACTAGTCCCCTATTTAATTAACTTAAAGTACTGGGTTGGCTTAGTGATAGAGTGGGAGAATATTCATAAAAAGCCGTTAAGTGACGATGACTTACAGAATATGACCTACAGCTGTCTTCATCCATTAAATATCGCTGGTAGTGAAGAAACTACATTAGCAGTATTGAGGACAAGGTTTAAAGGATTTGAAAGAAGTAATATTAAAAGATTTCTACAATCACCTACAACGTCTTCAAGTGGCACCCTAACTATCGAAAATTTATTGATATATGCAAAAAAATGTGCCCAGAAAAAAAATGTAACTCTTCCTCAACGCAAAATAATCAAGAATCCAGAAGAAAAACAGTATCGTGAAAATCATGCTGAACTACTTAGAGATTATTATCCGCATTTTTATGACGGTTTTAGTAGAAAACAGAGCAATAAGAACGATAAGAAATTTACTGCTGCTGAAGCTAGTGGACGAGACCGCATTTCACCTAGGGATATTAATCTTACACGTCGTGAAAATTACCGCATATTAGCCATAATACAGTTTCTGCATCATTTAGGTAAAGACGCAGAAGATTTAAAAGTTGCTATCTTGGCAACCTCAAACGCCACAGGTAATAGCAAACGAACATATTTAGCGAATGTTTTAATCGCCATTGAAACGATGATGGATAGTTATAAACAAAAAGGTATAAACGGGCGTAAAGACAACTATGATGCAGCTGATTTGCAAGTGCTTAAACAATTGTTTATTTATGACATAGATGACAATAATAGAAGAGGAAAAGGAAAAAAATCGAATTGGAAGCTTAAAGTCAGCTATTATGAACTACAGCAAGTGAAAGCTCAACTCGAAAATAAAAAACCAGAAGACATCAAATTACTATTAACTAAATTGACAACTTCAGATACGAGAGAATGGACAGATTATGTCTGGTTTATTGAGCGTAATCAACTTCGATTTTCTGCATGTAGACAAGATGGTTTACCTGAAGGAAAAGTATGGACGCAATTACTATATACAATTGCAGAAAATCTTAATATGAGGATAGCTAGTC
The DNA here is from genome assembly GCA_028284465.1 of Gammaproteobacteria bacterium. Lineage (GTDB taxonomy): Bacteria > Pseudomonadota > Gammaproteobacteria > JAJFKO01 > JAJFKO01 > JANQRR01. The sequence continues at coordinate 23,936 of JANQRR010000015.1, read as the reverse complement.
ATATAAATCGACCTTTTGCCCTATTGCAGGCACTTAATGATCAAGAATTAAATGCTCAAAAACATGAGAGACTTGCAAAAGTAACTATTGAAATTTTTAAGAGCCTTCGTCAATCAGATGTTGGTGATATTCAGGCAAACCTCAATGTAGCTTTACCTTTTGCTCGTTGTTCAAATGTTAAAAACTATGATATTCTTACATCATTATTAAATAAACTTGTTGGACTAGTAACATCAGAAAAATTTAACACTGAGCCTAGACTCTATTATGCATTGGCTCAATGCATTATTCAAAAATACTATTACCCGTCTCGGATTTCAAACCGTAAAAAGAAAACAGATTTAATTAAAATACTGCAAAAAATTATCGACGTTATTTTAAGTGGCCCTGGTGGTAAACACCTCTATGTTGCCGATAAAATTCTCATTCATCCTCAACTAGCTTTATTGATTACGCTGCTAGGATGCTTAAAAATACTTGATGCAAAGATTTTTGATCCAGATCGCCACGAGAAATTGACCTTAATTTTTGATGGATTTAAAAATGAGTCAACAACTTTAATATTAGAACATTTAGTGGTTCATGCCAGACAAGCCTTTCTTGATATCAAGAAAAAAATAAAAGACCCTGTCAATGATAATATTGAAATTATTAGAACAGCATTACCAATGCTAGCGGGCGGCATTGGCTTTTTGAGTTCAGTCGCCAGCATTGGAGCGACGGGTGGCATGGATGCAGCTTTTGCCATACCGGCAGCGGTAGTTTCAGGTATCGAAATGATAACACCGTTATTAAAATATTTACGTCAAGAAGAATCACAGAGCGTATTACCGTGGTATGCCCGTCTAGCTGTCATTGAGCATACAGTTTTACAATTAAGCCACAACGAGGCTGAAGCTACTGAATGGGAAGAATTAATCACTGCATTGACTAAACCTAAAGATGTTATTTATAAATACAGCTCTACTCATTGCATTAAAATACTTACTGATTTAATGGTACGCCAAATACTGCGCACGAATAACAAAGTTGTGCAATTGGCAATTCTTGAATTCTTTATGCCATATTATGAGAATATCAACTTAAATGCACGAGTCTTCATGCTAGGCCACATAAAATTTTTATTTGACAAGATGGCCCATACAACGGATAGCCAATTTGATAAAGCTGTGCATAATAAAGTAAAAGAGTTACATCAATATATGACAATAGAAAATAATTTAATTCGGCCTCCTCTTAACTATACTGTAATTGATAGAGGTGCCACACGATTTTTTAATTTCACAAAAAGTTTAAAAGAAGGTGTCTATGTTCTCGCTAAAAAAGGTAATCTCGGCAACATGTGGCAAATCATGCAAGACACAACTGACAAACCATTAGAAACTGCCAATAAACATGCTGAGAAAATTAAAGTTGAACTGCAAAAGCGAAGCGGGTGGGTTGATTCTTTGCAAACGAGACGAAATAACAATCCAGGTAAGCAAGTAAATTATATGCCCCATATTATGGAGGCAGCATGGAGTACAATTGAACGTGAAACTATGAGATATCCTCGCTTTTTTGCTCCTCCTACCACCTCTACCAGTAGAAGAAGTGACTCAGGGGATCACTTAAGCCAGACAGGATCACCTACCTTAGGACGCAGTGAATAAAAAAATAAATGAGGTTTTAACCTGAATAAAATTTTTAGGCCACCTCAATCACCTTCAAGGCCATGGATCGGCTTGGTGGTATTCCATTGTTTGCAACCCGGGCATTGCCAATGTAATGCAGTGCCTGCAAAACCACATTGGTAACAACGATAGATAGGTTTATCACGCAACAATTTTTTAGTGATATCTTGCAGGATCATTAGATTATCGCGCGCTGGTTTACGGATCACGCCAGTTGGCGTAAATTTTAATTGTAATTCGATGAGGTATTGTAAACCACGGATCGATGGATATTGCCGCAAATGGTTAGCAATACAATCGCGTGCGGCTTGTTCGCCATCTCGCTGGCTTAATAAATCCGCAAGTGCAATCGCTATTGAGATCCGCGGATTATCAACCAAGCACGTTTGTAAATAATCAACAAAACTAGTCAGATCTTGTAATTGCGCATAACACTTACCCATCGGCTCAATTGCTTCAGATAGATAATCAGGATCTTGTTTAATGGCACGTTGATAAATTCGTATTGCAGATTTATAACGCCCTGCCTGATATTGAAATTTCGCTTGGATCAAACTAGCACGCACACAATGACGATCAATTAATAACGCACGCTTGAGATAAGCATTCGCTTTTTCCAACATCGCTTGTTGGCGTGATGATTCTGCCAATTCACAATAGTAATGCGCCGTTTCTACTCGCATACTTTGATTAGCTTTGGTTTCTAAACGCTGAGCAACTTCAATCGCACGGTGCCAATCTTTTTCTTGCTCATAAATATCGAGAAGATAGCGTAAGCCATGTTCTTGTTGTTCACCCGAATCCACTACTTCCATGAATAACCGCTCTGCGCGATCTAACACTCCAGCACGCATATAATCTTGGCCTAGTTCCAACAATGAATGAATTCTTTGTAACTTACTCAATTGCGGCCGTGCAATAAGATTTTGATGAATACGAATAGCGCGATCGACTTCACCACGTCGGCGGAAAATACTGCCTAATGCTAAATGGGTTTCTACTGTATCACCATCGACTTCCAGCATTTTAATAAAAACATCAACCGCTTTATCTTGCTGTTCGCTTAATAAATAATTCAAGCCAACAAAATATTGTTTCGACAAATTTGATCGGCGGTCAATTTTACTTTTACCACTTTCTCTGATCCCTAGGTACCAACCTAGTACAAAGGTAAATGGTAATCCTAGTAGCGGCACGAAGTGCATGTTAGTGACTATCCTTTAACGGTATTGAACGAAGATTTGCAACTTCTTTTTCGGCTAACTTGATCCGTTTTTGTAAGCGCATATTCTGTCCTCGAACCTTAAGTGTATAATAGGATGCAATTAAGAGACCTAAAATAACCCCAACCGCAAATGCAATAACCAACAAGAAAGCTAATGGCATTTGGTTAGTACTAAAATAATAATTGATGGTTACTGGATCTGCATTAAGACAAGCAAATGTGATCCCTATTGCAATAATGATCAGCAATAGGATTAATTTAATAAAACGCATTATTGTCTAAACCCCTTTTAATCACTCACCTGCACGTTCTTTTTCTTGTAAAAAACTTTCATTGACTTTATCACGAAGTTCTTTTCCAGGTTTGAAATGTGGAACATTTTTGCCTTCTAAATTAAGAGGGACACCGGTTTTAGGATTTCTACCGCGCCGTGGATTGCGAAAATGTAATGAAAAACTACCAAACCCGCGGATTTCTATGCGCTTGCCAGCCTTAAGACCAGCAACCATTTTGTTCAGCACAGTTTTTACGATTAACTCGACATCCTTGAAAGGTAGCATGTTAGTTTTGCGTGACAGCCTTTCGATCAGTTCAGATTTATTCATCATCGTTCCCTCAGAGTTTATGTTCAATTAATCCTAAATATCTTTACCCATCTGGATCCCGCGGCTTGACCGCGGGATCCAGAATAGTATATAGCTTATTTAGCAGTACTTCACTTCTCCTTGTGCTCCATTTTCTCTTTCAATAAATCGCCTAAAGTTGTTCCTGGCACAGATTCTTTAAGCTGTGATTTATCATCATCACTATCTTTATGATGATAATCGCTAGCTGCGCCGTCTTTAGCCTTGATTGATAGATTAATTGCTTTATTTTTGCCATCAATCCCGATGATCATTGCTTCAACTTCATCATCAACATTTAAGTGTTCACGTAAATCATCAATTTTTTCCCTGCTAAATTCATTCGCTGATAACACGCCATCAATACTTGATGTTAACTCTATAAGCGCACGTTTATTTGTCACATCTTTGACTTTGCCTGTTACCAAGCTATTTTTAGGATGTTCATCCAAATACCCAGCTAATGGATCAGCAGCTAATTGTTTAATGCCTAAAGAGATCCGCTCACGTTCAGCATCAATTGCCAAAATGATTGTTTCAATTTCTTGGCCTTTTTGATAATGACGTAATGCTTGTTCACCCGATGTCATCCAAGAGATATCTGATAAATGCACTAAGCCATCAATATTGCCTTCTAACCCAATAAATACACCAAAGTCAGTGATGGATTTAATCACACCTTTTAGCTTTTCACCTTCACGATGATTTTCCGCAAAAGCTTCCCATGGATTACTTTGACATTGTTTGATCCCTAAAGAAATGCGACGTTTGTTTTCATCAATTTCCAACACCATCACTTCAATGTCTTGGCCTAAATGCACAACTTTTTTCGGATTAACGTTTTTATTAGTCCAATCCATTTCTGATACATGCACTAAACCTTCAACGCCTTCTTCTAATTCTACAAAGCAACCATAATCCGTTAGATTTGTGACTTTGCCATGAAGTTTATAACCAACTGGATAACGATCTTGAATACTCACCCATGGATCTTCACCCATTTGTTTCAAGCCAAGTGATACTCGGTTTTTATCTTTATCAAATTTTAATACTTTAACACTGATCTCTGTGCCTATTGTGAGTAATTCACTTGGATGTTTGATCCGTTTCCATGACATATCAGTAATGTGAAGCAAGCCATCAATGCCACCAAGATCAATAAAGGCACCATAATCCGTTAAGTTTTTAACAACCCCTTTGATTTCCTGACCTTCTTGTAAATTCTCTAATAATTGTTCTCGCTCAGCACTGGTTTCACCTTCGACCACAGCGCGACGCGAAACCACAATATTATTGCGTTTACGATCAACTTTAATAATTTTAAATTCTAATTCTTTACCTTCAAGATAAGAAGGATCACGTACTGGACGTACATCGACTAATGAGCCTGGCAAGAATGCTCTAACTTTATCGATCTCTACGGTAAAGCCACCTTTAACTCGGCCGGTGATCACCCCAGTGATAGTTTCGCCTGATTCATAGGCTTTAGCAAGGCGTCCCCAAGATTGAGCGCGCTTGGCTTTTTCACGAGATAATTGAGTTTCCCCAAAACCATCTTCAAATGTATCTAGAGCGACATCGACAGTATCACCAACTGTGACTTCTAGTTCGCCAACATTATTGCGGAATTGATCAATATTGATCACTCCATCTGATTTAACGAAAGGACAAGAAACGGTTACGATACCTGCATCTTTATCGATGGTTTCAACGGTACCCTGGATTATTGAACCTGCGCGAATTTTAGTTTTATCAAGACTTTCTTCGAATAGCTCAGCAAAGCTTTTTGATTGACTATCTGACATGTTTATTACCTTACGAAAACGTAAGCCCTATATTGTTAAGTTAAACACCCTGAAAAGCACTAAACAGGATCATCATTCTTGGTCCTAGCAAACCAAAAAATTCTAATCCTGTGATTTAGCAGCTGACAACGGGTTCTTAGATTAAATCTGAAGGAACCAGTTCTTCGGCAAAACGCTTTTCAACCTCACGACGAACATTTTTATAAACGTTATCGATGCTAAGCCCCGTCGTATCGACTTGCAAAGCATCAGGTGCAGGCTTGGATGGCGCTACATCACGTTCACTATCACGTTCGTCACGTTCGATTATCTCTTCGACAATCTGTTCTAGGTTAACATTTATACCCTTTTCTTTCAACTGGTTATAACGACGATTGGCTCTTTCTTCCCGACTTGCGACCAAAAATAGTTTGAATTGTGCATCTGGAAACACGACTGTGCCCATATCACGACCATCTGCTATCAAGCCAGGCCAATCACGAAAGGCACGTTGACGTTCTAGTAAGGCGAGTCGCACTGCTGGCAATGCACCCACCTGCGAGGCAGCATTGCCCCACTGTTCAGTGCGGATAACATCAGTGACATCGCTACCTTCTAGAATGATCCGGGTTGGCGCTTGCCCTTCAGTTGCTTGAAATTGAACATCTAAATGGCCAGCCAACACTTCTAAAGCAGCTTCATTTTCAATAGCAACTGAATGTTGATACGCTGCCATTGCCAACACACGATAAAGAGCACCACTATCTAGCAAGTTCCATCCTAAATCCATTGCTAAAAGCTGGCTAATCGTTCCTTTGCCCGAACCACTGGGTCCATCGATGGTTATAACAGGGCATGTATCGGACATTCCCTTTCCCTCCTTTAGTAACTCCGTCCTTCTTACCGTTATCTAAAAACAACACTCTGGCCGTTCTTGTATGCTCCTAGCTACAAAAACACCGATAACGGACTGTTATGTGCTAACAGTCTGCAGTTTATGAACAAGTTTATTCTTCAATGCACCAAACAAGAAAAATAAATCGAGAATATCTTACCGAATTTCACTAAGCTATGCTACATAATTATTTATATAAGCTAATGTTGTCTTTAATAAAAACAATTAACTGTGTTTTTGTTGGAAAACTTTCATAAAGTCGATCAAAGTGTCTACACTCGACATTGGCATTGCATTATAAATACTGGCGCGCAAACCGCCCAATTCACGATGCCCTTTAAGTGCAACTAAATTAGCAGCCGTTGCAGCTGCTAAAAATTGTTGTTCTAATTGTGTTGTTTGCATGTTAAACACCACATTCATTTTAGAACGATAAGGTTTCGCAATGTCATTGCGATAAAAACCATTACTATGATCAATAGCGTGATAAAGCTTCGTCGCTTTACGCTGATTAAGCTCAGCAATTTTAGTCAACCCACCTTGGCGTTGCAGCCAAGCAAACATAAGGCTCGCAATATAGATCGCAAAACTAGCAGGAGTGTTATAAAGTGAATGTTGTTCTGCCTGAATAGCATAATTATATAACGACGGTACTGTTGTAGCCGTTGATGAGCGTGCTAACAAATCTTCACGAATGATCACGACGGCTAAACCAGCGATCCCAATATTTTTTTGTGCGCTTGCATAGATCAAACCAAAACGTGATACATCAATTGGCATAGACAAAATGTCTGATGTCATATCAACAACGATGGGCACATCTCCAACTTCAGGAATGAACGTGCATTCAATGCCATTAATTGTTTCATTAGACGTATAATGAAAATACGCTGCTGTTGGCTTTAGCTGCCAAGTGTCTGGCGTTGGGATTGAGGTGTAATTATTGTCTTTGCTGCTCGCAACAATATTAACATCACAAAAAAGTTGTGCTTCAGCAATAGCTTTTTGTGACCAAATACCAATATCTAAATAATCAGCACCATGTTTGTTAGCTAATAAATTTTGCGGCACCATCGCAAATTGCGCACGTGCGCCACCATGTAAAAATAAAATGCGATAATTATTTGGAATAGTTAGTAGTTCTCGAAGTTTTTGTTCGGTTTCATGCAGATATTCAGTAAATATTTCGGTGCGATGCCCAAGCTCCATGATTGACATTCCAGTACCGCGCCAATCGAGCAATTCTGCTTGCGCTTGTTCTAATATCTCAAGTGGTAACGTTGCAGGCCCTGCACCAAAATTGATGACTCTATTCATTTTCGGTTTCGGCATCGTCGAGATTAATGATACGTTGCACGCCAATTAGCTTTTCGCCATTGGTTAAATTGATCAAGCGTACTCCTTGTGTGTTACGCCCTATTACGGAAATTTCATCAACTCGAAGCCGCACCATGGTACCTCGATCAGTGATCAGCATAACTTCATCGTCAGGAAAAACTTTTACTGCACCAACCACTGGACCATTGCGTTCAGTGACCTGAATAGAAATAACGCCTTGGCCACCGCGACCACTTTGGCGATACTCTTCGATCGAAGTACGTTTACCATAACCATTTTGAGTTGCCGTTAAGATAGTACTGCCTGCTTTGACTTCCACTAAAGAAATAACTCGTTGATCGTCTTTTAAAGCAATACCACGTACGCCGCGCGCTGTTCGCCCCATTGCGCGTACTTTAGATTCATGAAAACGGATCACTTTACCCGCATCGGTAAACAACATAATATCTTTGTCGCTGTCAGTAATATCAACTCCAATTAATTGATCACCTTCGACCAATTCAACGGCGCGAATACCGCTTGAACGCGGACGTGAAAAATCTTGTAATTTCACTTTTTTTACCGTGCCTTTCAGCGTAGCCATGACCACATAATGTTCGTCAGCATATTCACGTAATGGCAAAATAGCGGTGATCCGCTCTTGTGCTGACAGCGGTAATAAATTAACAATTGGCCGCCCTTTAGAAGTACGCCCTGCTTGTGGCAATTGATAGACCTTAAGCCAATAGACTTTACCAATGCTCGAGAAACATAAAATGGTATCGTGAGTGCTAGCAATTAGTAACTGTTCGATATAATCTTCTTCTTTAACTTTAGTAGCCGTTTTACCTTTACCGCCGCGACGCTGCGCTTGATACACATCCAGTGATTGGGTTTTAACATATCCTTGATTAGATACGGTGACTACACGATCTTCTTCAGTAATTAAATCTTCCACTGTTAAATCACGTTGGCTGGAAATTATTTCCGTACGACGTTCATCCCCAAATTGTTGTTTGATCTCTAATAATTCTTCACGGATCACTTGCATTAATCGATCTGGGTTTGCCAAGATATCTAATAAATCTTCAATGAGCGCTAACAAATTTTTATATTCTTCATGAATTTTACTTTGCTCTAAGCCAGTAAGGCGATGTAAACGTAGGTCAAGGATTGCTTGCGCCTGTTCTGGTGATAAATGATAGTTGTTATCACGCAAACCATACTGCTGCGGCAAATCATCAGGCCGAGTCATCTCAGTGTCTGCTTGCGCTAACATATGAGTTACATCACCAGGTTGCCAAGCACGCGCGAGCAAGCTTGCTTTTGCCTCGGCTGGATTAGGCGAACCTTTAATTAATGCGATCACTTCATCGATATTTGCTAGAGCTACCCCTAACCCTTCCAAGACATGCGCACGTGTGCGTGCTTTACGTAAATCAAATAAAGTTCGTCGCGTAATGACTTCACGCCGATGTTTTAAAAATGCTTGCAACAATTGTTTAAGGTTTAATAACCGTGGTTGACCTTCATCTAAGGCAACCACATTAATGCCGAATACCACTTGCATTTGCGTATGGGTAAATAAATTATTTAACACCACATCGGCAATTTCACCCCGACGTAATTCAATAACCATGCGCATACCATCTTTATCAGATTCGTCGCGCAAACCCGAAATACCTTCAATTCTTTTATCTTTAACTAAATCAGCAATTTTTTCGATGAGCCGCGCTTTGTTAACTTGGAAAGGCAACTCAGTAACGATGATCGCTTGTTTACTGCCTTTTTCATCACTTTCAATTTCAGTGCGCGCACGAATGTAAATACGCCCTCGTCCAGTACGATATGCTTGAATGATCCCAGCACGACCATTAATGATCCCGGCAGTTGGAAAATCTGGCCCTGGAATATGTTGCATTAAACCATCGACATCAATTTCAGGATCATCGATCATCGCAATACAACCAGCAATGATTTCAGTAAGATTATGTGGTGGCACATTGGTTGCCATACCAACGGCAATCCCTGAGGATCCATTCACTAATAAATTTGGTATGCGGGTTGGCAGCACCACTGGAGCATGTTCGGTGCCATCATAGTTAGGCGCAAATTCAACCGTATCCTTCTCTAAATCGACTAACAATGAGTGCGCAAACTTAGACATGCGAATTTCGGTATAGCGCATCGCTGCTGGCGCATCGCCATCGACTGAACCAAAGTTACCTTGACCGTCGACTAGACAATAACGCATTGAAAATGGCTGCGCCATGCGCACGATAGTATCGTAAACTGCGGCATCACCATGTGGATGATATTTACCGATCACATCACCAACAACTCTCGCCGATTTTTTATACGGCTTATTCCAATCATTATTTAACTGATCCATAGCGTATAAAGCGCGGCGGTGCACAGGCTTTAAACCATCACGAACGTCAGGCAGCGCTCGCCCAACAATAACGCTCATAGCATAGTCAAGGTAAGATTGTTTTAGTTCATCTTCAATACTGATTGGCGCGACTTCTTTTGCTAATTCAACCATCTGCTCTGTGACACCTCTGGGTTAATTTATCGGCATAGCTTAAAGCGGGTATTATACCATAGAAATTCATTGAAAATAATTACTTAGGAAGCTGCTTTTGCCGCCTGCTATTGTATTTTGCCGCCAGACCTTGCAAAATAGATAAATCATTTGAACGTAAGGATGCGCTGATGCAAACCATGTGGCTATTAATAGCAAATTCCAGTGAAGCTACCCTATATCAGGCTGATCTAAACCGCCTTGGCGGCCAGCTAACATCATTGCAAACTTTTACCCACCCGGAAAGCCGCAAAAAAGGTGTTGAACTTGCCAGTGACCGCCCCGGGCATTATCAAAGCAAAGGGACAGGCCACGGTAGTTTCAATGAGGCCATTGACCCAAAATCTTATGAAGCTGAACGCTTTGCCAAGCAACTCGCAACTGAACTCACTACTGCACACAATGATCATCGTTATCAAGAATTAATTTTAATTGCGCCACCGCATTTTTTAGGTTTGCTGAAACATGAATTCAATAGCTCGATTGAAAATGTGATCAAACTAACGCTTGAAAAAGATTACACGAAAACCCATACCGATAAAATCATTACACATGTCGTACAGCAGTTGTTTCCGTTCTAATAGAATTTGCATTCAGTGTCACCATTGCAAACATCACTGTAAGCGAAACGCACCAGAAGCAGTAGACAACCCAAAAAAATTCTACTAAATTTTTTGTTCATACATTTAATTTGCTACTTTAGAATAGTATACTTATCTGAATGAATAAAACTATAAAAAGGTCTGCTATGATCACCCAACTAGAACAGATTATCTCTAATGGTGAATCACAAACAATTGAATTTAAGAAATCTTTAACTCAGCTCAAATCTACTATGGAAACTCTTTGTGGTTTCCTTAACTCAGAAGGTGGCATCGCTATAATCGGCGTTAATCAGCATGGGAAAATGGTTGGCCAGAAGGTCACTGATAATACTCAGCAAGAGATCGCAAAAGAGATTGCTAAAATTGAACCGTTACCTTCTTCTCTAAACATTGAGTATGTAACTCTTATCGAACAAAAAGACCACAAAATTATTGTAGCATCAATTGATAGAGGAGATGCGATCCCATACACTTACAATGGTCGAGCTTTTTATCGGAACCAAAGTAGCACAATGCGAATGCCGCAATCAAGGTATGCTCAGCTATTAATGGAGCGAAGTATGCAGTCAGATAACACCTGGGAAACGCAATTAGTTGAAGGAGCAACTATTGATGATTTAGACCATGAAGAAATTAGGCGTACGATAAGAATTGCTACTAACATCAATCGACTTAGCACAGGTGCACTCAACGAATCAATTGAAAATATTTTAATTAAACTAGAATTAATGAAAGAGAATAAACTCACTAATGCAGCAATGGCATTATTTGCTAAATCTTTCACATTTAATTTTACTCAATGCTTAATTAAACTAGCTCGATTTAGAGGCACTACAGAGCTGGGTGAATTTATTGATAGTCAAATGATTGATGGCAACGCCTTTGAAATTATGAAGGCTGCTAATGATTTCAATATGCGCCATCTTCCTGTTGCTAGTTTTTTTAATGACTCAAAACTCGAGCGTATTGATAAACCTATTCTTCCAGTACTAGCTATAAGAGAAGCATTAAGCAACGCTCTTTGTCATCGAGATTATTCGATACACAATGGCGCTATCACCTTGGCAATTTTTGATGATCGTTTAGAGATATGGAACAATGGTCTTTTGCCTTCTTTTCTAACTATAGATGACTTAAAAAAAAGCCATAAGTCTCATCCAAGAAATAAGCGTATGGCCAAAATATTTTATCTTCGTGGTTATATCGAAAGCTGGGGTACAGGAACAACAAAAATGATTGAGTTGTGTCGACAAAATGATGATCCTGAGCCTATGTTTGACGAATATTCTGGCGGCTTCTCTGTCACATTTAGATTTAGAGAACCCATAGGTTGTTCAGTCAAAGAAACTCCAGATGAATTTAAAAATATTACTGAAATCTCGCACAATTATTTACTAAATGATAGTCAAAAAGAAATTTTTAATCTTATTAAAAAATACCACGCGCTTACTGTTAGCAATATTCTAGCTAATTTAAGTAATCCTCCATCTGGCCGGATGGTTAGAAAAAATTTAGATGTATTGAGGCAAAAAGGACTGATTCGACTTGAAGGTTATGGGAAAAATGCTATCTGGATATTAAATACTGAAGAAAATCAATAGTTTTCATAAAAAAGGAACCAACGAGGAACCAACGAGGAACCAACGAGGAACCAACAAGGAATTTAAAATTTAGCTCGACATTTTATTTCTAATCCAACATCGTTTGGGATCACAAATAAATATTATAAGCAAGACCAACAACAATGAAAATAAATTGGCACCGTATGATAATGCTTTATTGGCTATAGGCGGTTCCCAATATACAATTGAAAATAGCAATGGCCAAAAGGTACACCACAAGAAAATACGTTGCATCACGATAGTTTTAATTGGCAACAAGGCAAACATTTTCAAAAGTTCATAGCGATAAAACCGATAAAGCGCCAAACAAACCAACAATGTGCCTGGTATTACAAACCAAAGAGGTGATATATTGAGGCCTTGAACAAACTCTCCAATATCTCCCATAATAAATGACCTATTAGGAACGTAAGAAAACATCTCCATAAGATTAATATCCATCAACCAAAAGAAAAAACATAATAAAAAAGTATTTTTCAAAATAAACTGTCGATTAATAAAATAAAATGACAACAAAAATAAAATTACTGTGACACTGATACCACTAATGCCAATCAATGCTTCAGCCACACCATGGCCTGAAGCCAAAATACTCGGATAATTTACCCCTTCAGAAACAGGTAGTAAAAACCAATTTCTATAATCAATATCAAAAGGGGATGATTTATAGCTTAAAAACCAAGCTGTAGTGGCATGTCCATATTCATGCAATAAAATAGCAATGTAATAGACAAGAATAACACTCAATATATTAAATAATACAATTTTAAAAGACTTCATTAGTGCCTATATTACAACAATAGTGTTTTATTAATCAAACATGATCTGATAACGTATGCCAAAAATATTAACGTTACGGCGTTTGCCAGCAAAATCGGGGCTTGCTAAGGCATAAATATAATTAAACAAGAATACCGACCATTGTGTGGGATACCAATTGAGCCCAAACGTAAAATTATGTTCTTTGCCGCCACGAATATCACGATTTGTTAAATTAATATAACTATAACGTGCAGCAACTTGTAAAGCACCGTGGCGACCTTTAATTTTAGTGATCCCTATGAAATCTGCACTCGGCCAATCATACAAACGAGATTCGCCCGTTAAAAAATAATTTACTACAATATAATACCCAGAAAAATTAAGATCCGGGGAACCGCGAAACCGATTGACTCGCGTATTCGTCAGTTCAGCTTGCGCCTCAAACGGACCTTTAAGATAAAGCAATTCGAGATCACTAATAAAATAATTGCGAGTATTAATGATCTCACCGGTATCCACCAATTCAAATGCATTTCGCGAAACTGCTTCAGGCACGGTACCAAATTCAACTTCTCGATCTGAGTTGGCATTTTGTCGCCATAAAGAAACCGCCACATGAATAACATGCGTCAAGGTATGAATAGGTGAATACACTAAACGAAAAGTGGTTCCAATTGGCACTTTTTCACTAATATTAACTTTTGGCCCAGGACTAAATACATTATTCATAAAAGAAAAATGTTGGGTATATAAATTAATGTATGAACCTGGACTGTAAGGTGGAGCAAACGTATTGATGGGTAATGACAATTCCCAAAAAACCAACGCTGGAATATTACTAGCATTGGATAAACCAAAATAGGGATCAGACTGGCCCAATAAAAAAATAATATGATGTAAATCTTGATAACCAATATTGGTATCTTCTAATTCTGGAGGACCTGCGAACTGGTAGCGATAATTCAATAACCAATAATGGTTAAGCACAAAATAAGCATGTAAACGAAATCGCCGGTATCGATAGCCACCAGCAATGCCTTTGGTTTGGCCACGGAACTTGATAAAATCATTTTGTGATAAGCCCCCTAAAATTGCTGAACTCCCTGATTTTTCTGTCACTATATTGAGACCATGCTCATCACAAAACACTTTATACCGAGCTATAACCACTTCTGGCAATAGCCAAACTAGGCAAATTACTATAAAAATGAAGGTGATGGCTCGCAATCCTTGGCTCATATCTCACAACCGAAAGGCTATATTTTTTGCTGATATTCACTCCAGTATACCGATTATCTGCAAGCAAAGCAGCTATAATCATGATATGAGCAAAGTATTAAGTGCAAAATAACAGGAGTGAGCCAATGCCTGGGTTCCAAAATCGTGCTGAAGCTGGTCAGCAACTTGGCGCCCGTTTACTGCAGTATGCTGATCAACCCGATGCAATTATTTTAGCATTGCCACGCGGCGGTGTGCCTATTGGTTTTGAAGTGGCTAAACAATTACATCTACCATTAGATGTTTTTGTGGTACGTAAAATTGGCGTGCCTGGCTACGAAGAATTAGCGATGGGTGCGATTGCTAACAATAACATTTGTGTCTTTAATCAAGAAGTGCTTGGTAATCTACATATTTCTCAAGATGCCATTAATGATGTTATTGAACAAGAGCAACTTGAATTAGATCGTCGGATTAAACGTTATCGTGGTGATCGCCCTCCTCTGGAACTGCACAATAAAACCGTGATTATTGTTGATGATGGCTTAGCTACTGGCGCAACTATGCGTGCTGCAGTGAAAGCGTTACAACAATTAGCAACTAAACACATCGTGGTAGCTATTCCTGTGGCACCTCCCGACACCTTGCACGATTTTGCTAACCAAGGAATTGATATTATTTGTTTACAAACACCGGAGCCTTATTATGCTGTTGGTAGTTGGTATCAAGAATTTCCGCAAACAACTGATGAAGAAGTCATTGGCTTGCTCGCACAAGCCAAACATTTTGTGACTTCAACAGGAGATTGATGGTGGAAGAACAAACCATTATTTTTTACGATGTTTTATATAACACTTGTAAAACTGAACATGCGAAACTCGCTAAGCGAGTAGCGTTTTTAAGATCAAACATCTATATTAAAGGATAAAGGAGACAACTATCATGCCTAGCAAAAAACTGAAAGACTATTTAGATGAACATCATATCAAATATGTCAGCATCAGTCATTCTCCAGCATTTACTGCGAGAGAAATCGCTGAATCTGCACATATTCCTGGAAAAGAATTAGCAAAAACTGTTGTCATTAAAATTGATGGCAAGATGGCACTAATAATTTTGCCAGCGAATATGCAAGTGAATTTTGCAGCATTACAACAAGAGGTTGGCAATGACAATATTGAACTTGCTAGTGAAACTGAATTTAAAAATAAGTTTCCTGATTGCGAGCTTGGCGCTATGCCACCTTTTGGTAATTTATATGATATGGATGTTTATGTCGCTCAAGCATTAACAAACGATGTATCCATTGCTTTTAACGCGGGTACGCATTCTGAATTAATCCAATTAAAATATGCGGATTTCAATAAATGCGTTAATCCCAAAGTCGTTAATATGACAAGTTAACCATCACTTTGATTGTTTGACTTATCTTGAGCAAAAAACTGGCTGTGCCATTTGCATACTCAGGCAAGGCATACTAGGATTAAAAAAACGGAGCATTATTGTCATGATGAAGGATATCTTACCTATGACAACTGCAAATCGTCATCCACAAGTGCTATTAGTAGAAGACAATCCTATCGCTTTGAAAATGGCATTATTTGTTTTGTCTTCTCTGCACTGCGGGGTTGACACTGCCAACACGGGCAAACAAGCTTTACAACTTGCTCACAAGCATTACGATTTGATTATTGTTGATTTACGTTTACCGGATATTGACGGCATTAAATTAACTCAATCAATCCGTCAACTGACACAAAATAATTGCAAAACACCTATTGTTGCTTTAACAGCGTCAGATGAAGTTGATTGTTATCGTCAAGGTTTAGAATCTGGTATGGATGGTTTTTTAGTAAAACCATTAACTGCTGAAAAGTGCCATAAACTATTAACAAAATTTGGCTTAGAAGATCCTGAACAACCTAAAGAATTGGGGTGAACGAGGAGCTTGAACTCACGAGGACTGGAATCACATGCTGTTTCCCCTACCTTAAACATCTCTATACAATGACCCCACCCCATTTCTTGAATGACCTCCTTTCAATTCAATATTCGACTTTATGGTTGATTTTTTTGCTAATTTATGTTTTAATTATGTCACTTTGCCCACTGAAATAGTCAAAAAGCTTTGATAGCCAAAGTAACTATAACATATTGCAATATACAAACATTGAATGAAGAATAAGATGAAGAATACATATAATTATACACGCAGTCCCCTTTCAACTTTTTTTAAAACTTCTGAAAGAATACCACCCATCAAAGTAGCTCTCTACAATAATAACAATCCTGATGGCTTTATTTCTAAAATTAAGTTCACTGCACATTGCGATGGTCATATGGAGATTCACGTTCATATAAATAAAAAATATAGGATGGAAACAAAAGAAAATAAAACTTATGATCTAGCTAAATTAACAGAGCAACTAGGAACAACTTTTGTAGAGCGTTTACGCAAAATATTCGCGAAAGTTAATGACAACATAACCCCAACAATAAAAACGAAGAAGATATATCACTTCTATGTAGATAGTTTAGAAGATTATTACACTAATAACTTAGATGAATCATATGAAGCTCTCTTTGACTTCCTAAACGCATTAAATAAATTAGAACCAATCTCGAACGAAATATTTACAGAAATGAAAAGTATTTTAACAAATGCTTTAGAAAAGCATAAGGCATCTAATCTTTCTACAGAGCATTCCCCCCATCCTTCGCAATCTGGTTTTGCAATAAAGCCGCAAACTAGCTCATGACTATTATGTATCAAAACCCCGAATAATTTTGACTATTCGGGATTTTAGGACATAATAGTCAATATGAAGCGATTTCAACAAGTCGCTATTCAAAAAAATGAATTACTAAAAGAATATTCGGGTAATTTAATTGTCGAAGACATTTACTGAATAATTGTGAACATGGCTCACGCTCTTCTGAAGACATAGTGTGAATTTCAATAATTCATTTGACGACAAACTCTTTATAGGACTGTATAATGATGAAGGAAGATCATTTTAAACTATCAATAGCAAAATATGAAAAAGTTCTTTTCCAAAGTCACGAAACTGTAGCTGCTGTCTGTTACCCTTTCTTTAAAAAATCACCGATTAATTATTTTGATTATTCTCGTTTTTACGATTCTGGGGAATTCATTAATTTTTCAACTGCACCTATATGGTCTAAACAATACTATGCTGAAAAACTCATGCCTTCTTATCAAGAACTTAAATTATTTTGTGATAATAAAGGAAGTAGTCAAAGATATACTTTTTTGTCTCACATTATGGAATATCCTCCAGGTGCAGCTGACGCTAACCCTTTAAAGTATGAACATAATATCAGTCTTTGTGCTCAATACAAAATTTATCATCGTATATATCGAGTTGATAGAATAGGCGATTTTTTTAGAGTAATTGGATTTGGAAGCACGAAAGAAAAAAAGTCTATTTTTAATTATTATATAAATAACATTAGAGAATTAGAAAAATTCATTCAATATTTTGAAAAGAAAGCATTTGATCCGATCCTTGGACAAAATAACACACGCGTAATCGTACCAGATTACCTCAGTAGCCCATCATTGATTGACGTTCCCTCGAAAAAGAAGAAAAAGACTGATTTAACTAATAGAGAAATTCAGTGCTTAGACTTGATAGCACATGGTTATACTATGAAATATGCAGCTAATAAACTAGACATATCAGCAAGAACAGTAGAGACTCACCTACGAAATATAAAAGAAAAGTTAGATGTTTTTAATAAAAATCAACTTATACAATATTGGTACGAGCATTTTAATTCATAGCTTAAATTTTCCACGACTGGCTACTTAAATCTATACTCTTACGTTAAGTTCACATAGAAATAAAACGATATAATTTGATATTTAGTTATCTTTAAACTTTGACACGAATTCAATTTGAATAATTTAGTTACTCCAATTTAGTTGTTTTAGCTGAATTTCTTCAGCTAAGTGATATTTACGTATTAACCAAATGGTTGTTTGATGCTAACTTAAAATGTGTAAGGTGCTACAAGACAATTTTAATAATTGTGGCTAAATATAGATGTTTTATTTTTTGGAGGAAGTATTATGAAAACTTTTGTTCGAAGATCATTAGCTGTAACTGCAGCTGCTGGAACACTTGTAGGCTGTATGGGAGTAGGGGCTGCTATAGGTGCAGGTATTGGTTCAGTTCTACCAATAGCAGGCACATCAGCAGGTGGTGCAGTAGGATTTATGATTGGAGGTGCGGTTGGTGGCTTGGCGGCAAAAGCCGTTTATGACTCGGTTAATGAAGGCCCTAGAAATTGTAGGAATAATCCTAGTCGCTCTAGGCTTCACAAGTTCGGTCATTTTTCTCGTAAGCGCGACCACAGGCCGTCAAATCCTGACCATTCAGTGAATCGTATCACTGATGGTCCATTGGGACCTGACCTTATGCCATGAAATATTCCTATGGTTTAGGTCATCACGTCACCGCCAATGCTATAATCAGCACTGGCGGTGACAACTAATGTATAACATTAAGGAGCTGGAATAAATGACAAAACCTAAGAGTATCCCAGAATATCAAATTATCGAATCAATGAAATATTGCGAACAGGTGCAAAAAATATGTCACCCTTTATTTAAAAAAACTCCCATCGATCATTTTGAATATAACCTTTACTATAATGATAGCCACTGTATCTATTTTAGCAGCAACCCTGACCACTTAAAATCGATGTTTACATCCACATACATCGCAAACTTTGCAGATATTGCAATACCTATCAATATCGGTTTGAATTGTTTCTATTTATCTATTCATAATAAATTACCACCTGGTCAAACCTTGATTGATCCAAACAAATATACCGGGACTGTCTTACAGGCAATAGAGCATAAAATTTTTCATCGGTTAGCTTTTCTTAAAAGAGGCTTAAATTGCTTCAAAGTGTGTAAATTAGGAAGCTCTAAAGAAGGCAGTACTTTTCTGCACTATTGTTTAAATTCGCAAAGGAGTTTATACCAATTCATTGCTGACTTTGAAGAAAAAATAAAAGAGTTAGTGCTTCATTACCCTACCGATAGAAGGATCATAGTACCTTCTTTTTTTAACATAAGTACTCAACAAAGCCAACTCTTAGATTCACTGCATATTAAAAAATTCTTTGACGACAAGCCTTCCGTTAACGGGGTAAAAGCTTACGCTTTAAATAATCTCAGCTTTCGTGAGTTTGAATGCTTAACGTTAATGGCAAAAGGTTATACTACCAAAATGATTGCAAAAAAGTTATATATATCACATAGAACGGTTGAAAAACATTTAGCAAATATTAAAGATAAATGCCATATTCATGGTAAAAATCAACTTATAGAGCTTTGGCACAGTGAAGCAAAAGAAAGCTGGATGCAATTAACGTAATTTTTAAATAAAAGTAGCTTAGTTATAAAATGGTGGCCCTAACTTAAGTCATACTGCATTATTTTGTTGTGCACCAAAATAAACGTTGCAAAGTTCTATAACATTTCTACAGCCCAATTTTCTTTTTATATTCAGTATATGTGCTTCGACTGTTCTTGGTGAAACATTTAATACCCGTGCAGCTTCCTTTGCTGTAAGCCCCTGACAAACATACTTTAAACAAGCTATTTCTCGGGGTGTTAATTTCTTCCCTGCAATAATAATTTGGTTAGATTTCATCTGCTCAAGAAAAGTTTCTTTATTAGCAGAGAGAAATTCATTTTTTTGTTCATTTTCAGTAGTCTTAGCTTTTGTAATACCAGGGCTCTTATAGATCAACTGGTTACTGTCACCTAATTTTAAAAGATCCGCTGCCTTTTCTTTGAAATATTCAGCAAAGTTTTCTAATAAATCAAAATGATTCATAAGAAAATGCAGCCCTTGTTCATGCTTTGCTGACATACCAAATCCTGTTAATTCAATAAAAGATTTTGTTCTATTTAGTAAAAAAAGCCTATGATAACAGTCGTATTGATTCGATATGTCGAGATTTTTCTGATATTCGTCCTTATCTTTATATATAGATAATGTTTCAGCAATATCTGGCGAAAGAAGGAAATATTTTCCCTGAGTAAATTTAAGCTGGCCAAAATCAGGGCATGAATGGCAGGCAAAAATTTGCTTTATTGATTCGGAATTTGTGTGCAATCCAAAAAAACCATAATTAGAATAAAATCTTCCACAAATAAACCAATTAATCGGCATATTATCAAGTAGCGGTTTACAAATTTGTTGCACGTCATCTTGAGTTGTTAATGTTAAATGATTATCTGGAATGATCATATCAACCCCTTATTAAACTCTTTAATTAAAATTCACATCTTTTTCTACTCTTATAAATAATTGCTGTTGCTTTTTGTTTACTCTCAATATCTTATATGTGATAACGATTATTATTCCTTCACTTTATTAAAAAATATATCTATTTATTTACTCGCTAAAAAGCTTCATGGCTATTCGTAAATATACTATGTTTCACTGTTCGGTATTTTTATACATCGTTCACAGTGTCATCATGCATTACAATGTCATACTGGCTTATTTTATTAGAACATTTAAGTTAATTATATCCTATTTCTATCATTTTAAGTAAAAACCCATACGTGGATCCTTCAATTGTTAAGCCAATATTATTTAGTTAAAGTGAAATCAACATAGCAATGATTTATGTTAAATACAGTAATTGATCTTAAAGGGGTAAAATTATGAGCAAATATGTATATAAAGCCAATAAGAAAACGTTACTTTGTCAGCATATGTTAATAAGTATCACTGTTGATTATGATTAATTTATTAAAAAGACCATTTCCAATAGGATTGACTACAAGAGAATATCAATGTTTAGCATTGCTTGCTAAGGGATATACAATGAAAATGATTGCACTAGAATATTCCATTTCACCACGTACGGTTGAGCAGCATATTCGAAATATTAAAGAAAAAACAGACTTAAGAACAAAACAAGAACTTTTGCGAGCTTGGCATCATTATCATCAGAATTCTACTGAAATTTAGATATTTGATCCGCGTCATATTTACAACCTCTACAGTAATAATAGATAAACATCTATATAATATAAAAAATAAGCATAATCCACTCAGCAAATCTCAATAACTTAAAATTCGGCATAAAAAAAACCATAATAGTAAAAAGATGCTCTATAGTACAAAAATATTCAACATTAATTAACAAGCTCTGGTGTATCGAAGCTGATCTTTTATCTTATTTTATATAAATCAGGTGATAACTACGTGTTTTCTGCTCAGTTATTTCATGTTAATTTTAGTTATGAGAAGTAATAAGACGCGGTCATATAATCACCAAAAGCTTGCCGATACAGATTGCTTACTCGCATTCGCTGTGAATTAAGTAACAATTACTTATTCATTGCATAACGACTTAATGTTAATCTAAATCATTATATAAAACCAAACTAACTAATTGTAAGAAATAGACGTATGAATGAGTTATTAGCTTTCTCTTTTAATGAGAGTGAGCACTAATAAGGTTTTGATAATATGAAAAAAAATACCATACTAAATTGTGTTGACAAATTAAAACATATTTATTAACTATTATTTTACATATATATCATAATTTTTTATTCATAAGCATTATACTTTTGATTAGTGTATAACAAATACAATTTTTAGTTAATCAATTTTATAGGAGATATACTATGATGATGCCAAGCGATCATATCACTTTTTTGCACTGCATTGACATGCAACAAATTTGTGCGCCACTTGCAAAATATGGCATTACCTTCATTTGCTATACTCAGATTCATAATGATGGAACACGTCTTGATTTATGTAGTAATTATAAAATTACTAATTTCTACTACAATGAAACTGATTTATATAGCAAATATGCTGTCGACTGCTCCCCTGCTTCTTTTGCTAACAACTTTATTTTGCACGCAACCATAAAAAATGACGATGCAATTAATATGGTTCGAGATAATTTTTCCATTAGCAATGGAATTAGCTTTGTTAAAAAGTATAAGCGATATTATGAGACTTGGACTTTTGCCGGACACAAAAATAACATTAGCCTCTTAAATTTCTATATCACACATTTAGACATGCTTAAGTTATTTATGTTATATTTTCGTGATAAGACAGTCAGCATTATTCAAAAATTTCGAAATAACCGACTTCATATCCCCAAAAACCATTTAAAAACAGAGAAAAAACTAGAACGAAATATTATTGATGATCTTAATGACTATCATAATGATTTTAGCTTAAAACGATATTACTTCGATGATATAAACCCTAATATTTATCTTACACAACGTGAAATTTATTGCCTCGTTTATTCTTTACACGGATATACTGCTAAAGAGATTGCAAAACACACTGAAAGCTCGCATCGTTCGGTTGAAACACATCTTTACAATGCAAAAATAAAACTAGGATGTTATAATAAAAACATGTTGCGAACCATTATTTATAATAATGGCTTAAACTCCCTATTTAAGATACCGACTAATAGCTCAGATTTATAAAATACTCAAAGCAATAATCATTATATAACCGATTAACTTAACACATTTTACAATTAGAGGCTGTCAACAGTTTGAGAGCGCTATTTAAGTAAATTTAGATGGTATAATTAAGCATTATTCATATAAATTTTAAAAATAATCGCGAATAACATTCTCATGTTGTGTTTGACAGCAAACTGATTGTTTCTGCAGTATTTTAAATTAACCTTCTCTTATTAAGTGATAATTACGTATTAACCCAATGGTTGTTTAGTGCTATCCTAAACCGTGTAAAGTGCTACGAGATAATCTTAATAATTGTAGCGAGATGT
Organism: Gammaproteobacteria bacterium; assembly: GCA_028284465.1. Classification (GTDB taxonomy): domain Bacteria; phylum Pseudomonadota; class Gammaproteobacteria; order JAJFKO01; family JAJFKO01; genus JANQRR01. Next base: position 790 of record JANQRR010000015.1, on the reverse strand, counting down.
AGACGTTTTATTTTTTGAAGGAAGTATTATGAGTAAACGTGAAACGTTTGTTCGAAAATCATTGGCTGTCAGTGTGGGTGCGGGAACACTCGTAGGCTGTATGGGAGTAGGGGTTGCTATAGGTGCAGGTATTGGTTCAATTCTACCAATAGCAGGTACGTCAGCAGGTGGTGCCGTAGGACTTATGATCGGAGGTGCGGTTGGTGGCTTGGCGGCAAAAGCCGTTTATGACTCAGTTGATAAAGGCCTTAAAAAGCACATGAATAATCCTAGTAGCTCTAGGGTTCGCAATCTCAGTCCTTCTCCTCATAGGCGTAGGTCGTCAAATCATAGTGGTTCAGTGAATAGTAACACTGAGACACTACCAGAAATTAAATTAGGCAGATAAAATATTCCTATGATTTAAGCTATTTCGTCATCGCCAATGCTATAATCAGCACTGGCGGTGACAACTAATGTATAACACCAGGGAGCTGGAATCAATGGCAAAATCTAATAGGATCCCAGAATATCAAATCATCGAATCAATGAAATATTGTGAACAGATACAAAAGATAAGCTAACAAATCTTATTTAAATCAAAATCCATTATGAAAACACTTAAATAATCTTCAAAAATGGCCACAAATGTAATTTTAATGCTTTATTTGATAACGGCCCAACTTTTTCTCTAATATTTTGAATATGCTTTTCAACCGTTCGATGTGAAATACCCATTAAACTCCCAATCTCTTTTGATGTGTTTCCTGAAAGTTTTAAAGTAATTGTTTCTAGCTCTCTATGCGTTAAT
>JANQRR010000013.1 GCA_028284465.1 Gammaproteobacteria bacterium | reverse complement strand
GTTAACGCCGCCGTTAACGTCGTCTTACCGTGATCAACGTGGCCGATCGTTCCTACATTTACATGTGGCTTCGTCCGTTCAAATTTCTCTTTTGACATTGCTAGTTCCTCGTCTTCTGCTATTTGCGATTAATAATTTCTTCTGCAATATTTGCCGGTGCTTCGGCATATTTTAGAAATTCCATTGAATAGGTGGCACGACCTTGGCTTAATGAACGTAGATCGGTGGCATACCCAAACATTTCTGATAATGGTACTTCAACCTTGATAACTTTACCCATTGAAGTATCTTCCATACCTTGGACGATTCCACGGCGACGATTAAGATCACCCATGACATCACCCATGTATTCTTCTGGTGTGACTGCTTCAACTTTCATAATAGGCTCGAGTAATACTGGCTTGGCTTTTTTAGCGCCTTCTTTAAAACACATGGAGCCAGCAATTTTAAACGCCATTTCACTGGAGTCGACATCATGATAAGAACCATCGTAGAGACTTACTTTGACATCCACCACAGGGTAACCAGCAATTACCCCATTTTCCATTTGCTCTTGCACACCTTTATCAACAGCTGGAATATATTCTTTGGGAATAACCCCACCGACAATTTCATTGTTAAACTCATAACCCGAGCCGGCTTCTTGTGGTTCGATCCGTAACCATACATGACCATACTGACCACGCCCACCACTTTGACGAATAAACTTAGCTTCTTGCTCAACCGGCACACGGATCGTTTCGCGGTAAGCAACCTGTGGTTTACCAACGTTTGCTTCGACGCTAAATTCACGCTTCATTCGATCGACAATAATATCTAAATGTAATTCACCCATACCGCCAATAATGGTTTGCCCAGATTCTTCATCAGTACGCACACGAAATGATGGATCTTCTTGTGCTAACTTGCCAAGCGCGATCCCCATTTTTTCTTGGTCGGCTTTAGTTTTTGGTTCCACCGCGACAAAAATCACGGGCTCAGGAAATTCCATTCGTTCGAGAGTGATCACTTTATTCATGTCACATAAAGTATCGCCTGTAGTCACGGTTTTTAAACCTACCGCTGCAGCAATATCACCTGCACGCACTTCTTTAATTTCTTCGCGTGTGTTGGAATGCATTTGTAAGATCCGGCCGATGCGCTCACGTTTGCTCTTGACTGGATTAAATACGGTATCACCAGATTTTAATACCCCAGAATAGACCCGGAAATACGTTAGCGTACCCACATATGGATCGGTAGCAATTTTAAATGCTAGTGCGGCAAACGGTTCATTATCATCAGCATGACGCTCGGCTTCTGAACCCGCGGCGTCGTCTAATATACCTTTAATGGATGGGACATCAACTGGTGAAGGTAAAAATTCAATAACTGCATCCAGTAATGCTTGCACGCCTTTATTCTTAAATGCTGAACCACATAGTACTGGCACAATTTCATTGGCTAAGGTACGCGCACGCAATCCTGTTTTTATTTCTTCAGTGCTAAGCTCACCCGTTTCTAAATATTTTTCCATTAATTCTTCGTTTGATTCGGCTGCTGCTTCTACTAAATGTTCACGCCATTTATCACATTCTGCTTGCATATTGTCAGGGATATCATGAGTTTTATACGTCATACCTCTATTATCTTCATCCCATTCAATGGCTTGCATGCGAATTAAATCAACCACACCTGTAAAATGTTCTTCAGCACCAATCGGTAACTGCAACGGTACTGCAATTGAAGCTAACTTGGTTTTAATATCGTTAACTGCTTTTAAGAAGTTCGCGCCAGCGCGATCCATTTTATTGACGAATGCCATACGTGGCACATGGTATTTATTCGCTTGCCGCCAAACAGTTTCTGATTGAGGCTCTACCCCAGCAACTGCACAAAAGACGCCGATGGCACCGTCTAATACCCGCAATGAACGTTCCACTTCAATGGTAAAATCAACGTGCCCTGGAGTATCGATAATATTGATCCGGTGCAATTCAAACTGTTTATCCATGCCTTGCCAAAAGCAAGTGGTCGCCGCTGAAGTAATAGTGATCCCACGCTCTTGTTCTTGTGCCATCCAATCCATGACGGCAGCACCGTCGTGCACTTCACCAATTTTGTGAGACACACCGGTATAATACAACACACGCTCTGTCGTGGTTGTTTTACCAGCATCAATATGAGCCATGATGCCTATGTTGCGGTACCGTCCTATCGGTGTTGTTCGTGCCACTATACCTTCCTCAAAAAAATAATAATTGCAAAAATATTCGTTCTTATGCGCTTCCTTACCAACGGAAGTGCGCAAACGCTTGGTTTGCTTTCGCCATGCGATGGGTATCATCGCGTTTTTTCACTGCTGCACCACGATTATTGGCAGCATCTAAAATCTCTCCTGCCAAACGCAGCATCATAGTTTTTTCGCTACGTTTTTTAGCGGCATCGACAATCCAACGCATAGCTAACGCCATGCTACGTGACGGTCGAATTTCAACCGGCACTTGGTAAGTTGAACCACCAACACGTCGCGATTTTACTTCAACTGCTGGCCGGACATTATCTAATGCTTTTTCAAACGTTTTGAGAATAAACGCTTTAAAACCGCCGCCACCGGAACTACCACCGTCATCACTACCACCCGCTGCATCGCTTTCATCTTTAGTGGTTTTAGCGTGTTTGCGACGACGCTCTCCGACAACATCCAACGCCCCATGAACAATACGTTCAGCTAGCGATTTTTTACCATCCACCATCACATGATTGACAAATTTAGCCAACACTTCACTGTGATACTTCGGATCAGGAGTGATTTCTCGTTTTGGAACTTCGCGTCTTCTTGGCATAGTTTAAAGCTTTCTCCAAATCTATGTTAATTCAAAACTACTCGCTTTTTGGTCGCTTAGTACCATATTTCGAACGCCCTTGTTGACGCCCTGAAACACCTGAGGTATCTAAGCTACCACGAACAATATGGTAACGAACCCCGGGCAAATCTTTCACTCGCCCGCCACGGATCAAAACCACTGAGTGTTCTTGCAAATTATGACCTTCACCACCGATATACGCAGTGACTTCGGCACCATTCGTTAACCGCACCCGCGCAACCTTACGTAACGCTGAATTCGGTTTCTTCGGCGTAGTGGTATATACCCTGCTACAAACACCACGCTTTAATGGACATTTATCTAACGCTGGAACGTCGGTTTTCTTAGGTTTTACACTTCTTGCTTTACGTACCAGCTGATTGACCGTTGGCATTATTTAACTCCAGCAAATTCACAATTTAGCGCTCACCACTTAAAATCTCGTTTTGAGGTGGGCAGCTAATTTCAGATTTTCGACAAAAAATAGCGAGGCACACAGCTTTTCACTATGCTCCTTGCTATTTTGGCCCGATAAAATGCCTAAATTACGAGACTTTCTCGGGATACGGAGGCGGAATTCTAAACAGGCACACTGCACTTGTCAAGATAATTTTGCTTATTCGTGTTTCAAATTTTCAAAGTGGTTTCAAAGCCTTAGAAAAGACCAAAATTCATGCAAATGATCAAGCCTTGAACCTCTCAGCACAATTATTTTGGTGAAGGTTTAATAAGCTGGTAACTTGTCTTACGGCCTCCGCTTAGATTTTTTTTCATAACACCATAGCCAATAAGTGCTTGGATATCTCTTAATGCTGTATCATGTGAACATTTCGCTATTTTGGCATACTTGCTAGTAACAAGTTTGCCTTGAAAATCGCCTAATAACAGATTAACTACTTTACGCTGGCGTTCATTAACTGGATGTTTATTAAGGACTTGCCAAATTTCTGCTTTATATAAAACTTTTTCCATTGTGACATCTGCTGCTTCTATTGCTCGACCGAGACAAGCAAGAAACCAATCTAACCAACGCGTAATATCCAAACTTCCCTTTTGACAAGCTTCAAGTGTTTCATAATAACTTTTACGTTCTTTTTCAATTTGTGCTGACATGCTATAAAAACGATCTGTGGTATTAAACTACGCAAAGCTAATTATTCTTCGCAAAATATGCGTAGAAAAAGCTAATATTCTCCTTATTTGGCGTAATAATACTAAAATTGTCGTTATATGGCGTAAAGAGAGTATACCCAATGGCGGAGCCTCAATTGACCCAAGAATTACAAAATATTTATCAATTAAGTTTTTGTTTATAGACCTCTTTACGATGCCCAACCGCAAGCAAAAGCACTGTAAGTGTATTATCTTCAATTTTACAAATTAGCCGATAATCTCCAACACGATAACGCCATAATTCTTCATGTTTCCCACGTAATGCTTTACCCTGTTTTCTAGGATTCTTACTATTTTCTACTTTTGTATTGAGAAATGATAAAATTCGTTTTTGTGCTGTTCTATCAAGCTTTTTTATCTGTTTCGCTGCTGTTTTAGTAACATTAACTATCCAGGCCAAGCTCTTTCTCCAACTCTTTAAGCGTCATCGTTGGTTCTCTTTTTTCAAGCTCAGCAATACCTAAAAGATAATCTTCTCTGTCATTTAAAAACTCGATGATTGCCTTTTTGACATAATAACTTTTACTATGGCCCGTTTCATTGCATAGTCGCAATAAACGAGCCTCAGTATTATGATCTAATCGAACACCTAACATAAAGCACCTATATTATGTTTAACATGTTAAACATAGTATAGTTTACTCTCACTTCTAGATCAAATGGCGATGATGAAAGGATCCCAGCAATAAACTAAGTACGTGAATTCAGTGCTGCTGATAAGGCATCTTCAACATCTGATGCTGTCATCGTGCCCGCTTTGCCGCCTTCATCACCGGCTTCACCGTCTTGATCTAATTTACCGCTGCGTCGCAAGGTATGATATGCCAAGCCTGTTCCTGCTGGGATCAAACGGCCCACAGTGACATTTTCTTTTAAGCCACGTAATTCATCGAGCTTGCCACATACCGCAGCTTCCGTTAACACGCGTGTCGTTTCTTGGAATGAAGCAGCTGACAAGAATGATTCGGTCGCCAACGAAGCTTTTGTGATCCCCAACAATACCGGTTCAAATTTCGCTGGTGACTTACCTTCCGCTTGCAGTTTTTCATTTTCAATCCGCACTCGATGGCCTTCAATTTGCTCACCCGTCAAGAATTTAGTTTCGCCTGGATCAGTAACAATAACTTTTCGTAACATTTGGCGTACGATAATTTCAATGTGTTTATCGTTAATTTTTACCCCTTGCAAACGATACACTTCTTGAATTTCATTGACGATGTAATTCGCTAACGCATTGACCCCGAGCAAACGTAAAATATCATGTGGATTAGGTGAACCATCAACAATTACTTCACCACGTTCAACATGCTCACCTTCAAACACGGTGATGTGACGCCATTTTGGAATTAATTCTTCGTAACTTTCACCGTCAGGATTATTAATTACTAAGCGTCGCTTACCTTTAGTTTCTTTACCAAAACTTACGATCCCGGTAATTTCTGCCATGATCGAAGTATCTTTCGGTTTGCGCGCTTCAAATAAATCAGCAACTCGTGGTAAACCACCCGTAATATCACGGGTTTTTGACGTTTCTTGTGGAATACGTGCCAGCACATCACCAATGCCAACTTCAGCACCATCTTCAATATTAACGATAGCACCAGTAGGCAAGAAGTAATGCGCAGGTACGCTTGTGCCTGCTAAGAAAATATCTTTGCCTTTACTGTCAACTAATTTGATCATTGGACGTATTTCTTTGCCGCCAGCACCGCGTTGTTTCGGATCAATAATCACGATACTGCTTAAGCCGGTAACTTCATCCACTTGGCGATTCATCGTTACTTCTTCAACTAAGTTAACGAATTGTAGTCGGCCTTTTACTTCAGTTACGATCGGGTGACTGTGTGGGTCCCAAGTTGCAACGATTTGCCCTGCTTCAACCTTATCACCATCGGCAACCGTTAATACTGCACCAAACGGCACTTTATAACGTTCGCGTTCACTACTATTTTCATCGACTAAGACTAATTCGCCAGAACGTGAGGTTGATACATAATCGCCGGTAGAACGTTGAATAAGTTTGATATTATTTAATTTAATATGACCTTTAGTTTTAATTTGAATATTATTCGCCGCGGTGGTTCGCGATGCTGCTCCACCAATATGGAAGGTACGCATTGTTAACTGGGTGCCAGGTTCACCAATCGATTGCGCCGCGATAACGCCAACTGCTTCCCCAATATTAACTAAATGTCCACGCGCTAAATCCCGCCCATAACATGTTGCACAAATACCATAATAAGCATCACATGCAATTCCACTGCGCACCAATACTTGATACACGCCTTTTTTCTCTAACAGATCGACCAGCTTTTCATCGAGCATCGTGCCTCTAGGCGCTAATAATTCTTCTGAATCTGGAGTGAAAATGTCTTTGGCAACTACGCGTCCTAATACTCTTTCGCGTAGCGGCTCTACGACATCACCACCTTCGATTAATGGTGTCATCAAGATCCCATTTTCGGTGCCACAATCAGTTTCATTAATCACTAAGTCTTGCGCAACATCCACTAAACGTCGTGTGAGATAACCCGAGTTTGCCGTTTTTAACGCAGTATCAGCTAACCCTTTACGCGCTCCGTGAGTTGAAGTGAAGTATTGCAACACGTCCAAACCTTCACGGAAATTAGCGGTAATAGGTGTTTCAATAATGCTGCCGTCTGGTCGTGCCATTAATCCCCGCATCCCCGCAAGCTGACGGATCTGCGCAGCAGAACCCCGTGCACCGGAATCTGCCATCATATAAATAGAGTTAAATGATTCTTGCGGAACTTCTTTCCCTTCACTATCTTCTACTAAGTCTGTGGCTAATTTTTTCATCATCGCTTTGGCGACTTGATCGTTAGTGTGCGACCAAATATCCACGACTTTATTATAACGTTCACCTTGGGTAACTAAACCAGACGCGTATTGCGCTTCAATTTCTTTAACTTCAGTTTTCGCTTTGTCAATAATTGTGGATTTCTCTTCAGGGATCACTAAATCGTTAATACCAATCGAAACCCCTGAAACAGTGGCATAATGAAAACCGGTATACATTAACGTATCAGCTAATAACACTGTCGCTTTTAAGCCAAATTGACGATAACAAATGTTAATAAGGCCAGAAATGGTTTTTTTCGTCATCGGCCGATTAACCATCGCAAAACTCATACCTTCAGGAAGAAAATCAAATAATAAAATTCGCCCAATGGTTGATTCCACCATACGTCTAACTTTTTGCGGTTTATCGTTTTCATCAAGTTCGTAGTCATCGATCCGTACTTTAACTTTTGCATGCAGATCAGCATAACCTGCGTCATAAGCTCGATGTACTTCTTGTAGATCAGCAAATACCATGCCTTCACCTTTGGCATTGATGCGATCACGGGTCATGTAATATAAGCCTAACACCACGTCCTGGGTTGGCACGATGATCGGTTCGCCATTAGCGGGTGATAAAATATTGTTGGTCGACATCATCAAAGAACGCGATTCTAATTGCGCTTCAATCGTCAACGGCACATGCACTGCCATTTGGTCACCATCAAAGTCAGCATTGTAAGCGGTACAGACTAATGGATGTAATTGAATAGCTTTACCTTCAATCAACACTGGCTCAAACGCTTGAATACCTAAGCGATGCAAGGTTGGCGCACGGTTTAATAATACTGGATGCTCACGAATAACTTCTTCGAGAATATCCCAAACTTCAGGTCGCTCCATTTCAACCATTTTCTTAGCAGCTTTGATCGTTGTGGCATAACCACGTAATTCTAACTTGCTAAAAATAAACGGCTTGAATAATTCCAATGCCATTTTCTTTGGTAAGCCGCATTGGTGCAATTTGAGCGTTGGCCCCACCACAATCACTGAACGTCCTGAATAATCGACCCGTTTTCCAAGTAAGTTTTGGCGAAAACGCCCTTGCTTACCTTTGATCATATCGGCTAAAGATTTTAAAGGACGCTTATTCGAACCGGTGATCGCGCGTCCGCGACGACCGTTATCTAACAATGCATCGACTGCTTCTTGCAACATGCGTTTTTCATTACGCACAATGATATCTGGCGCATTGAGATCTAATAAACGTTTCAAACGATTATTACGATTGATCACTCGGCGATACAAATCATTTAAATCAGACGTTGCAAAACGTCCACCATCTAGCGGTACTAAAGGTCGCAGATCCGGTGGCAACACTGGCAAGACATTTAAAATCATCCATTCGGGTTTATTGCCAGATTCTAAAAATGCTTCAAGAATTTTAAGTCGTTTAGCAAGCTTTTTACTTTTAGTTTCTGATGTAGTGCTTGGTAATACTTCGCGGATCTCAGTGGCTTCAGCTTTCAAATCGATCGCTTTTAATAATTCTTGTACTGCCTCAGCCCCCATCTTAGCTTCAAATTCATCACCATGTTCTTCAATTGCTTCAAGGTAGGCTTCGTCATTTAATAACTGACCGCGTTCAAGCGTTGTCATGCCGGGCTCAGTTACCACAAAAGCTTCAAAATATAACACTCGTTCAATATCACGCAACGTCATATCTAATAATAAGCCGATCCGTGATGGCAATGATTTGAGGAACCATATATGTGCTACCGGGCTTGCTAATTCAATATGCCCCATGCGATCACGCCGCACTTTTGTTAAGGTAACTTCAACCCCACATTTTTCACACACGACACCACGATGTTTAAGGCGTTTATACTTGCCACATAAACATTCATAATCTTTGACCGGGCCAAAAATCTTGGCGCAGAACAACCCATCTCGCTCTGGTTTAAAAGTGCGATAATTAATGGTTTCTGGTTTTCTAACTTCACCATAAGACCATGAACGAATTTGTTCTGGCGACGTCAATGCAATCCGTAAAGCATCAAAGTCTTTGGTTTGCGCTTGTGGATTAAAAAGATTGAGTAAGTCTTCCAAGGATCAGCTCCTATCAGTTAAAAACATAGATTATTCATCATAATGCAGCTCAACGTTGAGCCCTAACGATCGTAACTCTTTCACTAACACATTAAATGATTCTGGCATACCAGGTTCCATGCGGTGATCACCATCGACGATGTTTTTATACATTTTGGTACGCCCGGCAACATCATCGGATTTCACCGTTAACATTTCACGCAATGTGTATGACGCGCCGTAAGCTTCTAAGGCCCATACTTCCATTTCCCCAAAGCGTTGGCCACCAAATTGTGCTTTACCACCAAGCGGCTGCTGGGTCACTAAACTGTAAGAACCGGTAGAACGTGCATGCATTTTATCGTCGACTAAATGGATCAACTTAAGAATATACATATAACCAACAGTCACTGGACGTTCAAACAATTCACCGGTGCGCCCATCGCGTAACATGGCTTGACCGCTTTCTGGTAAATCTGCCAGCTTCAACATGTGTTTAATTTCAGCTTCTGTGATCCCATCAAACACAGGCGTTGCCATTGGCACACCTTTTTTAAGATTATTTGCTAAATTTAACACTTCTTGATCAGACAAAGATTTAATATCAATTTTCTTATGATTATCTTCGTTATAGACTTTATCTAAGAATTGACGAATTTCTGTGATCTTGTTTTGCTGCTCAAGCATCCGCCCAACTTTAATGCCTAAACCTTTGGCCGCCCAGCCTAAGTGAGTTTCTAATACCTGCCCGACGTTCATCCGTGACGGCACCCCTAGTGGATTCAATACCACATCAACCGGTGTACCATCTTCTAAATAAGGCATGTCTTCGGTAGGCACGATAGTTGAGATCACCCCTTTATTACCGTGACGACCTGCCATTTTATCGCCTGGCTGAATGCGTCGTTTGACAGCCAAATACACTTTAACAATTTTAAGCACGCCTGGCGCTAAATCATCGCCTTGAGTTAATTTGCGGCGTTTCACTTCATATTTTTCATCACGCTCAGTTTGTAATTGCTTAACCTGTTCAGCGATCAATTCTAATTGTTTGTTCGCTGTATCATCACGTAAACGAATATCAAACCATTTATTGCGTGGTAATTCTTCCAGATAAGTATTAGTGATCTTGGCACCTTTCTTTAAGCCATCCGGACCACCTTCGGCAACTTTACCATGCAGAATTTTTTCCACTCGGTTGTATGCATCAAGTTCACGAATACGCAATTCGTCATCTAAATCTTTACGCACTTTTGCTAATTCAGCTTCTTCAATCGCTAACGCACGTGGATCTTTTTCAATTCCATCGCGAGTAAACACTTGCACATCAATAACTGTGCCACTCATTCCGGTTGATACACGTAATGATGTATCTTTCACATCT
>JANQRR010000009.1 GCA_028284465.1 Gammaproteobacteria bacterium | reverse complement strand
CCGCCAGTACCATTCGTTTCACCGATCCCTGTGTTACCGGTTGCTTCAGCATCACCACCGCTGCCACCAGTCGCGCCATCACCGCCGTCACCACCGCTGACATTATTAATGTTATTACCTGCTGCATTGATCACACTGCCACCGCTGGCGCTAGTGGTATCGCCGTCACCGCCATTGCCACCAGCACCACCCATGCCACCATTGCCGCCAGTACCACCAATTGCAGTACCAGCACCACCAGCACCTTCAGTGTTATCATTCGCTGTCGCATCACCGCCATCTGCCGCGGTGCCACCGTTACCACCATCGCCGCCGGTAAACTGACTGAGAGTATTGTTATTGATATTAACTGTGCTGGCATTATCAGCGACAGCACCGGCAGCATTACCGCCAGCTCCGCCATTACCACTAGTGCCGCCAAGGCCGCCAGTACCGCCAAGCGGATTTAAAGCACCACCATTAGCTTCTGAGTTCATGTTAGCGTTAGCAGATCCGCCAATACTGCCAATGCCACCACTACCACCGGCACCGCCGGTTAATTGCGAAACTTGTGATTGATTAAGAGTGATTATGCTAGCATTATCGGCAGCAGCACCAGCGGCGTTACCACCACTTCCACCATTACCGCCATTGCCACCATCACCGCCGGTGCCAGCCGTTGCATCGACGCGACCACCGTTAACATCAGTGTTATTATTTGTATCGCTTGTTCCACCAAGGCCACCGAGACCACCATTACCGCCTGCGCCACCAATAAGATTATTGACGGTGCTACTAGTTACCGTCGTGGTGCCACCATTATCGGAATTTATGCCTAACGCATTAGTGCCGCTACCGCCATTACCTCCGGCACCAGCAGCACCACCAGTGGTACCCTCTGCTTCTACGCGTCCACCTTGCATATCACTATTCATGAAAGCGTCACTAGTGCCGCCATTACCGCCACTGCCACCAGCGCCGCCGGCACCGCCAGCTAATGCACTGACTTGAATATTATTAATCGTGGCACTACCACCATCATTATTAACCCCGATACTTTCACCAGCGTCACCACCATCACTACCAGCACTACCAACGCCGGCCATACCGCCGAATGCTTCTATGCGTCCACCATCCACTTCATTGTTATTATTAGAATTCGCATTACCACCACTATTGCCATTACCACCGCTGCCACCGATCCCGCCGGTTATGTTATTAATCATGGTATTGGTAACAGTTAAGCTTTGCCCAGCGCCATTAATCCCGATCGCTTGGCCACCATCACCGCCGCTGCCACTAGTACCGGCAGCACCACCGGTACCCGCCATCAATTCGCCGCGACCGGTACCGGCTTCACTGTTCATATCGGTATTCGCACTACCACCAGCACCCGCATTGCCGCCACTACCACCGGCTGTTCCGACTAAGTTAGTGATTGTGGTTGTCGTTACAGTTAAGCTACCAGCACCATTGCCAATCCCAATCGCTTGGCCACCATTACCACCATCACCACCGTTACCGCCCGTACCACCGGTGCCGCCATCCACAAATAAATTACCGCCGCCGGTTTGCGAATTATTATCTCCATTTGCAGTACCTGCATCACCACCATTGCCACCAGCACCTGCACTATCACCATTAATATTAGTGACGATGGTATTTGAAATTGTCGTGGTGCCACTGCTGACAAAAATTCCGCGCGCGTTACCGCCATCACCACCAGTACCGCCGTTGCCACCATTGCCTCCGGTGCCAGCAGTAACAGTTGTTAGGCCAACACCAGCAACATTCGTCGCATTTGCATTACCACCGCTGCCACCGTTACCTGCATTGCCACCAAAGCCAGCATTAATATTCGTTACTTCAACTAAATCAAAATCAACTTGGCTATCGGTGATATTGATCCCGGTAGCGATACCACCGTTACCACCATTACCGCCATTAGCACCATCACCACCTTGGCCATTTGGATTAGAAGCATTAGCGCTAGCATCACCACCATTACCGCCATCGCCACCGCTACCCCCATTGCCGCCATTAATTTGCGACACTATCACATCATGCAGTTGAGTGTTATTGACGTTCACTAAATTAATCCCGATAGCGTTACCGCCGTCAGTACCATCAGTTCCAAGAGTACCATTACCACCTGTCATGTTTGGTCCCATAGTGTCAGCACCGTTGGCACCAGCAGTGCCGTTTACTCCGTTAGTCGCGTTAATGTTAGTAACGGTTACCCACGTTAATGCAATGTTGCTACCATTTCGTAAATCGATTCCGGTTGGAGTAACACTAGGATCACTTGATGTATAATCACTAACAGTCACTTGATTGATCCGAATATTACTAGCATTCATGCTAAAGATCCCAGTGGTTTGGGTGCTGTTATTTCCGCTCATATCAATGTTAGTTAATAAGTTATTGCCGGTAAGATTAAAGCGCCCAATAAATACCGGGCGATTATTATCAGCTGCCGGTAAGTTATAGGCTTGGTTACGGCCAAAAACACTTTGGCCGTTATTCAAAGTGATAGCGTTGATATTATAATTCCCGGGATTAAAAAATAAATTTGCATTCGATGAAATATTATTAATGGCGTTAACATTCATTTGTGTGAAACTCGAACCGCTGCAAGGATTTTCAGCGGTACAATTATTAAAGCCAGATTGTGCATTAAACAGTGAACCGCCTTGACTGGAAAAAAACCAAATGTTACTTAGCAATAATACCGGCTTGCCCGTGTCTTTAAGAATGCGTCGATCACGAATACCAGATCCTGTGTTGAGTGTTCCTAAATGACGAACCACTGGCGTGAATTTTTGATTGCGCAATCTCCAAGGTTGGCTTCGTGGAATTCCACCAAAACGGATCACTACACTTGCCATAAATGCATTGCGAAAGATATCGTCGTAACTATCACTGATCCTTAAAATAGCGTATTTACCAAATGGAATGCGTACATCAGCTTGGCCACCTGCCAAATGACGTTGTTGTGGATAATCAATATAATAAAATCCAGCAGCAACATGAATGTCGTACCAACGTACGATAGTGTAGCCGAGATCGACATCAAACCCTGGGCCTATTTGATCAATAAAATGAAATTTTTCAGTAAATAAATCATGGCCAGTAACAAATGTTCCCGACGATACGTTAAGTTTGTCGGTAAACACAGTATTAAACGCTTGTAGTTTTGTCTTTGTCATAGTGGCTGGATTGAGCTCGCTAGCAAGCACGGTGCCAACAACTTTTTCTTTAGAAGATACTGGGAAGTAAGCATTCGCATGAAAATCCCATTGATGAGAAAAAATTTCAACCCCGGGATCTAACACCCAAAAAAATTCATCTTTGCTGGTTTCATCACGATCAATAAAAATATAACCGCCCCACATATGATCATTGTCTGGCAAGAAGCGCACCCCATCACCAAAGCTTGCAAACCAGCCATCATCGCTACCGGCTTTACCAATCACATCACCATAAAACAAAAGATTAGGCTCACCCTGAAAAGGGAACATGATATCGCCATAGCCAGAATTGATAGTACCAGCACCACCTTGGAATAACGCGCGCGGCGGATAAGCATTAACGGTTGAATATATAAGCAATAGTGCATTTAATAACACTAGGCAGGCAAGCCAAAGATATTTCCTTATATGCAACACGTGTAAAACGCTCATCCTAAGTTGTTAAGATTAATGTAAAACTAAATTCAGAAATATAAATAATGAGACAAACGTTATTTTTTAACATACTAAATGAACGGTCGCAAGGTGTGTTGATGTCTGTCACAGGGCGTTTTTAAAATAGTAAAAATTATTAATAAAAGATTGACAATGGTTTTAAGATGCATAACTATATGAATTAATTATGAAGTAATTAATAAAAAATTTTAATAATTTAATTAAATTCATAATTCATTTAAGTCGATGTTAGTTATTAGAATGCTGATAATTAAAATCCTGAGCAGTTTATTAGCTGCTCAGGATGTATTGGAAGTTGAGGAGATGGCTCGTTCACTATGAGCTAAGTTAATTATAGCATTATCTTGGCATTTTGGAAGAGCCATCATCTCATGTGAGTTAATTTAACATGAGGTGTTTAAAATGTATGCGTATAAAATAAAACCGAAATCGTCATATGCTCGTCCGAGTGATGACATCCTTGCTACGATTAAAGCGCGTTCGCAATCGCAAACGCTTAAAGATCTTTATTTAAAATATGCTGATTTAAAAGTTCCAGAATTTATTCAGTACGCACGTGACAGCCACAATAATGCAGATTATGCTTTGCCATGGCGAGCGATCATTGAAGAAATTTTAGCGATCAAAGGTTATAACAAAACGCGTTTAGCAGCAGAAATTGGCGTGTCACGACGCACCATAAAACGCTGGCTAGATGGCGAAACAGCACGGCCACATAATCGCAGTTTTGCGCGATTATTTCGGGTTTTTTGTAAAGTATATTGTCATTATGCTAAAGTGAATGAAATGGAAACGGAAAGAGCATGTACAATATGACTAAAAAAGATCTTGATCATTTAAAATCAGTGATGCAAAAAGCATTAACGTTGGCAAAAAAGAATAAAGAAGGAAATGTAGCAACCTATATTCCTGAGCTAGCTAACATGCCAGCGGAGCTTACCTCAATGGCGATTACTTTAAAGGATGGCACGCATTTATTTGTTGGGCAAGAATGTGAACATCAAATAACGTTACAAAGTGCTGCTAAATTGGTGGTGTTAATTGGTTTGCTTGAAGAGTTAGGTGCAGAAAAACTATTTTCTATTGTCAAAGTAGAACCTTCGGGTGCTGATTTTGCTTCAGTAGCACGCTTAGATCAATTTGGTCCTGAACCATCAAATCCAATGCTAAATTCTGGCGCGATTTTATTATGTAACTATATTCCAGGAAAAACGTCGGAACAAAAATTGTATTGGCTGGAAACTTGGGTAGAGCGTTTATTTGGTGAGAAACTTAATATTGATGGTAAAGTGTTTGCTTCTGAGAAACGGACTGGCGATCGCAATCGATCGCTTGCGTATTTATTAAAGAGTAATGGCTTACTCAAAGGTGATGTGGGTGAAGTATTAGATACTTATTTTTATCTTTGTTCATTTCAAGCAACCGTTAGTCAAGCATCTTATTTACCAATGCTTTTAGCACATGGCGGTGTTGCACCTAATGGTACCCGCGTTATATCAACGACAACTGCCCAACACGTAACGGCAATTATGGCAACGTGTGGTTTATATAATGAATCAGGTACTCATTTAGTGGCAACCGGAATGCCAGCAAAAAGTAGCGTTTCTGGCTTTATTTTAGCGGTGGCATTAGGTCATGCTGGAATTGCCGTGATGAGTCCTCGAGTTACTAAAAAAGGTACTAGTATTCGTGGTGAAATCATGTTGCGTTATTTAGCGGAACATTTATCATGGCATCTTGTGAATTGATGGATACGTTATTAAATCAATCTACAGTACATGTATGGTTTTGTGATCTTGAAATAGCCGAGCCGCAAATAGCGAGTTATGCAAAATTACTATCTGCAGATGAGTTAGCACGTGCGCAACGTTTTCATTTTAATCATGATAAACGTCGTTTTATCGTTGCTCGCGCAGTGTTGCGAGCATTGTTGAGTCATTATTGCCAGCTTTCTGCAAAAGCGTTAGATTTTAATTATGCTGTGCATGGTAAACCAAGTTTACAAGTGCAGCATAATCCTAATGATTTAACATTTAATATTGCGCATTCACATGAGTTAAGTGTTTATGCATTTGCCCAACATCATGCAATTGGTATTGATGTTGAATATTTATTACGAAAAGTTGATTGCTTAGCATTAGCTAAACGTTTTTTTGCGGCACAAGAATATCAGCAATTAGTGGCATTACCAGCGGATCAACAACAGCGTGGCTTTTTCAATGGTTGGACCCGCAAAGAAGCTTTTATTAAAGCGTTAGGTGATGGTTTGTTTTTCTCATTAGATCGTTTTGTGGTGGATTTAAGCTCTGATCAACCAGCAAAAATTATCAGTATTGAAGGAGATAAACAAAAAGCACAAACTTGGTCATTGAGTGCATTTACGCCACAAGCTAATTATGTTGGTGCGCTAGCGAGTAATATGGAAATAGCAACGATCAAATATCAACGATGGAACCATGATCAGTTTAACCGATAATATTGTTACTATTAGAGAATTTAGACGTAACGATGTTAAAGCATTGTATGTCGCAGCACGCGAATCTATTTGGCATAATTTTAAATTTTTGCCATGGTGTCATCCTGATTATTCATTAAAAGATAGTAAATCATGGGTAAGCTTGACGCGACGCAATTTTAGAAAAGGTATTGAGTATGGATTTGTTATTGTTGATGCAATGACTGATGAGCTATTGGGTGGACTCAGCATTAATCGTTTAGATGAAGAATATAAAATCGGTAATATGGGTTATTGGGTGCGCGCTCGTTATCTTGATCAAGGTATTGCAACGCGTGCTACAAAGCTGGCAGCGAAATTTGCCTTTACAACGTTAGGATTATTTCGCTTAGAATTAGTCATTGAACCTGAGAATATTGCTAGTCAGAAAGTTGCAGAAAAACTTGGCGCATGCAGGGAAGGTTTGTGTCGTAATCGGATCTATACTCATAGCCATCCTAAAGATGCGTATATCTATGGATTGATCCCCAGCGATATTACGTTAGAATAGAGATAAGAGGTAATAGAGCAATGAAACTGTACATTAGTATATTAATTAGTCTGCTGTGCTTGCTTAACGGTTGCGCTTATCGTCACAATTGTCCATCACATACGTGTACGGGCCAGCGTTCAGAAGATTTAAGCATGCATCCACAAACGTATCCTGATTCAAGCAATGAACCTCCGGAAGAGTTTTTCTATAAATGCGCATGAACTTGCCTTATCTTGGATTTGGTTTGGGGTTACGTTCACCACATTACGACGAGATTTTGCAAACCTTACCGGCTTTAGATTGGTTGGAAATTTTAACTGAAAATTATTTAATTCCTGGTGGCAAGCCATTGCATTATTTAACTCAGATCCGTCAGCATTATCCGATTGTCATGCATGGTGTATCATTATCGATTGGCAGCACTGATCCGTTAAACCAACAATATCTCGCGCAAGTCAAACAATTAGCTGAATGTATTCAACCAGCGTGGATTTCTGATCATCTTTGTTGGGCTGGGGTACATGGCAAAAATTCACATGACTTATTACCATTACCGTTTACCCAAGCGACAATTAATCACGTTGTTGATCGTATACAACAAGTGCAGGATTATTTAGGTCGACCGATCTTAATGGAGAATGTTTCAAGCTATGTTAATTATAAAGAATCATCAATGCCGGAGTGGGAATTTGTCGCCACCATCGCCGAGCGAGCAGACTGTTTGTTGTTATTAGATATTAACAATATTTATGTCAGTGGCTTTAATCATGGATTTGATCCTGCAAGGTATTTAAATAATATTCCCATTGATCGTGTGCAACAATTTCATTTAGCAGGCCATACGAATTACGGTGACCATATCATTGATACGCATGATCATCCGATTATTGATCCGGTATGGAGTTTGTATAAAATGGCGATTAAGCGTTTTGGTAAAGTTTCTACGATGATTGAACGTGATGGCAACATACCGTCTTTTACTGAATTATTTGCTGAAATGAATCAAGCAAAAATAATTTATCAACAAGTAAGTAGTAAACAGCATGTCATTAGCTAATGTGCAGCAACAATTTTTTAACTTCATATTGACTGCCGAATCAAGTATCGTTAGTGACATCGCTAATTCGTCACAATTATCGGCACAAGCTAGTTTAGAAATTTATCGTCAAGCGTATTATGGTCGCTTAATGGAAGTGTTAACGGAAGATTATTCAGGCTTATGTGGGTTGATGGGGGAGCAAGCATTTCAACAATTATGTCGTGATTTTATTGATAATTACCCTTCAACACATTTTTCATTACGTTATTATGGTGAATTACTAGCAAAATTTCTCACGCATACTCACCATAAACAACGTGAGCTATTTGTTGAAATGGCAAATTTTGAATGGGCATTAACAATGGCATTTGATGCTGCGGATCGGCCATTATTAACATTAGTTGAGTTAAAAAAATTATCGTCTGCTGCTTGGCCGCAATTACACTTAGCGTTACATCCAAGTGTGCAAGTTATTAATTGTCGTTGGAATACACCACAATTGTGGCAGGCAGTCATTGATAAGCAACATTTACCTGAGTTTAAAAAACAAGATGCACCACAAGCGTGGTTAGTTTGGCGTAAAGATTTTGCTAGTTATTATAGGCCATTATCAGTACCTGAAAATTATATTATTGTGGGGTGTCAGGAAAATAAATCGTTTGCGGAGATCTGTGAAGGTTTATGTAAATGGATGACGGAGACTGAGGCTGCGCAATTTATTAGTCAATGTTTGCGAGATTGGGTAGTGGAAGAAATTTTCGTAACCAATGTTCTTTGATTTTTTGTTGGGGCATAAATAGTTGGTGCTATTCTTTAATCCTAATTAATTTGGGGATAAATGATTGGTGCCGTTGGGGTCCTGTCAGTGAGTGGCTTTCTCTCCGTGCTCGCCTATGTCCATTGGTGTTTCATTTTAATTCTTACATCTCGTTAACTTATATGACAGTAGCG
>JANQRR010000032.1 GCA_028284465.1 Gammaproteobacteria bacterium | reverse complement strand
CTCGTGAGAAAGCCTACGATGTGCGCGATAGTCGAGTTAAAGGATTTGTCATTCGCGTAAATCCGTCAGGCGCGATGAGTTATGCTGTTCAATACGCGCGCGGCAAGAGGGTTAATTTAGGTAAAGTGGGGGTTATAAAGCCATCGCAAGCCCGCGAGAAAGCGATACAAATATTAGCCGATCATACGCACGGTATCGCACCTCAGCCGGCAAGCCAACCAAAACACGCTATTCCTTTACTTAAACATTTTTTGGCAGACGACTACGGCCCGTGGATCACAACCCATAATGTCGCAGGCGCAGAAGATCTCAAAACGCTTGAGCGGCATTTTAGCCATCTTTTTGATAGATACCTCAATGAGATCACGATCCAAGATCTGGAGAAATGGCGCACGCACAAGCTTGCCACGAAAGCGATGTTACCTAATACCATCAATCGTACCATTACACCTTTACGCTCATTGTTATCTAAAGCGGTTGAGTGGAACGTGATTGCAGAAAACGGCTTGGCAGGTTTAAAAGTGCTTAAGTATGATGATACGCGCATTCGCTATTTAGCAGAAGACGAAAGGTCGCAATTGTTTGATACCTTAGCGTGTCGAGAAAATACCTTAAAAGCCCAAAGGCGTAATGCAAATACGTGGCGTAAAGAACGCAAGTATGAATGCTATCCGGAGATCATGGCGCATGAGTTTGCCGATCATGTGCTGCCCATGATCATTTTAAGCCTTAATACGGGCATTAGAAAAAGCGAATTATTTCGGATAAAACGCCAGCACATTAACTTAGCACAAAATACGGTTTTCATTGAGAAATCGAAGAATTATTTAGCACGGTATGTGCCGTTAAATAAAACGGCGAGAAACATGCTTGTCATTTGGTTAGCACAAACCAACCGATTGCAGAGTCCTTGGTTGTTTCCCAGCCCATATGATCCCAATAAAGCCATCACGTGTGTGTATAAAGCCTGGGTGAAAGTGCTTAGGGATAGCAATATAATGAATTTTCGTTGGCATGACATGCGCCATGATTTTGCCAGTAATTTAGTGATGAAAGGGGTGAGTTTATATGCGGTGCAGAAGTTATTGGGGCATAAAAAGATTGATCAAACGATGAAGTATGCTCATTTAGCCCCTGATTATATTGCGGAGTCTGTCGGGCGATTAGATTAAA
>JANQRR010000029.1 GCA_028284465.1 Gammaproteobacteria bacterium | reverse complement strand
GTTAATTGAGTTTCACCTTTTGGTGTTACCTTACCAACTAAAATATCACCGGGACTCACTTCAGCACCGATATACACAATTCCAGATTCATCTAATTTTGCTAACGCATGTTCACCAACATTAGGAATGTCAGCCGTGACTTCTTCTGGCCCAAGCCGAGTATCACGCGCCACACAGGATAATTCTTCAATATGAATGGTAGTATAAGCATCTTCTTCCACCACACGTTCAGAGATCAAAATGGAATCTTCGAAGTTGTAACCATTCCATGGCATAAAGGCGACTAACATATTGCGCCCTAATGCTAATTCACCCATATCAGTTGATGGTCCATCCGCTAAAACATCGCCGCGGATAATAGTATCACCAGCTTTCACTAAAGGCCGTTGATTAATACAAGTGTTGTGATTGGAACGAGTGTATTTTATTAAACTATAAATATCGACCCCGGTACCACCTGCTTCAGTTTCATCGTCATTAACACGAATTACAATTCGGGAAGCATCGACTGAATCGACCATGCCACCACGTTTAGCGATCACGGTGACGCCAGAATCGATTGCAACTTTGCGTTCCATACCAGTACCTACTAACGGTTTCTCCGTCGTCATTGTCGGCACTGCTTGACGTTGCATGTTTGAACCCATTAACGCACGGTTAGCATCATCATGCTCTAAAAATGGGATTAACGATGCTGCTACCGAAACGATTTGCTTCGGTGACACATCCATAAAATCAATTTTATCCGGCGTTGTTAACGTAAATTCACCACGGTGACGACACGATACCAAATCGCTTTCGAAACGATGATGTTTATCAAGCTTAGCATTCGCTTGCGCAATGATGTGTTGCCCTTCTTCAATCGCTGATAGGTATACGATATCATTCGTTACTTTGCCATCGACTACTTTACGGCATGGTGTTTCAATAAAACCATAATCATTGATGCGCGCAAACACCGCCAGTGAGTTGATCAAACCAATGTTTGGTCCTTCAGGCGTTTCAATTGGGCAAACTCGACCATAGTGTGTTGGATGTACGTCACGCACTTCAAAACCAGCACGTTCTCGACTTAAGCCACCTGGGCCTAATGCTGAAATTCGGCGCTTGTGAGTAATTTCAGATAATGGATTACTCTGATCCATAAATTGTGATAATTGACTGGAGCCAAAAAATTCTTTAATCGCGGCAGACACTGGTTTCGCATTAATTAAGTCTTGCGGCATTAAGCCTTCAGATTCTGCTAAGCTTAAACGTTCTTTAACAGCGCGCTCAACCCGAACTAAACCAGCGCGAAATTGGTTTTCAGTCATTTCACCAACACAACGTACCCGACGGTTACCTAAGTGATCAATATCATCAACTTCACCTTTACCATCACGAATGCCAATCAATACATGCATCACGCTGATAATATCTTCGTTAGTTAACACTCCAGGGCCTGTTAATTCATCACGGCCAACGCGACGATTAAATTTCATCCGGCCAACAGCGGAAAGATCATAGCGTTCTTCGGCAAAAAATAGATTAGCAAATAAATTTTCAGCCGCTTCTTTAGTTGGTGGCTCACCAGGACGCATCATCCGATAAATTTCTACTAACGCTTCAAGCTGGCTGGTTGTTGGATCAATGCGTAGCGTATCTGAAATATAAGAACCGTGATCAAGTTCGTTAATATATAAAGTTTCAATGGTATCAACTTTCATGCTCACTAATTTCTGCAATACTTCAGGGGTAATTTCGGTATTGGTTTCAACGATAATTTCCCCGGTGTCTTTATCAATAATCGCATGCGCGATCACTTTACCGAGCAAATAATTAGCCGGCACGTTTAACATTTTTAGTTTAGCTTCATTCATGCGTCGAATGTGACGAGCTGAAATTCGTCGACCTTTTTCGACAATGACATCACCTTTTGGCAAAGCAATGTCAAATGCAGCGATTTCCCCACGCAACCTTTCAGGCACTAAAGCTAAGGTGATTTGGCAAGGAATGTCTAAGTCATCAGTTCCCGCAGCTGCGGTTGGTGCTTTACTATAGTCAAATTTATATGTGCTAGTTTCAAAAAATAATCCTAAAATTTCATCGATAGAATAACCCAGAGCGCGCAATAAAATGGTCGCTGGCAACTTACGCCGACGGTCAATTCGCACAAATAAACAATCTTTGGTATCGAATTCAAAATCGAGCCATGAACCTCGATACGGGATCACTCGTGCTGAGAATAACAATTTACCGGAAGAATGCGTTTTACCCTTATCATGCTCGAAAAACACCCCAGGCGAACGATGCAATTGCGATACCACCACTCGCTCGGTACCATTAATAACGAACGTTCCGCGTTCTGTCATTAATGGCATTTCGCCCATATACACTTCTTGTTCTTTGACGTCTTTAATGCTGGCATTACCCGCATTGACATCTTTATCGTAAATGCATAAGCGTACTTTAACACGCAATGATGCTGCATATGTTAAGCCACGCAATTGACATTCACGCACCTCAAACACTGGTTCACTAATACGATAACTAACATAATTTAATTGCGCATTGCCGGAATAACTCGTAATTGGGAACACTGAACTAAATGCCGCATGCAACCCAATGTCGTTCAATTCCGTTTGTGGTACATTAAATTGTAAAAACTGCTGATAAGATTCTAGCGGTGGCGCAAGTAAGTTTGGTGCCTTCATCGTTTCATGAAGTTTACTATAATCTTTACGAAAACGTTGTTTTTCAGTATAAGAGTATGAGTTTGGCATCTGGGTTCCTCATGATTAACTTCGTCTTTTGGCCCACGGCATTATTGTCGTCATTGCGAGGATTTGTTGTGAGCAATCCAGAACATATATTCTGGATTGCTTCGTCCTATTCGTAATGACGACAGACAATTACTTAACTTCGACTTTAGCGCCTGCTTCTTCTAGTTGCTTTTTAATGTCAGCAGCATCATCTTTGCTAACACCTTCTTTAACCGTAGCTGGTGCGCCTTCTACCATGTCTTTTGCTTCTTTTAAGCCTAAGCCGGTAATAGCACGAACTGCTTTAATGACAGCAACTTTATTGCCACCAAACTCAGCAAGCACAACATCAAATTCGGTTTTTTCCTCAGCAGCAGCACCGGCATCACCACCAGCAGCTGGGCCAGCAGCAACAGCTACGGGTGCAGCGGCAGTGACATTAAATTTTTCTTCCATGGATTCAATTAATGAGACAACATCCATCACACTCATTTCAGCAATTGATTCTAAGATTTCTTCTTTGGTTACGGCCATTATTCAAAACTCCTAATACAAAGGTTCAATACAATATTAGCTTGCTTGCTTTTGATCGCGGATCGCAGCGATAGTGCGTACTAATTTCTCCTGTGGTGCAGCGAGAGTTCGTACAAACTTACTGATAGGTGCTTGCATCACCGCTAACAATTTAGCTAAAGCTTCTTCTTTCGTCGGTAAGTTTGCGAGAATGGCAATATCTTTGCCTTCCATTAACTCACCATCAATCGAAAAAAACTTAATTTCAAGCTTGTCAAACTTCTTGGCAAAATCGCGCATTAAACGTGCTGGCGCACCTGGTTCAGCTTCAGCAAACGCGAGCATTAACGGGCCAACTAACTTTTCCTGAATACAACTAAAATCGGTGTCTTCCACCGCACGACGCAACAAGTTATTCCTGACAACTTTCAAGTAAATACCTGCTGAGCGTGCCGCTTGGCGTAATTCAGTCATTTCAGCAACGGTTAAGCCCCGGTAATCAGCTGCAACAGCAGCAACAGAGTTCGCTGCAACCTCCGCCATTTCTGCGACGATTGCTTTTTTATTTGTAAGCTTTAGAGTCATTACTTTTCCTCGATTTCGCTCTTTAATAAGGAAGAAGAGTATTAGCCTATGGCTAACTATTCCCTCCTACCGTCTGCGTAGGCAACGGTAATTAAGCTCAAACTCAATTTGAGCACCTACGGTCTTCGACGACATGGATTATTGCGAACCCTTGCCGTGAATTCTGTTTATTGTCAATAATTAATCAGCAAAACTGACTATTATAACCCTAGTTCGGTTAAATCTACAACTATCCCAGGCCCCATTGTTGAAGAAACCGTAACTTTTTTTATGTAAATACCTTTAGCAGAGGCCGGCTTAACTCGTTTTAAGTCATTTAACAATGCGGTTAAATTTTCAAATAGTTGCTTAACTTCAAAATTCAACTTACCAATCGTGCAATGTACGATCCCCGCTTTATCTGCACGATAACGTACTTGCCCAACTTTGGCTTTATTCACTGCACCAGCGACGTCTGGAGTGACGGTGCCATCTTTAGGATTAGGCATTAAACCGCGTGGCCCTAACTTTGGCCCTAGTTTACCGACTAGGCGCATGCTGTCTGGCGTTGCGATTAATACATCAAAATCAAACTTGCCCCCTTCGATATCAGCGGCTAAGTCTTCAAAACCAACGATATCGGCACCCGCTTGTTGCGCTGCGGTGGCATTTTTACCTTGAGCAAATACCGCTACGCGAACATCGCGACCGGTGCCATTAGGTAACACTGCTGCGCCGCGCACCACTTGATCCGATTTACGTGGATCGACACCTAGATTTACACTGACATCAACACTCTCACCGTGCTTAAACTTAACGGTGGATACTTCTTTTAACATGTTGAACGCTTCGTTAACGGGCAACTGTCCAGCAGGAACTTTCTCACGAATAGCTCGCATACGTTTGGATAACTTCTTCATAATTATGCGCCCTCCGTTTCAATGCCCATGCTGCGGGCTGTTCCAGCAATAGTACGTACAGCCGCATCAAGATCAGCTGCGGTAATGTCAGGCTCTTTAACTTTGGCAATTTCTTCTAATTGCTTGCGGTTTAATTTACCGACTTTATTTTTATTCGGTTCACCGCTACCTTTTTTAATCTTGGCCGCTTTTAAAATTAAAAATGATGTTGGCGGTGTTTTTACGATAAACGTAAAACTTCGATCACTGTAAACGGTGATCACCACCGGTAGTGGCATATTTTTTTCTTTATCTTGAGTTTGCGCATTAAATGCTTTACAAAACTCCATGATATTCACCCCATGTTGACCCAATGCTGGGCCGACTGGCGGACTAGGATTAGCAGCGCCTGCTGGCACTTGCAAACGAATATAGGCTTGAATTTTCTTTGCCATTGGATTTCACCTCTTGTAATGGGTACTAATGCTGAAGAATTAACAACAGCTCCCCTTAATAACTTCGTCTTTTGGTTCAGAGCGTCATTACAGGAATTCTTTCACTCAATCTTTACCAATTAACCTTTCTCAACTTGACTAAATTCCAGTTCAACTGGGGTTGAACGACCAAAAATCAACACCGCCACACGCATGCGACTCTTTTCATAATTGACTTCTTCAACCACACCATCAAAATCAGCAAATGGCCCTTCGGTCACTCGAACCACTTCACCAACTTCAAACAAGACTTTAGGTTTAGGTTTCGACACGCCTTCTTCAATTCTTTTTAAGATAGATTGCGCTTCTTTATCACTAATCGGGGTTGGACGATCACTGGTGCCACCAATAAACCCTAATACTCTAGGTGTTGAGCGCACTAAATGCCAAGTGGCATCATCCATTTGCATTTCAACTAATACATAACCGGGGAAAAATTTGCGTTCACTCTTGCGCTTCTGGCCTTCACGCATTTCTACAACTTTTTCAGTTGGTACTATAATTTCGCCAAAATGATCTTCAAGCCCCGCTAAACGAATACGTTCTCGTAACATTTCCATAACGCGACGTTCATAACCAGAATAAGCATGGACCACGTACCATTGTTTACGTGCGGATTCTGCTGCTGACATTAAACCTTAACCTCTCTGCCCTGTAAGCCAACTAATTGCCCACAATAAAACTGAGTCTATTCCCCATAAAACTAACGCTGTTGCTACTACCATAGCAGCAACAATCATTGTAGTTTGCACTGTTTCTTGCCGAGTTGGCCATACGACTTTGCGCAGCTCAGTACGTGATTCTTTAGCAAAATGTTTGACACGACTGCCTTGGACGGTTTGTAAAGCAACAAACCCTGCTATGATCACCACGACAATCCACCCGACCATACGGATAGCTGCCGGTTGAGCAGCGAAATAATAATTGCCTACTACTCCCGCAGTAAGTAATACTATCACCACGACCCACTTTAGTGGATCAAGTTTGTTTTTATTCACATCTGAGCGTGCATTCATTGATCAACAACCACGATTAAGCCGGACAAAGTTACCACAAAATGATTTAATTAGCTAACATTATTTGATTTTTTTCTAAATTGAATGGATTAATGGCAGGCCAGGAGGGACTCGAACCCCCAACCTGCGGTTTTGGAGACCGCTGCTCTGCCAATTGAGCTACTAGCCTATTCAACAATCTTGGTAACGACACCAGCACCGACAGTACGGCCACCTTCGCGCACCGCAAACCGTAACCCTTCTTCCATCGCTATCGGCGCTATCAAGCTTATGTTCATCTTGATATTGTCTCCAGGCATCACC
>JANQRR010000018.1 GCA_028284465.1 Gammaproteobacteria bacterium | reverse complement strand
CACTGTGCTTTTCTTACCGCCAACTAAATATGCTATTGGTGAATTACGCATAAACCACATCGCTTGCTGCAAATCACCGGCTAGTTTGCCATTAATATTAATCACCGGAGCATGTTGCTTGCCGCCATCAAGCTGTGGGATCGTTGCGTTGACTTGAGTAATGTCAATTCCTGCAATTTTGCCATCCGCAGCTAACGACATACTATTGCCATCAAAAACAACTTTGCCGGTGAATTTAGTAATTGGCGGCCAATTAGGCTGATAATGAATACTGACATCATTTAATTCAGCATTAATGTTGAATTTTCCTTGGCCTTGCTTAAATGGAAATTCAGCTAAATTACCATGTAATAATACTGTTGCAGACAATGCTTTGCCAGCAGTAATACCATGATGTAACCATTGCAAAAGATCTGCAGACATGACTTTTTCTGGCAAATAATTCAATGCTGCAGTGATCTTGTTAAAATGGTTATGTGCAACTAAGTTAATCGATGGACCAGAATGATCTAATGGGATCTTCATAACAAAATTAGTCGTTAATGACATATCGCTATTATACAAACCAATATTATTAGCGGTAATGAACCATGCATCAGTTAAACGATTCCAATGTAGAAAACCTTTTAGCTGCTTAAATGCTAATGCATGGTGAAATAACTGCTTAACATAGATAACAGCATTATGACTTGCTAAATTTAATTCGCCACTATCTTGATCAGCTTGCAAATGCCCGGAAATGTTACGCAACGATGGTAATTGCTGCCATGGATGTTCACTAAAATTCTTAATCTCAGTCGTTAGTTGCCATTGTGATGGTTGTGATGTTCGTGTAGGCTGCCATTGTAATGATGAATTGTTTAATGCTCCTTGCGGTTGCAATTGCTTAAGTTCAGCAATTATTTTTTTAGGCAATATTGCGTTTTGTGTTAATAAAAACTGTAGTCTCTGAATATTGAGATGGTCAAAATAAGCATGATAGATTGGCGCATCGTCATATGTTGCTTTACTAAATGATAACTTTGTCACTGGCCATTGCTGCCCGCTTATGCGTAACCCAAAATCATCTATTGCAAGGCTCCAGCCATTATCACTTTGCCGCTGCCATAATAAATGCCCTCGCATATGATTTATCAATTGATCTTTATGCGATTTATCCGCTTGTAAGTTGACATTATGCAAATTAAATATACTTTGAACTTCTGCAATGTTACTTTGTGCTAAGCGGATCCAAGCAGTTATGTTGGCATTACCACTAGTAACTTGCATCCCAGCTAAGTTGTGACCTTTAAACCATTGTCCTAATAACAATTGGCGGATTTTCAAATAACCCCGACCATGCCAATTTTTCAAATCATTGGGATCACCAACAACATCCAGTGCTATAGTAAAACGTGATGGTGTTAATTGTGCTAGCTTGGCATGTGCTAAAAGTCGATGTTTTAATGCATGGTTGTGCAACTGGATCTTTAATCCAGTAATTGGCAACAACAAACCTTTATTACCGTGCCATGTTAAATTTATATGATTTAACTCGAAATGTTTTTCTGAAGCTAAAAAGCTAACGATTTCTGCCAGCGAAAGATGAGCTTGCAACGGCACTTTTGGGATAGTTGAATCAGTTAAGCGAATCGAGCCATCTGCTTGCTGCCATAATGAAACCTTAGCTCCAGAAATAATAAGTTTGCTTGGTTTAATTTGCCGCTCGATAGCACTCTCAATAACATTAATAGCCACGGCAAATTGTTTGATATTAAGCAATACATGCTGTTTGTTTGGGTCAAAGACTACAACATTATAAAATGTAAACTGCGGCCCCCAAAAATGCCATTTTGCCGTTACCTTGCCAATTTGCACGGGGCGTTGGAGTAATTCTGTAGCCCATTTTTCTAAGCGCGGCCGCTGCTTAGCTAATTTTGGTGTATACATCCGCGCAACACTGAGCAACACTGCCATTATAATAACCGTGAAAGCCAGCGCATACCAAATGGCATAAAGTGATTTAACTAAAAAACGATGTTTGCTCATGGCGCTATAATATACGATTTATGAGGTGGTGTCATTGCTAGCATAGCGAAGCAATCCAGAAAATTTAGGTTATCTTGATCCTGGATTGCTTCGTCGTTGCACTCCTCGCAATGACGAATACTATAAATTACGGTTCATACTGGAATAAATTTAACGAGGCCTTTGGAAAAAGCAATGGAAACAAGCTCAGAGCGTGAAGAAACATTATAATGCTCTTTGATTTTTCTAATATGGCATTCCACGGTACGCGGTGAAATCTTTAAGACTTTAGCAATTTGCTTGGCTGATTCACCACGAATTAAATAAAAGAAACATTGTGATTGGCGATCAGTTAAGCCATCAATAGTATGGACTAAATAACGATGATGGCTAGAACCTTCGCCAAACAAAAGTAAATCATGTTTATTTATATAGGTAGATTTTTCCAAGATCGCTGTGCTATTCACCACAACGGTATTGCCAATTATTCCGATAATTTTGCCTTGATTACATAATGGCGCTTTTTGAGTAACTACGGAGAGATCGGTGCCATCTGCAGTTCTTAATAATTTTAATACGCTAATTTTTTCCCCTGCTAAAACTAGCTTATCCTCTTCACGATAAATATCAGCATAGACTTCCCAACAAAAATCATAATCTTGCATGCCGGGAACTTTTTTTGGTGAACTTAACCCTGCAATTCTAGCTAAGTTTCGACTTCCTCGTATGTACTCATAATTGCTATTTTTACAAAACGCCATCCCAGGAAAGTCTTGTAAAAATTGATCTAACGATATATCCATTAGCAAGAACCTCCTGTAATTTCTAATTCTTTATTGTTATAATCTTAAAATCAATAACGAAAAATGTATTAAAAGGTCAGTATTATGTTTTATTTAATCGGGGTTGGAATACTCATCTTTACTAATCTTTTTATTATCTGGGCATATCGGCGAGGACATGGGCGATTCGAAATCGTGTGATCACACGTGCAAAGCTAAACGTTCTTGAATATCTTGCAACAACCATGAAACCCATGGCCAAAATAACGCACTTGTTAAGGGCGCTAACCAAAACAGCCAAGTATGCGGCAAATCTCCACCGATCCCTTGAATAGTAAAAATAATTAATTGATATACCAACATAAATCCTAACACAGTTAGGGTTTGTTGTAATAGGGGAAAAACCCGCATGCGCCGATGTAATTTATAAATAAAATAAGCCAAAATCACCATTGCAAAAGCATGTGCTCCTAAAAATGTTCCTGAAACCACATCAACCATTAAACCAACAATCCATGCTACCGTTACATTAACTTTATCGGGCATCACTAAAACCCAATAAAATAATACCAACATAACCCACGCGGGCTTTAACCAAACAGTCCAACCTGGTAATGGCAAGAGGGTTAACATTATCGCAAAGATAAAGCTAATGGTAATGACTAATCCAAACTTAATGCTGCTTAGCATTATCCAATCCTTTTTTTATGTTCTAGTTTAGGTGTCGGCCATATCAATAATAACATGCGGCCTTCATTAAGATGTGCGGTTGGCGTTGCAGTTATCATTGCAAATGCTTGTCCTGGCAGCATTTGAACTTTATTAACTACCGCCACCGGATAATCCTCGGGATAACGCCCACCCAATCCGGATGTTACTAATTCATCACCAACTTTGATATCACTGGTTTTAGCAACATGCAACAATTGTAATTGATCACCCGTCCCTGTCCCAATAGTTATCGCGCGAATACCGCTGCGGTTATCTATAACCGGCACGGCACTACGTGGTGCAGATAATAATAATACTCGCGCGGTAAACATGCTGACATGGATCACTTGCCCAATTATACCACTCGCATCAATAACTGGCTGACCAACATAAACGCCAGCTTTTCTGCCTTTATTCAACGTGATTTGATGCACGAATGGATCCGTCGCCGTCGCAATAATTTGCGCGACGACTGCTTTATTCGCAACATGTTTTGAAGATTGTAATAACGCGCGAAGATCACGATTTTCTTTTTCTAATAATAATAAGCTTTGCATCTTGGCTTGTAACAATAATAATTGCGTTTGTAATTTTTTATTTTGTTGCAGCAGTGTATGTCGGCTCGTTAAGCCACCGCTTAACCAATCAAGTGCTGAAACCGGCAAATTAACCGCGTATTCTAATGGTGTGATCAACATTGCTAAGCTAGCACGCACTCGATTGAGATCATTAGTTTGTTGATCAAAGTACATTAGTAACATCGCAAATACGATTAATACTAATGCCCACAAACCTAACAATGATCGTCGCTTAAAAATACTCATTGCGATTTATTGTTCACTCTGTTGATAAAAAATCGCCGCCTAAGTTATTAACCATATCAAGAGCGCGGCCTCCTCCATGAGCAACCGATGTCAGCGGTTCTTCGGAAACAACCACTGGCAAGCCAGTTTCTTCCATCAGTAATCGATCCAAATCTTTAAGCAATGCACCACCGCCTGTTAACACCATACCACGTTCAGCAATATCTGCGGCAAGTTCCGGCGGCGCTTGCTCTAAGGCTGCGCGCACGGCTCCAACAATGCCTGATAAAGGTTCTTGTAACGCTTCTAAAATTTCATTGCTGTTTAAAGTAAAACTACGTGGCACCCCTTCTGCTAAATTGCGTCCATGAACTTCCATTTCCATTACTTGGCTACCTGGGTAAGCGGTGCCGATGTTTTGTTTGATCCTTTCTGCGGTGGTTTCACCAATTAAAGTGCCATAATTACGCCGCACATAACTAACGATGGCTTCATCAAACCGGTCACCACCGATACGCACCGATGCTGAATATACAATCCCACTTAAAGAGATGATCGCGACTTCCGTGGTACCACCACCAATGTCGACTACCATTGAGCCACTGGCTTCTTCAACTGGCATACCAGCGCCAATCGCCGCTGCCATCGGTTCTTCAATTAAATAGACTTCACGCGCCCCAGCACCCATTGCTGATTCACGAATAGCACGTCGTTCCACTTGTGTTGAACCACAGGGCACACACACTAATACGCGCGGACTTGGGCGTAAAAATTTATTTTCATGCACTTTGTGAATGAAATGCTGCAACATTTTTTCAGTCACATAAAAATCCGCAATAACTCCATCTTTCAACGGACGAATAGCGCTGATGTTGCCTGGGGTACGGCCTAACATGCGCTTAGCATCAACGCCAACCGCTTCAATTCGCCGCTGCCCACCGACTTGTCGCAATGCGACGACGGATGGCTCATTTAGTACCACCCCCTGGCCACGTACATAAATAAGTGTATTAGCCGTACCTAAATCGATTGATAAATCATTGGAAAACATGCCTCGTAATCTTTTAAATACCATTATTTCAACCCACCTGTTAACTATTCCAAGCAAAATAAATGCTGATCTTACACGAAGTGATGCGTATAATGCACGCACATTCTAGAAAAAACGAGAGTACCTCTATGGAATTAACCGCAACTGACGTTAGTAAAATCGCTTAT
Organism: Gammaproteobacteria bacterium; assembly: GCA_028284465.1. Taxonomy (GTDB): domain Bacteria; phylum Pseudomonadota; class Gammaproteobacteria; order JAJFKO01; family JAJFKO01; genus JANQRR01. Next base: position 69,195 of record JANQRR010000018.1, on the reverse strand, counting down.
TTGGCGCGCTTAGCTATTCAAGAAGACAATATTCCGCAATATGCGGATAATTTAAGCAAAATCTTAGAATTTGTTACGCAATTAAATAGCGTTGATACGGATGCTGTTGAACCCATGTTTCATTCAGGGCATATCGAATTGCGCCAACGTGCTGATGAAGCAAAGCAACCCAGCAACTCTCGCGATAAAATTTTAGCGTTAGCACCGGATGCTGCCGCTGGCTTGTTCGTGGTTCCGCAAGTTATTGAAGACAAATGAGAACATGCTGGATTGCTTCGTCCCCTTCGGGTCCTCGCAATGACAATTAATTAACGTCACTGTGAGAAGTATAGCAACGAAGCAATGACAATTACTTAACGTCACTGTGAGAAGTATAGCGACGAAGCAATAACAAGCACTTAACGTCACTGTGAGAAGTATAGCAACGAAGCAATGACAAGCACTTAACGTCATTGCGAGGACCCGAAGGGGACGAAGCAATCCAGTAACAAAAGTATTTAAAGGTAATAAACCATTATGCACAACAAAACTTTGACTGAGCTTACTCAGTGCTTGGCAAATAAAGATTGCTCCAGCGAAGAATTAACCCAAGTATTCATCGATCGGATCAAACTACTTGATCCGAGCTTAAATAGCTTTATTACCATTAATGAAGAACAAGCTTTACTCGCTGCACGCGAAGCAGATCAATTGCGTGCTGCCGGCAAAGCAAAACCATTAACCGGCGTTCCTTTAGCGCATAAAGATATTTTCTGTACTAAAGGCATTAAAACTTCTTGCGGTTCAAAAATGTTAGATAATTTTATCGCGCCGTACAATGCTACCGTAGTTAATAAATGTAATGCCGCCGGAATGATTTTATTAGGCAAAACTAATATGGATGAATTTGCTATGGGTTCATCAAACGAAACCAGTTATTACGGTTATGTGCGCAACCCATGGGATCAAGCCTGTGTACCAGGTGGTTCTTCGGGTGGATCAGCAGCGGCTGTTGCTGCTGGCATGACGCCTGCAGCGACCGGCACAGACACCGGTGGTTCGATCCGCCAACCCGCAGCTTTTTGCGGCATAACCGGATTAAAGCCAACCTATGGCCGAGTGTCACGTTACGGCATGGTGGCGTTTGCATCGAGTTTAGATCAAGGTGGGCCGATGGCACGCACAGCTGAAGATGTCGCGTTATTATTAAATGTCATGGCTGGGTTTGATGAACAAGATTCAACGAGCCTTGATGCGCCTGTTCCTGATCATACTGCAACCTTAAATGATAGCATCGCTGGTTTACGGATCGGTATTCCACAAGAATATTTTCGCGAAGGTTTAAATCCCGAAGTTGAAGCCGCAATAATCAAAGCTAGCCAAGCATTAGAAAAACTTGGCGCTGAAATTCATGAAGTGAGTTTGCCACATACCCATTTATCAGCACCAACCTATTACATTATTGCACCAGCTGAATGTTCTTCGAATTTAGCACGCTTTGATGGTGTGCGTTATGGTTATCGTTGCGACGCACCTAAAGATTTAGATGATTTATATATGCGTTCGCGCGACGAGGGTTTCGGTGATGAAGTGAAGCGTCGCATTTTAATTGGCACTTATGCTTTATCTGCCGGCTATTACGATGCATATTATCTTAAAGCGCAAAAAATTCGACGTTTGATCAATGATGATTTCCAACAAGCATTTACTAAAGTCGATGTGTTGCTATCACCAACTACCCCTGAGCCTGCATTTAAAATTGGTGAAAAAGTTAATGATCCGATTAAAATGTACTTAAACGATATTTACACCATCGCAGTTAATTTAGCGGGTTTACCAGCGATCTCAGTGCCGGCTGGTTTTGTAAATGATTTACCGATTGGCATGCAATTAATTGGTAATCATTTACAAGAAGCAAAATTATTAAATATCGCGCATCAGTATCAGCAAGTCACTGACTGGCATCAACGTCAACCCGAAGAAGTTTAGAGGATAGTAATCATGCAATGGGAAACAGTGATTGGTTTAGAAGTTCATATTCAATTACTCACACAATCTAAAATTTTTTCAAGCGCGCCAACTCGTTATGGTGCAGAGCCAAATACCCAAGCTAATTTAATTGACTTAGGCATGCCAGGCGTATTGCCGGTGTTAAACGCCGAAGCGGTTAACATGGCGATTAAATTTGGTTTAGCCGTAGATGCTAACATTGCTCCACGCTCAGTGTTTGAACGTAAAAATTATTTTTATCCCGATCTGCCGAAAGGCTATCAGATCAGTCAATATCAAATTCCCGTTGTTGGCAATGGTCATATAGATATTCAACTTGAAGATGGTGAAGTAAAACGCATTGGGATCACACGCGCGCACTTAGAAGAAGATGCGGGCAAATCATTGCATGAAGACATCGCTGACAAAAGCGGCATCGATTTAAATCGTGCGGGCACGCCATTATTAGAAATTGTTTCCGAACCCGATCTGCGTTCTGCCAAAGAAGCGATTGCCTACTTAAAAGTGTTGCATGCATTAGTTCGTTATTTAGATATTTGCGATGGCAATATGCAAGAAGGTTCGTTCCGTTGTGATGCTAACATTTCGGTACGCCCTCAAGGGCAAACGGAATTAGGCACACGCACTGAAATTAAAAACATGAATTCGTTTCGTTATATTGAACGCGCCATTAATTATGAAGCAGATCGACAAATTGCACTCATTGAAAGTGGTAAGCAAGTGCAGCAACAAACGCGCTTATATGATCCCAGCAATAATGAAACTCGGCCAATGCGTACTAAAGAAGAAGCGAATGATTATCGTTATTTTCCTGATCCAGATCTTTTGCCATTGACTGTGACTCAAGATCAAATCGACACGATCCGTGCGGTTTTGCCAGAATTGCCGAAACAAAAGCGCCAACGTTTTCAAGAACAATATCAATTACCAGAATACGACGCACGCGTATTAACAGCGACTCGCGAATTAGCCGAGTATTTTGAAACCGCGGTGAAGCATACTCAAGGCACGCCAAAATTGGTGGCTAACTGGGTGATGGGCGATTTGGCTAGTGCTTTGAATAAAGCGGCTTTGGATATTACTCAAAGTCCGGTTAGCGCCGAGCAACTAGCAAGCTTGATCACTCGGATCAGCGATAACACCATTTCTGGCAAAATTGCCAAAACTGTGTTTGAAGCCATGTGGGCTGGCGAAGATAATGCTGATCCTGATGCTATTATTGCTAACCGTGGCTTACAGCAAGTGACTGATAGTAGTACCATTGAAGCAATCGTCGACGAGGTAATCGCCAATAATCCTACCCAGCTCGAACAATATCGCAGCGGTAAAGATAAGCTTTTTGGTTACTTTGTCGGTCAAGTGATGAAAGCGTCTCAAGGCAAAGCCAATCCACAGCAAGTCAATGAATTACTGCAAGCCAAACTGAAAGCTTAGCTACAATAGCGCAAGTTTGACCCACTCTGACCCGTAAACTATACTTTCAATTATACCCAATTTGGAGGATTTTTAACATGGCCAAAAGACGTATTACCGATAAAGCCCAACACGTCACAGGGGGTTTTAACCTTGGAAAATCACTTAGGAAAGGATTTAAAAAAGCAGGCAAAGGACTTAGAAGAGCAGCTAAAAAAACTGGGAAGAAAATAAAAAAAGAAGGGCCAGGAGCAGCAGCAGATTTCACTAAAGGAGCTGCTGAAGGTTTCAGTGACAACTAAAACCAATTAATATTTTCTTAGCAATATGGCTACGTTTGACGTAGCCATATTCATTTTAAAGACAAAAATAGTGCAAATTTGACCCACCCTAACCCGTAAACTATACTTTCAGTTATACCCAATTTGGAGGATTTTTTAACATGAGTAAAAAGAAACGCATTACCGAAAAAGCCCAACATGTCACAGGGGGTTTTAACCTTGGAAAATCACTTAGGAAAGGATTTAAAAAAGCAGGCAAAGGACTTAGAAAAGGACTCAAAAATGCAGCAAGAGAAGCCCCAGGGGCATTAGGTAAAGCTGCTGGGAAAGCAGCAAGAGGCAAACTTGACTCACTTGGTAATAGCGGCCGAGTAAGCTAATAATAGGCAAAATAATTTAATCTGATATATGGCTACGTACTCGCGTAGCCATATTCATTTGAGCAACTTTGATTCAATTTATATCATCCACTATACTTTAGGTAAGTTGAGACGGAGGATTGCGGCATGAAAAAGCGTATTAAAGCAGCTCAATTAAAAGATGTAACAGGCACCGGCTATAAAACTAAGACTGTGAAAAAAGGCCTCAAAAAGGCTGGTAAATTAGCTAAGCGGGTCGTGAAAAGCGACCGGACCAAAGCAGCAGGTCATGTTGCAGCTGCAGCGGTTGGGAGCTTTCTTACTAACTTTAGCGAAGAGTTTGTAAAAGCATCGCTAAGTACACCACAGGCGCCTACTGCTCAGAAATAAAAACCGTATAATTTATATTACACAATGCAACTACGTGAGCAGTATTTGACCTCTTTTCCCCTGTACACTATACTCTAGTTAAACTTGGTTCGGAGGATTTAATATGCCTAAAACAGCCATTAGCCCTAAAGAGATGCAGAAGATAACAGCGGGTATTTTAAGTGCTAAAACAATACGTGAGCAAGAAAAGTGGATATCCAAGTTTGCCGGTACCTTGGGCAAATTTGCCGGAAATCTTGCAGGCAAAGAAGCAAGGAAGCAATTTACTGGATCAAAAGCAAAGAAAAATTAATAACCTTGTTATTTAGCTATGGCCGTCAAGCACTACCATAAATAGCCATAGCGCCCACAGCCAATATTGGCTTAAATTTATCCAGTTTTGGCTGTATTCTATACTGTAAGCTAGTATTAACAGGAGAACAAAGTCATGACTAAGAGAGCTATACATGGCAAGCACAGGAGAAATGTCCAAGGAGGCGTTAATGTTAAACGTACTGCCAAAAAAGTTGGAAGAGCTGTATTAAAAGGTGCTAGAAAAAGTGCTCCATATGCAAAAGCAGCCGCTAAAAAAGCGGGTCCAATAATTGTAGCAGCCGCTACTGTAGCAGCAACTACCGCAGCAAAACATTATACAAATGAATATTTTAAAAACAAATAATGCTACGCTTATAGCAGTTTTAATAATATATAACTGCTCATATTCATATAGAAACAGCACAAAAATTCACTAACCGATAGTTCGATAAAAAATTGGATTTTTTCTTAATAATATGCCAAAATGTGGAAGTCAATTGCGTCACTTACTTGAAAACCAAACTTTCAGGTTCTTCAAAGTTATGAACGGAAATTGCACAATTGTTTAACCTTATAATTTTGAGGAACTTAGGAAATGAGTAAAATTTATGTTGGTAACTTATCTTATAGCACCACGGAAAAAGATTTAGAAGATCATTTTTCTCCTTTTGGTGAAGTATCAAGTGTTACTATTATTAATGACCGTGAAACTGGCCGTTCTAAAGGCTTTGGTTTTGTTGAAATTGAATCAGAAGATGCAACCAAAGTTATTGAAGCACTTAACGGTCAAGAGCTTGGTGGTCGTGCCCTACGTGTTAGCGAAGCGCGCGAACAACAGCGTGGTGGTGGCGGTGGCCGCAGAAGTAGCGGCGGCGGCAACAAGCGCTGGTAAGTCAATTTGACATGACTTCTTCTAAAAGCCGCTTAAGTTAAAATAGCTTAAGCGGCTTTTGTATTGATGTTCATTCATTATTCCAGAAAAACTCTATAGTCCATATTAAACTTCGCAGCGATGCGCTTTGCAACTGTCCTACCAATTGGTCTTTTGCCATTTTCCATTTTAGATAAGTTTGTTTGAGTAACAGAAATTTTCTTAGCAAAATTGATTTGTGTCATTCCTTCTCGAATACGCAATCCTTTTAATAATGCACCTGCTTTCGTATGTTTATGAATTAAATCAGCAAATACTTTGTCTGCAGACACCGTCGATTTTGCAATAGATGCATTATCATTATTAATAATGAATCTAGCAGCAATCGATTTAGGAATTGCATAGGATTTACCACCATAAATAAAACATATTACTGAATTATTACTAGAATACTTAGTAGGGCGCCTTTTCATGTGTTCCGACATAATATACCTCGATTATCCTGACTCTCTTATTGACAACTTCCCAACAACAAACGTATGTTGGTTTTCCTTTAATTAAGTGACAATGTCTTTTATCTTGGTTTTTTTTACCTTTCAATTTACTGTAGTTTGGCCACTGTTTCCCTGGCGCCGGACCTCCATTCTCCAAATCAGTCACTAGCAACAAAAGCACAGCTTTTACTGAATCATCTAGCTTATTAGCCTGCTTTGCTGCATTTTTTGTGAATTCTACTGTCCATTTCATGAGGAAAGTATATGTCACAAAATGACATATGTCAATATAAGATATATCAAAGTATGGTAATATTGCTTAAATTTATTGTGATAGAGAAATTGGTTGCATGATTGCAACAGCGTCTGCGTGCTGCTGCATTTTTGGTGCTGGTTGTGGCTGGTCTTTTTGCTGAGCTGCCGTTTCCATTCTCTTCTGCAATCCTTCTTGATCTCTAACCAAACTTTCGCGCTTAGTTTTCAATTTTATCAGCGTATCTCTTGACTCAACATAAGCTTTGAAGTCTACAGCAGAAGCACTTTTTTCTATCTTTTGATTTTCAGCTTCTTCACCGGGATTATTATTTTTTGCATTATTATTAATAAACACTGCATAAAAATTTGTTCCCCTAAGTTTAGTTTGATTAGGTTGTAAAGTTTGAAGTGCTTCTTTATTAAATTTTACTAACGCCATTCTATCCGTAAAAAGAGGAGATAATCCTATACGCTTAAAAAATTGAGTATTATCATGGAGAAACTCGGTAATTTTTCCTGCGCGATTTCTATTATAAGTATCCATCTTTCTTATTACAATTTCTAGCTTATGATCTAAATCGCTTAAATACTGGATTGGATCGATAGTTTTTTTATCTTCATCAAGATACCTATTATCATTTGTTAAACTTTTCGTTGCACTAACTAATGCTTCATATGACCGATTTAAGTCTGGTTTATAGAGTCCTTTATCCTTAGTAAGATGCTGTGGAGCTGTAGTTTTTTCCAGAAATTTGCCTATTGCTTTTAAAGCGTCACCAAAGTGTCCTTCCTGGGCATTTTGTTCTTTTGCTTTAAAATCTCGCAAAGCTTCTTTGATTTCTATATTGATTTTTTCAACTTCTTGATTTTTTGCATCTAATTTTTTCGCTAATGTTAACAGATCATTGCTATTTGCATCAGCCCTATGTTTTACCGACACAAACCCAATATTTGCTGAGTTTTGCCTTACTGAACTTACGGGTTGTTCAAACTTATCATTTGCTGATCCCTGTGATAAAGGGTTTTGGTAATATAAATTCCAGTGATTAGCAGCTTTTTTAATCTTCTCGTAATTTTCATCCAAATATTCATGTAAACCTATATTGTTATCTAAAGTTCGCTCCATCTGGCTTTCAACCGATAACATTGCAATGAAATTAGCTTGCTCAGAAGCAAGATGGTTCTGCAAGGCTCGCTTAAGACCATTGGCAAAGCGTAGAAATACTGGGTTAGCTTGCAGCCAACGCTCATAGGCTGGATCATTATGCCATAAAGCACTTATAAATGTTTCATTGTTAACTAACAAACGAATAATATTTTTCTTATCTTGCACCATACTGCATTCTCCCAGTATTTATCCTTTCCTTTAATGTTTCCTCTAGCTTCCAACAGCCTGTTTTTTATTTTGTTAATTTAACTGTAGAGGACAAACCTTAAAATAATATTAAGAGGAAAAAAATTTTTCTGGCTTTTATTTGCACATTATCGGGATTTAAAATCATGATGTGTTTCAAAAGCGACTTGCTCGCTTACAACATTGTTAACAATCGCTGCTGCTGGACCTTGCCATAACCATTGATGTAATTGTTCCACTTTTTGTTGCTCACCACAGATCAATACTTCAACGCGACCATCAGCAAGATTACGCACCCAACCAGTTACGCCTAATTGCTGCGCTTGTTTGCATGTGTTCGCACGGTAAAACACGCCTTGCACGCGACCCGACACATAACAATGCAAACAAATTTCATTCACAGGGGTTCGCCTCTAGCCAATCTAAATACGCAGGCACACCTTGTTCAACTGTTTTAAATGGTTGTTGATAACCCGCCGCACGCAAATTGCTAAGATCTGCTTGAGTAAAACTTTGATAACAACCTGCAAGCTTTTCTGGAAAAGGAATATATTCAATTTTACCGCGCCCATACCAACGGATCACAGCATTGGCAACATCATTAAATGTTTGCGCTCGTCCGGTGCCGACATTATAGATGCCTGACGCAGGTCGTTGCTCGTAACACCAAAGGTTAATGGCAGCAACATCATCAACATAAATAAAATCACGACGCTGTTCGCCAGCATCATAGCCATCGGTTCCTTCAAACAATTTAGCAACACCATGCTCTTGTATTTGCCGATAGAAATGCCATGCCACACTTGCCATGTTATCTTTGTGTTGTTCACGCGGTCCATACACATTGAAATAACGTAACCCTATCACCGGTGAAGTAGCATCCGCTAATACGCGTCGTACATATTGATCAAATTGAAACTTAGAATAACCATAAACATTAAGCGGTGCTTCATGCTCACGTTTTTCTATAAATTGTTGTTTTGCACCATACACAGCGGCACTTGAAGCGTAAATTAATGGGATTTCATGATGCAAGCAATAGTGTAATAACGTTTTTGAATATTCATAATTATTCGCCATCATGAAACGGCCATCCCATTCAGTTGTGGTTGAACAAGCCCCTAAATGAAAGATTGCTTTAATCGTTTGAAATTGTGCGGCGTTAGCGCGTAACTGGCTCGCTAATTCATTTTTATCAAGATAATCTTGAATATCACAATCAATTAAGTTTACAAACTTTTTGCCATCACTAAGATCATCAACTACGATAATATCATCATAGCCTTTATTATTAAGCGCTTTCACTATATTGCTGCCAATAAAACCTGCGCCACCTGTTACTATAATCATAATTTTTTCCTTCACACTTCACAATTTTCTGCGCGAATTTGTTGTAACATGTTAGTTGTTGATAAACCATCAATAAAATCCATTAATTTTACTTCACCATTATTCGCTAACACCGCATCCGCACCAGCGATGTCCGCAACTTTATAATCACCACCTTTAACTAACACATCTGGCAAAATACTTTCGATTAATCGCTGTGGGGTTTTTTCGCTAAATGGCACAACCCAATCAACAGCATCTAAGCCAGCTAACACTGCCATTCGACACGCTAAATTATTTATTGGTCGACCTACGCCTTTATTCATTACCACCGACGCATCATCATTAACAGCCACAATTAGATGATCACCTAATTGCTTTGCTTGTTGCAAATAAGCCACATGGCCAGCGTGCAATATATCAAAACAGCCATTAGTCATCACAACCTTTTTACCATTAGCAGATAGCGCCCGCCGGATTGTTAACAATTGTTCTTCGCTGACTATGCCTTTCCCCATAATATTATCGTTAAACATTGCAGTGTGTAATTCAGGAATGCTAGCCGTAGCTGCACCGATCTTGCCAACAACGATACTCGCAGCCCAATTTGCTAAATACATTGCGGCTTCCATGGATTCGCCCGCTGCTAATGCTGCTGCAAAGGTTGCAATCACCGTATCTCCTGCACCAGTTACATCAAACACTTCTTTGGCATGCGCTGGCAAATGTAATGGCGCATGCTCACGCCGAATTAAGGTCATGCCTTGTGCGCCTCGGGTGATCAGGATGGCTTCTAAATCATATTGCTGTAATGCTTGCTGGCCTTTTGTTAATAATTCATGGTCATCACGACATGATCCAACCACGACTTCAAATTCTTTGCGGTTAGGCGTGAGTAATGTTGCTCCACGATATAAACTAAAATCTTTGCCTTTAGGATCAACTAACACGGGTAATTGATGGTGTTTAGCCGCAGCGATTAATTCTGCTGTCGATGTTAATACGCCTTTACCATAATCGGACAATACCACCGCTTGCATCGTTGGCAATAGTTTATGATACGTTTGTAATAAAGTCGTATCATCAATATCATGAAATTGTTCTTCAAAATCTAAACGAATTAATTGTTGATGCTGACTCAACACTCGCAACTTAGTCACTGTCGGCAGATCGACAATCGTTTGTAATTGGCAATCCACATTTGCCGCTTGTAATTTTGCGAGCAAGCTTGCCGCTGCAAGATCATCGCCAATACAGCCAAGCAGCGTCGGCTGACAATCTAGCGCACATAAATTTAATGCGACATTACCCGCACCGCCAGGCTTTTCTTCCATGCTTTGCACATGTACCACAGGTACCGGCGCTTCTGGTGAAATCCGCGAGGTTTGCCCATACCAATAACGATCTAACATAACATCACCGATCACCAGTAAACGGTTTTGTAAATTAGCAAAATCTGGAATTTGGATCTTCATGTTATTTATTGACACCATTGTTCTTTAACATTCACATAATTCATTTCAAGCCATTGCAAAGCGATAATACCCGGGGCATTATTAATCCGCCCAGACTTAACTGCAGCAAACGCTTCATTAGCCGATAACACATGCAATTTAATATCTTCAACTTCATCAGCATTACCATGTAAGCCACCAGCGTCGCTAGCATCAACCTGACCACAAAATAAAGTTACTTGTTCATTGCTACCACCCGGACTTGGCCAATATTGACAAATTGGCATTAATGCAGTGATTGCTAAGTCTGCTTCTTCATGTGCTTCTCGCTCAGCAACTTGCGCTGGCGTTTCGCCAGGTTCAATAATGCCAGCAATCAATTCTAATAACCACGGGCCAGCCGGATCTCGCAAGGCACCTAAGCGAAATTGTTCAGCTAGTACCACTCGTTCAAGCTTAGGGTCAAACAGCAAGACTCCACAAGCATCACCGCGCTCGAATAATTCGCGCGTTACCGGTCGACTCCATTCGCCGGCAAACAAGCGAAAACGAAGCTGATATTTATTAATACAAAAAAAGCCACGAAAACAGGAAGTTTTGTCTAATATTTGCACGTCATCAATATTCATAATATGAACATTATATACTTACCAGGAATGAAGGTGAATGAAATCGAAGAAATTCTTGCCTCTAATCCTCATCTCTCGTAACCTAAAGTGATGGATATTGAAGTTGCACGCGAAAATATGATCAAACAGCAAATCCGCACTTGGGATGTGACCGATCATGCTATTCTATCAGGATTTAATCACATTCGCCGCGAAGATTTTGTGGCTCCACAACAGCGTGCATTAGCTTATGCAGATGTCATGCTACCGATCGGTCATGATGAAACAATGCTGTTACCGAGCCAAGAAGCAAGAATTTTACAAGCTCTCAACATTCGTCGCGACGAAACTATTCTCGAAGTGGGTACTGGCTCTGGCTTTTTTACTGCATTGCTTGCTCACCATGGGCATTATGTATACAGCGTTGATATTTATCCAGATTTTATTGCAAATGCGCAACAACGATTAGATAATTACCATCTTAAAAATGTCCAATTACTGTGTGGCGATGCCGCTAAAGGTTGGGAGCAAAATGCGCCTTATGATGTGACAGTGATCACGGGTTCATTGCCTGCCTTACCATTAAGCTTTCGTCAACATTTAAACATTGGTGGACGTTTATTTGCAGTTATTGGCTGTGCACCAGCAATGTCCGCTATTTTAATAAAGCGTACTGCAGAAGATGCTTGGCAACAAACTACATTATTCACCACGGTGATAAAACGACTCGTTAATGCGCCACAACCACACTTGTTTGCGCTGTAATAAGTTTGCGGATAGAAAAGATGAATAAAATAATACGAACAATAATAATAAGTGTCATTTTAATGCTATTACCATGGCAGGCATTTGCCGTTAGTCTTATACAAGCTTACAATGATGCATTAAAGTTTGATCCCACTTTCAAAAAAGCCGAACAAGATATGTTTGCGACGCAAGAAAATGCGCCGCAAGCTTTAGCGTTATTACTACCACAAATAACGACATTAACTACCGGTAATGTTATTCGTCATGATACTAGTTCTGATGTTAGTGCTCTTAATCCAGCGCAAGATGCCGAAGATTTTCGCGCGCGAACATACACATTTCAAGCTGACTTATCGCAAGCATTATTTAATTATACCGAATTTAAAAATTTATCCGCCGCCAATGCTGAATCTAAATCTGCCGCAGCAACTTATGCTGCAGCAGCACAAGATTTAATGCAACGGCTGTCTGAAGCTTATTTTTTAGTACTTGAAAACCAAGATATATTAAAGTTTGATGAAGCCAATAAAATTGCTTTATACCGTCAATATATTCAGGTACGAGAACAATATAAAGTTGGATTAAGAACTATTAGAGATGTTTATCAATTTAAAGCAGATTATGATGCTTCCGTTGCGCGTTATATTGAAAATGAAAAAGATCTGGCTGATTCCATTGAAGCGTTAAGCGAAATTACGGGTAAGCATTATTGGCAATATTCAAGAGTTAAAGATAACATTCCACTTGTGCCACCTAAGCCTAAACAGATCAGTGCGTGGGTATGTGGCGCGCAGAAATATAGCTTATTGCTACTGGCAGATCGTTACAATGTTAAACAACAAAAGATGTTGATCCAAGCTGCGATTGGCGGCTATTTACCAGACATTCGCCTTTTTGGCCGATATATTAATAACTTTGTTCACTTCTCAACATTTTCTTCAATTACTCGAGCGCAAGATCAAATCGCTGGTTTAGAAGCAAGCTTTCCTATTTTTCAAGGTGGTTTGATAACCTCACAAGTACGACAAGCAGAAGATGAATATCTCAGCACAGTTGCTCAATTAGAAATTGATTATCGCTCGGTGACTGCTTCAACGCGTGAAAATTATTTAGGGATCGTTGCTTCAATCGCTAAAATTGAAGCGGATAAACAAGGTATCATTTCCTCACAAATCGCTTTAAAAGCTTCGCAAGCTGAATATCAAGTGGGTACTGCAACCGTACTTGATGTTTTATCGCAACAATCAAACTTATTAAATGCACAATCAAATTATGCGCGTGACTTGTATGCTTATCTCAATGATACGATCCGTTTAAAACAAGACATCGGCTTATTGCGCGTGTCTGATCTAATCAACATTAACCATTGGCTCGAACCTGGCAAAATCGTTAATATCACTTTACTTAAAGGCCAGGATTATTATGAAACTGCGGTTAAACAATTAAAACACCAACAATCGCATTACCGAAGAAAAAGACATCACCGACATAACTCACACTCATGATCTATCTACGGCGATTTTTTATCACCTCATTCAACTGTCACTGACTTCGCAAGATTACGCGGCTGATCAACATCAGTACCTTTCAATACTGCAACATGATATGATAACAATTGCAAAGGAATGGTATAGAGGATCGGTGCTAGCACTCGATGAATGTCCGGCATAGCTATAATATCGACATTATCATCGGCTTGCATTGTAAAATTCTGTTCAGCAAACACATATAAACGACCGCCACGAGCACGTACTTCAGCTAAATTCGATTTTAATTTTTCTAATAATTCATCGTTAGGTGCGATCGCAATGACCGGCATTTCTTTATCAACTAACGCTAATGGCCCATGTTTTAATTCACCTGCTGGATACGCTTCAGCATGAATATAAGAAATTTCTTTTAATTTTAATGCACCTTCTAAAGCAATTGGAAAATGTAAACCACGACCTAAGAATAACGCATGTTCTTTATCGATAAAATGGCGTGATAATTGTTGAATATGTTCATCTAAGCCCAATACTGCTTCAGCTTGTTGTGGCAATGCGTTGATTGCTGTAACTAATTGTTGCTCGCGTTCAGCAGTAATATTTTGCTTGCGGCCTAATACCAACGTTAGCATTAATAATGCTGTTAATTGCGTAGTAAATGCTTTAGTAGAAGCAACGCCAATTTCAGTTCCGGCATATGTCATTAATGCAAGATCCGATTCTCTAACTAATGAGCTTTCCGGGGTGTTACTGATCGTTAAATTCGCTGCATATGTTTGTTGCTTAGCGCTGCGTAACGCTGCTAATGTATCTGCCGTTTCTCCAGATTGTGAGATGGTTACAAATAAAGTATCCGCTTCAACCACATTTTGCCGATAACGAAATTCGCTAGCGATTTCAACGCGACAAGCAATTCCAGCAATTGCTTCAAGCCAATAACGTGCAACTAATGCTGCGTGATAACTAGTACCACAAGCAACAATTTGTACGCGCTTTATATTTGCTAAGATTGCCGAATTCTGCTGACTTAATAATTCATCCAAAATTCGCGTTTTACTGATCCTGCCAGCAATAGTATTTTGGATCGCTAGTGGCTGTTCAAAAATTTCTTTTTGCATGTAATGACGATAATGGCCACGGTCAGAAGTTTCATAACCAACTTCAGATTGTCGTTGTTCACGCTTAACTTCTTTGCCTTGATGATCATACACCGTGATATTATCTCGTCGAATATCAGCAATATCACCTTCTTCTAAATATATAAATTGACGTGTCACCGGTAATAACGCTAATTGATCAGACGCTAGAAAATTTTCCCCAATCCCAACGCCCAGTACTAATGGACTACCATAGCGTACCGCAAATAAACGATCCGGCTCTTTATTATGGATAATTCCTAATGCAAACGCGCCTTGTAATTGCGAAACAGTCGCACGAATTGCTGCAAGCATGTCGTTATTTTGTTGTAATTGCCAATGAATATAATGCGCGATAATTTCAGTATCGGTTTCGGAATTAAATGTATAACCTTGTTTTTGTAATTCAGCGCGCAATTGTTCGTAGTTTTCAATAATGCCGTTATGTACCACTGCAATGTTATCGCCTGACATATGTGGATGGGCATTATGTTCGCTTGGCACGCCATGAGTCGCCCAACGAGTATGCGCGATACCTGTGCTGCCAGGTAATGTTTGTTGCGCACACAAATCGCATAACTGACTAACTTTACCTTGAGTACGCATACGATGAATTTGTTGATCGGGATCAATTATAGCAACCCCAGCAGAATCATAACCGCGATATTCAAGCCGTTTTAAACCTGCTAACAAAATATCGAGAACATCACGTTGCGCAACAGCGCCAACTATTCCACACATGAAGTATTACTCCTTGTTGCTATCGCGTTGATCGGGACGTTTCCAATCAGTAATCGAGCATTGCCGTGCGCGACCTAACGTTAAAGTATTTTCCGGGGCATTTTCTGTGATCGTTGAACCAGCTCCGATCGTTGCCCACGCTCCGATATTTACCGGAGCAACCAATTGTGCCCCAGAACCTATAAACGCATGATCACCAACTTGGGTACGGTATTTATTAAATCCATCATAATTACAGGTGATCGTACCAGCACCGATATTCACTGATTTACCCACATCGGTGTCGCCGACATAACTTAAATGATTTATTTTACTGTGTTCAGCCACAATTGATTTTTTAACTTCAACAAAGTTACCGATGTGAACATCGTTTGCTAATTCAGTGCCAGGGCGAAGCCGTGCAAAAGGCCCAACGATACAATTGTTGGCGACCGTTGAAGCTTCCAATACACTATTAGCATTTACTGTTACATCATCAGCTAACGTAACATTGCGCAATAAACAGTTCGGACCAATTTGGCAATTTTTACCGATCTTAACATTACCTTCTAATACCACATTAATATCAATAATCGTATCGATGCCAATCTCAACTTCACCACGAATATCGAGGCGCGATGGGTCAATGATAGTAACCCCACGGCGCATCCACTCTTGCGCAAGATGGTATTGATAAATTCGCTCTAATTTGGCTAACTGGCAACGATCGTTGACTCCCATGGCTTCATACTGATGATCCGCAATCACGCCGTGGATCGGCTCATTTTGAGTGACAGCGGCACTGATAATGTCTGTTAAATAATATTCGCCTTGAGAATTATGATTCGATATCGCCGGCAACCATTGATTTAACAATTTGGCCGGGGCGGTGATGATCCCCGTATTGATTTCCTTGATTTGGCGCTGCTCGACGCTGGTGTCACGGTCTTCGACAATCGCAATAATGTCATTATCATCATCACGAATAATGCGCCCTAGCCCGCTTGGATCGGCTAATTTAGCAGTGACTAAGCCAACCCCGCCGTGGTTGGTTTTAGCCACCAGCCGTTGCAGAGTGGCCAAGGTCACTAACGGAATATCACCTACTAACGTCAATACTTGATCTGATGGGTCAATTTGTGGCAATACTTGTAACACTGCATGACCCGTGCCGAGACGCTTTTGCTGCTCCACCCATTGCACCGGCAAATGCGCTAATTCTTGTTGAATACGCCTACTTTCATGTCCAACTACGACAAAAATATCTTTACAATCAAGTTGTTGCGCAGTATTGACAATATGCTCAAGCAGCGGCTTGCCCGCTAAGCGATGCAGTACCTTGGGAAATTGTGAATTCATCCGCTTACCGTGTCCGGCAGCCAAAATGACAACACTGATCGGCATCATTATTCCTTATTTTTAGGCTTTTAAAAGAAGCGATTATACGGCAAAAAGAGGAATTAGAAAAATGTGAATTCATTAAAAAGATTGATGGGATATTAATAGATATTTGCAGCTACATTAACATTTTATCTTTCACTGAAACAGATGCTAAACTTGCAGCTCAATTTAGAGCTAGATTGCGAAAATCCGCTACTCCAATTGGTAGTTATGATGTTTTAATCGCCGGAACTGCCGCTAATAACAATCTAATAATAGTCACTTCAAATGAAAAAGAATTTAGACGTATAGATGAACTAAATATTGAAAATTGGCGTTAACCCACTGACTATTTCTGCTTTTACATATCAATACCCTATAAATATAGCGTCTTTCTATAGTTTTACTTTATTAGACCTTAGCTTTCAAAAGCTGAAAAAATTCTCGATTTTGGCTTATTTGTTAATAATTCGTTAAGAAAATCCATGTAATATATTGAATTGAGTCATAAAAAGAGTTTTGCGTTTATGAAAGCTGATTCTAGTAATTCACGACTATCTTTTGAAACTGAATCTGATGAAGCTGAATCTGATGAGGGTGAGATCAGTGATTCCGACCATGGTTCTAGGGAGGCGCCATTTGATCCTTTTATCGGATTAAATCCAATTGAAAAAAAATCTCTTCTCACTGAAATTGAGGAGATATTGACTATAAGAGGATTGTATGAAAATCGACTTAAGCAATCCTCCAAAAAATTTAAAAACACACTCCTTCGAAGAAAGCCTCTTCCTTCTCAAATTGCTAAAATCCGCAAAGGTATAATTACAAAAAAACGTTATTATCAATGGACGCTATATAATTTAATTTACCGCCTTCGAAATTATCGCTCACCCTTGATTAAAAATTTACATATTCTATTAAAAAGTTATTGCCTGCCAGCAACAGAAAAATCCTCTGATCACTTTTCTACGGAAGAAGCTATAACATTAAGTTGGGATTGTTTTGAACAAACAAATACTTTCTTTCAACAGTTTTCGAAGACTCATGAAAGATCACATCAATTAATACCTTTGTGGTTTCAATTAGCTGATTTACTTACTAGTAATAACTTAATGAATAAAAAAGAACGGAAAGTTCTCGCAAAAAACCGTAGTCAATTAGACATTGGTGATCTTGAAGAAGAAGAAGAAGAAGAAGAAAAAGAAACGAAAAGAAAAAGTAAAGGGAAAGAAAAATATGAAGGCACCAACAGAACGAAGAAGAAAGGTAAAGGCAAGAGAAAAAATAAACGCAGCGATAACATCAAGAAAAAAAGCAAAGGTAAGAAAAAAGGAAAATCTCGAGCATCAAAATGGAAAATAGACGAAAACAAGATTGGCAAAGAAAAAACAGAAGGTAAAGGCGAGAAAAAAACTACAAGATGGAAAAGAATAGACACGGTAGGGTTAACGCATGAAGAACAAGAAGCATTGGATCGAGAAACGAGAAATTTATTATTACGCGAAGCTAAGGCCATAGCTAGCCAATCCAATTATTCCGATAAGAAATTATTCGATGATATAGCGCAGTTACTGTTGACATCCGAGCATAAACCAATACCAAATATGACCAATTATATTGGTCCTACTTATCCGGGAAATCATTTTAATACAACCTGGCGAGAAACTAAACCAGAAGCTATTCGTGAGCTCCTTGCTGAAACAACACTTCCACAATTGATAATTGGTAACATTCGGGAATTTGTCCGAGAAAGAGAATTATTGATTAATGTTATTAGTGAAATGCGAGCAATGAAGACAATGTTTTTATTGTTACATCAAAAGTTTCAGCAAATACCAACAAAAAAACGCAAACAAAAACAAAAACAAGAGGAAAAAACCAAACTATTTGAAAAATTTCATTGTAAATATGTAGAATATTGCGAAACACGAGAGCGATTTATAGAAAGTTTACAAAAACAATATGACACTTATATTTTAAATGACTATACTTCCATTTTAGTAGGAAATACCTCCGGCGCATCAACTTCTTCAAATACTCAAGAATCTATACAAAGTATTGGTTCGGACATAAAAACCTTACAAAAAACTCCGGGTAATGATGAAGCCATACAAGCTTTAATAATCAAGCTTCAAACAAAATTTAAAGTTTTAGAAGCGACGCTTAATCAATTTCATGATGAGATCACCACGAGGATTGACCAGCAACTTTATTATCATCATTTATTAGATAATTTAGTCACATGCTTAAATCAATTTGAAGGCGACGATCACCGAGTATTTTACGCGTTTGTTATGTTCCAAATGCAGAAATTAAATGCTCTTGCAAAAGATTGGTATACAAAAATAAAAGCAATTTCAAATAAGTTTGAAGAAGCAAAAGCTACGTGCAATCAAGAATTAGGTTTAAATATTGGAGAAAGAACGCAAGACTATAGCTATGATGATGAGGAAGAAGAATCATCTCAAACAAACTCCAGTTCTTCTTACTATCATTCGCGTTAATTAATTATTTGCTAGCAACAAACTGCCGGGCAAAATCTCTTAAAGGTTCTGCGCTATTAGTAGAGGATTCACAACTTTTACTAACTTTAGCATCACTACTACTTTTCTCACCATAAAGCCAAGATCGTATCGCTAATTGTGGATCTTTGTGAATTTTCTTAACGGTCTTTTTTTTAGGTGGCTGTGGTGTTCCATTTTGAATATCAGGATCACATCTTACATAAGCGATATATTTAAAATGACCTTGGAGTTTGTTAGTTGCACTAGGTTTTTTCTCCTGCTTCTTGCCTAAACTTGAATTGTCAGGTATAAATTTCGCTAGTGAAAAAATTGGCTCACCTGGCTGGTTTTTTCGTGTTGCTCTAGATTTTGGGCTTAATGTTGGCTTAGATGGTTTAGCCTTAACTATCTTTTTAGACAAACTTACCTTTCCTTTTTTTTTCGATTGATGTTTTTCAGTTGTTTCTAGATCAAATGATAAGGCAAAAAATGAATTTTTAGTTTTTTTCTCTGGCGACCGTTTAGGCTGAGGCGGCGCTCCCTTGCTTCGCTTCGCATGACTTGCCATAAGATATTTCCTTCTGCAGCTCTTCTGTTTCTGTGTACATTTATATCACAATTTATGTGAAAAAGCAATTTCAACCAATAGTGGCCGATAAAAGCAGAAAATGGCCGGTATTCATTGAATTTTGGCCGGTATTTATGAGATTTCACATAAAAATGGCCGGTATTTGATTCCTGAATTGTTGAAAATACGCTACGATACTGATTTAAATCGTTACTAGTACCATGCATATCCTTATGTTACGTGTAACAACAATATGACATAATAAAAATTAAGTAGCAATTTTCTTACGCAATTTACGGATTGCTTCAAGTTGTGCAGCAGCTTCAGCGAGTGCAGAAATAGCTTTAGTGTATTCAATCTTGCTGGTTTTTTCTTTAATGGCTTGCTCAGCGCGGCGTTTTGCTTCTAATGCTTCGGCTTCATCTAAATCTTCAGCGCGCACCGCTGTGTCAGCTAAAATGGTGATAACTTCAGGCTGCACTTCGAGAATGCCACCAGAAATATAAAAAACTTCTTGTTCGCCATTGGGTAGTACCGCACGCACATTGCCTGGTTTTAAGGTTGTGAGTAATTGAGCATGCCCATGCAGCAAGCCAACTTCACCTTCACTCGCGGTGGCATAAACTTCATTAACGCTGCCTGAATAAATCGAGGCTTGCGCACTTACAATGTCTAGATGAATAGTAATTGCCATAAAAAAACTGCTTCTCTTATAGTTGCTTCGCTCGAGTTTCAACTTCGTCAATCGTGCCAACCATATAAAATGCTTGTTCTGGTAAATGATCATATTCACCATCAACAATCGCTTTAAAACCTCGAATAGTTTCTTGCAATGGCACATATGTTCCCGGTGATCCGGTAAACACTTCAGCAACGAAAAACGGTTGTGATAAGAAACGTTGAATTTTGCGCGCGCGCATTACGGATAGTTTATCTTCTTCGGATAATTCATCCATCCCTAAAATAGCGATGATATCTTTTAATTCTTTATAACGCTGCAATACACCCTGCACTGCTCGTGCAAGATCATAATGTTCTTGACCAACCACTAAAGGATCTAATTGACGCGAGGTTGAATCGAGTGGATCAATTGCAGGATAAATACCTAATTCAGCAATTTGGCGTGACAACACTACGGTTGCATCTAAATGCGCAAAGGTTGTTGCCGGTGATGGATCGGTTAAATCATCGGCTGGCACATAGACTGCTTGCACCGAAGTGATCGATCCTTTTTTGGTTGAAGTGATCCGTTCTTGTAAACTACCCATTTCTTCCGCCAAAGTCGGCTGATAACCTACTGCCGATGGCATACGCCCTAACAATGCTGATACTTCAGTTCCTGCTAAAGTATAACGATAAATATTATCAATAAATAATAAAACATCGCGGCCTTCATCACGGAATTTTTCTGCCATGGTTAAGCCCGTTAAACCAACACGCAAACGGTTGCCTGGTGGTTCATTCATTTGACCGTAAACCAACGACACTTTATCGATAACTTTTGATTCCTGCATTTCATTATAGAAATCGTTACCTTCACGGGTACGTTCACCAACGCCGGCGAACACGGAATAACCACTGTGTTCAACTGCAATGTTACGAATTAATTCCATCATGTTAACGGTTTTACCGACGCCAGCACCACCGAATAAACCAACTTTACCACCTTTAGCAAATGGGCAAAGTAAATCAATGACTTTAATTCCAGTTTCTAATAATTCTGCCGTGGGTGCTTGTTCTTCATACGTTGGCGCCGCGCGATGGATCGGCCAACGTTCTTCAGTAGCAATTTCGCCACATTCATCAATTGGTCGGCCCAAAACATCCATGATCCGCCCTAACGTTGCTTTACCCACTGGCACTTTGATCGCTTCACCAGTGTTAGCAACACTTAATTCGCGTTTTAAACCTTCGCTACTGCCCATAGCAATGGTGCGTACAATCCCATCGCCCATTTGTTGCTGTACTTCTAACACTAAATCATGATCTTCAACAACTAAAGCATCATACACTTTAGGAACACTGTCCAACGGAAATTGCACATCGACCACCGCGCCGATGACTTGAGCTATATGACCTTTACTCATGAGTTTTCCTCTTCATTTTACCTTACTTTAAATCAAACTGCGGCTGCGCCGGAGACAATTTCTGCTAACTCTTTGGTGATCGTTGCTTGCCGTGCTTTATTATAGGCAAGTTGTAGATCATCAATTAATTCACCTGCATTATCAGATGCATTACGCATCGCAATCATTTTAGCGGCTTGTTCGCAGGCAATATTTTCCACTACCGCTTGATATACTTGCGATTCTATATAGCGCGTTAATAATAGATCTAATAATTGTTTAGCTTCAGGTTCGTAAATATAATCCCAATGATATTCGAGTTTTTTTTCAGTGGCTGGTGGCAGCGGTAATAATTGTTTAATCACTGGTTTTTGTGACATGGTGCTCACAAACCGATTATGTGCAATGTACAGTTTATCCAATTCGCCAGCAGAAAATTTATCGAGCATTACTTTAACTATACCGACCAATTTAGCGACTTCCGGAGCATCACCAAGGTGATCCGCGCTAGCGACAATATTGCCACCAATACGTTGAAAAAAATGTTCGGCTTTAACACCTATAGTACAAAGTTCTACGCCAATATCACGCTCATCCCATTGTTTTATTTCACTGATCACTGCACGAAATAAATTGTTGTTTAGGCCACCGCACAACCCACGATCCGTGCTTACAATAATATAGCCAACGCGCTTAACTTCGCGCTGTTGCAAAAATGGATGATGGTATTCAAGATGACCGCGTGCTACATGACCGATCATGTCATAAATTTTATCGGCATACGGTCGCGATAAATACATTCGATCTTGAGTTTTACGCATTTTACTCGCCGCCACCATTTCCATCGCGCTAGTCATTTTCTGCATCTTTTTGATAGAATTGATTTTAGTACGAATTTCTTTTACATAAGCCATTATAAGTACCTAATTTTACTCATTAGTCATCTTGCCGTCATTGCGAGGACCCGAAGGGGACGAAGCAATCCAGAGAATTCTTATTAAAATTACTGGATTGCTTCGTCGTTACACTCCTCGCAATGACGATGAGAGATTGTTCTGCCTTTTGCAAATTTTTGTAATGACAATACATTTAAGCTTTCTCCACTAAGTTTTGCCATTGATTGGTTTTAAAATCTTCGAGCAATCTTTTTAATTGACTATTAATTTCTTCATTGTAATCGCCCGTCGCATTAATATTTTTAATAAACTCGCCATAATGCGAATGACAAAAGGCATGTAACTCTTGCTCGAATTCAGTAATCCGTTTGATATCGACATCATCTAGAAAACCTTTTTCGGCGGCAAATAAGCTAATCGCCATTTCTGCTACCGATAAGGGTTGATATTGTTTTTGTTTCATAACTTCTGTAACACGCTTGCCGCGCTCTAATTGTTTGCGTGTCGCTTCATCTAAATCTGAAGCAAATTGTGCGAATGCAGCTAATTCTCGATATTGTGCTAACGCAATCCGAATGCCACCGACTAATTTTTTAATGATCTTGGTTTGCGCTGCGCCTCCAACCCGTGACACTGATAAACCTGCATTCACTGCTGGGCGAATACCCGCATTAAACAAATCTGTTTCTAAATAAATTTGCCCATCAGTGATTGAGATCACATTGGTTGGCACAAACGCAGAAACGTCACCTGCTTGGGTTTCAATAATTGGTAACGCCGTTAATGAACCGGTTTTGCCAGTTACTTTACCATTAGTCATTTTACTCACGTATTCTTCGTTCACTCGCGCTGCACGCTCTAACAAACGTGAATGTAAATAAAATACATCACCTGGATACGCTTCTCGCCCAGGCGGCCGCCGTGCTAGTAATGAAATTTGACGATATGCCCAGGCTTGTTTGGTTAAATCATCATAAACAATTAATGCATCTTCACCTTTATCACGAAAATATTCACCCATAGCGCAACCTGAATACGGCGCAATATATTGCATAGCAGCAGGATCAGCTGCCCCAGCAACAACGACGATCGTATGTTTTAGTGCATCATGTTCTTCTAATTTGTGGACTACAGCCGCTACCGAAGATGCCTTTTGGCCAATAGCGACATAAATACATTTCACATCATAATTACGTTGATTGATAATGGTATCAATAGCAACTGCTGTTTTACCCGTTTGCCTGTCGCCAATAATTAATTCGCGTTGCCCACGTCCCACTGGGATCATTGCATCAATCGATTTAAGCCCACTTTGTAATGGTTGGCCGACAGATTGACGAGTGATCACCCCCGGCGCAATTTTTTCAATCGGTGATGTTGTTGTGGTATCAATCGGGCCTTTGCCATCAATAGGATTACCTAACGCATCTACCACACGCCCTAATAAGCCTTCACCTACTGGCACTTGTAACATTTTACCCGTACATTTAACTGTTTGGCCTTCCGTTAATTGTTCGTAGTCACCTAGCACCACCGCAATTACTGAATCACGCTCTAAGTTGATCACTACTCCATACACATTGCCGGAAAATTCTAGCATTTCGTTTTGCATAGCATCTGCTAAACCGTGAATACGCACGATCCCATCTTGCAAACTAACAATGGTACCTTCATTACGCGCTTCACTAACTACACTAAATTTTTCTATTCGCTCACGAATGAGTTCACTAATTTCTGCTGGATTCAATTGCATAGCCATAACTTTTCTCACTATTTAACAATTACGCTAACATCGCTTGATGTAAACGTGCTAATTTTCCTTTAACTGAAGCATCAATCACTAAATCTAAATCATCAGCACGAATGATCATGCCACCAATCAATTCAGGTTTTACTTTACAACTGATTATAATTTCACGTTGCAAACGTTTTGCTAACACTTTTGCTAGCAATTCTTGCTGCTGCTTACTTAACGGCGCTGAAGAAAACACTTCTACGCGCAACATATTTTCATGATCACGGCGCAATTTCGAATATTGCCTAGCAATCTCTGGCAATAATGCTAACCGATTATAATCCGCTAACACCGCTAATAAATTTTTACCTAACGGCGTCATTATGTCGCTGCAAATATCACTGATCAACGTCACCTTATCAGCATTACTCACCTTCGGATGATCCAGCAAATTCTGCATTTGCGGATTTTTAACAACCATAGCAACTAACTTCAGTATGTCTGACCATGCTTGCAAAGCATCTTGCTGCAATGCTAATTCAAAAATGGCTTTAGCATAAGGTCGCGCTAGTGTTGCTCGTTCCATCGCTTATTCCTCTAACTCAGCAATTAGTTTGTCAAACATATTGGCATGAGCTTTATCATCAATATTTTGTTCGAGGATTTTTTCTGCGCCAGCAATGGCTAGATTCACCGTCTCTTTGCGTAATTCTAAGCGAGAACGTTGCTGCTCTTGCTGAATTTCAGCATGTGCCATCGCCACTAAACGATCACCTTCTTCTTGGGCACGGTGTTTAGCTTCTTCAACTAACAAGCCCGAACGCTTTTTCGCTTGTTCGATAATTTGCGCTGCTTGCACTTTAGCATCACGCAATTGCTGAGCAATGCGATGCTGTGCCAATTCTAAATCACGCTCGGCACGTTCAGCTGCAGCTAAACCATCAGCGATTTTCTGCTGTCGTTCTTGCAATGCTTTGACGATAAACGGCCAAACGTATTTCATCGTTACCCAAACGAATACGGTAAACGTGATCATTTGCCCTAATAAGGTTGCGTTTAGGTTCACCTAAAAAATCTCCTTAATAACTTCGTCTTTTGGTCCGCGGCTTTGTTGCATAGTCACCTTAGTGAATTCCTTACTTAACATAGGTTAGTGCGTTGGTAAGGAAGGGATTAGCAAAGGTGATGATTAATGCAATAGCTACCCCAATCATGGTGACCGCATCAAGCAAACCGGCAACCACAAATAACCAAATACGCAACGTTGGGATCATTTCTGGTTGGCGCGCAGCACCTTCGAGAAATTTACCACCCAATATACCAAAGCCAATCGCGGTGCCCAATGCACCTAAACCAATCAACAGACCAACAGCAATTGCTGTCATCCCTTGAATATTAGCCACAAGATTTTCCATGT
This sequence comes from Gammaproteobacteria bacterium, assembly GCA_028284465.1. Taxonomy (GTDB): domain Bacteria; phylum Pseudomonadota; class Gammaproteobacteria; order JAJFKO01; family JAJFKO01; genus JANQRR01. The sequence goes on along the minus strand of JANQRR010000018.1, from coordinate 43,448 downwards.
CTTCTCCCCGGTTATAGTTTAAAAAAAATTAATGTTCTTCTACCGCTAATGCTAAATAGACGATGGTTAACATCATAAAAATAAACGCTTGCAATGTAATAATGAGAATATGAAACAATGCCCAAGCGCCACCACAGATCCATTGCACCATCCACGGCAAAATAGCAATTAAAATAAAAATTAATTCGCCAGCAAATAAGTTACCGAAAAGCCGCAAGGATAATGATATTGGCCGCGCCAAATGTTCGACCAAATTAAATAAAAAATTAAACGGCATTAAAATGAGTTTAACTAATATATTCTTGGTTCTAAATGGCGTGGTTAGCAATTCTTTACCAAAACCACCAAGCCCTTTCACTTTAATACTAAAAAACATCACTAAAATAAATACTGAAAGTGATAAAGCAAATGTTACGTTAGGATCAGCAGTCGGCACAAAGCGCGCATACGGTATACCCGAAAGCTCAACCAAGCGTGGGAATAAATCTACGGGCACTAAATCCATAAAATTCATTAAAAATACCCACACAAAAATGGTCAATGCTAACGGTCCAATTAATTGTGATCGGCCATGAAAAGTATCTTTAACTTGGTTATCTATAAATTCCACCAACATTTCAACGAAGTTTTGCCATGGCCCAGGCACACTCGCGGTAGCTTTTCTCGCTGCCACATAAAACCCTGCAATAAAAATAATGCCAATAAGAGAAGATACGACTAACGTATCTACATTTAACACCCAAAAGCCTGTGGCATTTTTAGTGGCAAACGCAAAATTATGTAAATTAAGCGTTAGATGCTGTAGGTGGTGCTCGATGTATTGTGTCGAGGTTAACTTGGCTGCGTCACTCATGTTGACGCCCTCATTGTAAAGGCGCGTATGATTAAGGGTAAAACCATAACCATAAACTGCACAATGACAAATGTTAATAGAAATGCGGTTAGATTTAATTTAATGAAATACAATACTATCGCAAGCAATAAAGTAGTCAAACCAAGCTTGCCAACTTCACCTTGAATAAACCATCCAAAATAAGCTTTTGGCGTGCAGCCTGTGCGTAACGTTAATGCTTTATAAATTAAATACAAATTGGGGGCTAACACAATAGCACCACCTAGGAAGGCAGAATAAGCGGCAACACTGCCAGCTACCTCATAAGCAAACAGCATACTGATCATCGCGATGCTAATTTGCAGCAGCACATATAAATAAGCTGCTCGACGAGCAGCTATGATTGGCTGATAATAAGGGCGATTTATAGCCAATTTTTGCCTCTTTAAATAATTCGAAATAATTGGGGCGTAGTATAATGTTTATGCCAGTATGGTGCAATACAAAAAAGGGTGAGCATTTAATACTCACCCTGGAAAAACACTGTTGCCAAAATTTTACTAATAGTTGCGTACGATCACTGTCGTGCCGTGGCGAATGAAACTCTTTGAAAGCCACCGGGCAGCACCACGTTGCACGCGGATACAACCGTGGCTTGCATTATAGCCTGGTACATGGCCCCCATGAATGGCATAACCTCCATGAAAGAACATGCAATATGGCATTGGTGCGCCCCCACGACCTAGTGGATATTTGCTCGAACGACAACCGGGGCTGCCTTTCGAATATACTGCAAATTGACCACGTGGGGTACGACACGCACGACGCACATCTGGGCAATAATGCTTACCACCTGAAGCTCGTCCAGTTTTTACTAAGCGCCCTGCTGGATCATAAGCGGCCCATTGCAAGCGACGTGGATCAAAAATAAATACTCGATTACCGGTCGCTTGGCGTTGCTTTGGGAAGCTATAACTCGATCGTCGATAAGAGCGACGATATGTACGGTGCTGCTGACTACGTTTAAAGCGCTTATAATGTCGCTTTTTCTGATAATAATGGCGCGAATAACGGGTGCGTGAATAATAACGATCCCGATAAGCACGGGTATTTCTATAGTAACTGCCATCACGTCTCGCAGCTGCTAAGACAATATTTTTACCATTATTACCATTGCTTGCCTGAGTTGCAGTAGTGTTGGCTAATGCCGTTGTCGGCACAGCTACACTCACGCCTAAAGCGATTGCCGCAGTCGCGGCTATGGCATAATTGCGTAATGTCTTCATATCTATTTCCCCCATATGTCCATAACAAAACTCCGCTGAGTTTTCCGTATAGAGGTTTTGAGCAGGGAAAATGATAGAAGTTCAAATTATCTAGGTTGAATTGTTTTTTTCTTTTATTTTCAATGGCTTAAGGATTTGATTTGCGCCAATCAGGTGGCTGAGAGCACAACAAAATGTAATGCATTCCTAATTATATGCTATAATATTTGTAATGCAGATCATAATATAAAGATCAATTTATTTAAGGTATCGCATAATGATTGATGACATTATCAAGCTAAGCCAACATTTTTTGACGATTAAAAACCGACCCTATCAACGATATTTTTTAACTTCAGATTTTAAGAAACATCGTTGTTTGCTTTTACTGGGTCAGCGAGGAATTGGGAAAACCACAACACTTATTCAATACCTTCTTAAGCAAAGTGATGGTGACGTATTAGATCCGCGAATTTTGTATATTCAAACTGATCACTTTCTTCTTAGAGATGCTTCACTTTATGATATTGCTGAGCAGTTTCAAATACTCGGTGGTGAATATATCGTATTCGATGAGATCCATAAATATTCGAATTGGTCACAAGAATTAAAAAGTATTTATGATACTTTTCCAAAATTGAATATTTTAGCTTCGGGTAGCTCAGCTCTAGAAGTGCATAAAGGCACTCATGACCTGAGCAGGCGCGCTCTTGTTTATCATTTATCTGGGTTATCTTTTCGTGAATTTTTAGAATTGAAATGCGATTTATCGTTAGCACATTATTCTTTGAATGACATCATTAATAATCATGAAAAAATAGCTAACGCGATCATCTCACAACTAGCTGATAAAAAATTAAATGTGATCCCTCTTTTCCGTAATTACTTTAATTATGGATTTTATCCTTATTTTTTTGAAATCAATGATGTCAATTCATTTTGGTTGACCTTGGAACAAAATATTCATGTTACTATCGAATCCGATCTCGCAACAATTTACCCACAACTAACTGGGCATAGCATTAAAAAAATTATTCAATTACTCAGCTTTATTGCTGGATCAGTACCTTTTATACCAAATTGGAATAAAATAAAAGAAATTGTCAATGTTGCCGATCCTCGAACACTTAAATCCTACTGTAAATATCTTGAGGACGCTTGTTTAATTCAGATTATAAACAAATACTCTAGCAATATGCGTAATAATATCACCTCAGAAAAAATATATTTAAACAACCCAAATCAAATTCAAGCATTATCTACTGGCAACGGTAATAAAGGTAATTTACGAGAAACGTTTTTCTTAAATATGTTGACTTTATCTTATCAAATTGATTTAGCCGCTAACGGCGATTTTATTATTGATGGTAAATATACTTTTGAGATTGGCGGACGTAATAAGAAAAATACCCAAATAAACAATATAAAAAATGCTTATCTAGCAAATGACGATATCGAAACGGGAATTAGAAATAAGATCCCATTATGGCTATTTGGATTTTTATATTAAAAATGTAGTTACTACAGATTTTTTCAATAACGACTCATTCTATAATCATCAGATCACTGGTTTTAATGCTGATAATCATATGTTGTTGTATAAGGCTCTTTGAATTTTTAGCTAACAGCCTATCTTAAAAGTAACGAGGAAGTATCCGCACGAGCGAGATTCGTATTGGCATCGGAAGAAGAACTTGATTCTTTACGTTTACGCTTATATCTATTTATTTGTTCTCTGCTACCGTATAAACAGTATCGATTTCCAAGCACTCTGTTGTATGAACCTGTATTATCATGAATGCTTGTCCATTTGGTTTGAGGCTCCTTAGTATAGACTTTGGGTAAAGTAGTTCTAATTGTTTGATTTACTGTACTTCGTTTTTCATGTATGACAGGTTTTTTTGACTTTTTAGCAGTATGACGACGAAAATTAGTTTCATAAGATCTCGCTTCATATGGCAATTTCACTGTGTCTCCAAGCACCAACTTATTAACGTTTATACGGCGTGCTTCTACAAATTTACGTATTGCATAGTAAGCAGCGATTGGGAAAACTGGTAATAAAATTGTTACTGCTAGTACTGCATATGTTGCAGACTCTTTGTATAGTTCCTTTTTGTTTTTATGCATCTCTTGCATGATCTTGGTTTGCGCTGATTTAACAGCTTTAACTTGTTTATCATCTAGTTGTCTTCCAACTACAAAATCTTCTACTAAGTCTTGTAAACCTCCATATGTTAATTTTCTTAGCAATGATGGATTTATGCTTGGATTATTATTGTCTACTGGTGTTAAAGGTTTATGAAAACGTTGGATTCTGTTTATTCTTAATTTAAGCTCGTTAAAAGAAAGTGAACCTTGTCTACGCCAAGATTTAAAAGTTTTATAGCCTAGCACACCCGTCATTCTACCACTTGCTAATTTATTCTTTAATCCATTTTCAATTCTTTGACGCAAGACTTTATGCTTGTCTCTTGTTATTAAAGAAGCTATTGTATTTTTCTGACTCTTGCTCTTAAGATGTGCAAGCAGCATCCATGTTACAAGCAATCGCATATCTTTATTATTATTACTTACTGCTGCTTGCAAATAATCATTAATTACTTGAGCTTCAATATTATCATATCTCAATGTGCCGAACTCATTTGAGGGTGTATCATTAAAATACTCATAAATAGTTTTATCTGCTTTGCCATTTAAGCATTTAGTTAAAAACTGGGTTAAATTATTCAATGCAAGATGTAAATTATGTCTATTTTTACATTCTTGTCTTTGTTGTCGCGTTATAAGTGCTGATCGTACCGCTGGAATTGGAACATCTTCCGTTGCAAACGATAATAAATTTATATAGATTGCTTTCTTTTGAGAACGTCGACATTTCAACTGATCTAATCTCTGAAAAGCCGTTCTAAAAGTATTATCTTGACGATTAGCTTTCGCGCCTTGTTGCAAAAGTAATTTTACTGCATCTGGATTACCACTCAAAACTGCAAAATGCAGAGGTTGTGGTGAATAATAATCAGGAGGATTAACTCGCGCACCATATTTAAATGAATCTATAGCAGCTACATTTCCATTTTGGCAAACAAGTTGAAACTGGGTAAGGCCATTTTTACCTTTGATATTGACAACATTGGAGAAATTATAGAAAAAACCTTTTTCGTCGGTTATCTCGGGACATGGTATGCCAGTATGTGGGAAAATATGTTGGTAATAATAGCGCTTGAAAAAAAAATTATCATTAATGATATTGCGAAAGTTCTTATTTTGCTTGCTTAAACTATACAAGTCAGTAAGCGAAAGTTCCAAAAATATTTGCCACAATAACTCAACAGGTAGAATTGCTAGGCGGTTCTGAGAATTAGAATATCTGCTCGTCAAAACGGGCATTTGCATTCTTGGCATAACTATTTCCACCTACCTACTCAAATCTAAATATAGTAATTTGGACTCGGTCAGCATATTACTAAATGGTTGAATTTGTGTCAAAAAAACCTGGGCCAAAAGGTTAAATTATTGATAAATAAGGAAATTTCATAGATCACCCCAGCGATGCTGCAAAATGCTAATAACGGTCAAACCAGCGGTTTCGGTGCGTAAGATCCGTGGGCCAAGATTAACGCCATGAAATCCTACTTGTTGAGCTTGCGCGATTTCAGCTGCTGTTAACCCACCTTCAGGGCCAATCAACACGTTTACCTTCATTTGCTTATCCGTATCATCGGCAACAAGTTTAGAAATAGTATGTAAATTCTCTTTGGCTAATGGATCGAGCAACACGCCATTGTGATGATATTCAGCAATCCAATCTGCTAATATCTGTGGTTCATTTAATGTTGGTAAACGATCGCGGCCACACTGCTCGCACGCACTTATAATGATCCCTTGCCAATGTTGCATTCGATTTTGGCGACGTTTTGCATCCAGTTTTACTCCGCAACGTTCGCTAAATAATGGGGTAATTGCACTAACACCTAGCTCTACTGCTTTTTGTATAATGAAATCCATTTTGCTGCTACGTGCAATGACTTGACCAAGATGAATAGCTAATGGTGATTCAATTTCACATAAACGATATTGCTTAACTTTAACTTGGATTTTATGTTTTTCGATTTTAGTGATCTGCGCTTGATATTCTCCGCCTTGACCATTAAATAAAATAACTTCAGCATTAATGGCTATGCGTAATACTCTTGATAGACGAGTTACCGTGGCTTTATCAAGTTCATAAATGGTATTAACTTGTAGTGTGTGAGGATGATAAAGCCGCGGAATTCTCATTACTAAATACTCATATCCACGTCATTGCGAGGACCCGAAGGGGACGAAGCAATCCAGGAATTTATGTTAAGGTTTTTCTGGATTGCTTCGTCGCTTCGCTTCTCGCAATGACAACATTTACTAAATCGCTTGTAACGCTTGATCTAGATCGGCGATTAAATCATCGGGATCTTCAATCCCAACTGATAATCTTATTAAGTTATCACTAATGCCCAACTGAGCACGTCTGTCTGCTGGCACCGAAGCATGCGTCATAATTGCTGGATGATTTACTAAACTTTCCACGCCCCCTAAACTTTCAGCTAAAGCAAAGATTTGCATATTCTCTAACACTCGGCGCGTTTCAGCTAAACCTCCTTTAACATAAAAACTGATCATGCCGCCAAAATCACGCATTTGTTGTTTTGCTAATTCATGTTGTGGATGCGTGCTCAATCCGGGATAAATGACTTGTTCAATTTGCGCTTGTGATGTTAACCATTCTGCGATCTGCTGACTGTTACGGCAATGTTGTTGCATCCGAATAGCTAAAGTTTTCAAACCACGTAACATTAAAAAGCTATCGAAAGCACCAGCGACGCCGCCGATAGAATTATGCAAAAATGCCATTTGTTCACATAGCTCATCATTATCAGCAACTACGGCTATGCCTCCAATCACATCAGAATGACCATTTAAATATTTTGTCACCGAATGCACTACAATGTCGGCGCCAAAATCTAACGGCTGTTGTAAGCATGGCGTTGCAAAGGTGTTATCCACAATTACTAACAACCCGGCTTTTTTAGCGATAGCAATCGTGGCTTTGAGATCAACTAATTTCAACATTGGATTCGTTGGAGTTTCGATCCATACCATTTTGGTTTGCGGGCGGATCGCTTGTTGTAGTTGATCTGGATCAGTCATATCGATAAAACTAAAATCTAACCCAGCGGTACGACGCCGCACGCGTTCAAATAAACGATAAGTACCACCATAAAGATCATCCACTGCAATAACATGTGATCCTGTATCCAATAATTCTAATGTCGTCGCGATCGCCGCCATCCCAGAAGCAAACGCAAACCCTACTTTGCCATTTTCTAAATCAGCAACACAACGCTCATATGCCATGCGCGTTGGGTTTTGGGTGCGTGAATACTCATAACCCTGATGCACACCAGGGCTGCTTTGCGCATAGGTTGAAGTTGCATAAATCGGCATCATCACTGCACCAGTGCTAGGATCAAAATGTTGCCCAGCATGAATAACGCGAGTTGCTAAATGATTTTTTTTCATCATAATATTTCCAAATAACTATTGTAAATTGACTACCATTCTAATTGACGACGTAAATAATTTACTAAATCTAAACGTGTGATCAACCCTAAAAATTGTTTATCTTGCATGACCATTGCTACATGACTTTCTTTAAAAATTTCTTTTAATTCATTCACACTCGCATCATGTGCAATTTCATGTAAGTTGGTAGACATGACTTCACGCACCGGCGTTTTAAATGCCTTTTTATCTGCTGTCACTGCCATTAACAAATCACTTTCATTAATAATACCAATGACGCGATCATCTTCAATCACTGGCAATTGAGAAATATCATGCATTTTCATGCGTGCATGCGCCGTGCTTAAAGGTTCATTCGGAGCAACTTTGACAACAGCATGTTCACTATAAAACCGTGCAATGATATCGCGTAAGTCACCATGGGTTTCACGTTGCAGAAAACCTTGATCCATCATCCAATAGTCATTATACATTTTCGTTAAATATTTATAACCACTATCACCGGAAATTGCTACTACCCGTTTTGCCGTCGTTTGTTCACGGCAATATTGCAATGCAGCATGCAAAATGGTTCCCGTACAAGAACCAGCAAAAATTCCTTCTTTACGTAACAATTCACGCCCAGTTAAAAATGACTGCTTGTCAGTAACGGTATACGCTTTTTTAACGACAGATAAATCACAAATTGATGGAATAAAATCTTCGCCAATCCCTTCTACTAACCATGTGCCCGATTTTTCATTGAGCACACCTTTATTAACATAATCCGCTAATATTGAACCTTGTGGATCAGCTAAGACGTATTCAACGTTAGGTGCAACGGTTTTTAAATAACGACTCACACCGGTGACTGTACCGCCTGTGCCAACCCCACACACGATCGCATCGACATCATGCCCCATTTGTTGCCAAATTTCCGGGCCGGTTGATTCTGCATGAGCTTGCGGGTTAGCTTCATTGGCAAATTGATTGATATAAACTGCATTATCCATTTCGCTTACTAAGCGTTCGGCTAAATCTTGATAATATTCCGGATGACCTTTAGCAACATCGGATCGTGTCATGACTACATCAGCACCAAACGCTTGCAAATGATAAATTTTTTCTTTGCTCATTTTATCAGGCAAGACAATTAACAAACGATAACCTTTGAGTGCTGCCACTAATGCTAAGCTTACTCCAGTATTACCAGCAGTAGCTTCAACAATCGTGCCACCCGGTTGGAGCTTGCCAGATCTCTCTGCGGCTGCCACCATCGCTCTAGCAATGCGGTCTTTAACCGAGCCACCAGGGTTTTGCCCTTCCAACTTAAGGAACAAACGACAGGGACCAGTATCAACATTATGAATTTCGACGATTGGTGTGTTGCCTATCATTTCCAAGACATTAGAATATATTTTCATGACATTACCTATTCACTTTGTTATCGCGTTATCATGGACAAGCCTTGCATTATAAAGTGGTTCCTGCCTATTATGAAAGCGATGGATAGCAAAAATATACAAAACTTATGATTAATCAACGAATTAGCACAGCATTTTTATTGTTCATAGTTCTATTTTGGATGAGTTTTGCCACTTATGGCAACAGTATAGAGCATCAGAAAAAGTTTTGGTCGTTAAATGCAATCTCTGGACCCATCAAGCCAGATTCACGCTTTCTGTATTTTTTTGAATTCCAGGGCCGGATCCGTGATATTGGCCCGGTGGTTGAAGCTGTAATTTTTCGACCATTTCTCGGCTATCAACTTAATCCAACCATGAGTGTGTGGCTAAGCTATGCTTATTTTATTTTTCCGTCGATCATCAGCGGACGAGTTTACGAAAACCGGGTCACCGAACAATTTATCTGGGATGTTTACGAACATAATAATTATCGAATTTTTTTACGTTCTCGACTCGAACAACGCCGATTTAATATCAGCAAACAATATGGTTACCGTTTTCGTCAAAATGTTAAAGTGATTTTCCCTAAACTAAAATTTTTAGCAGTACGTCCAGTGATTTCGGATGAAGTCTTTTTCAATTTGAATCGTCCTGATCGACAAATACAAAACGCCTTTAATCAAAACCGTTTTTTTATTGGTATCCGTTTTCAGGCTAGCAAACGCACTCATATTCAACTAGGCTATATGAATCAATACGTCCCCACCTTTGATTTCAATCAAGATAACCACATTTTATATTTAGTATTTAGCTACTATACGGGATGATTTCGTTTCACTGAATTAGAAGCTTCCCACGATACATGCCCATCGGGCAAGTAAATTCGAACACACCCGGTTTATCAATTTTAAGTTTTATTTGTTTAGGCTGATCAATAGGCAAGTCGATACTCATGTCTAGATCAGCAAAGATCACTGCTTCAGCACAAGGGCTACTATCTTTGCGTAAGAATTGTAAGTTAATTTCTTGATCGCGCTTAGCTTCAATACTGTCAGGTGTATAAACCCCACCTTCGACAATCACTTTGATCAGCTCACCTTTTTTTGCACGCTGTTGGCGCCCAGTCTTCACTAACCAAAACCACCAGACGATGAATAAGATCAATAAGGCACCGATAACATTAATAATGATGGTCAACATAATTTTATCCTGTTCAGTTAGCTGGTTTAAAAAAACGTAAGCGATTAGCGTTCATAACAATCGTTAATGATGATAATGCCATCGCCCCACCAGCAATGATCGGATTTAATAAAATTCCAATTAACGGGTATAACACACCTGCTGCAATAGGAATGCCTAAAGTATTATAAATGAATGCAAAAAATAAATTTTGTTTGATATTACGCACGGTTGCGCGGGAACTGGCAATGGCATCTGGCACCCCATGTAATGAATCTCGCATTAAAGTCACATCACCACTTTCAATCGCCACATCGGTGCCAGTACCAATGGCAAAACCGACATTAGCTTTCGCCAACGCTGGCGCATCATTGATCCCATCACCCACCATGCCGACTTTTTCACCTCGGTCTTGCAACAAAGTAATTTTTGCTAACTTATCTTGCGGCAATAATTCTGCAAATACTTCATCGATCCCAACATCTTTAGCAACAGCATTAGCGGTTTTACGATTATCACCTGTTAACATAACAACTTTTAAACCTAACTTATGTAAACGTGATACTGCGGCTTTTGAATCTGCTTTAATGGGATCAGCAACTGCTAATATGCCTATCAGCTGGTTAGCTTGCGCTAAATACATTGGTGTTTGTCCGCGGTCAGCTAATTCATTGGCTTTGGCAGTTAATGTGTCGATAGTAACATTATGATCGATCATTAATTGTCGATTACCAAATAATATTTCATCATTATTGAGTTTAGCTTTAACACCTTTGCCTGAAATTGCAATAAAATCATTTACTGCTTGTAATGTTAATTTTTTTGTTTGTGTAGCTTGCACAATTGCTGCAGCTAACGGATGTTCTGAATGTGTTTCAATACTAGCAGCGATTGTTAACAATTGTGCTTCATTGTAGTCACTTGTCGGAATGATTTCAGTGACACTAGGTTGACCTTTGGTAATAGTACCGGTTTTATCTAATACTACTGTGGTTAAACGTCCTGCTTGTTGCAACGCATCTCCATTGCGGATCAACACACCAAACTCAGCTGCTTTACCAACGCCAACCATCACTGCCATCGGCGTACCTAAACCTAACGCACATGGACAAGCAATCACTAACACTGTAATTGCGGTAACTAACATATAAATTAAATGTGGTTGCGGCCCAAAGTTATACCAGGTTAATGCGGTGATCACCGCAATGATTAATACAATAGGCACAAACACTGCAGATATAATATCCGCTAACCGACCAATAGCGGGTTTAGAGTTTTGCGCTTGTTTAACCATATTGACGATACGGGCTAGTGCGGTATCTTTACCAACATGGGTAGCGCGAAAAATAAAGCTGCCAGTTTTATTTAATGTGCCGGCAACAACTTCATCTCCTATTTTTTTAGTAACAGGGATAGGTTCGCCCGTTAACATTGCTTCATCAATGGTTGATTGACCTTCGGTGATCACACCATCGACAGGAATTTTTTCGCCGGGACGCATGCGTAATAAATCATTGGTAACCACGTCAGCAATGGGTACATCAATTTCTTTATTACCACGGAGCACTCGTGCAGTTTTTGGTTGTAAGCCAATCAAGCGCCGAATGGCTTGCGAAGTTTTACCGCGCGCGTGAGTTTCTAATACCACCCCAAGATTGACTAATGTAATGATCGTTAAAGCTGTATCAAAATAAAGATTGCGAGTTTGTGCTGGTAAATAATTTAAAAAGATTATGACGACCATCGAATACGACCAAGCAGCACCGGTACCGATCGCAATTAAGGTATCCATATTAGCGGCATGTGATTTAAACGCTTTCCACGCTCCTGCAAAAATATGCCCGGCAGCAAACCACATGGTGAATAAACATATGATCCCAATGCCTAGCCAAATAAATTGTTGCATGCGAGTTATTAATGGTGGCAAGAAAGGATAAACAATGCCAGAAACTAATAATGGAATTGCAATAATTGCTGCAGCGATGGTTTTCCATACCATTTTGCGTAAATACGCACGTTCAGCTGCTTCTTGCTCGGCTTCGAGATCCGCTTCAGAATGGATTACTGTGGCTTTATAACCAGCATCTGCAACTGCTTTGATTAAGGTTTGTGGATCAACACTGGCGCGTACTTGCGCGCGTTTATCAGCGAAATTTACGCTCGCGCTTTCTACTCCTGAGGTTGCTAACAAAGCTTTTTCAATTGATTTAATACAACTTGCACAATTCATGCCTTCAATAGCTAATTGCAGATCTTGAGTTTCGTGAAGGTTTGTAAGATTTGTCATGAATTATTTGGCCTTATGTTGGGACTTGTCGTACTTATCCTCGCCATCCTAAAGGATTATTATAATACATTCAAATTGAATGTATATCCATACTCACTTGTCATTGCAAGATACTCTCTCGTCATTGCGAGGAGTGCAGCGACGAAGCAATCCAGTAAACCTATTAAATAATGACTGGATTGCTTCGTCGCTGCACTCCTCGCAATGACGAGTTTGTTAAATTCGCATCTTTATTAGTGGATGATATATTATTAGTGAGTAGTAAATTACAAACGCTATCTATGTAATCGATACTTTGGTTGGACGCTTGCTGATTGTTGCGCTGTCGATGATGACGATGATGATGGTGTTGGTGTTCCTGATGATGATGTTGATTGGATTTGTTGTTCTAACATTTTAAGTTCTTCTACAACTTCTCCAAGTTTAGTTTCTACTTGCTGTTTTGCTTGTTTATAATGTTTAATAGGTTCTGGTGTTGTTTTCTGTAATTCTTTAATTTGTGTTTGATAATTTTTACGTTGAAGAGCCTGTAAAGTTGTATTAAGCCCCCTTCGACATTTCATTGTGATTTTATAACCTGCCACTGCGTCAGCATAAGGCGGACGAATCCCTAGGAATCGCACCCACGAAGTCATAGTATGCATAAAGACTTGACCCATACTTGGTGATGGATATTTATCAGAATCATCAAAAATTCCTTTAATTTTTTTTGCTAATTGTACGTATTGTTTAAGTTTTTCTACTGGCTTAGTATTAGGATCAGTAACTTCATAACAATCAGCTAATAAATGCAACTCCGTTTTAACATTTATATACTCATCAAATTTAACAATGTAAGAGTCAGAAACTTTAGATGCTATCAATTGTTTTATATAACCATTAATCGTTGTTAATAAATTTTCAAGATCTTCCTTAAATTCATTTTTGAAACCTTCAATTTTCTTAATTTGAATATTATTCTCATCACGTTTGGCTTTTAAAACATATTTTTGACGCTTTAAATCAATAATTTTTTTAGTTTTATCTCCTTTCTTTTCAAGCTTGGCGAAAATACTGCCATTAACCAACGTGGATAGCTTCCCGAAATATTCTGTCTTTCTTAGATTACGTTTACGTTTTAATTCGTGCTGTTCTGATGATTGATTAACAGCTGTGAGCAGACTTTCTCTATCTTCATCTAAGACAACTAAATCTTTACTGTCTATATCACCATTTAAGGATTTTAATCGATATGCATATCCTCTTTGAACACCATCAATAAACTTACGCAACTCGTTTAACAGCTCTTTATTTTCAATATGATAGTTTTTTGTAAGCTGCACAAAACAATCATGCCAATGTAATTTAAAAAAAGGTGGGAGCAACTTTTCAAAATTATAAAAAATACTCTTGTAAGATCTAGAATACACATCAAACTTGAAAGCAAAATGAATGAACATAGTGATATCTTGTAGCCCCCTACAAGAATCTGTTACTTCCTTTTCTTTAAGAAGCTCTTGAATAACTTCTCTTACTACAGTTTTTTCTGTCTGGTTAGTATAAGCAACTTTTAAAAGTTCCAGATATTGTTTTATGTCTTCAGGCTTTTGAAAATAATGTTTCTTTACACATTGCTTGAATGCTTCTTTATTAATACCTTTAGGCAACATGTCATATTTAATGATAAATTCAACCAATTCTTTTTCTTTTTCTAAATCACCTACATTTTTCACAACATTTTGCAATAATTGCTTAACATCGGCCAATAAAGCTTTATTAGCTAGTTGAGTATCTTTGATTTCTAATAATAACGCTTTCTTTTCACTAGTACTTAAATTTTCCCCTGATGTGTGTTTTAAATTTTTATGAATTTTACCTTGCTCGTTACCTTTAGGAAATACATCATAACGCAAAGCTGCATGAGCTAATTCATGATCTAATGTTCCTTTGTCCTGATAATAAAATTTAATAACTCGTTTAAGTTGAGCCACTTCACGTCGTGCATGTTCTTTAAAATCAGATTCATTATGACCTGTTGGCAAATTTCGTGCTTTTTTGGTCGTTCTAGTTTTATGGAATCCATCTACTTCTTGCCAGATTGCAGCAATATGCTCTTCGTGATCTTCGTTGATTAAAAAATCTCGAAATTCTTCAATCTTTAAAGCTTCGCGCAACATGATTTTCAATCGTTTCGACACTAACTGTTTTATTTTGACTTTTAGGGTGTTAATTTTTTCTTTATGATCACTAAAAACATCATTATTGATGCAGCGATCAATAACATTGTCAAAATACTTTTCTGGAGTAATTAATAACTTCAATAAAAATAAATATTTTTCTTGTTTAAATTTATTATCTTCGAGTATTGCTTCGCCCAGGATCGAAGTTGCTTTTTCTTCGGAAACTCCACGTTCTTGCCAAAATTCAGGATTTTTATGCTTTATAATTTTATCAAACCACATATCTGGAAAGTGGTTATCACCATCAATCAATGGTGCCTTTTCAATATCATCCTGAGTAATTTGCAATAGTTCTTCAAGACCGTAAATACCAAATGTTGGAAACTTTAAGTCATGATCAATATTTATTAAATTATCATGATTATCAAAACCAAGATTATCTGGTTTAGGATCTATAGCCATAAAAAGTATGCACATTAATGCGACTTTTGCTAAACCAGGAATATATTGAGAGCTTTCAAATTTCTTTTTGCTATCCTCATGGCGCAGATTTTTAAATCCCTCGACTCCTTGAGAAGCCACTACTAATTGTTGTAGATTTTCCCGACTTTGAACTAATCGATATTTAGGATGGGTTGGTATCAGAAAACGAATGAGTTCACCAGTAATAACTTCTTTAATCTCACTTATATTATCTTGCGTAGGTTCTTCATCTTCTTTTATAAACCAAATTCTGTCATGCTTATCTGAGGAATCTTCATCATTAAGAGGCTTTTTTTTGACCTTCTTAACAACACTTTTATGGTCATTATCATTTTCACTGCACGGCTTGTGCACTGCTAGTGTGCTATAGTCAGCTTCTCTACTTCGAGGCATAATTCATTCTCTTTCTTTGATTTATACAAATTTTATGGTCAAATAATATCATAAACAGTCTATTCAAGCAATTATATTGGGGGTTTTTTATTCATGCTATCCCTCTAAAAATCCGCTACAATGGTTGATTTTTAAAGGATAATAGCCAGCGTGGAACACCAACCCCAAGTAAATAGCTGTGCCGCCAGCTTAATGCAGCAACTCAAGCAGCGGATTTTATTGCTGGATGGCGGTATGGGTACGATGATCCAAAATCATCAATTGACTGAAAAAGACTTCCGCGGCCAAGAATTTATCAATCATTCCAATGACTTACGTGGCAACAACGATATTCTGGTACTGACCCAACCCGATCTCATCAAAAATATTCATTTAGCGTATTTGCACGCTGGCGCTGACATTCTCGAAACCAACACCTTTAATGCCACCACTATCGCCCAAGCAGATTATCAGCTGCAAGACCAAACTTACGCCATAAACTATGCCGCTGCGCAGCTCGCTAAGCAAGCTGCTATCGAGATCACCCAAACGACGCCTACAAAACCGCGCTTTGTCGCAGGTGTGTTGGGACCCACAAATCGCACCGCTTCAATTTCACCAGATGTTAATAATCCAGGATTTCGCAATATCAGTTTTGATGAATTAGTCACAGCTTATACTGAATCGGTACGTGGCTTACTCGATGGCGGCGTCGATTTATTATTAGTGGAAACGATTTTTGATACCTTAAATTGTAAAGCTGCGTTATTCGCCATTGATTGCTATTTAAAACAACATGCACTTGATGTGCCCATCATGATCTCTGGTACCATCACTGATGCTAGCGGACGCACGTTATCTGGGCAAACTACTGCAGCGTTTTGGCATTCGATCCGTCATACTGCGCCGATCAGTGTTGGTCTTAATTGCGCTTTAGGTGCTAAAGAGTTACGCCCTTATGTTGAAGAGCTTGCTAAAATTGCTGATACATTTGTGAGTGTGCATCCAAATGCAGGCTTGCCCAATGCTTTTGGCGAATATGATGATACGCCTAAATATATGGCAGAATTGCTAGGTGAATTTGCCGAAAATCAATTAGTCAATATCATTGGTGGTTGTTGTGGCACGACACCTGAACATATAAAAGCGATTGCTGACGCTGTTGCTAAGGTTAAACCTCGTGAAATCCCTGACATTCCTCGCGCCTGTCGTTTAAGTGGTTTAGAACCATTAACCATTGATAATAATTCTTTATTTGTGAATGTTGGTGAACGCACTAATGTTACTGGCTCACGGCGATTTGCGCGTTTGATCAAAGAAGAAGATTATGAAACTGCATTACATGTGGCGCAAGAACAAGTAAACAATGGCGCACAAATAATCGATATCAACATGGATGAAGGCATGTTGGATTCTAATGCGGCGATGGTTAAATTTTTAAATCTTATTGCCACCGAGCCTGATATTGCACGTGTGCCTATTATGGTGGATTCATCTAAATGGGAAGTGATCGAAGCAGGTTTGAAATGCATTCAAGGTAAAGGTGTGGTTAATTCCATTAGTTTGAAAGATGGTGAAGAGGCTTTTATTGCTAAAGCTCAATTAATTAAACGTTATGGATTTGCAACCATTGTGATGGCTTTTGATGAACAAGGTCAAGCTGATACTGAGCAACGTAAAATTGAAATATGCACACGCAGTTATCGCGTGTTAGTCGATAAAGTTGGCTTTGCACCAGAAGATATTATTTTTGATCCGAATATTTTTGCGATTGCGACTGGCATTGCTGAGCATAATGATTATGCGCAAGCGTTTATTAACGCAACTAAGCAGATCAAACAAAACTTGCCGCATGCTTTGATCAGTGGTGGTGTAAGTAATATTTCATTTTCATTTCGCGGCAACAATGCCGTGCGTGAAGCAATGCATTCTGCATTTTTATATCATGCTATTCGTGCTGGAATGGATATGGGAATTGTTAATGCCGGGCAATTGGCAGTGTATCAAGAAATCGATCCACAATTGTTAACTTGCATTGAAGATGTGTTGTTTAATCGTCAGCAAGATGCTACCGAAAAATTGTTAACGATCGCCGAAGCGATGAAAGGTGAAGGTAAAAGTAAACAAGAAGATTTAAGTTGGCGCCAACAATGTGTTGAAGAACGCTTAAAACACGCGTTAGTAAAAGGGATCACCACTTATATTATTGAAGATACTGAAGCGGCTCGACAAAAGCTTAAGCGGCCATTAAATGTAATTGAAGGTCCATTAATGGATGGCATGAATATCGTCGGTGATTTATTTGGCGACGGTAAAATGTTTTTACCACAAGTAGTTAAAAGTGCGCGTGTGATGAAACAAGCTGTTGCCTATCTTTCGCCTTATATGGAAGCTGAAAAAGCGCAAGCAGCAAGTTTGTCGCAGGGTAAAATTTTGTTGGCCACAGTCAAAGGTGATGTGCATGATATTGGCAAAAACATTGTCGGCGTGGTGTTGCAATGCAATAACTATGAAATAATTGATCTTGGGGTTATGGTGCCTGCAACTAAAATTTTACAAACTGCAAAAGAACATAATGTTGATATCATTGGTTTAAGCGGTTTGATCACGCCTTCATTAGAAGAAATGCAACATGTTGCGAGTGAAATGCAACGCGAAAATTTTGTGGTGCCATTATTAATTGGCGGTGCGACAACCTCTAAAATGCACACTGCTATTAAAATTGCGCCGAAATATTCACGAGCAACTGTATATGTTAAAGATGCTTCGCGCGCGGTTGGTGTCGCTAGCACCTTGTTAAGTGCCGATAAACAACAACAATTTGTTAGTAATATCTCGCAAGAATATGCAAATTTGCGTGCTGAACATCAAGGCAAAAAAGCGTTAAGTCCGCGCCACCGGCTTGCTAAAGCACGCCAACATAAATTAACCACGGATTGGAAAAATTATCAACCTCCCACACCTAACTTGCTAGGCCCCAAAGTATTTACCGATTTTCCTTTAGCAACGTTACGCCCTTACATTGATTGGACGCCATTTTTTAAAACTTGGGAATTAGCAGGAAAATATCCGCAAATACTTGAAGATCCGGTAGTTGGTGATGCTGCTCGGAATTTGTTTGCTGATGCACAAACCATGTTAACTAATATTATCGACAATAAATTATTAACCGCTAAAGCCGTTATTGGATTTTATCCAGCGAACACAATCAATGATGATGATGTTGCAATTTATGTTGATGATCACCGGCAACAAACTCAAATGACTTTTCACTTTATTCGTCAGCAAATGATTAAGAGAAACGCCAAGCCTAATCTTTGCTTAGCGGATTTTATAGCGCCGCAAACAACAGGAATTCAAGATTATCTTGGTGGATTTGCCGTTACTGCGGGGGTTGGCTTAGATCACTTAGTTAAAACGTATGAGCAACAAAATGATAATTATAATAGTATCATGGCGAAAGCGTTAGCAGACCGTTTAGCCGAAGCGTTTGCTGAATATATGCACGAACAAGTACGTAAAAAATATTGGGGTTATGTGCCGGCAGAAAATTTTACCAATCATGAATTGATTAAAGAATACTATACTGGCATTCGACCAGCACCAGGTTATCCAGCATGCCCAGATCATACGGAAAAACCCGATCTATTTAGGCTATTAAACGTTACTGCTCATACTGAGATTAGTTTAACTGAAAATTTTGCCATGCTGCCTGCAGCAAGTGTGTGTGGATATTATTTTTCGCATCCGCAGTCACAATATTTTGGCATTGGTAAAATTAATCGCGATCAAGTTGAAGATTTAGCACAACGTAAAGGTATTGACACTGCCACCATGGAAAAGTGGCTCGCGCCAATTTTAAGTTATTAATTTGACGTTAACGCATTAAAGTATACAATCAAGATCTGACATTACAATAATGAAGAGGGACCACCAATGGCAACACCGTATAAACATATCCTATTCGCAACTGATTTATCACCAGAAAGCCAAGAAGTCGCTGCAAAAGCTGAAAAAATTGCTGCCGCTTGTCAAGCACGGCTTAGCATAATCCACGTGATTGAACCATTACCAATGTATGCTTATTCCTATATCGATACGGTGGGCATGGAAAAGCAACAAATTGACGAATGTAAAAGCATCATGGCTGATATTGCACACAAATTAAATATTGCTAAAGATGATCAACATTTAAAAATCGGCCCAGCCAAAGCTGAAGTTATCGACACTGCAGATGAAATTAAAGCGGATCTTATTGTCGTTGGCCACC
Organism: Gammaproteobacteria bacterium; assembly: GCA_028284465.1. GTDB lineage: Bacteria > Pseudomonadota > Gammaproteobacteria > JAJFKO01 > JAJFKO01 > JANQRR01. The sequence continues at coordinate 23,654 of JANQRR010000018.1, read as the reverse complement.
ATCCTCGGCATGGTTTTGTTAGCTTACTAGGTTCAACTGCTAATGCTATCACTCATGCGGCGCATTGTGATGTGTTAGTGATCCGCCATAAAGAATAAGTTTATTGTTGTAATTTAAGGGTACGGGCAAATGGCACCGTATCGGCATGTTTAGGAATAAGATAATTACAACGCCAGTAGTTTGGATCATCTGGATCGGTTTTTGCATATTTTTCTTCATTACTACCAATTTTTGTCAAGATCATTGTTCCTCTGGCAGCAGGATCAGTTTCAATATCTCCTGAATTACGTTTTAAATGATGGATATGCACAGGAAAAACCACAACCTCCCATTGATGATCTTTAGTTAGAGGTAACCCTTCCGCAGATAATGCGACATAAGCATAGGGCTGCGAACTTTTAAAATTAGTAATAGTTTGAACTTTGTGCATCACATCTACAGATGGGCAGATAGGTGGTTGCTCCATAGCAAAAGTCGACATTGAGAACAACGTAGATAATACTACAACTATCGATAATAATTTTTTCATTATTGCCTCCTAACTGAAGTGATGAATTTTTAACTGCTAATTTAGTTGTGTTATAGTACCACAGAATAAATAGTTTTTTTGTTAAAAATTTTCCAAAGATTTAAAAAAGTGTATAATTAGGCATCTTTCCTTTCAGAGTGAGATTGCATCTAATGAATTCTGCACACACGTTATTAGTTGATCTTTCCCGTGTACAATTTGCGATGACCGCACTATTCCATTTCTTATTTGTTCCATTAACTCTAGGCCTTTCAGCCATGCTAGCTATCATGGAATCAGTGTATGTCATGACCGGCAAAGAAATTTGGCGTGAAATCACTAAGTTTTGGGGCATTCTTTTTGGGATCAACTTTGCCATGGGAGTTGCTACTGGGATCACCATGGAATTTCAATTCGGCACCAACTGGGCATATTATTCACAATATGTCGGCGATATTTTTGGCGCCCCACTGGCGGTTGAAGGTTTAATGGCATTCTTTTTAGAGGCAACATTGATCGGCATATTTTTCTTTGGCTGGAACCGCTTATCAAAATTGTCACATCTCACTGTCACTTGGTTTATTGCGATTGCTTCAAACATGTCAGCATTATGGATTTTAATTGCTAACGGCTGGATGCAACACCCCGTCGGCTCATATTTTGATTTTCGTACCATGCGCATGGAAGTTAAAAGTTTTGTTGATATGTTTTTTAATCCTGTAGCGCAAGCGAAATTTGTGCATACTATCAGTGCGGGATATGTCACTGGAGCACTATTTGTTTTAGGGATCAGTTCACTTTACTTATTGCAAAAACGTCATGTTGAATTTGCTAAACGTTCTATTGTTGTTGCTGCTGCTTTTGGCTTAGCCTCTGCATTATCAGTAGTTGTGCTTGGTGATGAAAGTGGTTATCTGACTGGTGTTAACCAACACATGAAAATCGCAGCAATTGAAGCAATGTGGAATACGGAAAAACCACCAGCATCATTTACCATATTTGGTATTCCCAATCTAAAAACACATACGACCAAGTATGAAGTTTCAATTCCTTATTTATTAGGCTTAATCGCTACACGCTCACTTAACGAACCAGTATTAGGAATTAATCAACTAGTCGATATTGCTAAAAAACGCATTAAAAATGGTATCCCTGCTTATATTGCGTTAAAGAAATTACAAAAAAATCCTAATGATACATCTGCCCAACAAACTTTAAAGAAACATTCAAATGATTTAGGTTATGCATTGTTACTTAAGCGCTTTACTAATAATCCTGCAACAGCGACCTCGCAACAAATTCAACAAGCTGCTGATAGCACCATACCGAATGTGCCTGTTTTATTTTGGGCATTTCGTTTTATGGTTGGATTAGGTATGTTCTTCATTGGCTTATTTACCTTAGCTTTATTTTTCACAACGATGCGTAATTTTTCGCAGCGTTGGTTTTTAGTATTGGCGGTAATAGCGATTCCTTTGCCGTGGATTGCTGCAGAACTCGGTTGGATCGTTGCGGAATACGGTCGTCAACCATGGGTGATCGATGGCGTGTTGCCCACATTTTTAGGAGTTTCATCAACAAGTACTTCTCAACTTATTACTACGGTTACAGGCTTCGCAGTTTTTTACACCGCATTAGCGATTGTCGAGATTTATTTGATGGTAAAATACATTCGACTTGGACCAGTGCAGGAAACAACTCGCAAGGAAATAACATAAGTCGCCGTTGACAAAATATGGAAAAAATAACTTAATTTGAAACAGGTTAAGAACGAGTATTTTGGTTCAAGGCAAGGCACAGAGATTTTTTCACGAGGGAGTTTACATGAGAGTAAATGACCGAGAGAAAAAATCTTTGTAACGAAGCCTTGGACCAAAAGACGAAGTTATTAAAGAGGCTTAAAATATGATCGACTACGCAACGTTACGAATTATCTGGTGGTTATTATTAGGGATCATCATCATTGGTTTTGCAGTAACAGACGGGTTTGATCTCGGTGTTGCTATATTACATCCGTTTGTAGGCCGTAAAGATAAAGAACGTCGCATTGTCATTAACACTGTTGGCCCTGTTTGGGAAGGTAACCAAGTTTGGTTTATTCTTGCCGGTGGTGCTACTTTCGCAGCGTGGCCTTATTTGTATGCGATTTCATTTTCTGGCTTTTATCTAGCGATGTTCCTGGTGCTAGCTGGATTAATTTTACGTCCAGTATCATTTAAATATCGCAGTAAAGTCAGCCATCCTGTTTGGCGAACAGTTTGGGATTGGTTACTATTTCTTAGTGGATTTATCCCCACTTTGATCTTTGGCGTTGCTGTTGGCAACGTTATTCAAGGCGTTCCTTTCCATTTTGATGAAACCTTACGAGCATTTTACACTGGCTCTTTTATCGATTTATTAAATCCATTTGCATTATTATGTGGCTTTCTAAGTATTTGCATGTTCATTATGCACGGTGGTTTGTATCTTGGAATAAAAACTGAAAATCCTATTCGTCATCGTGCAATTGCTTTCGCTCGAGTTGCCGCCATATTAGTTATTATTTTATTTTTGCTCGGTGGCTGGTGGGTGACAACCTATATGCAAGGTTTTGCGATTAAGCAAATCGCTTCACATGTAGGGCCATCGAATCCGCTTTATAAGCAAGTTATAACACATGTTGGTGCTTGGATTTGGAATTATGATATTCATCCTTATTTTTTGATTGCGCCTATTATTGGCATTGTCGGTGCTTTGTGCGCCTTGATATTTGCCAATGTAGTTTCAAGTAGAATTGCATTTGTAAGTAGTTGTATTAGTTTAATTGGGATCATCACTACTTTTGGTGCCAGTATTTTCCCTTTCATTTTGCCATCATCGACAAATCCAAATGAAAGCTTAACAGTATGGGATGCTTCGTCGAGTCAATTCACATTATTTATTATGTTAATTGCAACCATCATATTTATTCCCATTATTCTGGCATATACGACTTGGGTTTATCGCGTGATGCGCGGCAAGGTGACGGATGATTTCATTAATTCAAATAAATCGGCTTATTAATGGTGAGGTAAGCAAATCATGTGGTATTTTTCTTGGATATTAGGTTTCGGTTTAGCATGCATGGTCGGGATTTTAAATGCCATGTGGTATGAATTACATTGCGAACAGTCAAAGCCTAGTTCTTCTGCTGAACCTGATTAATAAATTCTGTTAATCATATATAAGAATTCAAGCTGATGTAGAAAGATTCTCAACATGAAGTCTTCTCTATGTTGTTACAAAAAATAAGGAAAATTTAAATGTCAAAAAAGATTTCTTCAACTCATCAAGCAGATTTCAACGAACTTTATAAAATGATTGTTCAAGCTAAAACAAAAATTTTCCATAAAATTAACCAATCGCTTATTAAACTTTACTGGTCTGTTGGTCAGTTCGTTAGCCAGAAAGTTGATAATGCTGGTTGGGGTAAATCTGTTGTTGAAGAACTTGCCCATTATCTATCTTCAAAAGCACCAAACAGTAAAGGCTTTTCTGCCAGAAATATTTGGCGAATGAAACAATTTTTTGAGATGTATCAAGCACATGAAAATCTGTCAGCAATACTGACAGAAATTACATGGACAAATCATCTACACATCATGTCAAAAACTAAGTCGTTGGAAGAAAAAGAATTTTATCTTAAATTAGCAATGAAACAACATTATTCTGAACGTGACTTTGCTCGCATTATCGATAGTGGGACCTATGAACGTACTATAATAGCTAATAAAAAACTGTCAGCAGCGCTGACAGAATTTCCTAAACCCACTGAAAATCTGTTCAAAGACATTTATCTATTTGATTTCATTGAGATCTCAGAAAACCATCATGAATTTGAGCTAAGAAAAGGGCTCATTAATCACTTAAGCAAATTTCTCATGGAAATGGGTCCTGATTTCAGCGTTATGGGAGAAGAATATATCGTTCAAGTGGGCAATAAAGATTTCCGCATTGATTTGCTGATGCACCATCGAAGCCTTAATTGTCTAGTTGCAATCGAACTTAAATCCACGGAATTCAAACCGGCACATTTAGGTCAATTACAGTTTTATCTTGAAGCTTTGGATCGTGATGTTAAAAAACCTCATGAAAACCCAAGCATTGGTATTTTAATTTGTAAAACAAAAGACGACGAAATAGTAAAATATGCAATGAATCGTCATTTATCGCCAACAATGATTGCGGAATATGAGACAAAATTAATTAACAAAACACTATTACAGAAAAAAATTCATGAACTAACTGAAATATTACAATTCGATGATGATATAAGCAATAATGTATTAAATGAAGAAGTTATATAGGAATTAAATATAATTATATTGGCTCTGAAAAATTCTAATTGCAATAACTATTCATTACATGTCAGCACGAGGATTATACGCAGCTGTTTTTTCCATTTCTTGATATATTGCTTTTAATGCATCGCTATCTGCTGGTGGGGTAAAAATTTGTAATTGCACGTATTGATCACCCGTTTGTTTTTTACTTACTAAACCTTTGCCACGCAAACGTAACTTCTTACCTGATTGTGAATTCGGTGGAATTTTAATTTCAACTTCACCAGATAAAGTAGGCACTTTAATTTTAGTACCTAGCGCTGCTTCCCACGGCGTGATCGGCAGATCTAAATAAATATCACGACCTTCAACGTGAAACAACCGATGCGGTTTAAAGCTGATCTCTATATAAAGATCACCATTGGGACCACCGCTCATACCAGCGCCGCCTTGACCAGTTAAACGAATTTGTTGGCCTTGAGTAATGCCTGCAGGGATTTTAACGCTTAATGTTTTACTGCCCGCTGGTGTTTGTAATTGAATATTTTGTGTTGAACCATTCACCGCATCTTCTATGTTAATTGCTAATTTAGAGTGAATATCTTCACCACGCGTTTGAAAACCTCCAAAGCCTCCACGGCCACCATGGGTTTGGCGTTGAAAACCGCCACCGCCAAATAAGCTTGAGAAAAAATCACTAAAACCTGATAAATCCTCCGTAGTAAAACCACCTTGGCGAAAACGCATACCACTACCGCCCCAGCCTGGTGGTGGCGTGAAGCTTTGTCCGCTTTTCCAATTTGCACCTAAGGTGTCATATGCTTTGCGTTTTTCAGGATCTTTTAACACTTCATACGCTTCTTTAACTTCTTTAAAGCGTTCCTCAGCGTTTACTTCTTTACTAACATCAGGATGATATTTACGTGCTAGTTTACGATAAGCTTTTTTGATTTCAGCTTCGCTTGCGCCACGGGATAAGCCTAGAATTTTGTAATAATCTTTATATTCCATAGCATACCTTTATGCTTTTATGTATGTAAGAATTTCGAATGATTTATCCAATTCATTAGTGGATAATAAGCAAAAACTAACGTGCCATTTTTAATTTCGTTGATCACCGGCTTAACGATTTTTTTACTTAATGCTGGGCAACCCCAACTACGTCCTAAATAACCTAACGCCTTAATATAATATCGACTAACATATTTAGCACCGTGCATAACAACATGGCGTTTATACGCATTGCTATTAAAACCTTTTTCTAGGCCGATCATCTTCAATGAATAACCATTATGGCCATAATATGTATGGCCAGTAAGATATAGTCCTAAGCTTGTTTCTAGGCTATTACTGCGATTAGAAAAATGTTTTGCGCGAATGTAACCACTATTTTTTCCATGAGCAACTAACGCATGAAAATTTAATTTGTTACGTTTTAAATTAAACACCCATAAACGTTTTCTGGTTGAAGGTTGTGAATAGTCAATGACTGTTAAAATTTGTTTTTTATCATAACCCCGTCTACGAGCATTATAATAAGCAATTAATGCAAGTTTTAACACTTTAGGACTAAGTTTTGGTGCTTGTTGATGTAGAGCATGTATTTTGCGACGCAATACTACTGGTTTAACACTCGCCCAACAATTTGTAACAAGTATTAACAACAATGTGTTTATTAGTAATATATTTCTTAGCATAATGCTTCCTTATTCTTAGTGCAAGTTTTTGACAATTGTTTGTGTTGGTTCAAATTGATTTAAGGTATAAAAATGAATACCTGGCACACCATTGTTAATTAAAGTTTGACAGAGTCGTGTCACTACTTCAATGCCAAATTCTCTAATTGCAACAGTATCATCGCCATAATTATGCAAACGTTTTTGTAACCATAATGGAATATCAGCGCCACACATTTGAGAAAATCGTTGTAATTTAGCAAAGTTATGAATTGGCATGATCCCTGGCACAATAGGGATAGTGATCCCATGTTTGTCACATTCTTCAACAAACTGGAAATACGCTTCAGCATTATAAAAATATTGTGTTATCGCACAATTAGCGCCCGCATTGATTTTGCGAACAAAATTACTAAGGTCATGCGTTGCAGTTTTTGCTTGCGGATGAATTTCAGGATAGGCCGCGACATTAATGTAAAAATGATCACCGGTTTCTTGGCGAATAAACTCAACTAATTCATTAGCATAACGTAATTCACTAACATTACTGCCCATGCCTGAAGGTAAATCGCCACGTAAAACCACGAGCTGATCAAAGCCTCTGTTTTGATATGCTTGTAGCAACTCACGAATTTGGTTTTTACTCGAACCTATACAAGAAATGTGCGGTACGATATTAACACTACTGAGTTCTTGTAATGCACATACCGTTTCTTTGGTGGTGTTACGTGTTGAACCACCTGCGCCAAATGTTACCGAAAAAAAATTCGGCTTGAATGCAGTTAAATTAGTTACCGTTTGCATTAATTTTTCATTTCCTGCTGCAGTTTTTGGTGGGAAGAACTCAAAGCTTAAATTAATCCGCTGCATAACCATCCTTATGGTTAAAATTATTATTCCTAGAAACAAAATTAAGTTGCGTAGTTTACCCTAAATTGCACAGTAATAAAACATAAATCAAAGAATTGTGTAATTATTGGTTAAGTTGATGATTTAATTGACATTTTAACTTAGCATTTATTAGGCCTATAATTAATCCTTGATAATTTATTAGCATGATAAAAGGAAAAACAGCTATGTTAAGTGGCGCAAAAAATATAATGTTTGTTTCATTGAGATTGTTCATCGTCATCATATTTTTAGTCAATATCAGCTATGCAAATCAACAAGTTAATGCGTCTAAACTCGGTCATGAGATCCAACAGATAATTAATCGTGTTGATCCTAATGTCAATATTGGCATGGCTATTCAAACAATGAAATCTAATAAAATTCTTTTCCAACGTCATGCACAACGCTTATATGTTCCTGCAAGTAATTTAAAATTATTACCAGCTACCGCAAGCTTATTATTACTAGGGCCTGATTTTCATTTTGATACTACCATTGCTGTTAAACCACATACTGTTCATCATCATACTATATCCGGTGATCTATACATACGATTTACTGGTGACCCTAATTTAACAATGCATGATTTAAATATCATGATTAAAAAGCTTGCCAGTAGAGGTATTCGTGACATTAAAGGTAATGTTTATATTGATAATTCAGTTTATGATAACAAAGGCTTTGGGCACGGCTGGATGTGGGATGAATTGAATTTTGAATACGCTGCGCCCATTAATGCGATTAATATTAATCATAATAGTTTTTATATTAAGCTTATCCCAGCAAAGCATGTAGGAAAATTAACTCGAATTAAATCATTAAATTCTTTAAAATTTACCCCGATTAAAAATCAAGTGAAAACTGTTGCCAATAATGTGCAATGTGATCTCGACCTCGATGTGAATAATCAAAATCATTATCTTTTAACCGGATGTATGCATATCAATGCCAACCCTAAAAGACTAGCTTTTGCTGTTAAAAATATTGAATTATATAGTAAAGAACTAATCAATGATTTGTTAAAACAGCATCATATTCATGTGACTGGAAAAATTACTAAAGGTATTGCTCATTCTAAAGTGACGATGCTAGTTGAACATCGCTCCAAATCTTTAACAATTTTACTTAATCAAATGTTAAAAGAATCCGATAATTTAATTGCTGACAGCTTGCTAAAAAACCTTGGATTACGTTTTTATCATCAACAAGGTACTTGGAAAAATGGTGTAAAAGCGATGAAAAAAATCCTGGATCGCAGTATTCGCATTAATTTTAATAAGGATGTGATCGTCGATGGTGCTGGTTTGTCACGTTATAATTTAATTACGCCACAACAAATAAGTAAAATTTTAACCTTTGCTTATCATAATTTTGCTATAGCGCCAGAATTGATTGCGGCTTTACCGATCGCTGGCACCGACGGCACATTGCATTCACGCTTGACTGATTTTGCTAACAAGAATGTGATCCGCGCTAAAACTGGCACAATGTCTAGCGTTAGTACTTTATCAGGCTATATCCAAACTAAACGCCATCATATTCTGGCATTTTCTATTATGATCAATGGATTTTCGAGTAAAGCAAAAAAATACCAACAACTTGAAGATCAGATCATACGCTTACTTTATCGTGTAGGGTAAATTCAAATGTGAATGCAATAAATTTTTAATAAAATCACCTTCAGTTGACATTTTTAAATAAAAGTTCACTGCATAATTATTGTCATTGGCACTATGAAAATGCCAAGTAATTTTATATTCTGAGTGATTTATTTTATGAATTGTCGCTTTGTTAAGTAATCTTAAAAAGCTCCAGACGCCTGTTGTAGCAATACTAAGTCGCTGCCCATCATTAGCTGTCATGATGATTAATCGAGATTCAAGTTCGTCGTTATTGCCATGAAAAGTTATTCTATGCCACTCTTGTGGGCCATTATTATAGTGATAAATTATATCATTAATCTGTAAAGTGACTTCACTAACTTTAGGCGATGGGATAGGATAAATTTTAAAGCTTAGCGATAAGCCTTGTTGATCAGCAGAGTAAAACAACTGAGTAATATTATTAATAATTATTAGCTGCTGTGCAAATTGTTGAGATAAATGTTCATTTAACCCTAATATTTTATGATCTTTTAAAGTGGCAACATAACGGTTATAAAACTGCCAAAAAACCCCCAGTTTCGGCTGAAAAAACTGCTGTATATCGATGATAGAAACATCTTCATTGCTATTTGCAAAAGGAAATTTGTTGGCAATTCTATCCTGATAAATTTTATAAATATTCTTTTGCCAATCTTTGGTTAATGAATTTAACGCTATTGATAAAATAAATCGCCAAGTCTCTCGTGCCGGTTGAATGAACAAATGATACAATGATTGTTGCACTTTATGATCAGAAATATTTTTCAATAAATCATGTGAAGCCATGATATTGTGTTCTAATACTTTGGTTATATCAGCAATATTTACAGTTTGTGAAACATTCAATTGCATATATTCAATGGTTTTTTGCAAATTCTGCAAAGACTGACGATAAGCTTTGCCAGCTTCACTTTTTCTCAATGCAGTTAATTCCGCCACGAGTTTTTGTTTTTTCAACAAGGGTATTGTTAAATTACTTTTTAATGTTGCTATCAAATTAAATAGCGGACTGTTTTGTTGGGTAATTTGCATTAATATGTGCTCCGCCTGAGAATAATTTACAATCGGAGATAGCTTTATTGTATTTACAAACTTTATCCACTTGTTGACATAATCATTTACATATAATTGCAACACTTGATGATGAATATCGTATGGCAATACATTTACTTCAGGTTTTACATAATTCTTAAATAGCTTTTTAGTATAAATCTTACTTAAATTAAAATTACTGTTTAATATATTATTAATTTTCAGCTTGCCGAAGTGTTTTTCACCCTGATATTTAAGTAAAGCATATTGATTCAGTGCTGAATTTATCGATCCAACTTGCTGATCAATAATTTTTGTAGGTATTGGATCAGAAGATCGTTGTTTTAAGGTGGCAAAATAAAACTTTATCATTGGCAAAGTATTTTTCCAAGGGATGCTATCGATATAAGCATTATTTTGCATAATCATTTCATTTAATGTTTTAATCCAAATCTCGTTGTAGCGATTTATGTTATGATTTAAATTTAATGCTTCTTTAGTATGCAACAACATGAAATCTACTAGCATTGCAACATATTTGCCACGTATTTTACTACGGCCAAGATCATCTAACTTTTGCCAACAAAGTCTGAGATCACTAATATCATTCTTTAATGCTTGCTGTACTGGTTCTTTAAAAAGATAGCTTAAATCAATCAACAAAATCTTGTTGATCACAACTAATAAATGATTTGCGTAAAATAATCCAAGTCGATCATGCCATGCTAAATAATCCGGATAATTTGCTAATTTTTGTCGATATTCAAATAAATCGTGCAAAACTCGCATTTTATGAACGATATGTTTATTGGTTAATTTTAATGATTGTTGAATATCATGTACTAAACCATCTGCTTTTGTAATCCATTGCTGATTGACTCTATAAGCATGCCAAAATGATATTGAAATAAATAGTAAGGTGATAAAGCTTAAAATCTTCACCCCTTTACTCAGCAGAGCATAATAATATGGTGATGATATTAGCTGTGGTGTTGAAGTTATTGTATCTGTTAGGATTTGTTGCCATATATTTTGAGTTGATGTCGGATCTGAGTGTTGGTCAACAAAATAAAGCCCTGAGAATGGTATAATTTTTCCTGCAAGATCACTTGCCGTTAATAATTTTACATTTTTTTTTATTTCTTCGGTAAGTACTGCAAATTTTTCTGGGAAATTGTAGAGATTAAATTTAGTTTTAATATCATTTGCTTCAGCTAACGTTATGACTCGTTTTTGGTTTATTGCCTGATGCAATTCTAATATATTTTTTGCTAATTCTTTATTAGCATTATTAGGGTTAGCTATCGGCAGATTAATGTCATTATTAAAATAAGTGAAATAACCTTCGACTTTGGCTGCTTTTGTTATAATGATATTTACCGGAATAAAATATCCTATACAGTTATTTAGCTTTAAGATCAGCTCACGGAATCCATTCAGGGTTATTTTATCTATCTCTATCGTCAAAATAATAGAGCTTTTTATAATTCTATGGCGTTGCTTTTTTAATTCTGCTAGCAATTCCATAGGCATCTTTTCGCCAATTTCTATCAATAAGGCTTTTTCTGTTATTATCCAATCAATATTATTGATCTTACAATTAACAACATTATCACCGCACATTCTTTTTAATAATACTGTTTTGCCAGAGTTATTAGCTCCCATAATTATGATTAATGGTAGTTTTGGCAAACGTCTTGAATTAATGATTTTGCATTTTTCAATCAATTTTGATGATTTAATTTTTGCAAACACCCTTTTATAGTTTATATGCAAACATCGCTTTAGCATAAATACTAATTTTGTGTTTATTATTTTTATATAAATTTTAATTTTTTGTATCATAATAATAAAATTGTTTTTTGAGTTATTTTTTTAAGTTCCGTGCTGACATTTACATAATTCAATATTCCGACAAAAAAATAACAGAATAAAATCATCACTAGGCTCATTGATAGTTTGTTTTTATACAACCATGACATGAAAAAAGCTTTTTCTTTAGGATTATCTCTGCGTATGTTAATGAAGTTTATTGCATTACTTTTGCCGCGAATTGATTTAACTATTTGACGTATATTATTTCTGATCAAATCTAACTTTTCTGGATCAGAAAAACGATATTTACCCGCAAAATCAAACTCTAAACATACCAAATAAACTTCTAATACATCGATATTAGCAACACTATTTTCTTGTAATTTTTGTAAATTTATAAAAAACTTTTCTCCTGCGCAGTGTTCATTAAAATAATGCATTTGCAATGAACTTGCAGCCCATTGATATTTATGCACTAATTCTGAAGTCATGATCATTTCATCAACAAAAGCAACTACTGCATATTTTGCAACAGTTAATTCAATTTGATTAATTTGCTTGATAAAATGTTGTTTATACTGTTTTAGCTCTATGTCACTTGCACTTTTTATTGCTCTAAGCTCTAAAACTAACTTTATGATTGGCTGAATCAATATCATTGTGTTTCTCTTAAAGTCATTATTTCAAGTTGGATATCATCAAATTCTTGTGATAGCACGATTGCAAAATTTCTTTCTTTAACGATTTGCTTCCAGTGACAGCCTTTAGGGATCAATTTAAAATATTCATAATTAGGCTTAATTGAAATTTTGCTAGGAAGGGCATTGACATGCTTGATTGCTAAACCAGGCACAGCAGCAACGATGATATCATCGATTGATGATAATGATGATATTTTGATATGTGCAACAAAGTGTTCTATCCAATTATCACTTGGATTTTTTTTACAAGCTGCTAAATAAAGCTGTTCATGAAATAATTTTTGATGATCTATATCTGTGATTTCATAGCGTTTATCGCTTATCTTATTTAATGTAAATATTACTGGGCCATGTTTTCCAAGCTTCTCAATTGCCTTAATAATTAACTGATAGTATTGATTTAAAGTCTCGTAGATCTCCAAGTGATTATAACTAGGAAGGTTTTCTGTTGTTAAATAACAATCTGTATTACATGCACCATACAATTCCACAATGATTTCGAATAATTTATTAGGATGATAATAATCATTACATAACAAATAACTCAGCTTGCTATAAATTTGTGTTAATCTTTCTTTATCATTCACCTTATTTTCTATTAAAAGCAAAAATTTTTTAATTATTTTTTTTAATTCCGGTGAGCTTTTTATTTGCATGATCGGCGGTATATAACGCTCATTTAACGCAAAATGTTTTTTATTATCATTTATCACTTCAGCAATTTTTATACTTACATATTGCTGCTGCGGTTTAGTATTGAATATTTTAAGATTCGGTTTAGCAAATATTAATTCTCGTTCGCGTTTATGATCATAACAATCTTTAATAACAATATAATCTGCTTGCCATGCACAAGGTTGGTTAACTTCTTTGTAACCTGTAATATCATTCATAAAATCATTGTTGGGCATCGCTAAATAAATGCTAATAGGACTATTATCATCATGAGATAACTGCCATGTTAATTGTGCATTTTCATTAGTATTAGTCTGAATATACTGGCCATTTGGCAATATTAATTGGCATCGATTAAGATGAAAAATGCCTGCTGATAACAAACTTTCATCAATATCAATGGCTATCACTCCCCAGCAATAAGGATTTTGTAACTGTTGTAGTTGCCATGTTTTTCTGAGTTGTTGCTGATCCCATTGCTGCAAATGTTGCTGAGATAACAACATACCTTCAACCCATGCTATTTTATTGGAAGCCACTGTTATTTTCCTTATGGCGCTGCCATTAATGAATTCTTTTGTACATAAAGATGAATATGCAAAGGAAGCACTTTAGACTTTTCTGTTATTTTTTTGATGATCCGCCAATGTGTTGAACGTGGCTTACGAAACAATGCAATAATTCCAATATATAAGCAATTGTCTACTCGAGTAATACTGTAAGTTTTACGACTATTTGGTTTCACATAAACTTCTTTACGCACTAATAAATTGTCTTTTAATATTTTTTTATCGTGTTTCCATAACTCGTAAAAGCTTGCATGCAGAAATTGCTCCTGTCTGCTTAACTGATAGATTCGCAACATGACTGGCAAAGATTCTAACGAATTATTTAAATTAAGTTGTTTTGCTGAAGTTACTAGAAGCTGTACAGGTGGCTCTGTACATGATGCAATTGTAATAATTATTGTAAGCATGCAAAAAGTCATAAATGAAATTATTATTTTGCTAAGATAAATCACTAACTGCCATCTCCAATGTTTATGGCAAGATCCTAGCAAAGGATTTTACAAAGACAAATAGATAAGCTTAAAAATAGATATTACTGATAATATGTCACGATTTGTTTTTACTCTTCGAGCGTTTCTTCATCATCATCTTCATCTTGCTGATGATAGTTTTCACTCAATTCATGCACTGCATCAACTAGTACTTTAACATTTTCTGGGGGAACATCTGGTAATATTCCATGGCCAAGATTAAATACATGGCCAGGACCTTCACCATAACTTTCTAAAATTTTCTCTGCTTCTTGGCGAATAACTTCAGGTTCAGCGTAAAGTACTGCCGGATCAAGATTGCCTTGCAAAGCAACTCGTTCGCCTACCATTCGCTTCGCTTTTGCGATCTGCACTGTCCAATCCAAACCAATTGCATCGCAACCACAATCTGCGATCCATTCCATCCAACGACCACCACCTTTAATAAATACTACCACTGGTACTCGACGTTTTTCTGCCATTTTTGTTAAATTTTCAATGATAGTTTGAATATAAGCGAGAGAGAAAATTCGAAAATATTCTGCAGTAAGAACACTACCCCAAGTATCAAAGATCATAATTGCTTGTGCCCCTGCGGCGATCTGTGCATTTAGATAAGCAGTAACAGACTGAGTTAAGATATCTAATAAGCGATGTAATAATTCCGGCGAACGATACAACATTGATTTTATCGTACTGAAATGCTTGCTGGTGCCACCTTCCACCATATATGTTGCAATCGTCCATGGGCTGCCAGAAAATCCAATAAGAGGTACTTTATTGTTGAGTTCTTGACGACATAAACGAATAGCATCGCATACATATTTCAATTCAGTCTCTGGATCAGGCACAAATAATTTATTGACTGCCGCTTCATCACGAACTGTGTTGGCAAAGACTGGACCCTTGCCTTCCACGATACTTAATTCCAAACCCATCGCATCTGGAATCGTTAAAATATCAGAAAAAATAATTGCGGCATCTAAATCAAAACGTGCTAAAGGTTGCAGGGTAACTTCACAAGCTAACTCTGGGGTTTTACAAAGCTTCATGAAACTACCTGCCTGCTGCCGCACTTTACGATATTCCGGCAGATAACGCCCAGCTTGACGCATGATCCAAATTGGAGTTTTATCGACTGGCAATGACAACAATGCTCTTAATACGCGGTCATTTGCTAATTCAACCATAATATTCAACCTAAATTTAATGCTATTACTGCAATGCTTTGATAATTTTATTAGCAACTGTTCTCGGGGTTTGCTGATCCGTGTTACACGTTAGATCAGACACTTCTTCATATAACTCAGTTCGCTCTTGATACATTTTCTTAAGCATACCTAGTCTATCATCGGTACGCAATAATGGACGTTTCTGATCTTTTACTGTGCGTAATAATTGCTGTTCAATGGATACTTGTAAATATATTACTAAACCACGTGCTGATAAGATCTTGCGATTGATCGACCTCAGCACCGCTCCGCCCCCAGTAGATACGACAATGCCTTGCTTTTGAGTCAAATCATCGATCACTTGGGTCTCACGTTCGCGAAAACCTTCTTCACCCTCAATGTCAAATATCCAAGTTATGTCAGCTCCTGTACGTACTTCAATTTCATGATCGCTATCGTAAAAATCACGATTAAGCGCGCGTGCCAAATAGCGCCCTATCGTTGTCTTACCAGCGCCGAGTGGACCTACAAGGAATATATTTTGAGTTTTTACTAATTTTACTTTTTCTGCTTCGCTCATAAATTTGTCTAACGCACGTTTATGTATTTATAAT
This sequence comes from Gammaproteobacteria bacterium, assembly GCA_028284465.1. Lineage (GTDB taxonomy): Bacteria > Pseudomonadota > Gammaproteobacteria > JAJFKO01 > JAJFKO01 > JANQRR01. Next base: position 7,587 of record JANQRR010000018.1, on the reverse strand, counting down.
CGCTATGGGTATACCACTTACTTACATTTAAATCAACAGATCCGCGACAATTTATGCGCTTAATGCTATTGACAGCTATAATGGTAACTAATAAGTTGCAAACATGAATTATAATAAACAACTGACAAATATCCAACTTAAAATCGATCAGCAATGTTTTAATGTTATCGGACTCGTTGGCGAAGAAAAATTAAGTGATTTACCATACTGGCAGGTTGATTTTATCACTGAACAGCTTGATCAACTGCTAGAGTCTAAAAAGACAATTGCAACCTTGATAATAGCAGCAGCTCATGAAAAACATCGTCAAATATCTGCAACAATTACTAATTTAGTGATCATCAGAGCAATAAACTCCACTTGCTGGCAAGCGCAAATTGTTATTGAACCTCAATTTTATTTAAGCCGATATCATTATAAGCCTGATGTTTTTTTACAAAAAAATGTTTTGGAATGTGTTGCAGAAATTTTTCATCAATATGATCCAACGATAAACTTAACGTTAAATGTTACTAACACTTATCATCGATTATCGTTTGTTTTACATCATCCGTATGAAACTGATTTTGCATTTGTTCAACGATTATTAGCGAAATACCGTATTTTTTATTACTTTCAATTTACGCAAAAACATCGTTCAATTGTGCTTTGCGATAATAATTACTCTTGCCCTTACGATAATACTATTTATCATTGTCCAACTGATTTTTATGATCTTCAGTTTCATCAAGATGAAAATAATATTATTGGCAAAAGCAATATCTCTAGCTTGTATCCAGGATTAAAAATCAGCATAGATATCGCTAAATTTTCTGGTCAAGCAGAAATTCAACATTATATGATCACTGCAGTAACACATTCATATAACTATGATCATGCATATGAGAACTATGTCACTATGCGTAAAATCAACGCCGCTCATCAATCGCAATTACCACAAAAAAACACTTTGCCTGCAAACTTGCTGGCAACGATTGTAAGTCATAGTGATGATGCTGAACTCAATACTCAAGGTTATTATCGTTTACGTTTTGGTTTTTCTGCTAAAATCAGCCCGCCAATCCCGATGCTTTTACCTAATCATGAAATGCATGCGCCATTGCATAATAATACCAAGGCTATCGTAGGATTCATCAATGCTGATCCAGATCAACCCATCATTATTGGTAGTATTAATAGCAAATATTCTCCGGCAACTTGTCGCAATCCACAACAAAATATCTACCAAACTCACGGCGGCCATCGATTACTATTTGACGATAATAACACTAGCATTTCACTGGCGAATGCTAATGACATCAACGCGATTAACTTTGATTTAACCAAAGGAATAACCTTGCAAAGTCACGGCGATATAAAAATGTTTTCACAATACAATATCAGTAGCCATAGTAATAAAAGTATTAATGAAATGATTGGCCATAATAAATTGTGTCGTTTTAATAATGATTTTAAAATACAAAGCTTAAAAGGTGAGATTGCATACCTTGCTGGTCGTGATCAATATTGGCTTGCTCGAAAAAATATTCAATATGCTGCACAACAAACTATTCAATGCCACGCCCAAACTTCTATAACCATATCTACACAACAATCATTAACTCTAGCTAGTTTAAAAGGTTGCATTAATTTACAATCAGCACAATCACTACAAATTGCATCAGCAAAAAATATTAATATTATCGGATCTGGTGATGGCAACATTAACATCGGCAATATTCAAGCAGGGATCACTATACTGGCTGATGGCAGCATGATTTTTTATGGTGATAGTATCAACTTTAAAGCAGAAAAGATTATTCAACGTGGCGTAGCTAGCTATAATACTAACGACGATTAATTTTTACATGTTCATATGGTAGCTACAAAATACGTGGGGTTACAAATACTAATAATTCTCGCTTATTATCTTTTACACTTTTATGACGAAATAAAAATCCTATTATAGGTAATTTTCCTAAAAATGGCACTCGTTCAACAATATGAGTGCTAGCATCTTCATATAATCCACCAAGTACAATCGTTTGACCATTTTTAATTAACACTTGCGTTTCAATTTCACGGGTATCAATTGCAGGGCCTTGTGGTGTTGCTTGGCCACGTTTATCTTGATTAATTTTCAACGCTAAGACCAGATGTTTATCTGGCGTTATTTGTGGTGTTACCGTTAAACTCAATACGGCTTTTTTAAACTGTACCGCGGTAGCACCACTTTCAGCCGTCACTTGAAATGGAATTTCTTCACCAATTGCGATGTGCGCAGGCTGCTGATTGCCTGTTATCACTTTAGGGCTAGAAATAATCTTCGCAGCACCTTCACTCTCCATTGCTGATAGTTCTAAATCCAATAAATAATTTGTACTTAACTTCACTAATGCTAAACCCACTGCGGCTGGCTGAGCACCTGAAGCTAACGCGTTTGCCGGCAAATCAAAATTAAGATGATGTGATAATTGCACCTTGCTAGGCAAATTACTATCGACTATTGAAGCCTGCTTTGAAGTCGCAAACTTAATACCTAACTCTCGCTCATAATTTTCATCAATGTTAACAATGCGTGCTGTAATTAACACTTGTTGCGTTGGCATGTCGACATGCTGAATAAAACTTTTGATTTGCTGAAGTTTACTCGGTAATGCTTCAATAAAAATTGAATTAGTACGTTTATCAGCGCTAATATGCCCCTGTTTACCCAACCATGACGGTGATTTATTCGTTAGCAATTTCGCTAGTTGCCCAGCTTTAGCATATTTTAGTGAAATAAAACTTGCTTGCAATGGCAGTACTGCTGGCGATTGCAGCGATGGTTTAGATTTTTTGATCATAATGACATTACCATAACGCTGGCTTGTTAACTCTTTACTTTTTAGAATTATATTGAACGCTTGTTGCCAACGCACATGAGATAAGTGCAAATTCAATTTTCCTTTAATATCATCATCAACTAACATGCTTTGACCACTAGCTTTTGCTAGCATTTGTAAAGCAGCAGTAATTTGTACATGCTGCAGATCTAAGCTGATGTAATCTCTAGAAACGGGTTTTTCAGTATTATGATGTTTTTTTTCTTGCACCGCCGTCGAAGTTATTTTTTGTATGTTTTTCTGATAAGCAGCAAATTTAATAATTAAAATAATAATGACTGTCAATAAAAAAATGACACCAACAAATGACATTAGCAAATACTTACGATGTTTTGCTGTCATGCCCTGTTGATCTTTAGGTAAAAGATTAAGCTTAATATCACTAAGATCAGATGCCATTAGTTATTCCCCTCAATGCTAAACCACAACATATTTTTAATTCTGCAGCATATTCATGTAATTTTTGTTGATTTACTCTTTTACGACATTTCAGAGTTTGTAACAGGTTAGTTTTGGCTGACGCTTGAGCTTGCTCAACGCGAGCAGCAGCATAGTGATCAACATCAACAATTTTAGTTCTAAAACCGGCTTCAGCTAATATATCAACTCGCACCGCGACATGTTCTGCTGGTGTCGCAACAATTAATATATCAACATACTCTGGACTATCACTTGCGCCTAATAATGCATGGTCCCAACACATATCTTGTAACCCAGGATCAACATAATTCGCTAATTGCGTAGCTTTAACCTGGATGATTTTACTTTGCACACATTGGTTCGGCAGCGCAATAACAGCATCTTTAATGTGATTTGCGAATGTTTTTCTTGTTGCTTTGATCGCATCAATAATGCTTTGAATATTTTTTACTTGCTGATCAACAATTGCACCGCTTGGCAACGTTGTTATTGCAAACCCTTCTACCCAAATGTCATTTTTGCTGTTAGACAATGCTAGCAATTTAACTGCTTGTGCTGTTAGCTCGATCCCAATGACCGCTTTAGGCTTAAATCGCAACATTAGTGAAACTCCTACTACTTCGTCATTACTCATTGATATTTCTTGATTTTATTTATATTTAATTCATAATGTATGTAAAATCAACGTGCGTTTTGTAGTCAAGTAGACAACGTAGTTGATTATTTGTATTCTGATCATTCATGGATGTTAACAAACGGATTTTAAAGTAGATTTAACTTATGAAAATATTCACTAGCATTGGTTCGATTATCTTAAGTGTTGCTATTGCTCTTATCGCCGGATTATATATTTATATGGAATTCTTTTTGCCGGACGTGAGTAATCTAAAACAAGCTGAAATGCAGATCCCACTGCGAATTTACACTAACGACGGTAAGTTGATTGGTGAATTTGGCGAAGAACGTCGCAGCCCCGTGACTTTGAGTAAAGTACCGAAATTAGTTATTGATGCAGTGCTCGCTACTGAAGATCAACGATTTTTTCATCATCAAGGTGTTGATCCTTATGGTTTGGTGCGAGCTGCTGTTGAACTCATCACCACTGGTAAGAAAAAACAAGGTGGTAGCACCATCACCATGCAAGTTGCACGTAACTTTTATTTAACTCGCAAAAAAACCTACATCCGCAAATTTAATGAAATATTATTAGCAATTAAGATCGATCATGAATTAAGTAAAAATAAAATTCTTGAATTATATTTGAATAAAATCTTTTTCGGTAATCGTGCTTATGGTATCGCCGCTGCTGCCAAAATTTATTACGGCAAAAAGCTTGATCAATTAACTCTGCCAGAAGTGGCTATGTTAGCAGGATTACCACAAGCGCCTTCAAAAGATAATCCTATCGCTAATCCAATAGTCGCTAAAGAACGTCGTAATCACGTATTAGAACGAATGCTCGAAGGTCAATACATCACTCAAGCGCAATATGATAAAGCTGTTAATACACCTGTCAAAAGCTATTTTCATGGTCTTAAAGTTCAAGTGCGCGCGCCGTATGTTGCTGAAATGGTGCGTTCAGAATTACTCGAACACTTTGGTAAAGAAGTTTATGGCAGAGGTTTTACAGTTTATACGACCATCAATAGCCGATTACAAAAAGCGGCTAACAATGCGTTACGTACTGCATTAATGGGTTATGATCAACGTCATGGCTATCGCCGTCCCACTAAAAACTTTGGTAAACCTGATCCGGCTAAATTCCGCGCTTGGCAAAAACAATTAGCAGCCATGCCTATCTTGAGTGGTCTAGCGCCGGCGATAGTGATCAGCAAATCGCGCCGCACGGCGGATGTGCTACTTGGCAACGGTGGAATTGTGCATGTTCCGTGGGTTGGGTTAGCGTGGCCACGTCGTGGCGGCACCGCTGGGTTATTTCGTTTAGGCGATCTTATTCATGTTGAAGAATTACCCGATGGTTTATGGCGTTTAGGACAAGTGCCTAAAGTTGAAGGCGCAATTGTCGCGCTCGATCCGTTTAATGGTGCGATCCTCGCACTAGATGGTGGTTTTGATTATTTGCAAAGTAATTTTAATCGAGCAGTACAGGGCAAACGTCAAGTGGGTTCTGCTTTCAAACCTTTTCTTTACACAGCAGCATTAGCAAAAGGTTATACCATGGCAAGCATCGTTAATGATGCACCGGTAACAATTTTCGATAAAGGTAGTGGCAAATACTGGCGCCCAGAAAATGCTTCGCGTAGTTTTGCTGGCCCTACACGGTTACGCGTTGGTTTATACCGCTCACGTAATACGGTATCAGTACGGCTAACACAACAAATTGGTTTAGCTTATGCGCGTAATTTTATTACTCGTTTCGGATTTCATAAACCACAATTACCTAAAGGCTTATCCATTTCACTAGGAACAGCTGAGCTTAGTCCGTTAGAAATGGCTGCAGGCTATGCGGTGTTTGCTAATGGCGGTCATAAAATTACGCCATTTGTTATTCGCGATATTTACGATGCGCGCGGTAAGTTAGTATTCCAAGCTAAACCACCAACGGTATATCAAAGTGGCATGGAAAAAGATTTTAATCTTCCTCGTGCACCGCAAGTTGTCAGCCCACAAATCGCTTACATTATGACATCAGCTATGCAAGATGTTATTAAACGAGGCACAGGACGACGAGCCCTAGTATTAAAACGTAATGACATTGCTGGCAAAACAGGAACGACCAATGATCAATACGACGCATGGTTTTCAGGCTATAATCATGAAATTGTAGCAACGGCGTGGGTTGGTTTTGATACGCCTAAATCATTACGTGAGTATGGCGGACGTGCGGCGTTACCTATGTGGATTGATTTCATGCGCGTAGCATTAGAAGGTAAACCAGAAGAAACCATGCCAGAACCACCAGGAATTGTCTCTGCCAGAATTAATCCAGGCAGCGGTCGCCTAACTAGAAGAGGCGGCATTTTTGAGATCTTCCGCGAAGACCATTTACCGACTGCATATAACTATCGCACGCATTATGGTTACAGTTATGATCATGACGAAAGTGAATATTCGACAACAGGTCATTGGCAACAAGGAAGTGCCAATCATCATAACAACCGTAGGCAGCACAGTGGCGAGTATTTAGAACAACTTTATTAATTAAAAAATTATAATGTTAATGTACAGATAGTTCGGCGATTTTTTTGATCTCATCAAGACATAAGCCAGTAATATCTGCAATTGTTGTTAATTTCTCGCCTCTTTTGAGTAAGCGAATAACTACCGTTTCAACACCCTGGCGATAGCCTTTTTCCAGACCTTTTTCTAGGCCTTTTTCTAGGCCTTTTTCTAGGCCTTCTTTTAAGCCTTGTTTTAATCCATCTTCTTTAAATTGCTCTGCTAATGTCATGACTTCATCTCTTAATTCAGACTCTAGACCTCGAGTGCTATTAATAAAATACTGTTTATCAATATTGTCTCCATCTAGTAAATATTGTACCACAAAATTACATGGACTAAAGCCATCAAGTTCTTTTAGCTCCTGCAGCCAATGAAATAAAGCTTCTAAGTTTTTGTTAAAATTGTCAATTTTGCGATATTTCATCACAAATGCCATTAAGCCTGATCGTAGTTTTTGACGCAAATCATCGTCATTCTCTCGTTGAATATCAACTAATCGGTAAGGTTTAAACAAGACTTCCCGTGCTAAAGCTTCTTGCCTTCCAAATAATTCATGAATATCTCGAAATGCATCCCATGGTTTACCACCTGAATAAATAACTAATGGATAAACTAGCGGTAGGTCGCTTTTTAGATTTTGTCTAAGATGTGTTTCCCAGATCCTGACAGTATAAAGAAGCAATCTAAATGCCATGAAATGATCTATTTTAGTTTGATGTTCACATAAAATATAAAAATAGGCAGGCGCATCATTGACTTTTACTGTATAAACAACATCAGCAGATGTTGATTTATACTCTTCATCGATAAAACTACTATTTTGCAGCTTTAACGTTGAAAAATCTGTTTGTGATAATAATGCTGATGGCAAATATGTCTCGAATAATTCTTTCGCCACCCGAATGTCTGCCATTGATTGTTTAAAAAACTTATCATGTGGCTGATGAATGAAATTATAAGTGCTCATAGTTTGTTTTTTTATATAAAGTGAGCAGACATTATGACATGAATCAAGATCATTACAATTGCAAATTACTAAAATATATCAAATAATTTAACTATTGATCTTAATAGCAATTTAATTTATAAATTATATTAATCAATTTTAAATTTTAATTAA
>JANQRR010000011.1 GCA_028284465.1 Gammaproteobacteria bacterium | reverse complement strand
AACTGTTTTAACAGCGCTAGCTGCTGCCATTGCCCTTTAGCATTATTGCAATATAGTCCTTCATAATGCGTTACTTTATTATGATGATAATAAGTAAATGCCACTTTACTGCAACAATGCTGTTTAACACAATATCCTCTGTACGGCCCAATAATGCGCGCATCACCTGAATATTGTAATGGGAAATGGGTTTTGGCAGTTTTATCAACGGCACGTTCTAATTGTTGCTCAGTTACTTTCATTGAATGTGCGTTACTCTGAACTTGTGAACTACACGCTGTTAATAGCAACAAGAAAATAACTACCGTCATGATGCATTGTAAAAACTTCATGTTGATTTCTCCTTTAGTTAATAAAAATGCCAAAGGAGCAACCCGCTAAGGAATGCTCCCTTAGCGGGTTAAGTAAAAAAATCTGTCATTGACAGATAATAAAAAAGTCAACCACGTCACGCTCAACAATTTTTATCATTTATCGATGAAAATAGTTGTTTGCAACCGTGTTTTTAAAAAGACGTTGAGCAGTTTTCATTAACCGTTCAAGCTTTACTATAAAAGGTGTATTAATAGATGCAGCTTTACCAATTTTCAGCGTATCACGAATGATATGATGAAACCGTTGATAAATCGCATTGATTTCGTCAGGATGATATTCTTTTAATAATGAAATATCACCATTTAACAACCTATTAATTTCCTTTTCATTAAAGTAATTCTGAACAAAACTACTAAAGTTTTGAAAACGTTCATCATCACTTATCTTAAGAGCATCCAAACAATGTTGTTTGACTTTGGGATCAAATAATGGTTCATCATCGTTTGAATGCAACTCTCGGATCTCATTATTCCACCAAAGACGACGGCAGAAATAATATGAGAGCTTATGATTAAATAACGGATCAGATGAAGCAAACTGCTCATTGCATGATTCAATTTGCTGCAACATTGATTCGATGAAAAAGCTAAATTTCCTAGTCCATAATATATGGTGCCATACATAAGTAACAGGAACTATTTTAGAATGTTTGCAAGGCTTAATCCAATTAATATCACGATCTTCTAGGTACTGAGCAAACAAATTAATGCCTTTTTTAGAACCGAGAATACAAATACCAACATCATAACGAGTTTTGTATTTAGAAAGTGATATTAACTTTAATGAATGTCTAAAATACATACTATCTCTCCTTTAGTGAATGAATACCAAAAGAGAAACTGCCAAAGGCAATTTCGCCTTTGGCAGTTGAGTAAAAAAAGAAAGCTAGGCTTTCTTACCATTTTAAACAATCGTACAACATCTATTATGCTGCTATTGCTTTCATTGCTTTTAACTCACCAGATGAGTTGAATAACATAAATGTTTGGGTTGAAAAATACGGCTGAAATGGCATATCATTACCAAGGTTAAGATAATTTTTACCTGCGCCTTTTTTTACAAACCCCAAAGTGATATGTGCCCTGTACGGGTATTCTCCTTGAATATAGAGTTTCTCTCGCAATGATTTATTTAGCATAAAGATCCTATATGAATAGACTGCTTTAGCAATAACATCGTATTTATCCGTTTTAAGACAAAATGTCTCTCCCATTAATACGATAAATTGCTTTTGCGGTAAATTTAATAAGCACTGCTTCACATGCTTTTCTTTAAGTTCACGAATTAATGTAATATGTGGTATGTATAATGTGGGGATCTCATAGTACAAATCGCTTTTCTCAATCTTTGCTGCACACTGAGATATCCATGCATTTGCAGCGGGTTCTAGTGTCATTGCTATTGCATAACCATCATATTGTTCACACATAGTCTGTCTCCTTTAGTTAATGATTAGCCAAAAGAGAAACTGCCAAAGGCAATTTTGCCTTTGGCAGTTGAGTAAAAAAAGAAAGCTAAGCTTTCTTACGCTTGTGAATTCCTGATCTCACCTTGCCATGCTGTAATCGTTCTCATCAGCTTTTAGTATCATGCCAAATTAAACGTCATACTCTCTGCTAAGGTTTCAGTCAGTTGTTCAGATCACACGTTAGCACCTTTGGCCGAAGCGTCAGGACGACATTGCAACGGCGGGGATCGCCGGTTCCAAAGGGCTTCAGTAGTTAATTAAGATAAGCTGTTAGAAAACTAACAGCTTAAATGAGTAGGCATTATTAACATTAAGTCGTTAACGCCATATGTTTAAGTAGGTCACTATCCATGATTAAGTAGTTAACTTTAAAAAAACAAGGTTATCGCTTTTCAGCAATAGCCTTGTTTCAACTGTAGTGAGTTTGTCAATCATACTATTTCTTAAGTTGTTAACATTACCTCATGAGTAGTCATGTTAAAACATGCTGAAAAAGATTGATGGCAAAGTTCACTAAAAACTTGATTGACTGCCTCACGTTGCGACAACGTAAAGTGTTGATAAAGACTGGCAAGTCTGTCATTTAAACGTTCTCGTGATGCCGGATGACCTTCCATGACTTCATGAAATAGCACATCAAAGAGATAATTCACACCATTAGTTTGTTTCATTGTGATTTTCCTCTTTTTGATTTTGACGACGCCACGATTTTATCGTCGGAAAGACAATTAAGCGCATCATGGAGTGGATTTGTTGGCTCACAGGTAATTCCGTTAGCTCATTGGCTAACTGATTTGCCTGCTTTTTCAACCGCTCCGCTTGCTGACGTTCTTTAATGGCTTGTTGACGACGTTCTTCTTGCCGTAAAACCTGAAACAATTCACCAAGTTGTGATCCATTAACGGATATATTAATTGATGAATGCTTACCTTGTGTTCTAACCTTGGCAGGCAGTGTAAAAAGCGTTTTACCATCAACGGTAACACTTGCATGAGTTTGAGTTGTATTCATAAGAATATCCTCCTGTTTATAGTTAAAAAAAATAGCAAGAGGATCTCACCCTAAAGCGGGAGAATGCCTCCCGCTCATGGGATTTAATGTGTTAATGAAAATGTCGGAAATAAAGGGTAGCGTTGCGATTGGATCGCTGCTAACTTCCTTACCAACACTGCTTGATACGTTGCAACCAAATCGCTGTAATGATCGCGAAAACTACTAAAACTCACATACTCCATGTGATCAATCAGTGAATGACTGTTTTCATGGTATAAATAAGTATCAGCATAGTCAGCATATTCGCAACACGCTGCATCCGCAGCCACGATTAAGACAGCATCCTCATCGATACAGGACTGACAAACAGGTAATAACCAATTCACAAGCTCCGAACTTGTGAAAGGCCAATGTACACTGTTTCGACCATCAAGACGCAATTGTGCTCTTAAATCAGGTTGGTCAAACCAATTCTGTAAATAGCGCAATTGTGCTTTAAGACGATCTACACGATAGCCCTTAAACACAGTAGGTAAATCTTTATTCCGAATTTTTTCTGCAAATCCTGTCAACGCTATCTCAATGCACATGACTTCATGATAATTCAATGTCACATGCGTTAAGACACCTTGACGCTGAAAGGTAAATACATTAGCTTGAGTAGCCGGTTGTAAAGACGTTTGATACATCATTTTGCCTCTCCTTAACAGATAAATTAAAAAAACCCCAGAGACCACAGGATCTCCAGGGCTTTAAAAAAACAACATAGAAATCAATTCAAATTCAAACAACAACAATGAACGATTATGTCCAAGGTTGCTCTTGAACTGTTGTGACTTCTGGTGTTGTTTCTGATTTAGCAGGAGCAGAGGTTTTTTCAACAACATCAGATGCTTTTTTCTCCGGTGCTTTACGGATCATCTTAATGCTATTGACTTTAAACTTTATATAAGTTTCTACATGCCCTGTCTTTTGGCTTTTCTTTTTCTTTATATCGAATCGATAAAAACCTACCCGAACATAATCGCCTGTGCCGTAACCCTTAAGCTCGTCAAATGCTGCTTTAGGGAAATGGCCATCAACGATTTGTGGTAACGTGTTTTCTTCATCACCATTAGGTATTAAATACAACATCACCTCTGCGTAGGCTTTATCACCTTCACCTTTATAGACAGGCTCTTTACCAATACGTGCAGGAACTCCCTTTGCAGGACTCACTGAATAGAAAGTAGTCTTACTCATAATTGCTCTCCTTTAAAATAAAAGATAAAAAAACCTAAAAGAAAACAATGCTAATGACCTCTAAAGAGGACATCGTATCATTCCCCTTTAGGGTTAAGTAAAATGATGTCACCCTAAGATGACACCCGTAAAATACGCCACAATAGTAACTACCATGACATAGAGGTTGGCATTGCATGATGAACATCATGCAAGTAGGCTTTCATGCCACACCTACGCTTCACAACAATTTAGGTCGGTTGTGATCACGACACAGAAAAATCGTTACAGCATTATTAACGTTTGAGCACACGATATTTTATGTACTCAAGCCATCACTCATGACTAAGTTATCGCTTGAAAACACAAAAGAAAGGTCGGCAAGTATACATACTTGCCGACAAGGATAGATGTTTAATAAGAAGCGGCTATGTTAATGGTTATGTATAGGAACAGCACCATTCTCCACTAATAAACAGCCACCGGATTGTTCTAAAAACTTAGCAAAACAACTAAGCATTTGACGCAAAGTTAGATCACTTGTCTGGTTAGCTTCAATTTTGACAATAGCTGAGAACTTCTCAGTTTGCTGTTTTGATAAACAACGCAAAACCCCTTTCTCTTTATCGATCCGCTTAGCACAACATTGGATCAAATTAAAACTCTGTCTATAGCGTATTGAACGACTGGGATCATCGTCGTTGATATCAAAATAACTAAGTTCTTTAGGACAACAAGCGAAAAAAAGTATATTCATGTTATTCTCCTTTAATAAAATACCTAACAGGAAAACAACATGTCCTGATGGAATAATTGTTATCCCACCAGGGCAAATGAAAAGCTCAGCACAAAAAATGCTGAACACAGTAACCTGCCAAATCAATGATAATCTGACTTGACAATTCGTTAGCGCATGATCAATTGTGATCATGTATGAGCTTGCACGCTATACTCACGCACCGCAAAAGTTCATGTCGCTTGCGATCACGACCATAGAAATCATTTATTGTGTTTGTGTATCTTCAGTCGGACAGTCCGACTGAGATTTTTCTTGCTCAATGGAAGGCGGTGCTTTAATCACCGGCGAAAACGGTGAACGAAGTTTTTTTGTCAACACTGGCTCAGGGAGTTTTCCCATTGCTTGTTGTGCTTTTTCGGCTAATGCATTGTTTGCTTCAACATCGGCGCGCGTGATATTCAGTGGTTGCCATTTAAACGGTAACTTAAATAGCGCCGCAATACGATTTACCCATTCATCTCTAATCGCTTCAGGTGAATGTTCTAAAAGCACCCCGACACGATGAGCGGTTAACACCGTGCGCATGAGTTCATCAAAATCGGCAATTACGCTTGCACCTAAGTAACCATATTGCGTGCGAAACCATAATGATTTGACCACCGGTTTTTGCGATGCAAACGGCGTTAAGCTGATACTGTCGCGATGATACATTGCTTGTATTGTTGCTTGATGATCTTGAATAACGGTCGCCAATTGGTTACGACACTGTTTGATCCCATCATAGACTTTCAGTAAATATACATCGGCATACGGATCATCGTTCTCTGCTGCATCCCAAATTGTTGTCATTTGTCCACCGAACTGCAATAAACTCACAGAATTTTTCGGGTTGTAGCCGGCAAAAACAAGCTGCGCATCCACTGTATGGATTTCAAACGGAACACTACCCGATAACCGACCTGGACGGTTGGAGCGTTTACGTTTTTTCTTAAGCTTTGTGTTAGATCCAACGTCGGCTTTTCCAATAACATCTGGTAATTCATTGGTGGGGATCACTGAAAAATCGTCCGATGAAGCCGTTTCATCTTTGTCAATGACATTGTTGGATTTAATCACATTATCGGGTTCCGTAATATCGTTACATTCAGGTTGTTTTTCAGGAGCTTGCTCTGAAACCATTGATGAGATGGTTTCAGTCATTTCATTATCGGTAGATGTTTTATTGAGAGTTGCCATATGTTTTTACCTCACGCAAGTTAAAGTTAAATGAAAGTGACACAAAAAATACGAGTACATAATACGTTCTTAGAGATCACCCATCGGATCGGGTGTTAATGATGGATTAATAGGTAACGTTATCTCATCCTTGACAATAGCTTCGGGCTTGCTCACCACACCTGAGAGCACTTGACGATTTTCCCATTGCCCTACACAATACGCATGAATTCGTGAACCTTGTTCATTACGTATGAGTGCATCATGCTTTTTGATCCCTTTCGTTAATGCAATGCGTTGTGATAATGCAATTGAATTGGCATTGGTATCATATCGCTTTGCTTGTTCGATAAAAAAAGCATCCACCGCTTGCGGTATACAGATCAATAATCCCAAATCGACACCATGAACAACACTATCAGGCTGATTGATCGTCATGTGTTGATTGCGCACTGCTTCTTTGAGCCATTGCCAAAAATTATCGGCGTGAAATGTTGGCCATTCAATCGTACTGTCAGATCGTAGTTCTTGACTGACATCATTTTCCTGCCAAGGTGGTGCTTGGGTGTCTTCGGTCGATAAGGTGGCAAGATCAACTTCTTGGATCACGGTATTGTTAGGATATTTATGTTTTTGAGGTTGATCACTTGTTGTAATTTGTGTTTTATCAAGTTCTTCTGAATCATCGTTATCGTGATGAATTGATGATATCGATTTATTGAGTTCATCACCTTGCTTGCCTTTTTCAACATCGTCTGGTTGTTCAATACAATCAGGGGATAGTTGTTCATCATGTTCTGCAATAACAGGCGTAACACAGATAATACCGTCATCAATAATATCGGCCAAAATATTTTGCTGGACGTCGCCTTGCAAGTAACGTTGCCACAAGGTAAATAATGTTGTGTTTCGATGTAACCACGCAAAGCCTTGTGTTGGTAATAATGCTTTAGCGACAGCAAAACGTGTTGTCACATCCATTGTCTTGAACAACGCCGCCGTAAATATTGCAAATGTCCATTCTTCACGCTCTCGAAATGAGGTCTCACTATCTGCACCCAACGGCAATACATACCCTTGTCGTTTTTTCAAAGCGATAATGACATTTTTTAATATATTATTGAACGCTGTCTCATCAATGGTTTGATTGGGTTCAGCGAGATACGCAGCAAAACGCTCAAGAGTATTAACATACAATATATAGAAATCATTCTTGGTAACTCCCGTCAGCGTTTGTAATGGATAGATCTGCTGTTGGATCACATCATTGTTCAAGCTACGTTGCTTAGTGTCTACGTTGTTGTGTTGTTTGAACCATTTGAACATGAGCCTCATCACCTAATTGTGCAACTACGGCAGCAAGTAACGCATAGGGTTGCTCGCCAGTTAATGTGATCACTTGCCCGTGACCATGAGTTAATTTAAAGACAAAAAGTGGCAAAGCCAGTCGGCTACCGGTAACGTTTTTTTCTGCATCGTTGACATTACGGAGGATCTGTTGCCGGATCTGAGTTTGTTGCATGACGTTAACTAATACACGAGTATTTAAGTGGAATTGTTTTGCAATGCGTCTCAGATCAGTCCATGTCGGTGCTGTTGGCAATCGCATGAGCGCTTGATGTACGGATCGCCATTGACCTTGTTCGCTGGCAGCTAATGCAAAGCGTGCTACCGTATAAGACATTGGTGTTAATAACGGTGTTACTCGATGTACTACCTGCAAACGTGGATAGGCTGCTTGCAAACGATCAATCACCGCTTCCATACGACGACAATGTGGACAAGCATAATCATAATATTCGACAAGAGTCACTATACCTGTGGGATCACCGGTTATCGGTGCCGCCACGCTGACAGCAACACTACACCATAACAATACTCCGCTCATTAAGAGAAATAAAACACGTTTCATAATACAGCCTTTATATTGTGTTAGAGACTGGGTTTTCCCTTCTTTTCCCAGGTCGTAAATGTACACTGTGGATACCGACCACAACCCCAAAAGTATTTGCCTTTTTTATTTTTTAAACGTCGCAAGGGCGCTTCACATTGTGGACACAAATACACTTTGCCATTCTGGGTGTCTGATTGCAGTTGCAATACCGCCGCTTGATTGTTGGTGTTATTCTTTTGGAGTTGTGCCAATATATCGTTAAGTAATGTCACTTGCGATCTCACAAAATTATCAAGATCACCGTTACCTACCGCAATGGCTTCAAGCTGTTGCTCCCACTGTGCAGTGAGAATGGGGTTTTTTACCAACTCAGGCACAATATCAATTAATGCTCGGCCTTTCTGTGTCGATATAACGTGTTTGTTTTTTCGTTGTAAATACCCTCGCTTAAAAAGCACCTCTAAAATATTGGCACGGGTAGCTTCAGTACCAATCCCACTACTCTCTTTAAGAACTTTTTTCATAGTAGCATCATCAATGGTTTTACCCACGGTTTTCATCGCGTCAATGAGTGTACCTTCACTAAATCGCGCCGGTGGTTGCGTTTGTTTCTGCTCAATGTTGGTTTCTTGCACCTGAACGGTTTGACCTTGTTTGAGTTGTGGAATATTGCTATTCTCAGCTTCTTCATGATTGTCATCCAGCGTTTTGTTCACAAATGCTTGCTTCCAACCCAAGGTAAGTGGTGTATGCCCTGTTGCAGTGAAGCATTCACCGGCACAAACAATATCAACCTTGCGTTGTAGATATGCATAATCCCCTAAGAACTGCGCGAGATATTGGCGACGAATGAGATCATACAGATTAATTTCTTCTGCTGACATTTTACCAATATCAACATGATCATTCATTGTTGGAATAATCGCATGGTGCGCTGTGACTTTCTTGGCATTCCATACGGATGATTTAAACGTGGGATCACATTGCACGATGAATGCTTGCATAGTGTGATCCGCGTTTGCCATTGCAGCTAACACCGCTTTAGCTTCACTGAATTGCTCTTCAGGTAAAAACCCACAATCGGTTCTAGGGTACGTCGTGGCTTTATGGGTTTCATAAAGCGATTGTGCAATGGTTAATACTTGTCGTGCTGAATAACCAAATAGACTTGACGCTTTCTTTTGTAATGCTGATAAGGAAAAACACACGGGCGCTTTTTGATATTTCTGGCTTTCTTGATATTGTTTGACAACGCCAGGTTCATCATCGATTTTAGCAGCAACGCTATCAACAATGTGTTGCTCAACACAATAGCCTTTATCATCTAACACCTTGTCAGGCACTTGCCAGGTTGCCCAGAAAGCGGCTTGCTGCCCACTTGAAAACAATGCTTTTAATACAAAATACGTTTGCGGGGTAAAGTCTTCGATAAGACGATCCCGTTCCACCACCAACTTTAATGTCGGTGTTTGCACTCGGCCAACGGATAATACGCTATTCACACCATATAAACTACTCACCGCCATCGTTGCATTCATACCTAACAGCCAATCCGCATACGATCTGGCTTTAGCAGATTGATATAAGCTTTCAGTATCGCTACCCACTTTCAATTGTGTTAACGCTTTTTGAATGGACGCATCATCTAATGCACGCAACCATAAACGTTCAATGTGCCCATCATAATGACACGCTTCTAACACTTCCCGCGCGATTGATTCGCCTTCGCGGTCAGCATCCGTTGCGATCACGACATGCGATGTGTGTTGTAGTAATTGTTTAATGATATTAAATTGTTTTTTTGTTTTAGGTAAGACAATCTTTTCCCATGTTTTAGGGATCACCGGCAACTTATCAATGTGCCACGGTGTAATGTCAGACTGATAATGCTCCGGTGATGCTAATGCTAATAAATGCCCGACGCACCATGTCACTTGATAACCGTTACCTTCTAAGTAACCATCATGGCGTTGTGTTGCTTTTAAGTGACGAGCGATATCACGAGCTTGCGATGGTTTTTCGCAAATATATAAAATCATCATAACCTCACTAAGTGTTTTAAGACATTGTTGATAAAAATGTGTGACAAAAGATGTGTACCGCATGAGGTGTCATTGTTATTGCGTTATCCAAACAACAACATGCCCCACGGTGTTATATACAAATAACAGATCCACGATGATAAAAAAGCCAAGTAACGCTAGTCGTTGTCGTGATAAATACGTGATTGTTTGCGGTGGCCAATGCTGGTGTTTACCGACAAATCGAACAAAATAAGGCCATAAAATGAGCATTATGGTAACTATTCCGTAATGAATTACCATCAATACCCAATCATAATGACGAAAGACTTGCGAGATTTTCAACACAGAGCTATGCTCCAAGAACACATGACCGAAGGCTAACAAGCCGAGCACGGCTATGAGTATGAGGAAAACATATTTTAAAGCATTTAACATCGGATCATCCTCGTAATTTAACGGAGTTGAACAGGCAAATGAGTGCAATTGAATGGCTACATTTCATTAATCCTTTCATCGTGATCATGACGATGCTTGCGCTTATAGCGTCTGTGCCACTAACGGCTACCTGGCGTCAATCACTTGCGCTACCTAAAAAACCATTAGCCTTGAAAAAAACACTCATTGGAACACTAGGTTTTATGATAATCGGTTGGGTCATGGCGTACTTAGCACCCCGCGTCATGACACCCGATATTCGTGTGAATATGGTTTCTTTCAGCCAACTGATTTTGACAGTATCACTGATATCAATTGGCTTTATTGCATTAGTTCGGCTTTTTCAGCGTAATAACCTATTTTCCTTGATTTTTTTCTTTATAAAACGCTATTTCCCTTACGTGGTTGAAGTTGTTGGACTTGCTGTTACGGGTATTGCTTTATTATTTATTGCTTCTTGCGACGACGAAACATCTATCAAACCAAAGAATCAAGATAGTCATTTACCTGAGAAAGACAAAATTCTTTTGGATCACGGCATTAATTACAATGGTGGATTTTGCGATAGAAAAAAAATGAACTGGTATGAATAAATCGAATTTCATTTAATTTTTGAGTTCCTTGTTGAGATTAATAGCTTGTCTATTTATTTTTTAAAGAATATCTTCACAGCTATACAATATTACTGACTAGCTAAATTTCATTAAAAAATACTAAAGTAAAATTACCTGCGGTTCAAAAAATTAAATAAATTTATAATCGATAATGTTAATCATTATTTTTCGTCTCCACTTTCTAACTTGGGGTAAGGTGATACAGCCTTTGCAACAGCCATCTTCGCTGTTTTAATCGCAAAATTTCGCACTAATGCTCCACCTTCCATACCAGCCGCACTTGCAGGTGCTTCCATCAGAGTAATTGCAGACATAACTGCGTTACTAATCTTCAAGCCTGCCCACGAAGAAAGAATTAAAAATATCAATGGTAATGCAATATACATTGTACCCACAATAAAATGCACAAGCACTTGATTAAGACCACTACTACTTTGCAATAACTCATGCCACGATGGGATCATGTTATTAGCATTGGTAGGATACAATGCCCCAATGAGTTCATTATCAATATAATGCACTAAATGCCACAGAAAGCCCCAAAACGTGATCGCAAAAATAATGGCAGCGCCAGTGATAATAAAATGTAGCCGATAACTCGAAAATGGGATCATTAATGCTAACAAGGCATAAATTGCTAGTAACAACAACGCTTGAATAATGGGTAACGCATTAATAAGTAAATATAACTTGGGGTAATACGTAAATTGATGACTAGCAATGCCAATATCTCCGGCTAGATGCACTATCCCACTTGAGCCATTGGTTTCATTTAATGATTCATATCCCCGTGGAATATCACCAAGCTTTGACATCCCTGGATCAAACGAATGTTGGATCAAACGTTGAATGCCAATATCAACCACACCAGGCTTACCCAAATGCATTAACCGTTGCAACAGTGATGGGTGCAACATTTTTTCTAAACGCACTTTTAATCCATGTTCTGGATCAGTCCACCAGGCACGACAACTCGGTTGTCCCCATTGAGAGTGATTGCTCACTTGCCCTTCAAACTGATCGCGCGTGGGATCAAATAAAAACCCTTTGATGGGTTCACGCGCAGATAACACATTATAAAACCCCGGTGTATTCAAAAACGCTTGCGAACCTAACCAGCTTAAATCGTTTTGACCGTATTGTGCTTGATAACGTTTAATGTCAGCTTGCTGGCTTTTAGATAATTCGCCTGACATATATTGACTGTACGCAGGTACATAACAGTCATTATAAAAGGCTAGGGTTTCTTTTTTTAATTCAGGGTCGCTAATTTGAGATAAATCCAATTGATCTTGCAAGGTTTGATAATCAATCGGCGAGCAACTTAAACCTTCAGTGGCTGCATGGGTAAAGCCATTGGATACCGCCATGACTAAATACCAAATTATCGGCACTCTAACACCTGTGGGTACGATAAATTGATTATCATAGGTGGTGCCGGTGTGTCCTGGTGTCGCTACCTTTGCGTTAGGAACACACGCCGGTTCAAAGTGTAAGACTTTAGGATTTAATGGCACCGTTGGTACACAGCAAAACTCAATTATTATGAGCGCACCCACAATCTGCAACATTAACCGGCGTAATGCAATGACCGCAGCACTTTTTGGTTCTTGCGACTCAAACGGTTCAAGAAAACTTTTTAGCACAATGCCGATAAACGGAATAAATACTAATCCTGTACCGACCATCAAATGCCATAAGTTTTGGTATTGTTGCCAACCGATTAAAGTTGTGTATAACGCTAAATAACCTGTGACACTCATGATCACATCCTTATTCTGTTAAAAAATAAAATGAATAGATAGGCTGCTATCTCAGAGCCACTAAAAACGATGCGACGTTTTCACAGCACCCCGCTGAATGGTCGGTGCTGATCCTTGAGGTACAGCGACTATTGTATTCTGTGCTTGTTGTGATTGACCCGCTTGTGCAACGGTCACTAGCATATTGGCCATTAAGGTTTGTCGTGCTTTGACAAACATTAAGATATCTTGAACGTCTTGCTGCAACACCGTGATTGAATGTGCAATATTGTGTTGCGCTGCTTGATTGCTATAAATCGCTGGCATTCGGCTACCTGATTGCAAGATCCGGATCGCCAATCGCGCTTTATTAATCACACGCATCGCCGCAATATTTTGCGCTAATTTATTGACGATAATACGCTGCAACACTTTGGGTTGGCGCTGAATATCATGGATCAAATCGGCTGATAACGCCATGCCTTGAGGCGATATGGCTTGTAAATGTTTTATGGTTAACGGCGTTGAACCTGCCACTAACGCCGCAAGCTTTAGCTCAATTTGTTGCGTTTGTTGCTGGATATCAGGGTATAACCCCACGCCTGGTCGTGAACTTTTTTGCCCGCCATTATACGTTGTAATGGTTTCATCACCGACGACATTCGTGATCCAATTCGCTGCGGCTTTTGCTGTTGGAAAGGTTTGACCAAGTTCAGACGGTGATTCATTGCTTAAAAAATTAGTTTGTCGAAAACGACTATGATTACTATGAACAATGACCTGATAACCTGTCATCGCGGTATCATGGATCACATGGATCGGTGACTGACCTTTGCCACCCGCATAATGTGTTTGACCGTACTCATTTATCGCATCGGGATCAACCCATGGCACGCCACTTTTACCGCCATCTTGCGAGACTTGATAACGTGCTTGATTAATATCACCATGGCCAGATAATCCCGCGGTACCGATTTCTTGCTCCCAACGATCACCTAACGAAATTTGTCCCCAGTGTGCATACGGATCTTGACCAGCGGCAATTTCTGTTTGCATGACCTCACACGATTTCGTTGAAACGGCAATATCTTCTCTAGCACCTGCCATCGCATTGGTGATCAAATTATAAAGATTGGGATCGGCGCGAGATAATTCATACAACGGCAGCTCGGTAATCGCACCAGTGGCATTTTGTAACACTTGCCGCTCTACATTTAACGCGCTGGATTTTATTTCATTTAACGCATTACGAATAGACGCCACAGGATTAAATTTACCGCAGTCAAACCCTAATCCTACATCACCATCCGCATTCAGCGGGATTGTTGAGGTATCATAAAAAGCCGGTAACGGTACATCATTTCCCCCACCAAGCTGATAATAAAAACCACTTTTAATCGCAGGGATCAATTCATCGGCTAACACCACTTGACTACCAATACCTATAGCACAGCAAGCCACGACGATGCATGACCATAACGTTAGTGATCGCATAAAAACCTCGATTGAATATTGCTAGAAGAAAAAATAGAGAACACCGCATTGAAAAATGCTGGTGTTATTCAGTGTGATAATGCAAGCGTTATCACACCAACATTGACTTAACATGATATTAGAAATTAATGGAGCCTAGATAATGCCCATGACCGGGAACACAACCATGATAATGTCGCCATAAGATCCAAATATAACGATCATGACCTTGCGAAGCAGCATCAGCTTCCCATGGGTGTAATTGAGTAATGTCACTGCCGCCAAAAACAACACATTGCGTTTCTACTTTAGGATAAATCATCTGGTATTGTGCATCTTGACTGTTTTCTTTCACGGGTTTGACTTGGCAATGACGACCACAATGATCGGATAACCGTTGATAAAGATGCGGTTGTCCATCTTGAGTGATAATCATTGACCCACGTAATGCATCGACGGCTGCCGCTTTTGCATCATCGGGTTGATTGACATAACCATTACGGGGATACACCGGCCCCCAATCATGTAGCACAATCATGCCGACATCATGCAGCCCTGGAATGTAACTGCTTGGATAAAAACGCTCAAGCGCGGGGAAACGCCAGGCATAGGCATCCAACAACGATGAATAATACGGTACATACGGCGTTGCTGCGCTAGGTAACATAACCTCATGACCACTTAAAAACAGTAAGGCCGGATTGCCGATAATATCGACTTCATGAAAACGATTATTCAGATCACGTTGTGAATTCTCATGCTCATCACCATAACCCATCGCATCGTGTGTTGCCGTTCGTAACAATGCTTGACCTGCTTGATAAAACACTGGATCATAGACTGTGCTTGCAAATAACCATGGATTCTTTGTAGGCTTAGTAAACACACTCACCACCGCATCCGGCAAATACTGATCAAGCTTCAATGTGGTTGTTGGTGGTGAATAAGGCTGTTGTTGCCAAAAACATAAACCCACAATCTTGTAATGCATACATTGTGATACACCTTTGAAGGTATCGGCAACCACATTAATGGAATTGATTGTATTATTGGCCAAAGCATGGGTTGCTGCCAACAACCCCATCATACTTAATATGAGATGAAATAATCTTTTTTTCATAGTAAATTAGCCTTATTGTTGTTAGCGATTAATGACATCATCCAATGAAACAATATTAGCGTCACCGACGTGGCGTTTAAGAAGCTTTAGTGCCGCTAAGTGATTATCATGACCCGCACCGCTCATACATGCATCGGCCACCACGATAGGTTGGATCTGTCGATCAAACGTTTGCAACGCTGAGTGATAGATACACGCATCTGTGTCAACACCAACCAAGTAAAGTTGTTTGATATGATGTGCCTTAATGTAGTGAGTCATGGCACCTGTCCACATCCCATAACCGTATTTCACAAAGATCCGCCGCGCATAACGCGCAATGTCAGGTAACAAAGCTTGTTGTGATGGTGCTTGCAGCTTATCCCAACCTAAATAGGTAGGGTAAGCACTGTTATCTGTATGATGAAACTTAGTAAAAACTACTCGATCATGGTTTGCATAAAAGTGCTCAATCAATTTAACGACATTAGGGATAATTGTTTTACATTCAGGCGTGACTAAGCCTTGCTGTAGATCAACAACACATAAACATTTCATCGTGAGTTTCCTTATAGGTGGATAGACATTAATTTTTAGCGATAATAACGAATCGATTAATAATATTTGGCACATACGTGGTGGGATAACCATACGCTTTTAACGCTTGGCTATCTTCAATGACGTTGATTATTCCTTGCAAAATTAATTGAGTGTTGTTTAATGCCATGATCACATCGGCATGGCAACAATAATAGCGATGTTGATACCGTTGATCAGCGACGATCACAGCTAGATACGCATTGGGTTTTAATAGTCGAGTATATGCTTGTAATCTTTCTTTAAGTGTTTTCAAGTATATCGAATAATTGTGTGCTTGATGTTTAAAATCAAATGCCGGTAATTCAGTCAACAAAAAATCAATGCTCGCCGTTTGAATCGTCGTTAGCATATTAGGATAATGATCGCAACCAAACAATCTATAGGATTTAGCTTTTAGCATTGAAGGCAAATGCGATTCAACTTCATCACACTGTGTTTGTGTCTGACCAATTCCAATAAATTCACGATCAACGGTTAATGCGGCTGTGAGTGTATCACCAGATTGCAGATCGGGATCACACACTCGCTGTCCTTGTTGAGTAAATAATTCAATGAGTTTAACCCGACTGTCATCGAGTGGACGGTAATTCATATTACTTTTCCTATTAAAACGTTTTTTAGTTAAAAACGTAGAAGTTCGTTGTAACGGAGTTCGACGACGCCAAGCTAAGAGTTTTTGGGTGATCCAAACATTCTTGCTGAGTTTTACCCAGGCTTTGCCTCTAAGATCATTAAGCCGCATGTTTATACTCTTTAATATTAAGAAACAATCTGCCATGAACAGATCATGGTTATGTATTATTTTGCATTGATTGTGCTACACGCTTAGCTGCGTCTATTTCAGAAATACCATGCTGTTTCATCAATCGTTTTCGTTCTGCCTTTTCATGTTTTTCCGTCATCGCTAACGCTAAGCTTAATCGCGGCGGGACATTACGAAACAGCGCTTTGACTCGTGGGCATAACAGCACACCTTCAACATATTTTTTCGCCGCTTTTCTCACAGAACGAAATAAATGACGTTCTTCATCATTCAGTGGGCGAAAGGCTTCAACCGCTGTCATTTCCGCTTCACTCATCCCTAAGCAGATCCAAAACTCCATCATGGATAAAATCTTGCGGGCTTCTTGCGGAAAATCACCAACATTTTGTGTCGCTAACCACAACCATAAACCAAACTTACGTGACATCTTGGCACATTTCGTTAAATACACCACGGTTAATATATTTTTGGTGATCGTATGAATTTCATCACCAAACAAGACTGTGAAGCGTTCCTCATGTTGTCTCGCTTCGGCTTTTGCCATCGTGCGTGACATTAACCCCATAAATGCTAACGCATTATGGGCTTCATAGCCTTCATCTTTAAATAACCCTTGCTCGAATAATGTGACATCCGCATCCGGCCATGCACTGCCACGGCGATTAAACACTAAGTTCGCCATCGTGTCTTTGGTGAAAAACGCCATGCTATCGGCCATCGCTCGCAATCGTGCTTGCTTCTCCGGTTCGCATTGTTGTTGCGCTAGCGTATCGGCCATGGCCCGAAAAGCATCAACCACATCTTGCGGGATCATTTGTGCAAACCCTTGGGATTTGGCATGGCGAGCAGCACGCACTAACGCATCTAAGATCAACATGCGATCTTGGCGGGTGAGGTTATCTTGTTCTTGCTTTTCACCACCGGTGATCATGAGTTGGCAGCTTAACGCCATTTCACCGAGATAATCCCGTGAACTTTTATTATCATTATTATTCTGATCCGATGTTGTGTTGATCGCTTTGGCGTCTTCCACATCATTCACCAAATTCGATTCAAGCTTGCTAAGCACTTCAGTTGATAATGTGTCTTGAGAGGATTGCAGCGCATCGATTTGTGCGAGCATATTATCGCTGTCAGCAAACGGATTTAAAATCGGTGGATCATCTAATGTCACCGCGACATGATGCACTGATAGACCTTGCTCGATAAAATAATCTTTCAATAAATGAAACGAATTCCCTGCATCCACCATCACTAGATAAGGCCGATATGTCCCCATCAATTTGATCAGTAAGTCGGTGCTGGTGGCGGATTTCCCAGAACCTGTCGAGCCTAGCATCAGTAAATGACTGTTGCCGTCTTTATCATCCGGATTAAAGGGATCAATTGAAAAACTTTCACCACCACGATTTAAAAACTGGATCAATGGATGGCCGGTGCCTCGTTCACGACCGTACAACGGCAGTAAATTTGCAAGTTGCTTTCCAAATACATAACCACTGCGATACAAGTTTTTCTTATCAAACGTGTAGTTATAACAAAACGGTAAGTAATTAAAATAACTGTGTAACGGCACACAATCATGATCGGCTTTCAGCACATGAAAACCATTATTGATCAACAATGCTTCCAGCTCCGTTTCTTTTGCCATTAAGTCATCACAATCATTACCACGCAAATACACACCGAGACTGGTAGGAAATAAATAATTCTTGTGCTCAATGGCTGCTTTTGCGATTTGACAATCATCAAAGGTGATCGCTGCCGCGGTGGTATGACTTTTACGTGCCCCTTCTTCAATGCGTGCAATATGGTTGGCGACCACCGCTTGGGATTGGATCACCACAGTCATCACAAAGGTCGCCCCTTCAGGAAATTTATCAAATAACCCATAGCGATAATTGCCGAAAGCACGTTCGCGGGTTAAGTGGCCTATATCCGGCACTTTGGATAACTGCCCAATGGTGATATAGCGATGAGGTAAACCATCAAAATTCCAGACGCCATCTTGTTCATCAGAATGCGGCATCGAATAAAACAATTGCTCTGCAAAGTCATAGCCAAAAGGTTGTTCATCAGGGTTATCAGACACTGTGATTGAATCTAATAATGCATTGGCATCACCCTGCGTGATCGCAGGTTTTGGATTAAACCAACGGATCAGCCATTCACGAAAAGCTTGACCATTTAACCGTTCTGCTTTGATCCCCACACCTTTGAGTTTTGACACAAACCCGGTAGCCACATGATTTAAATCTTGAATGGCACTGCGACCGCGTGGCAACCGCATTTTACGAGAATACTGACGGTACATCACCACACGGATTTTACGTTGCCCACCATGACATTGGCTATCACACACTTTATCATCATAAAATACACCATCGTCACGTGATAACCAATCGCTGTGCGCTTTCATTAAGGCTAAATACGATGCCTTAAATGGACTATCTTGTGCGGTGGGTTGAATGTAATTGGCAATGCTATCGTACAAATACGCTAAGGATAATTCATCATTGACATAACATTGCAAAATCCACGGTGACTCGTCATCACGGTATTGTGGAAACGTGTCTTGAAATATTCCTTGAAAACCATCACGTAACATTTTTAAGTACGTTGTGGGTTTTGCATCGCTTGCAATGGGGGATAATTCAAAGGCTGCACCCACAGTGGTGTCTTGCAGCAGTACACATTGGCTATCCTCATCAAATTCAACCCATGGTAAATACTTAAGGATGGACGGTGGGCAATGATAAGCTTTTTGTGTGTCTGTCACTGTCAATGCATCATTGGTATTGTTTGAGAACCGTTGGTGAATCATGTTGAATGACCTCGTTATAGTGAATGCGCTGTTGCAATGCGTGCTTTTGCTAATTCGACGTACTCAGGATTAATTTCTATTCCGATATATTGCCTGCCCAGTGCTTTTGCTACTTTGGCTGTTGTGCCTGAACCTAAAAACGGATCTAAGACAATGCCATTGTCGGGACACCCTGCAAGGATTGGCGTTTTAACTAACGCTTCAGGGTATGGCGCAATGTGCGCACCCACATAAGGCTTCGTTGGAATAGACCAAACGCCACGTTTATTGCGCCCAGGACGTTCCGGATCAGGATTAAGTGTTTGTGTTTGATACGGTGTTTTAACGTTATAACGTTTGTTCTTGCGCAGTTTATAGCGATACCGTGCTTCTTTGACATTCATGGGTTCAAATTGCTGTGCAAAATAATACTGTGTTGATCGCGTAAAAAAGAAAACATACTCAAAATCGACGGTAAAGCGATCTTTAACCGATTGTGGCATCGCATTGGGTTTATGCCAGATCAATGTATTTCTCAACAACCAACCACGATTGACCATATCAATAGAAAAACGAAATGGCACTAAACATAAACTTTTACGTGGGATCACTTGCCGTTTTCTAAACTGACGTTGTGTCATGCTGATCTTGTGAGAGTGTAGTCGATCAGGTTCTCCCAGCTTTTGACTTGAATACGTATCACCGAGATTTACAAAACACGTACCCGTGGGTTTTAATACCCGCTTAACTTCGTCAAATATCCCACTTAGTCGATAAATGAAATCATCAAAATGTGCTTCTACGCCTAATTGTTCATCGATCCCATAATCTCGTAACATCCAATAGGGTGGTGATGTCACGACGCAATCAATGCTATTACTGGGTAGCGTTTTAAGTTGTGTGAATGCATCACCTTGTAAAATAGTATTGGTAACAAGCGCGTTCATACATTAATAACCTTGTGGCTGTTGTTGATAAGTGTGATTACTTTTTAAAACGATCTATCTCACCTGGCAGGGCATAGATCACATGCTGATAGAGTGGAAATAGGGTTGAATAGCCGGGTACAGGTGTCTCATTACTTCCTGAGCCAACTTCATGCGGATACACATACATCACAATGCTCGGATCAGGTAAACGCGGAAATTGACGTTGTAAACGATCAATCGATGCGTGCGTATTCGCGGTATTCGCATTGGCTTTCAATGATTGTCGTCTTAACACGGCGACTTTCGCACGGTCATGTTCTAATGTGCCAGTACCAGCAGTACCGTCAGTGCCATTGATAGCGGTATTATATGCTTGGGCCATCGACACACTACCTTTAGGCATTTGACTTGATAGCATAGCGCTGCAACCCGTTAGACTGAGGCCTACAGTGACACTAATCAAGCTGCTCGCTATCATTTTGTAACGCTTGTTCATAACTGACTTTCCTCGCGGTTGGATCATAATTAATGGGGATTTGTTGCATGATATTGACGACAACTTTCATAGGACGCCCGGTTTTTGGATTCACGTTCGGAACATACACATAATCAAATGAATTTTGCACCCGCCGGTTCCACCAAGTTTGCGCCGCTTGAGTTGCCGCTGCACCAGCTTGCCCTACTGCCGCTTTATTCGCTTGACCGATGAGCATACTGATAGGACGACCTTCGGGTGTGACAGAATGCATGTATTGCGAACTTGTTAACGCATTGGCATAACCTTCTGCACCGGCTAATCCCATTTGCGCTCCCAGAAAAATACCCGCATCACTATGAAACGTGCCGGCAATACACGGATTGCCGGTGGTACTTGACAAATAACCCAGTGGCGCATGATCGTCTTTTGCTTGTGTTGTACTGATCGTGCCATCATTAAAAATAAACGTAATACTCTCAATGCTGCCGCGCGCACAAGACCCTAGCATATCACCACTGGCAATCCCACTCATCACTGCTCCTTTTACTCCAGGCATGGGATAGCCATTCGCTGTTAAGTTATTGGCAGACAGCACCAACTTAAAGTGATACGGTGATGGAAGTTTTCCATCAATTGGCACTCGCCCTACTAATGGTGTCATTAACGTTGCTCCGGTTAATGTTGCATTAACGGGGATCGTGTATCGTGGTTGCAGGTGTGGTTTTTTTTGAAAATGATTTGTTGAGGGTTGATCATTGTCAATATGTAATAATGATCCCACTGAGTTATTGCCAAACGTTAAAGCACTACTATGTTTGTGAGTTGTTAGTGTGCGTTGCTGCGTTGATTGAGATACATCAGACACCCAAATAAATGCATGTTGCTGTTCGCCATTCATATTAATTGGATAATGTTGCACTGATGCTTGAGCAGATTGTTTTAAGCGTGTATCAAATACGGCTTGTTGCTTAGCATTCTGTGCTTGCAGTTGTTGTACAGCCTGTTGCACTTTTGCATTGATAGATCCTTTAAATTGATCAATCACCGCTTGATTGTGTGCTTGTAATGACGTGATCGTTTGTTGCAACTTTTTATTATTATTTTCCACGGCAATTAAATCTGCGGTCATGGTTTTTAGCGCTTCCACTTTATTATCAGCCGACGCATTGTCACGAATATAGTGTGCTTGCGGTGCTTGAGGACGCTGATTGCCCGCGATTGCAATCATGATGATTGTTACTATTAAAACAACAATAATAATTCCCGCAAACCATCGTGTGGTGCGGCTTAACTGTTTAAACATGATGACTCCTTGACTTTAGTGCAGGCAGACTTGCATGGCGTCTGCAAATGGCTTTGTTGAGATCACAAATAACGTTGTCGTATCACGATTAATGGGGGTACCGTGTGGCGCTAAGGTTGTTTGCGGATAGACACTGGCCGCCTTCCAATCGCCACACAGCAATCGCGGATCAAGCGGTAATGCTTGCGGTAATAGGTTTTTAATCAATAATGCGGTGACATACCAATCACCACCACGCCAACTGGCTAACGGCATCGCTGCCGCACTGCCATCAAGGAATAACGGTACCACATGGGTGGTTTCCATCGGGAAGCGAGTGATCGTGTTTGAATGTTTTAGTAAACGTTTCGGTGCATACAATTGCTGGATCGCATAGCGCATTAAAGTCACATAATTAATATTAGTTGTGTTATCCAAACCATGAGTATGATGATGGCCGCTTGTGCGATTGGCTTGAGGCAACACAATATCAACCGGATCATCATCAGCGTGCTTGTTCGCTTGGATGTCCATTAAAATAATATCACCATTCGCAAGCTTTGCTTCAACTCGCTGCGTCGAAAAAGGTTGCTTTGCTAAGAGATACACCGTTCGATTATCATTTTCAACCCGCAGAACAGACGATGGTAATGCTTGAATGTTATAACCAAATTGCACCTCGCTTGGAAATGTCACAAAACGCTCTTTACCTAAAGGCAACGTGATATTGATAGGCGCACGCCGCCAGACGATATGCTCATCGTGGGTTTGATGTGGTAACGTCACAGGAGAATTTAATGCAGCTTGCGCAGTATTGGCAATACTGTAACTTGCCATCAATGCAATACCAATATAGCACCATGCTTTTGAAAAGCAATTCATAAAAAACCTCTTTATATGTAATAAGAATTTAGATACGTTTATGAAGAAAATGAAAGTATTTAACAGGAGATTTAATGAATGAATACATTATAAAAATGATATAACACGAATTCAGAACTAAGGCCTGAATAGCAAGTTAGCTCTACTATATGATGAATTCTTTTTAAATGTGAATTAAAGGGAATTCGGCATGAACTAGTAGCAATAATTAATGACACTGTATTTTTTGTATGTAAGCATTATCAAAAAATTTATCAAGGGATTGTGAGCGAATGTCACCTTATCTAAAGATTTTCCTACAAATTCATTCTCTAATAGCCGATTTTCGGTTACTTAAATAATTAATGCAAACGACGCAACTATTGAAGTGCCTTTACCTCCTTTTTAATCATTTTTATTGCTAAAGCTGTGTCATTATCGTCTGGATCGAGATTGAGAGCATCTTCATAAAAAGCCAGCGCATTCTTAAACTTGCCTTGCTCTCGAAAAAAGGTTCCCCAATGCAGTAAAGTGTTCTTTTTTCTTGCCGCAATTGCTAAAACTTCATTATCACAAGTTTCCACTCCTTGAGAGTGGCTTCTTTGTTGGAGCGTATTTGTTTCTCTTGAGTTCGTATCGGCAGTACGAGTGGTTGACGCAGTCGTGGCTGACGTAGGCGAAAAAAATGAGTAAGCTGATGTGGTTGCCTGTAGTGAGGTTAGTGATGTTGGCTGTATTTTTTCTCTCTTTTTTTCTTGTCGTCTTTTTTTACGGTAAGCGCCACTTGGTAGTGTCGTTTGTTGCGTCACTTGATCGGTAGGGGATTTAATTAAGCCTTCCGTTGGTGAACAAAAATTAGGTCTTATGTAAATTAGCGATTTTTCTTCTTCTTTAGGCGAGTTGAGATGATCGCGTTGCGTTGGTGGTATGGTTTGTTGGACTTTGTCAGGAGAGAACGCCGAGTTAACCGATCTATTCTCATGCCTTGGTGATTGCTTACGTTTGCGATTCCTCCAGACAACTTGAATTTCCTCTGGTTTTTCATACCGATCAGGATGAACGTCATTGTAATCCATTAAAACTAACGACTTGTCTTTTGCAATTTGCCCAGGGATTGTCATTCTTTGTTGAATACTAAGCGCCATCTTCTGAATGAAATCTTTTTCTGATGAAGCCTTAAGTTTGAGTAGTGTTGTGCGTGCCGTTCGTCTGTTTTTTACTGTCATGCGCATTCGTGCGGTGGTTGTACATAAATTACCTTTAAATAACCGTGTGAGGAAATGAAGCTGTCCAAAGAAATGGTTAACTTCAAAACGGTCGAGTTGACTTTTAGGAAATACGGTCTTAAGCGCTTGATACACATTCACCGTCGTAATAGGAATTGCTATCTTATGGAGCAGTAATGCAGTATAAGCTACCTGAGAAAATTGAGGAGAAAGTTGTTTATCCATAATTAGCCTTCCTCATCGAAATATTCAGCGCGTTGAACATACAATCAAGTTTCTAATTCTAGACATTACACAATGTATACAATTAGCATTATTGACGTATTGTTAATATTAGTGGAATAACAACATTCAATATTTGATTAATCTGAACATATGCACATTCGTTGCTGGCCATTGCTTTAGTAAGATTTTATTCGTTCCGAATAGCACGCTTATTATACAACAATAATGTCATTTTGGCTTGAATTTCAAAAATAAAAAACCATACATATAAGTCAATTAATAGTCATTAATAATATAATAATGAATTTTTTATCAATGATTTAGCAAGCTTATTAATAATATCATCAAAATACTTAAAAAATAATATTTTTTACTCATGTTATAAAAAAATGATTTAGACTATCGTTTTAATGCGTGCAGGACTCTGTGCAAATCCTGCAACCGCTAATCCCCAAGGATTGTGTTTGGGATCAACATTAAAGCGAACAACTTTTAAGGTATAATTCATCTCGATATCTTTAACAATTTTCGCATTGGTATTCATCATTTCCGTTAAACGCATTTTTAAATGCACAATCCAGGTATCATGTCCGACCATCGTTACATCGTCGGGTGAATACGCACTACCTTCGATCCCTTGCATGATCCGAATGCGATCTTGCAATTCACCTTGATCGAATAATTGATTGTAGTTTTGTACCAAACGCACTTTAAATGCCGGTGTCAGCAAGGGTGAAAAACGCTTAATTTGTTGTTTATAATCTTGCATCCCATTGTGTGACCAATGATTGATACTCTGCCACACATAAAAAGCAAAACTATACACGGTAGTTTTTGGGATCTCACCTTGTGTTATCGTTAAACCACTAGCGGGAATGTGAGGCGGCACATGGATCTGAATGCGTGATTGTACATGCATCCAACCAATGATCGCGAATGCATTCATGACGAACGCAAGAACGATCACTATCCACAGTGTACGAATATGCCAGCGGGCTTGTTCCAATGCATTTAGAAATTTCATGTTTAAACTCTCTTAACTGACCAATACCCTGAATAGCGAATAAAGGGTGATGATTTGATGTTGTGATCATCACACCACAACAAAAAACGCTGTTTAACATAGCCTTTGGGTTTATCACTTTTCAGTCTTTGCATGACGGTAGCCATGATCCAGCCTACAGGAATAGCCGCAGGGAAACTTAACCCTAACCCAATTAAAAACATGCCTAACAGTATTTTTGCGATAGTGCCTAATATGATGATGGTGCTACCAAGACTGATCAGACCAATCACCATCATCTCTTGACGAGTATTGCCGCGAAAGACAATGACATCAAAATTTAAGCGTGAAGCTAAAATATCTGGAGTATCATGATACATAGTTATTTCCCTTCTCTTATGCTGTGGGATGATAACTGGCGGCACTCCAACCAATTGCAATTAAAATGATCCCAACGGTAATGGTTAAACCAGCAAGAATGAGTGTCGTTAAAAAGCTACCCGTTTCTTTGTTCGCTGAATCTTCTCTTAGGCGATGCATGATCACGCCGATCCCGACGAGCATCATAATAACACCACCACCGATCAAGGCGTATTTCATACTGACTTCCATGTGTGATCCCACGGCTTGTACGACATCACCACCATTAATATTAATTTTGGGGAACGGATTATTATTACCACCCGCAAAAGCGTTGCCTTGTATGAGCATAATGATAAAACCCATCAAGGTATAATAGAATTTATTCACAAACAAACGGATCGTTTTCATCAGTCAATCTCCTTTGTAATCAATAAAGTAAATAAAATGTAACGTTAAGACAGTGATGGCTAAGCCACCACGAAGGTAAAAAATAGCATGAGCACGGTGGCTAAGCTGAATAGGTACAATAAAAAACGTAAATGATGCTGCACGTAACCATCTTCCAACAACTTAATAAGACCCACGAGAATAAAAATCGCGACGATAGTGATGAGTAATCCATTGGCTAATCGCAACAAACCACTTAAGTGTGATGCATGAATGCCACTCCCCATTAAAAATGCTTGCCGTTGTGCCGGGGTCATGGTTTTGTATCCTGTGTTGTACGCAATGTTTTATGCGTAACGTTTACTCTCGATCCAGGCAAGTAATCCCCAGTTAAAGGTATCACCTCTCTCGGCTGAATAGAGGGACGATTAATAATGTGTGCGATCCCTGTCTGAATACGCGCAATATCATGGCGCAGTGCATCAAATTTTATGAGCACACGCTCATGAGGATCTTGTTGCTGCTGCGCTAAATTAATTAACGGGTAGATCTGTGCTAATAAATGGTTGATCCGCGCTAATGTCGTGTGCATTTGCGCGGTATTCGCCATGCTCATTGAACCGATTGTCAACAAAACAATGACTATACTACTTTTGATACAGCGTTTAATGAATGTCATAATCAATCACCTCGCGTTGTTTTTTTAATGCCTGCCAACACTGTGGGAACTGTTGCGGAAAATCATGTAACGCTTTTAACGTTTGCCACGCTAATTGATTTTGCAAATCAAACGCCAATGGGCTGTCTGCACCAAACAATAAGCGTTCTTTGAATAATGGCTGATTGTGTACTGTGTAATATATCAAATAATCATTTGTCGATTGTTTGGCAGTGATGTGTCGTCCAGCTAAAAATGTTATAAGAAACTTATTGCCAAAAATAACACTCGCAGATTTCACAATTTGTTGCAGAGATTTATTATGTAATACTACCGGCATCGCTACCGTGTCAGTTATTAAAGAAGCATAGTGATCATTATCTAAAAATACTTGAATATATGGGATGCGTGCATCGTAACAACTATTATCATCACGGAAATATTTCCAGAAAGCGCATAATGTCTGAATTGCTGGATGCTCTTCTGCGTGATCATAACGCCATGTCCAGTGTGATAATTGTGTGTTACGTGCTAACACTATCGCATCATATAATAAACATGTAGTTTTTACCCGCGCACACGCATTTTGTTGATGCACATCAACAAAATGATGATTGCGAACATTGTTTTTTATGTGTAATGAACTATTTATATTGTTATCATCATATAGCAACATGCTGACTCTCCGAATCAATGTGAGAATAGAATGAATAGTTAAACGTATTTCTTAAATGTTTTCGTCGTTAATTGAATAGCCATACCCAATACCACGGCTGCAATAGCAATGATCCAACTTGCTTGTGATATTGGCAAAGGTGCAATAAGGTAAATAAACATACTAAGCATTAAACTGATAACAATACAGCGTTTCGCCTGATGATAGAGCAACGCACTCTCACGCCCTGCTGCCATACGTCGGATAGCACGTTGTGTAAAACCATCAACTAACCCAACACAGCCTAAGAATAAAAATAACAATACACCATGTAGCAAAACAAACATTTTTATAAGTAATAATTTGGTTCCCAACAATGCACCGCTGATGAACGGTAAAAGCTGCAACCAACACTGTTGTTGCGTATAGTCGCTGATCATAGGTAAGTTTATGGGTGGCACTATCCAAACATCTGGAATTAATCGCAATTCGCGGTACAATCTCATAATCGTATTTGACTGTAGCATATTGCTTAACGTGGCATAGTCTTGATGCACTAAGGTTTGTAACCAAGCTAGCCCTGCGCTTTGACCTTTAAATGCTACAATCACAATCGCCGTAGCTACACAACCGATCCCACCTAGTATTAACCACGTGATCGTGTGTAGGATCAACCAAAAGCATTGCTGATACAGTGCAGGCTTTTTTACGTTCATGAGTATTAACCTATATGTTATAATGACTATCTGTGTTTAATCACGTAAAGTATTGACGATATCTTCAACATGATCCGGCATCGCGTGCATATCATTTTTCGGTAATGGAAACCGCACTTTATAAAGCTGCCCGCCATCTAATAAACAAAATGCTTGGCCTTTAGGTAGTTGCATGACATCATCAGTGGAAATTAAAGGTACGTCAGTGGTGACGATGCGATCTTCCGTGTGACTGGAAAAATGCATCTCATCTGCTAAATTCGTTGTATCATGCGCTGACGATCCTTGTACACGATTTTTAACTGGCACACGTTGCGGTAGCTTATCAATGAGTAAGCCTGCCGTGCTCGCACTTAACACTCGTAAAAAAATAAGTGTATTAAAATTCGCAAAGATTTGATTGGCTTTGGCTTGATCACCTAAACGCGCTAACACATCGGCATCCACTTGTGAGGCCATCGTTAATTGTAACCCTGCACCACCGCCTTTATTGGCGAGCGGAATAAATTCCTCACCGGCTAATTCATTGTATTCATCCCCATAAACATTCACTTTATAAAATTGCTTTTTAAACTCAGGTGCAGCGATACCATCTTGCACGCCAAATTTATAAATTTGCCCGACCGTCGAACATAAATCAGCAAACATGGAATTACCCACAGCGGAACTTACCGTGCTATCAGATAACGCATCTAAGCCGATATACACAATTTTCTTGCCACGGATCACTTGGAGCCAATCGAAAATCGGTCGTTTATCATCAACCGCAAAATAATTCGGTGAAATTAACTCTGCAATCGTTCCTGTAGTAAGCTTGGCAAATAAAGGCGATAAGGATGCTGTGATTTTTTGAAAATAGGTTTGATCATAATTAAAAATCGCTTTTAATCCTTCATAAATGGAATTTTCTTGTTTTAAGGTATCGACATATTGAACCAATGCAATCATGAATCGATTGCGAGCTTTTAAATGAAACGGTAACGTTTTCTCATCAAGCCGCTTTTCAGTCTCTTTTACTTTTACTCGCCAATCCGACTCAAGACTTGGGAGCCATTGCTCACAATATTCCAACAACAGAGGGTCAATATTTAAAATGTAGCGATCCATCGCTTTGTAACTCGGTTTTTTGCCTAACGCAACTAAGGCATTCGCAATAATATTGACAAACCGCCAAGCAAATTCTTTAAACGCCGCGGATTCACCGCTGCTCGGTAATTGATTGGCAACACGGTTTGCCACTTCGGTGATCCGTGCGAAATTACCAATCGGGTTATACCGCGCTGAATGCTTTGGATACCCTAAGTGAAACACCAGCACATCTTGCTCGCGACCCGCACATTTCGCTTCATGACAAATACGTTTTAATAAATCCACATCACCCTTCGGATCAAAAACAATTACCGCTGAATCATTGCGACGAATATCACTACTGATCATGAGTTCTAATAATCGGGTTTTACCGACACGGGTAGTACCTAAAATCATGGTATGTCCTACTCGCTCTGAAAGATTCAAAAACACCTCTTTTTCATGGGGTTCAATGCCGTGGATCGCTGAATTGCCACCAACAGGCGGTAAGGGCCGCAGTGGATTCAACGTGTTCTGGCTAGAGAGCAAACGCACCAGCCACTGTAACTTAGGTGAATGCTCATACTTCAATTCAAATGCGCGCGCCCATTGATACCATCGTCCTGGTTTAACAAAATGTTCATGCCCACATTGTTTCAAATCATGTAACCGTTGCGTATGTTTAGCTCGCCAGCGAAAACCTTTGCCTAAAAATAATTTTTGTTGGCTAATGGGTAGTTCATCCGAACTTAACGCATAATACCGCAAGCGTTTTAAGTTGCGTCGATACCGAAACACCCGATAGCCCTGTAAAAATCGCCAAACACTTATGATAAATAAGCCAATGGCGATAGCATGACTCCCATAGGACATCAATAAAATGTGTGGCGCACTCATTAAAATAAATACACCGACAATAAGGCACACCACACTTGACCACCATTCAATAGGAGAACGTAACAAATTTTCTAATGGATAAGGTTGCATCGGTTTTCTCGTTTATTAATTTGTTAAAAAGGTATTTCTGATGGTTACTGCTCAATACGTGTATCTGAAATTAATACCGGATAATGTGTTAACTTAAGCCACGTCGCTAACGCATCACCAGGCATAGGCACAAATAATAACTGTGGAAAATTATTTTTAAGGTTCTGCATGGCTTCCTGACTTGCCACATTGACCACAAAGCCTTTCGCGTGAATATGAACTAAACGACCCGCAAAATGTCGTAACCATGCTTTAGATAATTGATCATCACCAACAATGAATATCGGTTGTGGTAAAGCAATTTGAATTCGTCGTGAGTTAACATGACCTGGCTTTAAATGTTGAGAACACACAGGATAAATCCACGATATGTTTTCGTGTTTTGGCTGACTGTTGTTTATCACCGACGCGATCTGTCGTGATGAAATCTGTGTTAAATTATCAAGTGATTTAATTACCTTAGCTTGCTTATGTACTATTATCTTTTCAGACAGATGTTCCGCCTGCAAATAATCTTGAATAAGATGCGTTGCACGCACTGAGGTAGCAACAATGGTGGCATTGGCTGTAAAGGAGACCAAACCAGTGAATACCAGTAACAAACATTGTCGCCATTTTAAGTGGCGTTGGAAAACGTCACGGATGATCCGCGTGCAACGCATGATCGTAATATCTTGATTGAAAAACATGAAATTAAATCCTATACGGGCTGCTCATAGCGTGAGTGTGCTAACCAGTTTTTGTTAGGGTAATAAGCCACCATAACCGTACCTTGTTTGATAGCATGGATAATCTTTGATGCAATTTTTTGGCTTAGCCCGAAACAACCATAAGTACGACCGATCCGCCCATATCGTTTAATAAACTGCTGACTGACATAACGTGCCGGATGCATCACAATATGACGCTTAAATACATTACTATTAAATCCTTTATCAAGTCCATGTAAACGCATGGAATAACCATCCACACCATAATACGGTTGACCCGTTAAATACACGCCAATACTACTTTCATGAGAACCGGGCACATTAGAAAAATACTTAGCAACATTAAGCCCACTGTTTTGACCATGTGCGACATAGGTATGATATAACACGTGTCCTTTACGCATGTTAATCACCCAAAGACGCTTAACATTTGATGGTTTATCAAAATTGACAATCGTCAATAGCTGTTGTGGATCACGGCCTTTGACACGTAAGTGATCATAAGCACGTACCCCTGCCATGAATGCAGCATGATTTAATTGGGGATAGTGCTGCTCAATTTTTTTAATCATAGGGGCTTGCTTTGATACGATGTTTTTTATCGTGTTAGCCGATACAGTTTTGCTAGCCACAAACCCCATGCTCAATATCACTAATAAGATCAGTATTATTAAACGACGTGTCATAATAGCACCTCGATGATTTTCTAAGAGTTAATGAAAAAATATTAAAGGACAGAAGATAAAGTGATCGGTTGAAAGTGATTGCCATGCACCACACCAACAAAGGGTAAATGAACGTGTTTACCGTGAGTAACCGCTTTAAAACGTGCATTACCAATATTCAAAGTGACTTGTGTATTAACAGCATCACGAGAAATACCGGCGGCAATGGCCCATTGCTGAATGCGTGCTGGTGATAATGTTTGCCCCACAAAATAAATATCTAACACCACGCCTGGTGTAGCTTGTACTACCTTCATGATATGTTGATAAACAAACCGACCCAAGGGTGTATTAACACCGACAAATAACCAGATCCGATCACCACGTTGTAAGGTTTGTTGACTGAGCGTATGATGATCCGGTGACATCACCGGTTTTTCACGTGGATATAGCGCTTTATAGGCTTCACTATATATCTGATCGAATGCAAGCTCGCGAGTAACACGCATATGCATCATACGGGCTTGAATCTTAGCATATTTCATCATCTCATCTCGATTGCCAGCATTCAATGCAAGCACTTCAGCCGGATCAAGATGTTTATACCAATGACCACTTGGCGTATTCTGCATAAGCCATACATACCGTTTGAAAGCCTTTGTCGATAATCCCCATTGTTTGGCACGGATTGTTAACGTATTCTGATCAGGTAATGTTTTAACAATCTGATCCTGTGTAGCTTGTGATGATAGGATCAGTGGCGTTGTTGCCATAGCAGGGATAGCAATGATGCTCAGCATACCTAAAAATGTTCCCAATAAACCATTGAAACGTTTATTCATGTGTATTTACCTCAAAGCAAGCACGACCATCTGGCAACACATAACGTCGATCATGCGGATCAGCGTTTAGATTGGTGATCAACATTGAGGCTCGGTTGCAAGCGTTAGCTGTTGTCGTTGGTATTCGTGTATAACCCAATGATGTCATCATGTTGGCACAACCTGATAATGAGCTGATTATGATAAACAACGTTCCTAACAATCCCATTTTCTTCATGATCCACCCCACTAATTAGTTTGCTCGTAAAGTGACATAAAATGTTTGCTTATTGCCTTGTTTAGAAAACACAGCAGATTGGTTAGCAAAATCCATATGCTGTAGTACCCAACCACGACAAGCAGGACAAATTTCATGAGGACTTAATACGGTTTGATGGCCATTCACATCAATAATCGCACGCATACCATCACTAAAGCCTTGTACTGCAACTAAACGGAAATAACGTTCAACCGTGTTAGGCGTCATCCACATTTTTTTTGTGGTACGCTTCGCAATTTTTTGTAAGGTATATTGTAGTCGTGTTACTTTAGTCAATAATGTGTGATTGGGATGTGTAACTGCTTGTTGTAATTGAGCAATATCATGTTGTGATGCCAAAGCAGCCATATCCGATTGAATAGCGTGTAACTGTGTATCTAATCGATTGTATTGTTGACTGGCCGCAGTTTTTAATTGATTAAATTGTGATGTCATCTCTAATGTATGTTGATCTTTAACGACAGGCAATGTGATTTTACTTATTGGCAGATTAACCGATGGTTTAATCGATGATAGTTTAGTTTCAAAATACACGGGATGGTGCATTTTCGTTGTTGTTTTATGACTACTATGGCAAAGTGCGAGTATGACCAATAGAAACAACATAATACCAACACCGACGCTTGACAACAGGATCTTGCGCTGTCTTTGATTTAATTGTTGATAATACTTCTTAGCAACACTATAGACTGTGTTAGCTTTCATAAGAAGAATGTGTTTGATATTGTTTAAACGTTGTTTGTTAATAATATTTTTCATGATAGTTGCCTCATTGATTAACATGCATAACGATCAGACGAAGATTAATGAAATGTTGGTAGTGATACTTCATCACTGCGAATTGGATAAAAATATTGTGCATCATCCAATTGCTTCAATAACTGCTCTACTGGGATCGCCGATAGAAAACCTGGCAATCCTGACTCTTGCTCAAATTGAAAAATACGCTTATGTAATTGCTCTTTACTTTCTCTCAACCGACTCGATTTAAAAATAATGCGATACATCGAACGTATGATATAAATCAACGTATCTTGCTCCACATACGAAGCTAGCCCAGGCAACCCCATTAATAAGCCAGGTGTTATTGACGATTCATTATGTTTTATTATCATGATGTTGATCCTTTTTATGTGTGTGTTGTCTTGATGAATGTGTTTGAATGACAGATCTTTTATATAAATGCTGATAGGACGGCTTTACTTTAAAACCCACTAATCTATTGATGGGATCAATCAGCACACAAAAAGGTGCTCCTACTAAAGTTTCAAGACTTTGAATTAAAGTCATTGGGCCAAATGTTTTATCAACTTCCGGCAGCGCTTGTCTTAACATATCACGTACTGGTTGACTCATCTGTTGTGATGCTACCAACCGATAACCACTAAATTGCAATAAAAAATCGATGGCTTGCTTTAGAGTTAAAATGTTTTGTGGAAATTTGGCATAAAGGCGTTGTTGTAATAAACGTTCCTGATCAGCCTGGGGTTTTACTTTTACTGATAAATAACGCCCAATAGAAACGCTGTTAGCAATGCTTGCCGTAGTTACACCTAACAAACCAAATGCAAGCACACCCACTAAAGCACAACGCTTTAGGTGTTGTTGTCTTGTCATGTTAAACCTCAAAAAAGAATATGTGTTAGATAGTAGAGATAAGAAATTTCAAAAGATTTTTGATAGGCATAAAAAAACCCCAGCAGTTTTTCTGTGGGGTTTTCTATGCACTTTTTCGAAGGTACAGGAGCACTATACCAATTTCGGAGAAATAACGCAAGCATTTTTTTAAAAAAAATTAAATTTTTTATGCATTGTGACTTTAAACGATGTTATGCGGCTTTAAGCGATAATTATCTGCCTAAAAAACATTGAAATTATTTTTTATAAATTGTTACAAATAACCTTAAGTGATATTATGCGGCTTTAAGCGATAATTTACTAATAGAATAAATTAAAATAATTTAAAAGATCATAAAATTGCTGAAACAATTATATAGAAAAATGGATTATGATGACAATAATAATTAACATGGCCAAAATAAAAAAGGGGCAATGCTGCCCCTTCTATGTTTATTTAATATCTTCTTAGAGATATTTGTTTATCCATTTTTCTGCACATAATAAATAGCGGTAATATGTATGCTTTGGTAAATTAGAGCGTTCGATTCTTTTTTTTACTTCTCCTTCATCCACATAATGAATAGATAAAACACGTGCTTTTTTAGGATTTTCTTTTGCATAGCAATTTACAAGTTCATCAATTTCTTCAGCATTATCATTTTTCGGACAAATCTTACCACTAGTATCACTGATTAACATACCTTTAGCATCCTGTAATTGTGCAATCAGAGATTTACTAGAATAATTCAACCCCATCGTTAAAATGAAATGGCACCATTCACCCCATTCTTGTAAACGTTTTCGAGTATCGTCAAGATTAAATGTGTTCTCGTCATTCATGTTATGTACCTCTTGTTATTTCACAAGCGGTAACATGACATGATGCTAATCAATGTTTTAGTGTTCGAGTAGGTTATTCCGTCGGAATAAACGGCTATTTCCGAAAAGTTATTTATTTTTTTCTTTTATTTATCCCTAATTCTTTACGCTTTCGATCAATCATGCGAGAAATTGTATCGATCTCATTACCTGGTGTCAGTAGTTTTAAATCAATTTCCTTAGAGTATTCCTGTACCTTGTCAACAATACTTGCGATGAGATTACTATCTTTTGCGGTAGGATTTAATTTTTCAGCCTCACAGAAAAGTGACCATGCTTTATCTCGCCGCCTTTTATGTTTATCGCCATATCGCTTAATATATGACTTTTTCCCATTTTCACTTCGGCGAAAAGAAATCCAACTTTTTGTGACGTTAGAAACATGCGATGCAGTGAGTTCATTGTAAAAAATACTTATATTAATCGCGACTTGTGCCTCAAGGATCGCATTACTGGCTTTTTTTGATAGCTGCATAGCGTCTCGATATTGTTGTAGAGATTTTTTCAATAATATTGTTTCTGCTTTGTTTAACGCTTTTTCTTCATTGCCATCATTAATTAAACTAAGAATGCTAATGTCACAGTTATCCAACATATTACAAGCAGTTTCTAATTGCTCTATAGCTTGAGACGCCATGTAAAGTGCCATTACACAAAAAAACTCCATATTTGTAAAGTTAGTTTGAACACAGGGAATCTCAAACAAGTTACCAATAGGTAATGTCTGTAGTATAGATTCAAGTACATCAACTTCACTCACAAAAGATAATTTTAATGCTTCGATTTCTTTTTCGATATAACGCTCAATATCAGTATAGACTGCAAGTTTAGGATCTCGTTTAAGTTTTTGAGTAACGTCTTGTCGGATCTCCTCAGCTTTTGTATCAAAAAACCATTTATATAAGCGATAAGTATCTTCCCAAGCATCCATTATCATTTGCTTAGAACGTTGTCGGTGGTTTAGGTAATGCAAGGCAGAACACATGATTTGTTTAACCCGTTCTATTTCGTTGATATTATCAAATACATACGGTAATTTAAGATGAATAATGTCAGTGAGTGAAAGATCCAATATGTTTGAAAAATCCAACATTATATTTAACTCCCTTATGTTACTCCTGGCATAAATACCAGGTGATCCATCAAAATTTTACATTGTCTTCTTAGCAAACGCTGTTACAGAATTTACAACATTACAATCAAACCAGCTTAATTGACAAATTTTTATCACGTTTTGGATTGACATACGATAAATATATTATATAATAACAATCCTAAGTTTCATAACTGCCAACACATTACC
Source organism: Gammaproteobacteria bacterium (assembly GCA_028284465.1). GTDB lineage: Bacteria > Pseudomonadota > Gammaproteobacteria > JAJFKO01 > JAJFKO01 > JANQRR01. The sequence continues at coordinate 52,324 of JANQRR010000011.1, read as the reverse complement.
TTAATATATTAGGGTAATGACTTCTCTTCGTTGTATACCCCTTACTTTTATTTCACGATAAATGAGTGCTATAACTTTCATCATACTATGTCACAACATGATTGAAGGAAGTAGCGCTCTAGTACGCTGTGCCTAAATAACAGGGTTCACAGTGAATATAAAAATAAATTGGGGAGATATTCATAATATTAACATCGCTAAAAATCGATGTTGAAGGTTTCATACTATTGCCAAAAATGGCAAGGAAAAATAGTGTTTCATGCACGCTAAAGTGCAGAGGGAGCATTTTTTCTTTAGCGTTTTTCAATTTTAGTCTGTATTGACTCAACAAAGGTGGAAAATACGATGAATAGAATGAAAAATGATAGTATAAAAGCAAGGCAAATACATCAATCTCTCGTTCAGAATGAAGCATTAGAACGTGAACGTATTATGGCACTCGTTAAAGAATACGATAAAGATAACATAGACTATTATCACACATTAAAAAGAGCACGTCAGTTAGAACAAAATCGCTTAAATGTACTTAAAGCACTTAAGTACGCATTAAAATCAACCGGATTAGACAAGTTCCAATTAGAAAAATGTCGTAGCATCGTTAAATTGGTGCCAGGCAAACAAAAAGCTGTGATTGATGCAAAAAATGCAATTCCATCTAACTATGTAAGCCTTCGTTCACAAATGATATTTGATATCTTCAAGATAGAAAACGATTTAAAACAAGGTAAAACTATTCCAGGGGTACATCTTGAATCAACAGACACCGTTGACATTAATATCGAACAAGAAATGAGGTAGTCTGATATGGTTGCTTATCACAATAACGATAAAATCGATCTTTACACTACGAATGAATTAGCAGACGCATTAGATATCAGAGTTGGATGGTTACGAAAAAACAGAAAAAGTGACAATCCCATACCGTATCGCTGCATCGGCAGAAAATCGATCCGCTATTCTAAACAGGATGTCCTTCAATGGGTAGGCAGAAAAGATTTAATGCTTAAATTTTATAGCACAAAAAATTTAGCTAAAAAACTCCGCATGTCAGAGATTTGGCTACGCAAAAACCGAAAAAGTGATGACCCTATACCGTTTAGAAAATTCAATGGGCTTATTCGTTATAATGAAACAGAGATCCGCTATTGGCTTAACAAGCAAAAACATCCAAAATGGGTAAGAAAATCCTCAAATCTCGTTCTATAAAATCCTTATAGCAACTAAACTTCTTTAACAAGCTCTTTGCTGTGTTTTACTTAACAGCCATTGACACGTTTCAAGTTTTAGCGGTTTTTCAAGTAGCATTTCAAAATTTGATTTATCAATATTATGTATTGCATCTGATGTCATACTTGTAATACCAAAAATTGATAAATCAGGATATTTTTCATGGATCTTTTTAGCTAATTGAACGCCATTCATGGATGGCATTTGAATATCAGTTAAAATCAAATCCACTTTACTACTTATTTTACATAATGCTTCATCAGCAGAATTTGCTGTAACAACGTTAAAACCTGCTCTACCACATAATATTTCTTCCACTTTCAAAATAAGTTTACTATCATCAACGATTAATATTGTTCTCACATTATCATATGTTTCTTTTATTAAGCATCGCATAACAATCTCCTTAAAAAATAAACTTGTCTGACACAGCATTATTTATCCTGTGATTATTAATACTCTAATTAACAGTATTCTGTTCTTTTTTACGCTGAATCTTTTTATAAATTTCATCACGGTGAACAGGTACTTCTTTCGGCGCGTTAATGCCAATTCGCACATGATTGCCTTTTATATTAAGCACAGTTATATCGATATCATCACCAATAACTATGCGTTCACTAGTTCCTCTTGTTAAAATTAACATGATCTAAATCTCCTTTTTCGCTACATTATTTAAAAATAACCATTGTCATGAAAAAATAATCAATAACGTTGGAATAATTGCTGAATAATTCAATTAAATTTTTCTGAACATGAACTTTTGGATTAAGAATACGGACAAGGCAGCTTAGGAAATATTGGGCTGCTGGCTCTATTATTAAAATTGTTAATTGAGGAAAAAATAGTGAGCCATATGATTGAAAGCAATTTAAGGCTTTTACATATACCTCAACACACTGCCTATTTCGGTCAATATATAACTTTAAAATGTTAATGAAGTCGTTTAAACTTTCATTTGACATGATATAAAACCTCTAAATCGTTATCGTGTCATCACTACGGCGAACAGTGCCAATGCTCGCCGTAGTACCTGTAATAAATAACTAAAAATAATCTAAGTTTCACATACTGCAATATTTTGTTTTCTTGCTTCGCTGTGCTGTTTTACACCCCCTTTGTTTAATTTGGTTAACGATTCAATTACTCACGTAATCCTGACGTTTTTGACATTTTTCAACTTAATCCAGCATAAGCATAATGACAGGATGTATAAGTTAAAATTTGAGTAAACTTGAACATTCTATATTTATGCGTAAACGCATAAATATTTTTATGCTTACGAGTATAAACCTATTTAATTTATGCGTCAATGCATAAATTAAATTTTAATTAATTTTTAAAAAATACATTAAGATAATAAAAACTTATCATAAGCATCTGTTTTTATTATATTTTTATGTTACATTTTATTATTCTAAGAGTTGGTCAAACAATTACCTTAAATAGAATTAAGCTAAAATAATCCTATACATACACGCATATTTTAGGTAGAATAACTACATAAGTTAAATGGATATGTGAATAATTGCCGTGCAAGTTGTAATGCCCCAAACAGTGTCAACTAAGGCAGGTAAAATCCTGAAGCATCTCATGGAAGAACAAAAATTAACAACATCTGAATTAGCTAGATTAGCAAGTATAGAGCAATCTACACTTCATCGGTTGTTAGCAGGAAAAAGCGCTAGCCCAAAGCTAGAAACTATTTTACCCCTTGCAGATTATTTTGGAATTACAATTGACCAACTCATTGGAAAAGAATCATTACCATCCAACCGAGAACCAGGCACCAGAAAAGTTGCTGAACAAGCTTTTCAGGAAGTGCCGCTATTGAATTGGAAAGAGTTTAGTAACATCGAATCGTATTCCTCCGCTACGAAGTACATAAAAACATGTGAAGCTGTCAGCAAAGAATCGTTTGCTCTTGAAGTGCAAGATTCATCGATGCACCCAAGATTTCCTGAAGGCACAATTTTAATTTTTGATAGTGAAATCAAACCAGAAAATAATGATTTTGTTTTAGTAGCTCTTTCGAGTAATGATGAAATAACATTCAAACAACTACGAATTGATGGAAATGATATTTACTTGAAACCATTAAACCCAGACTTTAAACCAAAAGAGGTTGAGAAAAAAAACGATCTAAAATTTTTTGGTACATTAGTCGAAGCTAGAACAGCAAGAACAAACTATAAAAAAACTTAATAAGGAGTATTGCCATGACAAAAATTTTCGGAGCAGGATTTCTATGTGAAGTTAATACTTTTTCACCTTTTCCAGTCACAGAGACTAATTTTCGTGAATGCTATTATAATGAATCAGGCAATCATGGCGCTCAACCTCATTACTATGCCCAACCATTGATAACAATGAAACAACTTATAGAGGCTGAACAATGGCAATATGTAGAAAGCCTATGCACCGGCGCACAACCTGGGGGGAAAATTGAAGAACGAGTATATTTAAAATTTAGAGATAAAATTCTTAGTGATCTTAAATTGCAAATGCCTGTAAACGCTGTTTTTCTATATCTTCATGGTGCTATGGTATCAGAGAAATGTGATGATTGTGAAGGCGATATTATTAAACGAGTTAGAGATATTGTCGGTCCTAAAGTGTTTATTGGTGTTGAATTTGATCCTCACACACATTTAACAGAAAAAATGATTGAAAATGCAAATGCTTTAGTCTTTATTAAAGAATACCCTCATACCGATTATAATGAAAGAGCAAAAGATCTCTTCCGCATTATGAAGGGTTATCTCAAGAAAACACTTTCTCCAGTTACAGCCGTAGTCGATTGTTTAATGATAGGAATGTATGCCACCACACTTGAACCAATGAAATCGTTTAATACAAAAATAAAACATATTGAGCAAGCGACTCCTGATGTGTTATCCATTTCAGTAATACATGGCTTTCCTTGGGGAGACGTTGCCGATGTAGGTACTAAAATACTTGTCATTACAAATAATAATTATGAATTAGCAAAATCATTAGCAAGCTCTCTTGCTACCGAGCTACGGTCACTCAAAGGAAAAACTATGCCTAAAGCTTATACATCTAAAAAAGCATTACAAAAAGCACGAGCCGATACGGGTGAAAAACCTGTTGTTTTAGCTGATTTTTCAGATAATACTGGTCTAGGTGCAAGGGGAGATTCAACATTTTTATTACGAGAAGTTTTAAACCAGCGCTTAACATCGGTCGCACTATCTCCCCTCTATGACCCAGATGTCATAAAACAAGCTACCGAAGCAGGCGTTGATTCTACTATTGATATCAAACTAGGTGGCAAAAGCAAATACTCTGGTACACCATTGAATTTAAAGAATGTTGTAATTAGTAAAATTGTACCGAAATTAACAGCAACATTTGCTGGTTCTACCGTGAATTATGGTCAAGCAGTAACATTACATTATCAAGGTATTGATATTGTTGTTAATAACAATCGATGCCAAACATTTTCTACTGAGTGTTTTTCAAAAATGGGGATTGACCCCCACAAACGAAAGATACTTATTGTAAAATCGTCAGAACATTTCAGACACTCATTTGAAAAAATTAGCAATACTATCTTGATCGTTACAACCCCTGGAACAATTAGTCTTGATTTTTCACAAATACCATACACAAAATTAACAAGACGTGTATATCCCATTTATCAAGAGAAAAATACTGAACTGGAGCACTCACAACATCGTATGCAAGTATAAAGGAGTATTTTGCTATGAAAGAAATGATCAACAAACCTATACGCTATAAGTATTTAATATTTTTAGCCATGTTTTCTATGATCATCATGCCAAGCTCAATTATTACAACGAATAAGATCATGCTTGTAGGTGGTGAGTATGCCTCCGCTGGTTCTTTAATTCTTCCTCTATGGTTCGTCATTTCCGATATTATTGCCGAAGTTTACGGATTTGAAATTTCAAAAAAAATATTTTGGTACACGCTGATTTGTCAATTTTTCTTCGTTGCTTTTACCTACTCGCTTGCGCACTTACCATCACCTACTTTTTGGCATAGTCAACAAGCCTATAATCTTGTAACAGGCAATATTATACACTTATATTTTGGTGGCTTATTTGCAATAATCGCCGCAGGATATGTTAACATCTATTTTATAACAAAATGGAAGAAGCTAGTAGAAGGCCGTATATTTTGGTTACGTAGTATTGGTTCATCAACAATCGGTGAAGCATTTTACACGGCGCTTGCATTTCTATTAATGTTCATAGGAACATCATTTATGACAAAGGTAACTATGTTTATCTTATGGGCGTACCTTTTCAAAGTAATATATGCAATAATATTTGCATTACCAGCAAATATTATTGTTAATTTATTAAAAAAAGCAGAAGGTATTGATATCTACGACCACAATAAAGATCTTGACCCTTTTAACTAAACGAGCTGATTGCATATGAAAGATCAACAAGATAATAAAAAAACAACTTTTGTATTACTTTTTACGATTTTTATTGATGGTTTAGGCATTGGAATCATTTTCCCCATTCTCACACCACTTATTTTACATAGCCATTTCAGCTTTTTTGGCCCTAATATTTCATCTTCATATAGGGCTACAATTCTTACTCTTATTTTTTCAGCCTATCCTATTGGAATGTTTTTCGGAGCACCTTTGCTTGGAACATTATCAGATAAAATTGGAAGAAAAAAAACATTATTAGTATCAGTCGGCGGAGATATTATAGGTTTTTTCATTTTATCACTTGGTATTGGTCTATTTAGCATTCCAATTATTCTTATTAGCAGACTCATTTCAGGAATAACGGCAGGTAGTATGCCTGTTGCTCAAGCAGCCATTGTTGATATGTCTAAAACCGAAAAACAGCGCTCAGTATACTTAGGTTATATCAGCCTTTCTTATGGTCTGGGGTTCACATTTGGCCCATTACTAGGTAGTTTTGCTGGAAATGAAAAATATTTAATTTTATTGATCACCCCGCTTTTATTAGCAGCAATAATATGTTTAGTAAATTTTACCCTTTTATTTTATGTTTTCAACGACACATCAAAAACTAATCCTTCAGTAAAAATCAATGCTGTGACAGGAATTAATAATTTAATGTACGCACTAAAATCGAAATCATTGAGCGGCTTATTTATTGTGCTTTTTATATTATTATTTGGCCAATTTACTTTTTATCAATATTTACCAATCTATCTTAATGAAAATTTTCAAGACAATAGTCTGATAATTGGGCTAGTTTTAGGTTTTTATGCATTTAATTTTTCAATCGGATTAGTTTATTTTCTACCAAAACTACTTAAATTAATTAGTATAAGAAAATTAGCATATTTTTCACTGATAACACTCTCTGCCGCCGTCGCTATTTTTTCGATTGATAAATCAATAGCTGAAATGCTTATCCCTCTATTTTTTATTCCAATTTGCCTAGGATTTGCTTATGTTTCTTTAATCACTAGTTTATCTTTAAATGCAAAATCTAATGAACAAGGTCAAATAATGGGAACAGCATCCGCATTGACTTCATTGGCATGGGCTGCTAGTCCATTTTTAATTAAGTTCTCACTATCTCATGCAAGCATTAATCTAGTATATTTTTGCTCAATAATATTCTTTTTAGGTGTTATCATTTTAATGCTTAGAAGAATAATTACCCAACAAGAGAAATAATTTTATCAATTGCTGATAAAAACGATGTTGCCATTTTTTTAATTGTCGCCAATCTAAATTCACGACGTGAGAATCTATAATCAAATCTTAGCTGACCATCTAAAACCATAATATTAATATGTAATTTATGTGCGCGCTTATTTTTTGGCGAGATATAATGATCAATCTTTTCGGGTGCTAAACAAAGAAATTTATTATCATAAAAAGATTCATCAAAAGAGCCGAAGAAATTGAAGCATATTTCATTCTCCAGTTTCATTAATAAATTACGCTTTATAGATGTATTGTCAACATAACTTACTGCAACGCCATAATCCAAACCACTATTTTTTATTTCAGTTAAAGATGAATTAATCATATAAAAAAGAGATAAAGGATCAGTTTGTGATGTCATACTAAATGGAAAAATAGAAGTAAACCATCCTGTTGTTCTACTAAGATCCAAAGTGTCTGTAATATGCTCACGCCCATGTTGCTCTACATTGATAGTAACTTCCGGTTTTGAAAGATAAGGTACTAAAGATATATATAAACTTGTAATCAAAAGAGAATCAAAAGAATAGTTTTTTATTTTTTTCTTATAGCTTAAATATTGATCTCGACTTAAATAAAACGTATGAAAAATTTCATCTTTAGATAAATTATCACTTATTTGAAAATCACAGCAAAGTTTACCTTTATAGTGAGGCATTTTTTTCCAATAATCTAAAGAAGATTGAAACTCAGCAGAGCTTGAATATGCTTGTAATGATGAAATCCAATTTTGATAGCTTGATACTTCTCTAGGAAGATCTAATGCTAAACCATCCTTTAGTAATAAATAAATATCATCCAGAATGATCCGCCACGAAACCCCATCAAATATTAAGTTATGCATTAATAATAAAAGACGTTTTTGTTTAATTTTAGGTGCTTCTATATAAACAGCACGAGTTAACGGCCCCAAATTAATATTTAATAACGCTTGTTCAGTACGACATATTTTTAAAATTGATTGCTTTAATAGATCCTCTGACTGCACTGATAGTTTTTTATAAGTAATCTTCCAATTGGAACCCCTAATATACTGTTGCGTCTGGTTTAATGTTGAAAAACGCAAACTGAAACTTTTGTGACTATTAAACACTTTTTCTAACACGCTTTTCAAACGCAAAAAATTGATATCACTTGCGACATCAAATAAAAATGCTTGATTCCAATGAGAAATATTTGAAAGCTTTTGAGAGAACAGCCATCTTTGCATAGGATGTAGTGGGAATTCATCTTCATAACTAACGTCTGCTACTTTAGCATCTACCTCTTGAACAACACTAATTAATTCACCTATAGTTTGATTATTATAAAAAATTCGTGGACTGACATTAATCTTAAATTGTTTCAACCTGGCAATCATCTGTAGAACAAGCACAGAATCACCGCCAAGGTCAAAGAAATTATCATCTATATTAACTTGCTCGACTTGAAGAATACTTGTCCAAACATTACGGATCACATCAATTAAGCGATTATTACTATCAACATTTTCTTGCAAAGGTAACTTTTTCTTGTTTTTCTTAACAAGATCAGATAAAGCATCACGATCAATTTTTCCATTTTTATTAAGCTGAAAATCACTAATAATTATAAATCTATTTGGGATCATAAAATTTGGCAAGTTGTTTGCAAGGTAATGATTTATATTTTTTAAATAGTTAGAAAATTGTTTATTATTATTCGATAAATAAATCCAATCAACAGTATTTATATTCTTATCAATTTTTGGAAAAAATACATTTTTACCCAACGGGTATAATAATAAATCAATATAATTATTAGAAACATCAGAATATAATAGCTTATAATTAAATTTAGCAAAATCAATCTCATCAAGTACAGCTCTAATGCCATTAAGCTCATTTTGTGTGGTAGAATTAATATAAGAATCGATCATTAACAACATTTTATCTGGTATTGATTTTACTAAAATACATTCATTTTCTTGTAAATTTAAATTACTGTTATATATAAAATCATTATATAATAATTCTTTTGTTGTATAATTTTTATTTCGATTTGATTTTTTAATCAACACATCGTATCTATACAAACTCATTTCACTATTTGACAAGTAATTTTTACGAGTAACTTCAACCTGAATTTTATAGTTTAATAGTCGATGTAATTGCTTAAAGAAGTCAGGTGAGATAAACAACTCACGTTCATCTCTATATTGCTCTTCTACATATTCATCAATATTAGAAATATTTTTAGAAACAGCTCTTTCTAAATATAAGTATTTTTCTAGATCTTTATTTATAATGTCACCAATAAAAATGACACCGCCATCTGATAATTTCTGTAAAGATTTTGATATCACTTTAAGCAAATAATATACATTAGGAAAATACTGAACTACTGAATTAATAATGATTAAATTAAGACTATTGTTTCTTAATTTACTAATTTCTAATGCATCACCAAACGTTACTTTTATTTTGTGATTATTTTTGTATCTGGCACTCAACTTTTCTATCAGAAGCATTGAAATATCACATGCATAATATGTGTTTATATGTTCGCTGAGCTTGTCAATAAGCAACCCCGTACCACAACCAAGCTCACAAACATCGCCTGTTGCATATGGCAGTAGTTTCTCAACTGTTCCAGTCAACCATTTTTTCATTTCTGACTTACTATAAGGCTTATTATTCCTACTATTAATCCATCCAATGAAATTCTCTGGTAAATTCTTTAAATTTTCTGCGTTATATAAATCGTCATAAATTAATTTCCAGAATGTATTATCATTAATTAGCATATTCTGCTTTTCACCAGGGTATATGAATGCAGTCAAATTTGACTGGCCTGAAACCCCTTCTGTTTTCAATACGAGAGCATCTTCCATAAGATTACTATTTTTTAATTGAAACACTATCTCGTCTAATTCAATCCTAAAACCATTAATTTTTACCTGGGCATCCTCTCTACCAAGAATTTCAAGATAACCATTAGAATTATACTTGGCAATATCACCTGTTTTATAAAGACGACAATCCAAATTTTTATGATTAATAAAACTAAAGTCTGTCAATTTCTTATCATTCCAATAACTTGTTGCAATACCTTTTCCTCCTATATATAACTCACCAGGCACATTTGGTGGTGCTAATTGCCTGCATTTATCAAGAATATATAGTTGCTGATTAGCTAGTGGATACCCATAGGGAATATTTCTCCAATTATGATTTAACGTCTTTATTGGATAATAAACAGACCATATAGAAGCTTCTGTTGCTCCTCCCAAGCTCATGATCTTGCTATCTGTGGCTGTAGTAATTCTTTCTACTAATGAAATTGGGATACGATCACCACTTAACATATATAAGCACACTTGTTTAAGTGCCTGATGAGAAAGATGATTATTGATATCAAGGGCAATATCAATAAGAATTTTTGCTAAGGCGGGTACAGAGTTCCAAACAGATATACCATAATGCACAATATCTTCAAGCCAGAGATAAGGATCTAATTCAGTCGTACTTGGCAAACATAATTTTGCGCCTGCTAGAAAACTTCCAAAAATATCATAGATTGATAAATCAAAGCTAAGTTGAGAAATGCAATAAATGGCATCATTACACGAGATACCAAATTTTTGATTTATATCAACTAGGGTATTAACAACACTTCGATGACTTATAGCAACACCTTTGGGCTTGCCAGTAGAACCTGACGTATAAATGATATACGCTACATTACTAGCATTTATAGCGATATCTGGGAATTTATCTTCAAGCTGTCTATATTGATTATTAAATTTTATAACAGCCACTTCATTTTTCAAACTGAAAGTTAATGTTTCCTTATTATGAATGACTAACTCAGCATTAGATTCTTTTATAATTTGCTCCACTCTATTTTTTGGATCAGAATCATTGATAGGAAGATAAATCATGCCCATTTTAATCGTTGCGCAAATAGCAATGATTGCATCAATTGATTTTTGCATGTAAATGATAGCTATATTAGGTTTTTTACGACACTTGTTTGATAAATAATTAGCAAACTGATTAGAATATTGTTCAAGTTGTTGATAGGTGACTCGATGAGTTCCTTCTTCTACTGCAATATTACCTGAAAATTTTACTGCTGAATTTGTCAATAATTTACTTAATGTTTGCGGTTTATTAAATGTTATATGTGTATTATTAAATTGTTCTATTAAAAGGTGTTTAATTGTCTTAGGCAGAAAACAGAGAGAATGCAGAGGGGCATCCTGCTTGCTTAATAAATTTGATAAGGCAGTGATATAGGATTTTGAAAAATTTTCGATAAACTCCACATCAAAAGAACTCTTGTCATACTTTAAGTTTATATAGAACTCATCACTTACTTTTTCTATAGCAAAAGAAATTAAAAATCTTGCTTGTTTAAAATATAAAGGTAAAAGCTCAACACTGCTCCCACCAAATTTAATAGTGTAACTAGGATATTCATAATACTCAAAAACTGTTTGAAATAGAGGAAATGTATCTATGTTTCTAGGCAGTTTCAATGTATCTATTATTTTCTCAAATGGACAGTCCGCGTTCGTTAGTATTTCAAAAAAGTTGTTTTTTAATGAAGAAACAAACTCAATGAAACTCACATCCCAATTAATTTTAAAATGGATAGGAATTAAATTAACAAAAAATCCAATAACTGATTTGAATTTTTCATCTAATCGGTTTTCAAATGGAGTACCAACGCAAAAACTATCAACAACAAAAAATTTTGATAGCGTTAATGAATATATAGAAAGAAAAAATATAAATGGTGTAATTTGGTGTAGCTGAATAAAATGATGAACTTTCTTGCTTAAAGTATCATCAATTTTTATTCTCAAATTTTCACCACAGTCTGATAACGATCTAGCATGTGTTTTATTTGGCGATAATTTCTGAATATTTTCTTTTAAGTAATTTCTCCAAAAATCAAGCTTGTTATCAAATGTTGTTTTCTTTTGAGCATTAACCCAGTCAAAGTATGACATATTATTTAAATGACCAACGTGTTCAACATTTTGGTTATTAATCAGTGAGGTATAGATTTCTGATAATTGAGATATAAACACTTTTTGAGAAAATCCATCAGTTATAATATGGTGAATAACAACTAAAAGAAAACTAGTATGGCCAGATTGAGCAAGTGTTAGTCTCACTAAACCTGGGGTAAACAAGTCAAAAGGCTCTCTCGCAATTTCAATGAGTTTTGCTTCTAGTTCGTTTTCCAATAAGTAGTTGTTACTTTTATCGATATTCAAAAAACTAACGTTAGCCCAAAGAGAAATATCACTGCTAATCGTTTGATAAATACCATTGTCAGTATTTATTAAATAAGATTTTAATATTGGATTTTTTTCTATCAAAATTCGCAAAGCGTTTTCTAACAATTTTTCATTTAATAATCCTTTAATCTTATATAAAAAAGCATCATTATATTTGGGGTTATTTCTATCCAACTCATACTCAGAATAAATTCCCCGCTGATTATAGCCAAGCGCAATTAACGTGGTATTATCGTTTTTCTTTAACTCGCTATGGATATCTGAACGTTGAGTGCTTCTTATTTTAATACATTTTGCCTGAGTACTGATTGTTGGCAATGAAAATAGATCTTTTAGTTCAAAATCTATATTGAATTTTTTTGAAATTTCATTGACAAGTTGAATTGCTAATAATGAATGTCCTCCATTTTGAAAAAAATCTAGATCAACATTGATATTAGCCTTATTTAAAATTGAAGTCCACAATGCTACTAATTTAATTTCTATTTCATCTTTTAGACAATGAGGCTTCTTTAAAAATTTTTTACCGTGATTAAATTTTTCTAAAATAACTTTTGTGTTAATTTTGCCTCTAGTATTTTTTGGGATCGTATCAAATAATAAAATATTGTCATATGGAATTCTCATGCTAGTATGCTCATGTATATTATTTATTATTCTTTCTAGCAATCCTTCTGATAAATTTTTATTATTCTCTGATTGACTAATTTTTTTTGAAAGATATGTTACACTTTCACAAATCAAATCAGCTCCAATGCCAAAATCTACTAATAAAGCAAACTCATTAATACCAATAGCCATAAATTCATACATCAAAGGTCGGCATGTTTCAATTGAACCTATAAAGCTCTTTTGCCGTATAAAATTATTAGCAGCTTTATTAATATACTCATCTGGAAACTCTTCTGCTTCTTGCTTACTAACCGAACTTACAAGTTTCCCATGCTCTTTTAGATAAACTTTCATACACTCTAAACCATTTTCTTTCGCTTTTTTCGGATCATCTAAGAGTAATGTGTGTAGCATTAAGGTTACTTTTTTCTGAGTGATATCATAACCATTGTCTTGTAGTGCTTGATGGTATATTTGAATATTTTGTTTTAATGTTTCGACATCTTGGATTAACAGATGCGTTAATATATTAAGCCCAAGAGCACCTGCTTTTTTAAAGGCTTCTGGATCTTGGGCAATAGAGATCCATAAAGGAATTTCATTTTGATAAGGTTTTGGAAATATCTCAATTTTCTGATAGGTATTGTCTCCCGCCAAAAATTCACATTTTTTACCCGATAATAAAGCCTTTAATGTTGCTATATCAGTAAAAAGATCACTTTTTCTATTTTCAAATTTTTCTGGCGATAAAACAAAATCTCTAGGATGCCAACCTGAACTCACCGAAAAGCCTGCACGACCACGACTTAAATTATCAATAACTGCCCAATTTTCTGCAACCCGTGCAACTTGATATAAAGGTAAAACAACACTCCCTGCACGTAAGCAAATGTTATCAGTAATACTTGATAATGCTGAGCATACAACGGCTGGGTTAGGGAAGCACCCTCCTACAGATGCAAAATGTCGTTCAGGTATCCAAACAGCTTTAAACTTTCCTAATTGATCTGCATGTTGCACTATCTTTTTATATTCATCATAGGTATTGCGTGTATCTTGGGGGAAAAAAAATAATGAAAAATCGATTTTACTCACATCAATAGCATTCTCATTGAGTTCTACAGCCACAGCGATCTCTGAGATCTTATCTGTATGCACGAGCAAAGCTTTAGCATTTTCAATACTGGGATCACGCTGAAATAAAAACTCAATTTCCTCTAATTCAATTCGTCTACCTTGATATTTAATTTGTTGATCGTTTCGACCGTAGAAATGTAGCTCCCCAGACTCATTCCACCAAGCAAGATCACCTGTTTTATACACGCGATAAGTTGATCCGTGAATATTTTTTAGAAACTTCTGGCTAGTTTCTTTGCTACTTAGATATCCTTTTGCTACACCATGTCCTGCAATATAAAGCTCTCCAGGTAGTTTAGGTGGAAGTAGATGTTTAAGCGGTGATAGCACATAAGCTAAGGTATTATCAATTGGCTTGCCTATAGTATCAGCGTCCTTTAATTTAGTTATCGTTGACCAAATAGTTGTCTCTGTCGGGCCATATGCTTGCCAAATATTCTTAAATTTATTTAGCAATCGAGAGCTTAGTTTTTTTGAAAGTGTTTCACCACCGATGATTAAATTTACATTTTTAAAAACAGATAGCTTAACTTGTGAAAGAAGTTCAGATAACACTGTGGGGGTCAATTGAGCAAAATCAACGTTAGAAAATAAGCTAACTAGATCTAAAACCTTTAGCTGAGTGATCGTATCTGAGATAACAACACATCCTCCACATAACAAAGGTAAAAATAATTCCAAAAGTGAAATGTCAAAACTTAGATCAGTTAAAAATAAAAACTTATGGGTACTATTAAAGGCAATAGACTTAGAAATACTTTGAAGGCAATTGAATATAGATGCATGATATATCTTAATCCCTTTTGGTTTTCCTGTCGTTCCAGAAGTAAAAATTATGCACGCTATCTCTTCTGGAAAGCTAATTGCCATATTATTCAAGAGAAAGTCAGATGAAATTTCCTCTTTATAATAAACACTAACACCAAGCTTCTCTGCTAAAGAAGCATTGTGTTTATCTGAAAATATGCATACATTATCCAATTGTTTAACGATATTACGTAACCTAGTAATTGAAAAAGACGAACTAAGCGGTATAACAACTTTTCCACAATTCCATAAAGCGATTAATAGTATTGGTAGATAGTTATCACGTTCTACTAAAATTGCCACATATTTCTCAGAAATTGTTTTCTTAACAAAATGTGTTGAGTAATGCACTAATCGTCCAAATTCTTCATAGTGCAATATATTTTCACAATCACTTACAGCTTTTTTACTTGGATTATTCTTAACGTGAAAGTCAATCAAACTTCCTATCGTGTTACTTTTCTGAATTGTTTTAACTGATTTCAAAAAGCAGTTATTATAATTAATGTATTCATCAGTGCTCAAAAAGTTAAATTCAGAAAAAGATTTTTCGATATAATCGGGTATCTTTTCTAAGATGAGATTAAAACGTTTTATTAACAAAACAACATCTTCTCGCTTAAAAAACCTCCCCTGATAACTTACTTTTAATCTTAGCGTTTTTCTATTATAAAACGTTAATAGCAAAGGCACATTAGTTTTTTCTTTATAATGGAAGTCTCTAGCTCTAACCGTTTTTATTGAGTTTGTAAATGTATTCTCTGGGTAATTGTCAAAAATGATTACGCTTGAAAAAATATCCGGTAACTTAACATCAAATTCACTACATAAATCATTAAAGTTAATATTTATATGTATTGCATTGTTTATATTTTTCGTGTGTATTGAGTTCAAAATAGCTGACAATTTTTCCTCAGAAAATGTTACAAAAAATGGTAATGTTTGAATAAAAACGCCGAGCACATTGCTCCAATTCTCTATCCCAGATGTTTCTCTACCTGAATAAACAACTCCGAAGCTTATTTCGGTACTATTTTCGTAGATGAAAAGTAGTAAAGACCACCCTAAAAGCAAGGTTGAAAAAAATGATACATTCTGGTTTTTTGACATATGCAGGAGCTTGGCATAAACAGGTTCAGGTACAGGTATGTCGATATCAAAGACATGAGAACTTTTCTTGTACTTGTTAGTATTAACAAAATACTTTGAAAAACCACTATCCAAATCACTTGAAAGAGCAAATTGCTCCTTCCAATATTCATAAGATGCCACTTTATTCATCTGAGATAATGTTGACAAATAGCTTGAATAGAATACATCATTTATTGGTAGTTCTATACTATTAAATGAGTGATCATAAATATTATGTAGCGTCTTAAAAAATAGCCCTAATGACCAACCATCTAAAAGCAAATGATGATGTGAAATCAAGAAAAAATACGCCTTCTTTGTTTTTAACAGTACAAAACGTATTAATATGTCATTTGAGAGATTAAAACCTCTTTTTCTATCATTATCACAGTAGTGCTTTATCTCTTTTTCAGCTTCTTTTAGTGTGCGATCAGATAAATCTTTAAATAAAATCTCAAACGGCCTCCTAATAACAAAATGTTGCACATAATCATTCTCTGATGATTTCTCAATGCTCATATTGAAAATTTCATTGTTATTTAGTATAGCTCTTAGGCAATACGTAAATCGATCAATATCTAGATCCAATGAATAACGTAAAGATGTCTGAACTAAATAAGTATCATCATCATTTAAAAAAGAATCAAATAAAATGCCTTTTTGAGTATCTGTTAAAGGATATTTTTTTATATCTCCATTATCGTAAAAATTAGACTGCAATGCATCTTTATATCGTGAAATTAATTCATACATCGTATTAAGTTTAAAACATTTTTTACTAAAGCGCACTTTCAAAAAAAGTTTTTTATTAAGGATATAACTCTCAACATCAATCAAAAATGGTCGCTTACTTTTAGGTGCTCTGATAAGAAAAGGGGGATTTTTTGTATTCATCACATCATTTGAAGTATGCGTTAGATTCCCCCAAAAATTAAAGCTTACTGATATTTTATCGTCTTTAAATTGATCTTTATTAAGTTCTGAAAACTTATTAAATCCAAATCCATGCCCTAAATAGTGTATTTCTCTCAACTTATTTTTAATGTTTTTTGCCGTACCCCATAAATCCTCATTAGTACCAGAAAAATCATACTTTACGGGAAACACACTGGTAAACCAACCCAGTGTGTTGCTTATATCAATATCAGTGCCAAAAGTTTCTCTCCCATGACTTTCATACATAATATGAGCAATATCTCGTTGTTGTAAATAAGCAAGCACCTTAAGTAAACCAGCAATCAATAATTCATTAATTGTGACATTATAACTTCTTACTTTATTTAAGAGTTCATCAACATTGTCAAATAGTATTTCAATAATGTCTATTTCATCTTGAACTGTATTAAATGGTTGTTCAAAGTCATATGCAAAAGGTTTTATATCGGCTATTTCCTCTAGCCAATAGCATTTCTCACGCCCAAGAGTATCAGAAGCACTCAAAAAAAAGTTATTTACCCAATCTTGATACGTAACACTTTCTTTTACAATCTTTTTACCTTCCAAACATGCCGTTATACTTTTAACAAAAATACCCCAGGAAATAGCATCAAAAATTAGATGATGAACAACAATGGCTAAAACGGTGGATTCGCTTTTCTCATTGTAGATCAGAAAAGTTTTAATAAGTTTGCCTTGGCTTATATTGATACAATCTTGGTTTTTAGAAAAAAAATCATATAATGTGTCCTCGGGAGACATTTCCGTATCTATAGAAATTACCTCGGAATTATCTTTTGACACATAATCCTTATATCGAACGTTATATTGATCCTTATCACGATAATACGTCGATCTAAAAACCGAGAATTGATTGCAGACATCACGTAAAATATCTCTTAATTCAGCTTGATCAATTTGGTTGTTGATTTCAAAAATTTGTGCCTGACACCATAGATTATATTCACTAAACTTCTGATCAAAAAACCAAGACTGTATAGGAGATAGTATACTAATATTCGGTTGAAGTGGTTTTAACAAATGCTTTTCATATGACTTATCATCTTGTGATTTATTAGATATGTAAAAAACTAAACGCTCTATTGTAGGGTAAGAATAAAGATTGTTTGCAGAAAAATGTATTTGATGCTGCCTTGCTTCAGAAGCTATCTGTATTCCTAAAATTGAATCTCCTCCTAACGCAAAAAAGTTATCGTCTTTTCTAAGATCTGTTAATTTTAAATGTTTTCTCCACAAATCTAATAAAATATTTTCAATATCAATAAGTGATTTTTTTACTTTAATTTCAGTTTTTGAATTACCTTCTTGTTCTTTGCTAGGCATTAGAATTGGCAAATCATTTATAATAATATTTTTAAGATCGTCTCTTGGCCTTTGAATGCCGTTGAGCAAAACTTGTTCTATAAAATTTATGGCGTACGTAGAAAATTCTTTAGTAAAAATGGATTTGCTATAAATAAGTCTTGCTCGTAAACATCCTGAGTTTAATTCAAATCGCATAAATAACGGGTAGTTTGTCTCGTTAATGATTTCGATTTTCTTTATAGAAAGTTTATTAGTAAGGTCGTTATTAATTAGATCAAATAAGCTCTTACTGTGAAAATCAAATATACTATAAAATAACTCTAATGATTTTTCTTGTATATTGGCAATTTCTTTTATTTCGGCGATACTAATTCCTGGACATTTCTTTACATAATATCCATAGTGACTAAGTGTTTCACAAAGATTTATGAAAGTGTCTCTTTGATGAATAATGACTTTTATTGGAAGTGTGTTTAGATGATAGCCTTGTTGTTTATTCGCTAGGCTTCTAGTAATACCAAAGATTACATCTGAATTTTTTTGAACTCTATTAAGAAACAATACCCATACTGATTGAAGTATTGCATTTATTGATATATTATATTCTTTAGAAAAAGCTATAAGTTTATTTGTCTCACATTTATTAAAGACAAATTCAATATACTCTTTCTCCTCATATGCTAGTTCCGTTTTAAATAAATAATCATTGCTACTAGCGTTGCATTTTTTTAAAAACATTTTTTGCCAAAAAGTTTTCACTTCTGCGTCAATTTTTGGTGTTTTAATTAGACTTTTCAAGGTATTGTTTTGTTGTAAAATTTTATCAGGCTCAATTCCTGTATAAGATGCAAAAAGCGCCTCGAAAATTATAGATAATCCTTGAACATCTAAAAGGAGATCCAGATATGTCCAAACAAACAACGTTTTTTCATCAGATATTTTAATCAATAGAACTCGAAACAAAGGCCCATTTTCTAAATCGAATTCTTTCGATTTATCTTTTTCCATTATATCTTTTAATACTTTTTCTTTAGTTTCTTTTTTAGAATATGTTAGATCATGATAATGAAAATCAAGCTGCATATCAGCACATAACTTTAAATTCATTAAATGTTCTTTCGTTTTTAAGCTATTCTCTGGAATACATGCTCTTAAGAATGGGAAAGACTCAACAACATGTTTAAGTGACGTAAAAAGCAAATCAGGATCTAAATTAGAATGTAACGTAATTTTTATTTGAGTTGTATATATACCTTTATAAGAACTAGCGCAATGATGAACATAAGTAGATCTTTGTAAATCATTTAATTTTACTTCTTCCTTAAGGTATTTTTTATAAGAGATCACATCATCGGGAAACAACATATGAACACACTATCTTCCTTGATTATTTAGTTACAAGTATCCTTTGTCGCTACTTCGCTACCAGCAACAAAGCCTACTAAATGAGCATCCTTCGGAGACATTTTATCAATCATTTCAGGAGAATTGGAAATTGTCTGAACGGGCTGTGAAATAACATTACCAGTTTCCTCATTTTCTAAAGTAATCATTTCTTGTTTTGAATGTCTTGAGAAAACCTGTGCAACCACTCTATATATCCGTGTAATAGGACTTTCTTTTTTAGGAATCTTGTCTAAATCCATCTTTTTGCAAGCGTAGTAAGTTATCGTGCGTATATCAAGAGGTGAAAAACCTCGTAACATTTTTTCATCAAGAACAATTTTCTCAGGCGAAAGCTCAAAAAACACTTTCTTATTTGTAAGTTGAATAACAAATTTTTCTTCTCCAGTTACGTTATTCTCCTTCCTCTTAACAATTTTATAAGCGTAACTCGGTGTACTAAGCTCAACAAAAGTATGGTACTGTGCTATAAACCATTTAAGATATTCGCTAAAAAATTGCTTATTTAGTGACATAGTAATCCCCTCTTTCAATACAATAAAACGTCCATGATTTGCAATGAGTTTGAGTCATATATGAATATCCTCTCTTACTATTCATGATAATTTAACGATCAATCGTTAAGTCCTGTAAAATTTTAACACAGCCATGCAAATTAATCACTATTTTTTAATATATTAAATACATAACTAAACAATAATTTTTCAAATATTAAGTTAAATAGTTACTGTTTCATTAATTTAGAGTATTTTTATTCATATTTGTATTTATACAAAAAATTTCTTTTTATTACTTAAACACTAAACGCCTTAGTGCATCTGGAGAGCTTTCACCATCAGATTCACTTAAATCATTGGCTGTACTATCGCTATCTTCATCATCACTACTACAAAATAAACTTGAATCGGAATCTGTACCATATCCTGAACCGCCGTTATCAGTAGTGTGAGAATGCTTAGTGCTTGCAATCTGCAATGATCTCATTGCAATTTCAGGTGGTTGATGTATAAAACGTGTTTTAAAAGCAAACCCTGGATTTGGGTTATGATCTATATCCGACCCTAATAATCTACCAGAACAGGTGATGCACGGTCTTTTTTTACCAAACATAGCTTTATAATCTACTCCCTCAATCCTCTCTGAAATATCATTCAACCACTCCTCAGCATGTCGCCCCTTATTAGCTCCAGTTGTTGGGCATTTCGTGATGATATGCACACCACTGGTTGCTAATAAAGATTTAACAATACTCGATTCATTCATCATATCAATTTCTGTTGGTTTAAGTCTGGCTGCTAATAACTGCCGTAAGCTTTGCATATATGCATGGTCAGTCGGATCGTCACTTTTATAGCGTTTGTAACGAGCACTACCTTCAGCGAAAACTCGACTTCTAATTTTTCCTGCATAGCGGGGACTGCGTTTTCGGCCTTCTTTTTTCATACCTCCATAAGAGCAAGGAGAGGTAAGAACCGTTTCCAACGTTGATTCGTTTATTATTTTATAAATTACTTGAGCAACCGCCGGATCATTACAAGCAATATATAAATTGGATCGCATGTCATTTTGAATAAACATTGTTTGAACTTCTGTAGGTTTAGCATGTGCTGCTTTTGCTGCAAAAAATAATTGTGTTGAGATTTGTCTTAACAGCTGTTCTACACGAGCGTCTTTAAATGTCCGCTTCTTACGTGTAATTACTGCATCATTTTCGCTTGGATGATAACCATCGCGAGTAAAGTTTGATTTAGAAGTAAAAAACATGCCAAAAACATCTGAACGTTGTTGTTGAGTACTAAGGTCATGCAGAGTAATTGTATCATCATCCTGATCATTATTATTTTTCATAATCATCACCTGTTATTTGTTCTATTACAATTTTTACAACACTGTCTACATTCAATTATTACGCTGATAATATAGGAACTTGTTCTTGTTCCACTGAACCACCTTTTACATAAGCGCTGTCAGGCAACTCAGAAATCCCAGAAAATCCGGCTGCTTTAAAATATTTTTTAATATCCTCCTGAACAAGTTTATCTTTCTTGCAATCAATTTTCAATCTATATGTGTTTGTACTTTCAAGTGCAAATGAAACCTTTTTCTTTTTCACTATACCAACAATACATTTCGCAAACTCTGTAAATATTTTATTTTCAGTAGAATTTTTGGCATTTCGTGCATCTTGAAAAGGAAGTGCTAGAATAATAGAAGAATCATCTTCATAGGTGATCTTTAATTTTTTCTTATACCTAGCAGCTAGTTTTCGCAAATTTTTTCCTATTTCTGATCTCTCCATTCGCGATGATATTCCAGACAAAAATTGAGGCACTAATCTTGTTTGAGTTCCATCTGCTGTAAAACTTTTTCCTGTATTTACACCTACTTCAGTAGAAAGCATATAATACTCACCTGATTCATGTGATTCACCTGACTCAGCAGACGATGAGGAAATATTTTTATAAGGATAAGAAGGCCGCTTTTTTTTAGATATAGGCATAGCAGAAGATTTGATTCGGGTACTCCCAGGTGGTGCTGGGGTGCTGGTACTCGCAGGTGGTGTTGGGGTGCTGGTACTCGCCGCAGATGGTGTTGGAGTACTGGTACTCGCAGGTGGTGCTGGAGTGCTGGTACTCGCAGGTGGTGCTGGAGTACTGGTACTCGCAGGTGGTGCTGGAGTACTGGTACTCGCAGATGGTACTGGAGTGCTGGTGCTCGCAGGTGGTGTTAAAGTGTTTTTTCCAGCAGCAGCCCATCCTGCTTCTTCGATTTCCTGACGTAATATTTTAGTGTGACGATTTAACCTTTTTTCCTTTAATGCATGTTGAAAACGTATACGTTCAATTTCGTGCTTTTGCTCTTTGTAAGCTTGGAATACATGCAAATAGTTACGTATCTTTTTATCAAACTCCTTCTTTTCTGGGTTTGGATCAGACCGAAATTGCAGTGCTATAATCTTGCGTACTTTTAGTGTCTTATAATGTGTAATACCCATAAACGTTTCATAAATTATACCGTTACCACCGAGAGTCCATTCTATTGGCCACCAACGCCAACGCTGTTTCATTTCAAGAACGCCATCAGAGATTTTTTTTACAATTCGTTCAATGTCGTACTCTACTGGTGTGGCATGATCGCACTCGGATATTACTGCTTGTTTAAATGATTCTGCTTGTTTTGCTTGTGTAAGCTTTAGATTTTCAACATTTTTATTATTCTTCCAAGGGAAACTTTGAATAATACGAATTCTTGAACGTTGAGTCCTGTCAATGTTAATTTCCTTACTTACACCAAGCCCATTTGTAACCACAACATCATAACTATTATTATCGGATTTATATAACGATATAGTAAAACTTTTTTGTCGCTCATTAGATCTAGCACTCATTAAATTGAGAGTATATGCATGTACTACTTCATAGTTCAAGGGAGCTAATAAGGCTTTAAATTCGTATAATTTCATTCTTTCTCTCTCAGAGCTTTTATACTGATTCTCGTCTAAAAAGTAGTCTGTTGCTTTTTTGAGCGCTGCCCGCAAAATAAATTCACGCCTATACCCTTCTGTAGCTTTGATTTCCCACATATCAATTACCATTCGACTGCTATAGGCGTAATCTCTTGCTTCTGTTATAAATCTTTCTATCAATTCTTTTGAACTAGGCATAACACTACCCCTTCAATATTAGTTAAACTACCCAGAATGCGTATGCTTTAATGAATGCCCGATAGCAGGCAAATAAACAAATCCTGGACAAACTTTGTGGAAAAAACTTAGTGATTGTTCTGATGTTGTACCTAATAGAGTTTTTTGGAGTGCTTGAAGCGTTTTAGGTAAATCATTATTAGTTACCTCATTATAAATTAATTGCCACGCTTCACGAATAGTTCTCTGTTTTAATGATAATGATGACTGTTTAGTAAATTTCTCTTTATGACGATGTAAAAGTGCGCTCATATTACTAAGAATTTCGACCACCTCTTCTATATCATCAACAGTTCTTCTTCTTTTGCTTTCCTGTGGCGCTTTTTGCCATGAAACTAAGCTTAACACTTTCCACATTCCCATCCTTTGTTTTGCCGCTACTTTACTTGACTGCTTTAAATCATCTCGGCGTCGAATAAACATTTCACGTTGTCTGAGTCCAAACTGTCGTTCTAAATAATTTTCTAAAATGATATTAAACACGTTAATCGTGGTCTCAAAATAATAATTCAACCAGCTACTACTATCGGTATTTATGAGCCTTTGCATCGTTTTATCTAGCCTGCCGACACCTTGTGCTTGCTTTAAAGAAACAATATGAGATAAGTGCTTACGTTGTGAGGATGTACCGAATGATTTGATGATGGTTATTTCATGTTGCGTAGCTTCTTTTCTCTGCGCTGATAGTTGATGTTCGCTGTACTGTAACCATTGTGTCATTAATGACACTAGAGCATGTTCTGCCATTAAATTCAATTCTGCATCTTTGTCATCCGCACATTCAAGCATATATAAATCATTAAGTAGCCGCTGAAATTCTATACGCCTATGAGCATTTATTGCTTTACTGTCTAATATACCATCTACTCTCTTTACAGCATCTCGCTCAAAGACTGTCATTTGCTGCGCTATGCTGGGCCTAATATGCCCTAAATTATGCAAATATTTATAATGAACATACATGTCTACAACAGCCTTTCGTTGTACTTCTTTTCCTGATAACCAACGTGACAAAACCAATAACATATTGACTTCTTTGGCAAGCTTGGGTATCTGTGGTTGCTTTTCCTTTCCTTTCACCCTACTTTTACCTTTCGACACTGATTGATCATTACAGAAATGTTTTGATAACCATGCCGCTTGAACATTGTAATTGGACTCACACAAACGAACTACCCACTTTTGCCAATAATCACGATAACGTTCATGCCCATAAGAATTTTTCTTTTTCGCTAACGCTTTTATCATTTGTTCTGATAACGGTTGTAAATTTTGAGGATCGTTGCTATGCAACAATAACACCATACTATTTACACATTGTTTAAAATGCTGAAAATCGTTAAGTAATGCTTGTTTTTCTTCAGTAAATGCGATGTCTTGATCTGTTGCTAGCTCTTGAAGTATCAAAAGCACATCTTTAAGAGGGTCACCTTCCGGTGAAATTTCTTTTGCAGTATGTAACAATCCACTCAATTCAGCACGTTGCTTTGCGGGTAAATAATGTATAAGTATTTGCAGCAACGGCATATCAATAAAAAAAGACATACCTTCATGTGGTTCTTGATATTCTTTCAGTGCTTTTATGAGACTATTATACAATGCTGGTAATTTAGAATGATTTTCACAAAGATAAAGTAAGTTGTTTTTTTGTTGATTCAATTGACATGGCAAATGATTAATGATCTTATTATTTATAGCAAACATATCTAAAGTGTTACTAGTCCATACACATTTTACTATATGTACACCAAGTAGCATGGCAAATTGCTCTAATGCCCATTGCCACGGCCGTGCTGCACCTTTACTCCTTTTGCGACTTGTTGTCAATTTTGTCTCAAGAAATGTCAATGCACTATTTACATTGTTGAAACGGCGATTTTCAAGATGAGCAGCTACCTCACGCGATTTAATAACAGCACTAAACATATCACTTAATTTACTAAACTCAGGTAACTTCTTATTATCTTCCGTTAAAAAAGCACCAATAAACCGCAAAAGGTATACATTGGTTTGCGACATTGCATCTGCTAATATTTTTTCTAAACACTCAACCGCTCGTGAGATATTATCTTCGCCATAAAACGCTTTTAGTGCAGAAGAAGTTCCCACAACAAGCACACGTTGCAGCGCTTGAATATTATGATTAAAATATAATGGATCTTGAGTTATTCTTAACAGTAATCCTAGACGATATTGCTGCTGTGTTGATGGTTCACAAAACTCTTGGTATACATCCCATAATCCTATATCATACTCTGTTATCTGAACTTCACTCATTTCATCCAACATCAAAGTATGTTCAATTCCTTCACGAAGTTCTTCCTTATGTTGTTGTATAAATGGATCTTGTAAAATTGCAGAGTGATCTTTTACTTTAAGATAATAATCAAATAAGCACGCTCCATACCACTTAATATATTCTTCTTTGCCAATTGCTGTAATGATTTCACCTATTAGAGCAACCTGATGAATATTACTTTGCATTATTAGTTCATTTGTTTGTTTGGCCAGTTTAGAAAGCTGAATATTATCTTGCATAAGTTCATCTGCTTGATTGCCCAGTTTATGAAGTAGAGAAGGTTCATCTTCATCTCCATCTTCATCAGGTTGACAAGATAATTGATCTAACCAGATACTTGGATTATTTTGTAATCGAATGTATTCAATCGCATCAATAACGGTCTTAAGTGAAAATTCAACTGACTTTTTCCCCGCGAGTAATATTGTTGCGCCTGTTTGCTCTAAGCTGTCAGCGCCAATTTCAATGATCCGTTGAAAACCTTGCTTAAGAAATGTTATCAACATATCTGCAAATGCTGATTGCTGTTGCTGTTTGTTTTCAGCTAATTTGGGTTTATAGCTTTTCACGAATTGAAATAAAGGCGAATCATCCGTTGTTGTTTCTAGCATAGGATACAAAACATTTTCAATGACCTCATGTATCCATTGTTCATACTCGGATCGACTGCTAGATGCTCTCGTTGAATCTTGTCTTTCAGCTTGCTTATCGAATAAAGGTGATAAGTGACGTCTAATACTTTCTTGAGTATGCTCTCTATAGTCGATCTGATTTTTGAACATCCGACCTACAAAATCCATCGCCTGGATTATTTGAGGATCACGCCCAATCATTTGATTCTTCATATCAGTAACCAATTGATCAACTTTATCGGCTACAGGCTTAAATACTATAATATCTTCCCTTTTTGGATAGCTCTTAATGGGAATTTCCTTAAGCTTTTCAAGAAATCGTTGGCGAACATCAATGGCAATTTTATATTGTTTATATGCCGTATCAAAGCGTCGTATGATGGCTACATCAAGGTGAGGATCTTGATGTAATCGATGCGATAAATTTTTAAAAAAAGCTTGTATCTCTTTAGCAAATGACAGATTTTCCCGTAGTTTTAGTATATTGGCATCTTGAACCACTGCAACAAGATATTCAGCTATTTCAACTTGTTTCTCTAATAATGTGCGCTCCGATCTCTTGAGAACGGATAGCCAGTCATTCAAAAAACGATTCGTGCGTTGATAAAATATCGCTAATAATTTATTTTTTTTAGCGTGAATTGCTCTATCTTTAGCACTATCAGCCATTTTTGTGATTTGATTAATTTCTCTTAGTATATGTTTTATATCGCGCACCGTAACTTTCTTACCTAAACTACGTAAACGTAAAAGACGTTGCGGCCAATCTCTCCCTGCTGCATTTAGTCCGGCTAACACAAATGCATTATCTTCAAAGAAATAGTGGCGAAAATTAGTGCCCTTAAAGAGCCACGCAGGACTTCGTGAATGCTGAGGTATGTTACTTTTCAATGCTTGAGGTACTGCAATGGGATACTCTGCCTTCTCAGCAAGCAAGGTTACAGGAATAGTATCTCTCCGATCTTCTTTAAACCATTTAAGCTCGCCTAAACGATCTTTTACCGATTGTGTACCATGTTCAGCAATATAGCGATGAAAAATATAAAAATGCTCTGGCGTTAAATCTCTGCGCTGAAACGCTTTACGGTCATCAGCATAAGGGTATTTTGGTAATGAACAGCTATATTCCTTTGCATTTGTTACAAGCCAATTTTCAATATCTTGAGTGACATCATCATAAAAAACATCATTTCTGTTTGACGCTGCCTCTAGGCGTGAGAACATTGCCCATGCTAATGCTTGCTGATGTTCAGTGATCTTAGCTATTTCTTTATCGAGATATGTACCATAGTCTTCATAAAATTTCTTTGGGATTGAGCCAAATTTTAAAAAAGACCAGCGACGTTTTTTTCGTAATTCCTTTTGATATGCACGAAACTTAGCAGCTAATGCTGGTAATCGAACTTGTGCGGCGTGTACAATAGCATCACTTGGAAGATGAGTAAACGCACTACATATTGTTGTTTTTTGATGTTTAGTATCACTTCTTGCTAGTGCATGAAAACGCCTACTTCGTAATGCTTTATTAACATCTTCGTACCATTGAACAAGTTGACCAGCAATTTTCAATTTATTAATAGCCTGTGACGTATCTTCATCACATTGTAGCTGACTCTTGGCAAACTGCTGTGCTTTTTTGAGTCCTTGGTTATGTGAAAAATCGCGAAAAAGGCGATGTACATTTTTTTTTGCTTCTTTCTTTGCATGAACATGCAAGCGAGCCTTTTTATATTCCTCAGAGCTAATAAATGGTAAAAACTTTGGAATCCAATGCACTTCTTGATATTTTTTTAATTCTTGCTCTAAATCTTTCTGCTCACTAGGACTTAGGCTACTAAAACCATACGTATTCCTACTCTGGAATATTTTAAATGGCGTGATGTCAATAATCTTCATGCCTTAACCTCCAACGCCGAACATTTACTATCCTTGTGATTGCAATGAACCATAATGAGGCGGCAGTGGCGCATACTCATCGCCTTCGTCATCTTCTGATATATAGATGTGTGTTTCCTGTGGTGCATCAGTCAATAAGCCTTCTTCTTCATCCGAACTCTCTCTATCTTCTTCAGCTTCCCAAAAACGAAGCTTCTTTGATTCACAAAAACGATAAAATTGAAATACTCCTATATCAATTGCTTCTCTTGTAAGAAACGCTCCTCCCATTGCTAACAATAAGCTTAACTGAAAGGTTCCATTCTTAGTTGAAATTAGAGTTTCATCTGGCCCATGAGCAAGTTTATAACCCCATTCTATGCTACTAGCCAGTAAAAAACCTATTGTGCTAGGAATAATATTTCTGGCAGCAACATACGCTACTTTCTTAGCATTTTTTTTATTACATAATGAAAAACAAGAACAAATTTTTGAATAAGATGAGTCTGAGCCGTACATGATAATTCTCCCTATTGTAAGTTATTATTACTCCTTTCAATAAATCCTAAAAACATTACTTGGCAATGATTTATCTTTCTTTGATTGACCGATCAATCGTTTTGTTACTGCAAAAATTTAACACAGCTATTAAAAAAAATCAATGATTTTGCAAAAAAAATTCTCTACTGATTAGTTGTATAACATTTTGTTTATTTTTTTAATAAAAATTGACCATTTTATTCAATTAATTTACATTTTTATATTTAAACATCAGAATACTGTTATTTTAGTAATGATAAAATAACGAGGTTATTTCTTTTTTGAATCAATTTTTTGCCACTTTGAAAAAAACCAATGACAACAATAAGCGAAGATCGTAATCAGGGCTTAATAGCTTAATTGTGAAAAAACTATATTATCCTAATGAAATAATTATAAAAGGAAAATGAAAAATGTTTAAATCTACTCGACGCTTGATCACTGGTGTTGATGAAAATCAACAATCAAAACTATTAACTCATGAAAACATAAAACCAATTGTACCTTATGATATTTTTCCATCATTTCAGCTACAAAATCTTTTTTATACAGAAGATCATCCACAATCATTGACAACTCGTCATTTGGAACAAGCTTATAATATTGCTCTCCCTGAAGGCGCTGTACGTTTTTTAAAAATGCGTATGCCTACAAAACTTGAAATGATAGCTGATCTAAAAAAAGCAGGTAAACCGATACCGCAAGATTGGACGCGATATAATTTACATTCTACCGATTCTGTGGATTATTGTTATGTGTTATCAGGAAAGATCACTTGCATTGTTGGAGAACATCATATTAACTTGAGTGAAGGTGATTTCCTAGTACAGATTGGCCCAGAACATACCTGGATTAATGATCATGATGAGCCTTGTTATATGTTCTGTATAATGATAGGCATTAAACCTAGCGGACAACGTAAAAAAATGGACGTTGAATATAAAGCTGAAGTATAACTATACCCAAATGAGCCAGCAATAGCACTTTCTCAATTAATAACAGAAACAGCGTTCAATTTGGTATATTTAAGTTGGACTAGCCGATTGTTTTTTTTCTGTTTCGATGCATGGAACTTTGAAATTGACACGACGAAGAAAAGAACATAATTCTTTAAAACTCTGTGGATCACAGGTAATATAGGTAACATCCTCTTCTTTGCAATCTTTTACCTTTAAATTATTATTAAAAATAGCTTTTAAAACTTCAACTAATTCTAATCTTTCTTCTGATTTTGGTTTTGATGGATTTGTCCTAGCGAAAAGAGTTTGACTACTTTGAAGTCCTGAAGCTGGAGCACTTTGAAACCTTGAAGTTAGACCACTTTGAGTTTCTCGTGTAGATGAGGCAATTGATAATATTGAGCCTTTGGAACTAATTTCCACATTTTGATAATCAGATGCTTTTATTACGTTTTCTTGCGATAATATAATTCCTTCTTTTTCAAACTTTGCTCCTATGTGTTCATAGATTCTTTTTCTAAAATCCATTATACATATTTTGTAGATCTCATGTTGACTGATTACTCCTAGAGAGGCTGGACTAAGTATATTACAAAATTCATATGGATAATCAATACTATTTTGAAAAGTATATATTGCTTTCCATAAAGCAACTAAGTTAAATTGAGCTGGTAAAGATAGATCAGTCAGAATAATAAAATCAAACTGACATTTATTGGTAAGCCCTTGGCAATCTAAATCAGGAAATGTAACGTCAACATTTTTAAAAATACATTGCTTGTGATGTGCTTGACGCTTTCCTTCGTGCTCAGATGATATGGTAATAAGTCGTTTTTCATGTATAAAAAGACTCTTACACCCAAAATGTGATGCTATCCCTTTGATAAAGATATCATCTTCATCAGTAATCATCATAGTATAATCAGAAACGTGATACATACCAGCAAAAATAATAGCTTTAGCTTCAACACCAGACATAGTTTTTTCAATTACATTTATCGCATTTTTATTCATAGACCTAGCCCTTTTAGCACAAGCTTCGGTACTGTTTGAAGAAAAAGAACTAGGTGGTATTTCATCTATACCTAATACAATAATACCTAATGCTTCAGCTTTTTTAACCATATTAAATGCTGTATAGTAAAATTCAGGATAATTTTTAGGGTCGGTTGTTATTCGGTCAAATCTTGCGCCAAAAGTCTTGTCGTCCTTCTCTTGTAAGTTATAATCTCGCTTGCTTTCTTGCTCGCTCCCATAATTTTTTGATTGTGTATTACTATTTTTTCTTTCTTTTCCCTTCCTTGTGCTATACCTTTCTTTTGA
The DNA here is from genome assembly GCA_028284465.1 of Gammaproteobacteria bacterium. Classification (GTDB taxonomy): domain Bacteria; phylum Pseudomonadota; class Gammaproteobacteria; order JAJFKO01; family JAJFKO01; genus JANQRR01. The sequence goes on along the minus strand of JANQRR010000011.1, from coordinate 21,440 downwards.
GTCATGTGGTTTAAGCCTAGGCATTAAAGATGAAGTATTATTATCTTCAGAATATATTTTTTCAGTAAATAAATAATTTACTCCCAGACTGTGGAAAAATTCTAGGTTATCTATAATAAATTTAATACAAGCTTTTGAATTGTGCAGCTCAGCAATTGCAATATATTGATTTTCTGATAATGCTTCCATAATGATTTTTTTATACATATACATTTGCGGTCTCCCTTTTGAGAATGTAATGATGATAGTAGAATGGAAATCTAGTATGCTTATACAAATTATTCTAAATGTATTCTATCACATTTATGCTGAAAAATCATTTTCTAAGTTACGATAGGAGAACCAGTTGCTCGGTGTCCTTACCGTGACTCGTTGAATAAATGTGTGCGGACATCATGACATAGCAGAAATAATAAAGATATAAATAATATCGTGAAATTTGATTTTTTATCAAAATCATCTGACGCTATCTTGAAAGAAATTTTCAAATTTATCGAAGATATAAAAACTAACATCAATAATAATAAATAAACTATTATTCGCTTTAAATTAGGTGTTAACGCGGAGCATACTTGTTGAGCACTGTTTTTGCTTTATCAGGGGTTAACGGTTTCGATAGAAAGTCATCCATGCCCGATTGAGTGGCATTTTCTCGAAATTCTTTATCTGCGTGAGCAGTTAAAGCCACAATAGGTGTATGCGCATGGGCTTCTTCTTCTAATCCACGGATAGTTTCAGTAACGGTATAGCCATCCATATCAGGTAAACCTATATCCATAAATATGAGGTCATAATGGTGTTGCTTGAATAACGTAATAGCTTCTGCACCTGTCTCAGCGGTATCAACATCACAATCAAGTTGCTTGATATTAATCGCTGCTACTCTTCGAGGCATCATAAGATCTTCCACCAACAGAATACGTCGTTTTGCACTTGCCATGTTCTACCTCTTGAGATAACTATTCTTCGTCAACAATATCGTCAGATAAAGGTATTTTAAAGGGTAAAAACACCATAAATGTTGACCCCTTACCAACTTTACTTTTTAAGTGAATTTCGCCATCTAATTCATCAATAAATCGTTTAATGATCGGCAACCCTAATCCAAGCCCTTTACTTTGTTCTTTATTGCTCGGCGTTACTCTAGTAAAACGCTCGTAAATTAATGATTTTTCATTATCAGGTATACCTCTGCCACTATCTTTAATAGTGAATTTTACGATAATCTGACGCGATCGCTTATCTTGCTTATAAAAGGAGACTTCGAGTTTTGCAAAACCTTCTTCAGTAAATTGAATTGCGTTACTGACTAGATCGATAAGGATGCGTTGCAGTCGATAAGAATCACCCCTAACAATCTCAGGCAAGTCCTTATCATATTGTAATGAGAGATCCAATTTTTTATATTTTGCGCTGATACTTTCAATCTTCATGACACTATCAACCACTTTGCGCAAAACAAAACTTTTAGAAGTAATAGGATACGACCCTGATTCAACTTCTGAAAAATCTAAGATCTTATCATAGTAACCCATTAATTCTTGAGCACAGTTAGCAAGCTCATGTAGAACAGATTTTTTTTCGGGATCTGTTTCTTGGTTGGCAAGAATCATAAGCATTCCAAGCAAACTACTAAGAGGAGTACGAATATTATGCTCCATATCACTAATAAAACTCGATTTAATTCTATTAGATATTTCTGCTTCTTCTTTTGCTATTCTTAGTTCTTGTTCTTGTCTTTTACGATCAGTAATATTAATTGTATTACCCATGATCCCAATGACTTTACCATGCATATCAAATAGAGGTCGCTTCGTTGATAATTGTGTTATTTTTTCTCCTGATGGTAACACTGCTGTTTCTTCTCTCGTATCGGCGACACCGCTCTGCATGATCTGAACGTCATTCTCTCTAAATCTATCAGCAGTCTGTTTGTCAAATAAATTATAATCTGTATTTCCTACAATATCGTCGCCTTTTCTCAAAAAGCCCATTTTACGTAAATTAGCTTTTCCTTGCTCATTCATACCAAGATAAAGACCTTCTGGATCTTTCCAATAAATGTCCCCAGGCAATTCATTAATGATATTATTTAAGTGAGAAATTTCATCTTTTTGGTTATCAATATCTTGCTTTAGTTCTGATATGGTAATACTGAAACGCTTCACATCTCTTAGATATTTAATTATATTGCGCCATATGTCGTGCAGACCTGCCCATAAATCTTTCATTCGTTGATACAAACGATGATTATTATTCATGGCACAGCACTTTTCTCCATGTAACTTTTCTTCCACAATTCATATAATCCAATCATACTTATTTATAAGTACGCATACAACATATCGTTTGATGAGGAAAATTAGGCCCTATATTGTAAATCGATTGCGTTATATTATTAATAGAAACATTGCGCTTAATCATACTAAAATCTTCTGGTTTAAGATAGTCAATGAAAAAATTTTTGCCAATTTCTGGCATGGAATGCATAAAATAATGTGGCCTTAAACCAATATTAGCAACAATATCAAAGAATGCATTGAGCACATGATAAAATTTCTTTTCTATAGGCAACACCGATTTATTATTTATAAATCCATGTTCAATAATTAAAACCATTGCTTGCGAATGACAGCGATTAATGCAACGAATAAAATCAGACCACCTCTGTTTCAATGGAATGTGGTGAAGTACCCATCTAGCGATAACAATGTCAAATTGAAGATTGGTATTTTTCAATTGTTTCTCAGTAAGATAATGAATACCTTCTCCATGGGCAGCATAAGGATCAAACCCGTATAAATAAACGTGCTGCGCTTTGTTTTGAGTTATTAGGAAATCTGCTAAGCTTTTTTCATAATCTCCTGTATCTAATCCAAAACCAAGTAAGTGTAAGGTTTTTTTTGGTGAAATACTTAATAATTCTTTTTTTACGACATCATCTGATAATTGGTTATGATAATTGAAAGAATATAATGTTTTTGTTTTATCAAGCATAATATTTTGAGAAAAACAAAATTTGATAAAATCTTTACATACACTATTTAATGTTTGTGTTCCTGAAAAGAAATCTATTAAAGGTGCTGAGGTATCTTTTCTCGCATAAGCATTGATCCAATATACAAATTGTTCATATAAATAATTATCCGTCGTGTTATAATTAATATGATCTAATGCAGCCTTAAATGTGCTTTTACAACGAAGAAAATCAATGATTGCTTTTACCGATGGCTTATTAACATATGTTCTCATCATTTTAAAAAAATTATCAGGGCTTTCCTTATGAGATCGAATTAAATAAGATAATTGACGTCGAGAGTGATTGTTAAATTTTTTAAGCATGTGATTAGATAAAGCTGAAATAATATGTTGTCCGACTATTTTGACGGTTTTGAATGAGCCACTGAATATTTGCATTTTTGCAAGATTCCTTAACCAGTCTAATCATTATTGTCAGTATATTCGCCATAAAAATTTAATTTTCGTTTATTTTTTTATCCCATTGGAATGTTCAGCAATCCATGTCGTATGCTGAAAGTTCTTTAAAATACTTTCAGAGAATCGTCCTGAAGGTTGATATTTTAACCATTCATCAACGATAAAATGTTGTATGTTAGCATCAAGAGCATAAATTCCTTCTCTACCAAGCACGTCTGAATTTTTCAAATACTGTGTGCATTGTAATATTCCCCCTAATACTAAAGCTCGTGTTAGCTGAATGTCGTTTGATGGAACAGATTCACCAGAATGATCAAAATTAATGGGGAACCCACCTCTAAGTACATGAATGGTGGCACCTTGTTTTGTGTGATAACAAATCTCGTCAAGAGGATGCTTAGAAATATGTTGGTTATCATACTGACGTTGTATACGTTTTAATAATGACAAGAATTCAACATCACCAGAGGAACAACTAATAAACGTTTTATCTTTCGATAAAGTTTCAAAACAGTCTACAGATCCCGTAATATCACGACCTGTACAACCTAACACATAATCTGAATACTTTATAAGTGATGATAGATTTCTCGTTATGTTTATATTATTCGAAATACCTTTTATTTGATGATCCGATTGCACCAAATCTTTATCATAAAGCATGACTTGACATCCCATTGAAAGTAGTTTTGTTGATACCGCTTTGCCAATCGCACCACAACCTACAACACCATAGGTAAACGCCGAATAATTATAAGGAAGAAAAGGAATAAGTTTTGTAACGACAGCATCCGCAATTAAAGGTGATTCTAAGATCTTTTTTGTCGCACAACGAGCCACATCAATAATAGGAAACGGCGGTATTCCCCATGTTTCAAAGTTAATAAGCCCTCCTGTTGTTTTCTCTAATCCAATTACGTTATATTTTTCATTGATCCAGTGAGGAGCACGTGATAGCGCATAGCCACCATGATCAGCAATGAGGATAGCTTCTATATCATCGTTTAGATTAGCTATGACTCGTGCCCACAAAGCATCGATATCTTGAATGAAGCATTGAGAAAAGCTGCCAAGGCTCAATTGTGGTGAGCAAGGCTCATAATATACACCTAATTTTTTTATCTTATCAACGATTGGCAAAGATTCAGAATAGTGCTTACCTAATACAAAAATATTACTCGGAACAACACCTAGAGATATCATTGCCTCGACTAAATTAACGGATGTTTTTAAAGGATGATGGATGTATACAATTGCTGCCTTTTTTAGTAGCGTATGAGTAAATCGCTGTTTTTGTGCCTCTTCAAGTAGACTATCGATAATAGGTAAATATATACTTTCCCCTATAAATGATTGAGCCTCAGCACTCAATGAGTCTGATACATTAAATGCTAATGTAGATCTTGAGCCTGTCACTTTCTTAAATTTGTCCTTATTGTCAGACTGAAATTTATGTATACCTGCTATATCTACTCCACACAGAGAGCAAATAATTGAACAATTAAAATTACGATTTTAATGACTATCCTTAACACACACCTGCCATAATCAAGTCAGGCGCGAGTATCAAATATGTTGTTGGTCTAGACAAATACCGCCCCCCCACGAATTGAATTTCCCTTTCTATATTTAGAATTAGAAAAGGACATCCCATGTACATTATAGTGGTGTTTTTCAAGTTAGAGAGAAATTACTGTGTATATCATACCACAAATGGTTAAGAGTTTTCCGTGTGTCATATTAATTTCACAAATATTTTTTATAAAGTTCATAATTTGATCAAAAAAATGCATTTCTAAAAAAATGGCCTGAAGATCAGGCCACTGTTGGAAGTTGTGAGTAGAAGAGATAGCTTTAAGATAAATTTGCAATCATCAATAACCCTTTCGATCAACCACCATCCTTGGTGATCAGCAATATCTTAAAGCTATGCTAATACTTTATCCAATTTAAGCTAATGAAGTAATTAGCAAATCACTGAAATTTATATAAGATATGGCTTACAATTTGTCATAATGTATATCATTATTTTGTAAACTTGGTAAATAAAGATAGGTAATTTAGTATAATTAATTAACCAATTTGGTAAAATTAGTTAATGACAAAATTGTACGTATTCGTACTTGAATTGTACGCATTCATACATTATACTTAAAGCTAGTTGTGATACTTAATTTAAAAAGAGGTATATCATGTCTCACCTAGCTGCAAGAAAGCCCGAAAAATTTTACCAAGAAATCGAATTTACAGATGAAGAACGTGCTTCTCAAACAAAAATGATCATGCATCTTTTTGAACATTGGAAACTATCACCCACTCAACAAGCAATATGTCTTGGACTATCGACTCATTCTCGATCATCATTAGGATTATACCGTCGTGGTAAATCTTACTTGCCATTATACCCTGATCTGCAAAGTAGAGTTGCATATTTACTGACTATTCATTCTGCATTACGAAAATTATTTCCTGAAAATAAAGAAATTGCTTATACCTGGATACACCGTCCAAATAAGTATTTTGAGAACTACACACCGTTTGAAATTATCTGCCGTGATCGCTATGAAGGACTAAAAAAAGTAAGCGACTATCTTGAGAATGCATTAACTATTTAGTGGAGAATACGTCATGTATTTTAATAAAATCAACTCGATTTATAATTTTAATGATAATGCCATACGCAATACTCCTATTTTCACTGATAATAATAATGAGTTATTAGATATAGCCGATGATCAATTTGATCTTGATGTCGCCAGAAAAATCATCAATAAACATCGTAAATCTCATTTTGATACTATTGCATACCACGCAGTTGATTATGTATTTAATCAACAAGGCTGTTTTCAAAGTCGATTCAGTGATGGTAGTTATCCTGTTTGGTATGGTTCTTTAGATCAAGAGACAACATTTTACGAAACAATATTCCATTGGCATAGAACTATCATTGAAGCTATGCATTACGATGACGATACTCCTATTGTTACAAACAGAAGTTTATTTTCTGTAGGATGCAATGCAATGTTAATCGACCTAAGAAAGTCAATTGATGAAATACCAGAATTAACCGATAAAAATCTTAAATCCTATAAAACGACTCAGACATTGGGTAAAGAAATTTATAAACAAAACCAATCAGGAATTTATACTTATTCAGCAAGAAAAAATAAAGGAGAAAATATCGCTATATTCAATAGAAAAGCATTAAGTAATGTAGAGCATCTAAAGAATATTGAATATAAATATGACTTTAAAAAATCAAAAGTATTTGTTGTTGATAAATCATCTAAGAAGTTGATTCTTGAAATTTAAATGGTAAAAAGAAATGCATAATAACAACCATTAATAATGTCTATTCATATAGTTAAGAGATAAATTTTATAAATTAGATAGCATTTTGTTTTTTAATGTAATCATTCCATTAGAAAAACTAAATGCATGTTATTTTCACATGTCCTTGAGATATTTTCATTTTTGCAAGCTTAACAATTTTATTATATTGCATTTTAGATTATGTTTTTTATCAGCGACAACATATGAACATTGATTTTATCGTTCAAAAATGGCAAAACTGTAACTTAAGCTATATAATTTTTTTATTTTTGCAAAAGAGCATCTATTAGATTAAAAATTTTAGAGTATATAATTTATGTTAATAAAGACATTTTTAATCACAAGCTCCATCTTTTTATTTGTTGGTATTATAATATTATTAATTTTTTAAGAAATATACTGCAAGCTCAACACAAAAATGATGCATTCATATATTACACATCACAATAAAACCGTTAGTATTGTTAATTACACAAAACACTGGCTGCTAGCGAAAATATAATGTGACAAATATATTATAAATTATGCAACACTCTATTTTGATCTAATAAAAAACACACGTTCTAGGCTTGGCAAAGATCCAAGCCTAGATCTATTTAATTAAATTAAGTTAAATTGTGTATTTTTGTTTGCTTTTATTATACAAACTTGTGACATCATAACATTTTGTCCATTTTGAAATTTTATACCCTATTGTAATAACATCACCAACATCAATTTCATCAAAAAAATCTTGGCTTACGTCTGTGCGTTCTCGTGTTTTATCATCATATTCATACTCTATAACAAAAACAGCATCTTGATGAGAGGTAGTAACAACTGGTTGCGCACCAGTTGTAATCGATTCCGCGACACCCACACTAGTGGAATCACTTTCAGGAGTATAATACTTGTTTGTTACTCTAGCGATTTCATATTGTTCATCTACAATAAGATATCCAATAAAATTAATTATAAAATACACGCACCCACAAATTAAAAGTAATAGAATAAATCCAATAACAACGTCAATAAATATACCCATTATGATAACACTCTATTCAAATTTTAATATGATCAATAGTAATTCATTATTAATGAATAATAAAATTTACGGTTAAATATTAAAAAAATTATTAGTCTAGGCTTGAAAAAAGTTCAAGCCCAGATCTATTTAATTAAACTAAAATTAATATGGTTAATAGATTATAACGCTGCTTCACAAGCAAAACAGGCACATTCACCATCACATTTTACACGTTTCTTAACTAGAAATGTGATAATATTTTTTATAATATATCGCATAATATATTTCTCCTAATTTAAGTTAACACCTTGAATAAACCATAAAATGGCTGCTTCACTTTATAAAAACCCCGTTTTATGTTATTAAAAATAACATTGTATACGAAAACCCATTGCCTATACTCAAACAAATGTTCGCCAAATTCATCAAAATAAAGTTTTCTTGTCATGTCGAGTGCTTGAAAATCAAATCGTTTATTCTCATTGTCTAATACAGGGAAGTGATGAAGATATCTTCCAAAAATAACTGCACAATCGTGGTGATATTTTCTCGTAAACAAAATATGTTGATGCCACGCTTCATCAATTAACTTAGTAGGTGCTAATTCATATCGTCCACCATGTTTTTTTATCAACAAAAGAAAACGTCGATAGTCCATGATTGATTCTTCTACCATATATCGACTCCATCCTGGCTTTTTGGCTAAGCTTGCTTTGACTTGATCCAAGTCAATAGTAAAAATACCATGCTTGTCTTTAAGAAAATATTTCGTAGACACTAATTTTCCCCCTATTATTTCTAATTTCTACTTGTCACAAGCAAAAAATTATCTCTCGTATAAACCTATGTTTCGTATAAACTCGACTTTCGCATGTGCTTGTCGAAGAAATTGTTTATGTATTTTGTCATCATGTTTAAAGTCACCCCAACAATAAACAATTTCTTTCGCTGTGTACCCTTTAAGCCTCTTTTGAAATAAATATAAAAAACTAATTAATGCTAATAACATCTTTCGAGTTGACTGCTCAGGTGAAATTCCATTTAAAATGTCATGTAAAACCTTAATTTCAACATCACAGCATTCTGCAATATCCTGAAATTTTAATGGTGATAAATACTGGATCTTACGCAATATTATTGCCTCGGTGTTTGGGTTATAATATTTACTTTCTGACATACTAAGTTCTCCTTCACTTATGATTAATAAATTTTTCCCTTTTGTTGAGATATATCTGACAAAATCATTTTTGATGTCTGACATGGTGTTGATGATTTTTACTGGGTAATGTATTTTGTTTAGCATTAATATTTTTTAATATCTTTTGTGCTGATATAGCTGCTTGCTTGAAAGAACAACAAGCCCCTGGACAACAATGTGCAAATGAGTTCTCAGACCATCCCAACCAAAAGCTGATTATTAGTAACCCAAACATACACTTTAAACTATAATGTTTTATATTCACTATGTATCACTCATCTAGTTTGTTTAATATGATTACGCACATATTTTTTTCTGTTCTCCAAAGTATTGAAATTTTGCCAGCGCGCTTGAATAGTTGCGCTACTTAAATTTTCCCACTCTTCGTGACATAAAATACAATATGCATTAAAGCAACGAATGTTTTTTTTCGTCTTGTGTTGAACTGTTTTATTTTGTCTAGCTAGTATTCTGCGTAAAGTTGTCACACTACAATTGCAACATATTGCAATTTCTTTAAGTGTTAACATCGGACAAAACTGTTGAATTTCTTTTAACAATATTCTTGACTGCTCCGCACGTTCAATCGCCATTATCTTGTTCCCCGCCATATAAGAGCAGTTCGCTCTTTAATCATTTTCGACGCTTATTAAACTATTAAGCTTATGCTGTAAAAAATTTCATACGTTTATTGCATAGCGATCTCGCTAAGCATGTCCACACATGCCTAGCTGCGCTCTAAACTGTCAAAATCATTAGAAGTGAGATAAATTATAGATTTACCACTCTATTCTCATTCTTCTTTTCCCTTCTACCATTCCTTCAAATCGTGTTAAATAGTCTGTAAGTAATTCAATATTTTGCTTGGAATCATCTAGGCATAAGCGATCTGTAATAATCTCTTTTGCAATACGTCCCATTAGTCCCTTTTCCTTGGCGTATTTAGTTGATATCATATTCATACTCCTTTATTTGTTAAATCACTCTGACAATGTGGATATTAACATTTTGCTAGGCATAAATCAACAGTAAACTATGCCCAAAATAACATTTTTGTAGATTATGGCCATAAAACATATAATTATGAGAATGAAAAACAGCACTTTTAGGTATGTGTACTGACATTTGTACATGAATAAATCAATATTTCTTACAAGATTTTGAAATGAAAACAGCTCGAGAAGCACAAGAAACCGAAAAAGCAATTGCTCGTGGTAAACGAGTACAATACGTTAGACGAATTTTATTGGATAAAATAGCAATAAAGGATTTTGCTAAATTAATTAAATCTCATCATAATACGGTGGGCGCATGGGAAAATGGGCGAGGTATCGGGTTAACAGAGAAAGGAGCGCATCAAATTGCTGAAGGGTTAGAAAAACTTGGCGTCGTATGTGATGTAGATTGGCTAATGCACGGTGAACCAATAGGTGAACCACCATATGAAACCAAACAATCAAGTTGCTCAAAAGATGTGCCTGTGAGAAATAACATAGATATTCAAAAACAAGAAGTCACTAAAAATATAGCGCCAGTAACCACCTCAAAACAGCAAAAACAAGAAACAGTAGACGCATTCTATGGTGAAGCTGAAAAAATCAATTTAGAGCAAGAAACTCAATTATTTTTATCTTGTTATAAAGATGCTATTATACATCAAGCACACGATAATAGTATGTTCCCTCTATGTGATAATGGAGATTACGTTGGTGGCATACGTCATTATAACGATGATATCCAGCAATGTGACGGGCTTATTTGCATTGTAAAAACAAGCAATGATAAGACGCTCATTCGGAGAATCTATCGAAATGATACAGGAAAATATGATTTACTTACTAATACCTCCTGCGGGAATCTGGCTGCTCCGTGTATTACCAATCAGGAACTTATTTTCGCAGCACCCGTTATAAGAATGTGGAAATTCAATATCTAATCTCTTTTATCTCTGCACATTCTTAAACAAAATGATGATTAACCTTCTTTAAATATGTATTCTTTAATAATATCAATTAGCGTATCAAAGCTAATAGGCTTCATATGGACTTCATCAAAGCCTTCATCTTGTAAGCACTCTAATTCCTCTTGTTTGATACATGCTGTAAAAGCAATAACAGGTATATTTTGATATTGCGATAAATCACGTAATCGTTGAACCAATTCAATGCCTGTTCCATCTTCTAAGTTGACATCAGAAAACACGATATCTATATCTTCTTTTTTTAATTGCTCAATTGTTCCTTGGACAGTTTTCTCTTGAAAAATCTTGCACTCAAAATTAGATGCTAATATTTGCTTCATTGCAAGTTGAACAATATCGCTATCTTCGGCAATTAATACATTAAAAGATTTTGGCGTATACTTAATTTCTTTTTGTGGCCCCTCTATATCAAATGCATCAATTTCTTTGAAAGATTTAATATGCTTAATTGTGGGGCCATAATATTCTTCCACAGGTACCGTAAACACTATATTTGTTCCAATACCTATCTTAGACTTTATATCTATTTCTCCGTGCATTTTTTCAATCATTTTTATGCAAGTGGCTAACCCTAATCCGATCTGTGTGAATTGACTATGTTCATCAACAGTATTGTTTATGAAATTATTAATAGTATCTTGTATTCTTTGCTGAATACCACACCCAGAATCTTTGATAGAAAAGTATGCCAATGTCTTTTCATCAATTTTACTTACCAATTTATTAATATGGATCACAATATCGCCTGACATTGTATTTTGTATAGCATTAGTAATTAAATTATTCAACACATAACCCAAAAAATTTTTACTGGCAATGATTTGTTTTGATAAATTATCATCATAGAAAAAAGAAATTTTTATCTTGTTAGACATAATATCGCTTTGTTTTTCTTTTAACAATTGTGCCACATAATTTTTCAAATCAAATCGACAGGAATACGCACTGATGTTACCACTTTCAAGATCCACAAAGTATCGCAACTTGTCAAGTGTGGGAATAATAGCATCACAAGATTGATCAATGTTATCCACATAATCAATAATTTCTTTTTTAGTTAACTTCTCTTTCTGTTCTTTAATCAAGCCAGAAAACAGCTTAATTGATGTTAAATAATCTCTAACAATTCTATCTATAGCAAATAAAACAATAGATTTGCTTTTGCTAGCACTTTCAATAATCTTTTCCGCTGCTTTTTCTTTCGTGATATCAAATGATATACCTGCAACGCCCACAACATTATTATCTTTATCAATTAATGGCACTTTTTTAGATAAGTAAGTGGCTAATTTGCCACTTTCAGTTAAAGAAAGCTCCTCAGTTGTTTTTTCTTCTCTTGTTTCTATAATTTCTTTATCAATTTTACGTAAATCATCCGCTTGATCTTTCCAAGGCATCTCATGATCAGTTTTGCCAGTAAGGTCTTTTGGCGAATCAAAACCAGCCGATTTTGCTTGTAAATCATTACAACCTAAAAACACACCACCTGTATTTTTCCAATAGACATGTCCTGGCAAATTTTTCACAATATTTTCTAAAGTTACTTCTGCATATTCTTTTTCTTCAGTTAACTTCTTTTGAAAATTAACATAGTCAGTTATATCTAGAGAATTTCCAAGTATTCCTATAATATTACCCTGCTCGTTTTTCAAAGGTGCTTTATAGCTTAAACTTACTTTGGATGTTCCACTTGCAATACAGTTTGGCTCTTCAAAAGAATATGATTTCCCAGTGTTTACAACTTTTTTATCATTATTTGAATATATTGTTGCAAATTCTTGACTATATAAGTCAAAATCTGTTTTGCCAATGATTTCTTTTGGTGTTTTAAATCCTAAACTAATTGCTTGTCTCGTATTACACCACAAGTATCTGCCCCTTAAGTCTTTGCAATAAAAGTTACCGGGTATCGTATCTAAAATTATATCCAGATTAATATCTTCCATTTACACTCCAACAAGCTAATTAACAACAAATTCCTTATTAGCAACGAAAGTATTACGTTCATCTCTTTCGGCGAAATCAATATTTACACAATAAATATGTTTAATAAAAAATAGCGTTCTATTACTAAAGCTACAACCTAATATTTCACTTTGTTTTTTATACCAATAATACTTTTGCAAAAGATTAGAAATAAAATTATTTTTGTTGTTTTGCATCTTGGCATCATCCACATATAAGCTTTCTTTAAATCGAGATAGTTTCTCACCAGCATACTGGGGGTGTGACGCCATATTACAAAGAAAAATTGTCTTAAGACCAAGTTGTATAATTCTACTAGTATGTTGATTTAGTTCATTGATATCATTCTTCACATAGCTTACCCCGCTTAACTTAAAGCAAGGGCCATTATATCTGTTCGTGATGTTGGCATTGTTCATTACACCAATAAATTCTTGGCCTTTAAAAATTAGAGTTCGAGAACCAATAATTGTATTATTTGCTTGCTTAAAATTAATATGTAATAACAGTGTGGTTTTTGTTCTTATGATATCGTCAATTAATATATTAGTCACAAGAAAGCAAGGTAATACTTGCTTTTTTCCATCAGCAATCACACACAAATCATTCAATACTTTTAAAGAATCTCTAAATGCATCTAACCGCTCACTTATCTTTAATATAAAATTTGTAGACATACATGCCAACATATTTTGATAGTGATGTGCTATTCTTCTCGCTACGGTTTTGCTCAACATGAGCGTATTAACGATCCCCTTATAATTGATATACTGTGGTATATTATCTTCGTCTCGACCATTATATTTTGTCAGAAAATAACTCAATATCAAAAAAAGTGTATCCCGGTTTAAAACAAACGACAAATGATGTCTGTAAATAAATTCCCGAATACTTTCTTTGTCATCAAGCAATCTGACGTAGCGAGCTTTTCTATTTTTTATCAATGTCTGCTTTACACATTGCATAGTCAACAGAATTTCTTTTAATTTTCTCATATCATTGTCAAGCATCTTTATAGCATCATAATTCTGTATCCCAAGCATTACAAGCTTATAAGCACGGATCTGGCAAAGCGTTTCACCGACTTGTGCGTCGAATTTCTCAAATTCGTTTTTAGTAAAACACTGTATTGCCTCTATGCTTTCCTCAATCACAGAAATTAATAAATTAAGTATTTTCATTTTTTCATCAAAATTTTTTAATACAACATTGCTTTTATAGGGCAATATCACCTCTACTGTATTAGTTTGCATTTTCTAGTCCAACATAATGATTGTGCACTCTCGTGCTTTGAATGGCACGAGAATACATTTGTTTAATTGCTTTTATTATTTATTCATTAGAAGTCTTATTAGCATGTGTTATCTGCCGCATTTAATAAGACTTATTGTGTGTTATAATTATTAATTGATTGATTATATTGGATATTCCATTACCTTATTATTAGGCTTGTTATTAAATAACAAATGTTCGTATCGTATTATAAATCTACATTTATTGCTAGCATTTTTTGGTTAAATCTTTTCTTCGATAAGCTAGAACCAAAATAATTACCGTCCCACACGTTAACATACTTAGCACATAACCAATAACTAGGATAATATCGTTAGCCAAGATACCATGCACTACTGTTGCTAATTGTATTAACAAAAAACCTACAAACGTTGTAATAGAAACACCTCTTGCTGTTTTTTCTTTTACAATTCTAAACGCTTGAGGTATAAAAAGGAGCGCATTAATGAAGAGTGCGACACCGAAGATTGCTTCCGCAATATCTTTAAAAATTGCCATGTATCACTAAGAATGAATAATTATCAATTGCTCTATTATAGTGAATTTCAATTATGAGTTATATACCATAAGTATAAAAAAAAGATTATGGCCATCTTACACTTATATTTCCGTATATGAATGTAAAGATATAAGCTAACTTATTTAGTCTAATGACGTAAAAAAATTGTCACTAATGTAAAAAAATCCATTTTTAGATAAAACCTCATAATTAACTATCAACTAACAATAAACGATCCAACTAAATATTTTATCTACTTTTTGGCAAAACCTTTTCATTTCAATCAACACTCTAACTCAATTTTAACATTATAAATATCAATAGGTTACTCGATTTTTGTAACATCTTACCGGCCGCAATAGTGACTGAGGATCGAACTCCGACTATGCCCAAGTTCGAGACTTACTTGCAAACGCACAGCACGATCAATCGATTTCTGTAATGACGTTAATTGATCTCCTGTCGGACCACCTTTTACGGGTGATTCCCATCCTGCTAACTCCTTATAACGCTGCTGTGCGTAATAATGCCTCAAACCATGGCGATGATTAATACCGGCACGTAAGCACGCTTTATCAAATCGACTTCGGTAAGTTTTATAACTCACATTAGGCGGGATCAATGAATTACTCTTGTGTTGTGCGAGACATTTTGCTTCTTTTACCCAATCACGTTGTGCTTGAGTTAATATGGGGATCACACGTTCTCGATTACCTTTTGACTTTTTGATATATAGAAACTGTCCTGCATCCGCAATAAAAGGTTCCAGTTTGATACTTTCTTCCATACGAAGCCCAAATAGCACTTGACCTTTTAAACTGTGCTGCATGAGCGGATCTTTAATCTTCCCTAAATCTGCTTCCGTGAGTACTTGCGATTTATCCTGATTGCTCACATACACTCGTTTTGCAATACCGAGTTCATCATTACTCGGCACCATATGAATTTTGCCATCGAATTTTTGCATGAGCCAGCGTAAATGACTCATGCGATTCTTCATACTCGCAGAACTATCACCATTGGAACTCCAATGCTTCACTAAAGCATGAATATGTTTTGGTTTCATAAAACGGAGATGATCAAGCTTATAACCTAGCTCATAAAGTGTTGTTGCTATTTGAATTAATGAATGGCGCCGATCATCTTGAGTGCGATACGAACCGTCTTTGTTATTTTTAATGGTAACAATAACAGAATTAATCATTTGATGCTTCTTACTCATGATAAACTACCTTTTAAAAACATTGATGAAATCGTCACGGGAAGGTAACGGCGTTTTTTATGAAAAAATTTAATATAAGTTGTTGATAATATTTTTATTTTGAATAACGCGCCTTGCGCGTCACGATAGACATTTAACGCCTATCGTGACGCGCAAGGTAAGGTGGTTTTCATCGTTCAAGATAAAACGGTTAGTGATGGTACACCCTGCGATGAGCAATGAATGCTAATCAACAGACGATCAAGAATAATCATGATCGCTACGGTGTATGGAAACAACCAAGGCTAAAAGCCTGTGACAAGATCCGGTATCAAACCCAATCTAACCACCTGTTACCAGTCGGTTGTTGTGAACGATGATCCTTCTTAGTAAGAAGAAACAGGGGAAGATGATTAAATACACTGAAACTTTAGCATACGTGCTAAACCAGCAATATTTAATCAATGGAAGAAGTAGAGAAGAAGTAACTTATACCAATTAAAATACCATCTAATTGGTAGGTGTATTTTAAAGCATCATAAGTGTAAATTCTCATTGACCCAATGAGATTAATAATCTTGATTGTTTTAGTTCTTATTATTCTTCGCCTATAGCATTTGCCATGCTAACAAGCTAAGCGATTCAAGTACATGACTATTACGCCATTTATAATATCAAAGTAAAAGACTATCAAAAAATCGATTGTCTAACTGCCAAAGGCTTATGCCTTCACAACTTCCATGGCACGTCGTGTTTACTGAAATTTCATTAACCATAATGATTTTTTAAGGAAATACTAGTATTACCTGCTTAAAAAACCATTATTTCACTTCATCCGAAAACCAAAAAATAATTGATGTATTATTATGAATAATAGATCTAGCATTAACAAATACCAAAAGAAGATCTCTTTACATGTGTATTTGTTTCTTCACAAGATTCAGAATCAATTTGCTCAGGTTTTCCTTTCAAAGAATCATATATAACCTTAGCAGTTTCATGTAAGTTTAGTGATTTATTTATATCTATCGCACCATCGTTTAGCACAGCTTTAAATTTTTTCTCAATATTCTCCCATGGATCTTTTTCTGGGATCTCACGTACAAAATAAATATAAAAGGGTATTGCATTATCGTCATCTTTTACGTCATCAGCATTAATTTTCTCCTTTATTTTTTCTAATTTTTCCTTAGTAAAAATGTTATTGCCAATAGGCATTTTTTGTTTTATTTTAAATATATTTTGACACTTAGTAACACGCTTAGCAACATTTTTTTCGTCCTTTAATTTATTACATGCCCCAATTGCTAATTCAATAACGATTATTCTATCTGGAAAGTCAACATATTCGCTCTTAGCTGTTTCAAACTCCTTAAGTGCTTCTGTACATTTTCCTTCAAAAGCTTTTAAATATCCTTTATAGTAATGTGCTGCCCCATGATGTGGACGACCCTCAATAGCTTTTTCGAAATATTTATACATTTTACTATATGGTTCTCCAGCTATTTTCTCTTTTTTTTCTTCTACCATATGCATTTTCACCATAGCACGATGACAAAAAATCACTGGATTTTCATACTTTTTAAGTAATTTTCTTTTAAAATAAGAATTTGCTTGATGTAAAAATTGCTCATCATATTCCTCCAAAAATTTTACATAAGACAATCTTGCTATTCCAGCATTAATAGCCTCTTTATTTGGAGATAAAACATTTGCTCGTCTACCGTCTTGCTCAGCTAAACCCAACTTATGAAATACACTAAACAATTCCCAACCACGATCACTGTATGCATATGGATCTTCACTGTTTATTTTAATTGCAATGTTATAATTATGTAATGATTCGATATACCTGCCGTAAGCATGATCACAAGATGATATTAGCCATTGCTTAAATAATTTTGCTTCCTTACTTTGTACGTTTGTACTATTTTTTTCATCGTTCCAAGGGAAGTTTGTTATGTGATGAATATATTTACCTGAACCTGTAATCGTATTAATATCCACCGTTTTTTCTTTACCAGCACAATTTGTAACGATAGCTTTGTATTCACCGTCACCTGATTTATATAACGATATAGTGCTTTTTTCTTGTTTTTGACCATCATCAGGTTTAGAGCATAGTAAATTAATAGCATATTCTTCATCAATTTCATACTTAGCATTTTCACGTAATACCACTGCTTTTAAATTATAAAGTAGAGAAGCACTGGATGTAAAACCATCAATCTCTTGAGAAATTAAGATATCATCTTTCCTAAGTTTCTTAAGTAAAACTTTTAAAGAAGCTAATGCTGTATCAACATGCGCTATAGTATTATCATATTGTTTAAGGCGTCGGCTATAATATGCTCTGCTTATGTAATAACTTATTTCCAGTTTTTTAAGTAAAATAAATAATTCTGTCTCTACAGGAGTAGCTTGTCTCTCAAACTCTGTAATGGGAAATGCTGTTGAGAATATCCAAAATTCTGCTCGTTGATTTTTTACAATTTCTAATTCTTCCTTTAATACCTTAAGTTCAACAATCACAGCACTAATCTCTTTGCAGCATGATTTTAGATCAGATGTTCTTAGCTCTTCACTTTTTCCAAAATTTATTTCCATTCGTGGATACGACCTGTTCAGCCATTCATGAACTTTTTTCTGTGCTAAATAAAATTTTCGATGTTCTTTAATTTCACTTCTTATTTTATTAAGTCGTTTTATGTTTTCACTTCTTTGCTTTAATAGCCTTTCAATTTCATACCCCCAATACAGTGTAAAAAATAGACTTGATGCTCCTCCTCCTACTTTAAGTATAGGTTTATTGTTCTCGTAAAAACGACGCCACTTCTCTTTGCTCATAAAGTTTTTTATCAATTCTAGTTGCCATGGCTTAGAAGATTGCTTCAAGGACTCAATTTCGCTAGCATTTTTTTCTCTAACTTTAGATAAACATTCCTTTTTTGATCGAGAACTTTGTTCATCAAATCTCGATTGAATCTCTTTTTGTAATTGAGAATTTTGCTTATCAAATTGTGATTGAATTTCTTCTTTTGTTGCTCTAAGTTCCTTCTTTGATCGAGAACTTTGTTCATCAAATTTCGATTGGATCTCTTTCTGCAATCGAGAATTTTGCTTATCAAATTGTGATTGAATTTCTTCTTTTGTTGCTCTAAGTTTTTTTTGCATAAGAAAAAATTTATCGTTTAATGACCTTGGTTTTCTATATGGTGGCATTCTTTTTCGATAAGTATAAAAACTATGTCGAGAACGTGTTAGTAGCTTTAATGCTCTAACATGTGTATTATCAAGGTGCATCGTTTTAACTCGTGTGGGTGAGAACACGGGCCTTTGATAAAGCCCACTGTCCATGACAATTTTACCAGCTATTTCTGTAGATTTATTTTGATTGTTTCTAGTTATTGTTCCACGAATACTCCTCCAGCTATAACTTATAGTAGAATCATGGTAACTTCGAACAAAATAAGGCATTGTATGATACGAAGCTTGTCTAGTAAAAGGTGCTACACTTCCCTCTATTAAATGTGGCATTGGCCTTAAAGCAGTAAGTCTGATTCGTACTCCAACAGAAAAAGATAATGGTGTTGATGAAACTAATGAATGTGGTATCGTACAACGCCAAGAACCACCAGATAACGTTGTCCAAGTTGGCGCTTGCATAGCAAATGACCTGGATAATCCCTTCATAATTGCCTCCCTTATTGATTGACTAAATTATACTTTATGCAATTAAAGAAATGATTTTACATTTTAACAAAATTTAATTCAGATGTTTTTTTGCTACTTCTTCTATAAATAAGGCATCATATATTTACGTTAACATTAAGAATAAGCAAGCATCTAAACTCAATGTTGCTAATAGTATACTAGAAAATGTGGATAAATTGTTGAAAAAAATACAATATTAAGTATTGAATGTCTTACTTCCAACACACATAAAAAAACAATCACATTGATCAAAAGATATATTGCCAGATTTATTAGCTCTTTTATTATAAATTAATGAAAAATCAGATGGTTACATATTTTTAAAAACTTCTAATATCTTTTGAGGTATATGAGCACTTTGTCTTGATTTTTTATTACAAAATACAGAAGTCGTTAGCGCTCTTGCAATTTCAGTCTTATTCTGATTGTAAATTTGATATTTAAACTCAACGCTTGAATAGCCAATTTCTCCTAATCCAAGTTTTACAAATAACTTATCGCCATACATCCCTTCATGTAAGTATTCAACAGCAAGATTAACGATAGCAACACCTAAACCTTCACAATCAAGTTCAGATCCACCATGGGATTGAAAAAAACGCTCTCGAACTTCTTGTAATAGCTGAACGACGCTATCATGGCCCATATGTCCGCCTGCATTAATATAATTAACATGCAATTCAAGTGTTGTTGAAAATATCGGATCTTTTATCGCTTCTAAGTTTAATCTCGCCATTTCATCTCTCCTATCTGTCATGTTATTTAATACTAATAATTGTATTTTCTCTACAAAAATTACTAAAAAATCTTTATAAAAACTATGTGCCTTTCATATAAACGTATCATGTTCCCATTGATAATACGCTATCGTTTCTATATTTCTATTACTTGCTATTGCACCAACATAATTTGTCTTTGGTGTAAACTCTGCTAATGTCCATGCTTGTGCTGCTTGCTCATCTCCATCAATACTTATTACTTTAGCTGGTTGCTCTGGGGTTAAGCTCACCACAAAACGATTGAGAGGATAAAATAAACCATCACCTAACGCTTTAATAAATGCTTCTTTGCGAGTCCATCCATTAAAAAAACCTCTGTGTTGTTGCTCTTGCGATAATCTCACCAACTGTTGATATTCTTCTTTAGCAAAAAACTGCTTCGCTAATGTCAACTCATCTATATTTCGTTGTATATACTCAATATCAATACCTATCGCGTGATATCGCATAAATGCATATACACTTATGTCATGTGAATGTGCAAGATTGAATGTGACATTGTTAAAATTATGTTGTGTTTGCAAATAAGGCTTGCCATGTTCTGCATAGTGAAAACTTAGTTTATTTGCTGGACATTGACAATAGTGGCCCAACAATACGCGCAAAACGCCTCTCGCAACAATAAAGTTCTGTTTATCACGTGTGAAACGAAACCGCTGCGCCCGGCTCAACTCATCTGGTGATAATAATTCAGTATAGCGAGCCAACCGAGAGCCTGACACCTTAAGATCACAATACCATACATGGACTATAGGTTGTTCTAACAGTTTCTTCATGAACTCACAAACCACGCGGTTTATTCCTATATTTTTTTAACTTAACTCGTTTATTACTATGAGTATGAAGTTAAAATATACGCTGGAAGAAAAAACCAATCAATGAACAAATCAAAAAGTAATCCACCATCAATCAATCCAATAAGATATATCATGGCTTTAATCTAATCGCCCGACAGACTCCGCAATATAATCAGGGGCTAAATGAGCATACTTCATCGTTTGATCAATCTTTTTATGCCCCAATAACTTCTGCA
>JANQRR010000039.1 GCA_028284465.1 Gammaproteobacteria bacterium | reverse complement strand
AACTTCAATACAATCATGCTTAACTAGATTATAAATTAACAATAACAAACTTATTGAATGGCCGAAATTGTCTTCATAATCCTTCAATCGTGACGTTTTCATCATGACATAACAATCCGTCACACCATCATTAGCTTCTCTCACAAATTTAAAACCTGCTTTTTCATAGCAGCGTATGGCACGCTGATTGCTTTTGGCGGGATCAATAAAAATCTTCTTATTGGGTAAACAGCCCTCTCGGTTGTTTGCACTTCACTCGATATGCATAAAGATCACAACAAACAATGAAGCCAATTGGTTTATCATCGACATAAATAATAAAAGGATAATCATAGCCATTACCTGCGACTTTTTGATGTGGACTTTCCCCTTAGTTAAAAAATATGAATTATCTGTTAATCTTTTATTTGAGTTTAAACACCGCATAAGGATCTTTAGCAGATGTAGCAAAGCGCCTTATTAAATCCATTTCAATCATTTGCTTGAGTCTCGTTCTTGCAGTTCTTGGGGTAACTCTCCATAACTTTGCTATTTCAGTCGTTCCAAGTTGATTTTTTTGTACTAACTTTTCCATTAAAAGTTTTTCCCACGGAGCAAGACTAACAGCAAGTGTTTCCACACTATAAAGCGTGATACGAAAATGTGTATTTAACTCTTGAAACAGTGGTTGTTTAGCCTGCGTTTTTTCATAAACACTTATAATTCTCTTCAGCCCTGTACCTAGACGTTCAATTAACTTCACTTCGCGAAACATTCGCCCCATCATACGATTTCGCATCCGCGATACACCCGACAATGCTAGATCCATTGTTTGGCCATAAGGTAAAGCACCCGGATTCGTTATTTCGATACGATTTGAAAAAAGTGATCGGCATGAACAATAGCATTAATGACTGCTTCACGTACCGCTCTTGGAGGATATTGAGGAATATCTTCACTGCACAGTTTCGTGAATTTTCGCCGCCATTCTCGTATTTCGTCTGATAAAAGCTAATACTTCCTCATGCGCCTTGATAAGCGGCGACTTAATTTCTTGCTGATCGATAATCTCTTCATGGGTTTCATCTGCAAAGCAAACACAAGCAATACTCACGTCAGGAAACCATTGAAATCTATCAGTTCCAAACAGTAATATACCCCATTGGTAGGATGCTGTTTGCTATGCTGTTTCGTTACAATCCCTAACGACTCATATTGCCTCTTAGTAATGGCTCCAAACGTCGGCGACAAGTAGGTTTTAATCACTTCATCATCAATATCAGTAAGCACTGCCCCTATACAGGGAAGCTCATCAAATGAAGTATTTTTAGCAAGCATCTGTAAAGACAAAATCGTTTGACTATCTGCTCCCCGGTTTGTCGAGCCCAAACGTACATAGGTACCACGCTGTGTAATTAATGATCCCAGCATGTTAACATCCTATTATAACTACCCACCCAAACAGCTAGGAAATTAACACGGAAGTACTCGGAAGGCAAATCTCTTCCGTGTTGAAATGCACTTAGATGAGATACATTACCTAAAAGCACATTCCACAAGCAACCAAGACAACTAACAATACAAAAAGTTAAGATCTGCTCCTACTTTTCATGCCATCTGTGGGATCACCAGGGGATCATTTGCAGCCAATCGACGCTGATCTATCGTAGAGGAATTCGCACCCAAATCCAGTAATCGATAGTGGTTATTTAATGCATCTACCAATATTTGCATGATTGCTGCAATAACACGCTTGAGACTTTCTTTTGTAATGCCGATTAATTATCTTTTGGGGTATACGAGCACGAGGTAGTTAACGCTCTCGAATTTCTTGCCATAAAAACGAGCAAATTTTAGCACTTACATGTCTGTGTGCTATAATAGTTCAATTTTTATATCAAAGACTCAGACAAATATGGACATTGAAAATACGTTCTGAGCTAAAGCACGACCATATTGCCAAGGAGTTAAGCCATGAAAAATCAACTAACACCATCAAGCTCCACACCGGCATCACTGTCTATGGCGAATGAGCTGCCTAATGAAATCTGGCTACTTATTTTGAGATTGTTACCCGATAAACGCTATGCGGCACTGATGGGCTTAGTCTCTCAACGC
>JANQRR010000038.1 GCA_028284465.1 Gammaproteobacteria bacterium | reverse complement strand
AACTTCAATACAATCATGCTTAACTAGATTATAAATTAACAATAACAAACTTATTGAATGGCCGAAATTGTCTTCATAATCCTTCAATCGTGACGTTTTTATCATTAGCGCTCTTGTGATATATAAAGATATTTTTCGCCTAAAATCATGGCGACTTCACCTGCAGAAATCTTAGTAACTCATGAGATCGTTAATGACTTCCATAGTTATCTCAGGCAAATTTCTATCTGGATCTAAACACTGCTTTAAGCCGATGATGGCAGATTTAATTTCTTTAGGAAAAGATTTATTAACTGACTCATCTTCTGGCCATGCATTATCACGCATCTCTTTACTCGGCCATTTAGAATACGCTAGCCACATACCTTCTTCTGTTTTATGTAAACATGATCCTATTGCACCTCGAAACTTAATAAAAAAGGAAGCGATTTTATTCCAATAATTTTTATATTCTTCTTCCATTCCTTGTTTCAAGTAACCACGATAGATCACCGCAAATGTTGCTTGCGATTTGCTATGCTCTAAAGCACTAACTCTTTCTGGATAGACAACATTAGATTTATCCGATAATAATTTCGCATTATTAATATCCTTGGCTTCCAATGATTGCGCTGTGGTTATCCAATTACTAGCAGCATAAGCAACTTCGGAAATGCTTAGTGATGTTGTATCTATTGTGAAAGTGCGCGCTAATTGATTCCAGCGATCATGTTTATCCCATAATGCAAAGTTGAGCTCCGACCACGCATCATTTTTGATAACATGTTGTTCCCATTGAGGATCATGATGATGCATTCGAAGCCAAGCTGCCCAGTTCAACATATTCTGATCAGCAACAAACGTTCCTCGATTTTGCAAACGATTTATCCTTTCAATATCTGCAACATCTAATAAACAAATGTTGATTTTTGGGATCTTTAGGCTAGTTGGGCATGCTAATATTTCACCTAAAACAGCCTGACCACAAATACAGTAACTATCATACGATCCCGATTCTTCAAAGTATTTTTGCAACCATCTTTCTGTTGCTTCTTGTCGCCATCTGGCATCAGCATTTTCCGGTGTGCCAATATCATCAAAATCCTGAATATTAGAATTAGGTAACAATTCTTTTAGACTGGTGATACAAGCTGTTTTTCCACTACCACTAGCGCCAACGATAAAAAATAACATTTTTACTCCTTTTTATTTCTTACTTTAATTTAGCTTGAGGACTAGGTGTAGCTTCTTGCTCTTCGGGTGAGGGTGAAGTTGAAGCTGTAGCTCTGGGACGAAACTTGCGGAATGATGAAGCATCAGAATTTCTATAATGACCTGTTACATTAGCAAGAGTAACAGCCCGAACTAAACGTTTATTGCCACCTCTTTTTTTACCACCTGCTTTTGTTACTGGTTTAACAATTCCTGTTGAGGTTATTTTGTATTTAGGCTCAAATTTATCTTTTTCTTCTCCTTTCGCTGAAAGCTCGGGTTCAGCTTCAGGCTCAGGCAACTTTTCTGGTATTCTATTGATCAAGTGAGAAAAATCTTCTCGCAAACAACCATTTCGTTTTACTAGTGCTTCTAGCTCTGTTTCTTTTGCTGGCCAAACTTCCTCTGCAAATCCAGTCGGATGATTTTCATTAAAATCATATCTGACGAATGTCTTGTGATCTCTTGCGCATGCTATTAATTCATCAAGACTTTTAACACCAGCACCCACTTTAAAAAGCTCAAGTCTTTTTAGCTTAGGATTACTGCTTCTTAAAGCCGCTATTATCTGAGCACACCCCTCATCTCCTAAAGGGTTTTTGCTGAGGCGAACGTCAGTTAGTCTTCTGCACTGCCGAAAGAATTCCGCTAATGTTTTAATGCCATCTATGTTCTCACTAGTATCGTCAGCAATCTCAGTTTCTTTTGGGGGTGAGATTTTATTATTTTGTAAATTTATAGATGATAAATTACGAAAACCACTATTGGTTGCAAACATTGCACATATATGAGTATCATAAAAGTTATTCTCATTCATAATCAAGGTGCGCAAGTTTGTTAAGTTTGATAACCGGCCAAGCAACTTATACATATTTCCTGAATCTTGTTGAACTGAATCTTGTTGATACGTTATTTCAAATTTCGATAATTCGAAATGAACTATTTGTGCTGCTAATTCTTTATTAGTCACAATAGCATGTAAGTTTTCTAGGGGATTACCATTTATTTTTTTACCAAAAAGTTTAATTGTTGTGATATTAATCTTAAGGCCTTGAAATGTGAATGGGGAAATTTTACATATCCTATTTAGATCAATTAATCCAGCCTCTTCTATTTGTGACAAGCTTAAATCGACTTGTTCTACTCCTGCTGCTGCTAAAATCATTAAGTTTACTTTAGTTACACCAGAACACCCAACCAAATTAATGCGCTCCACCCATGTTAGTTTGTCTAAAGGCACTATATCAATATTGAAAGGCCCGCTTAAATCTAGAAAGGGAAGCTTCTTTGGTGATGTTTCTTGTGAACGTTGCTTTTCATCAAATAATCTTCTATCAAATATATCAAATATATTAATTTTTTTAAATAATCCTGAAAGTTTTTCTCGATCAAATCCTGTATTTGCCATCAATTTAAACATTCCTTTCCATAGCCATTTATCCCACTGTGCACTACTTTTCAAGGCCTTAAAACCAGACAATAATGCTATTTTTATACGTCTATTTCTCCCTCTATCATTGAACAAATAAAAAGGACGAGATTGACGTGCTCCATGTCGTAATAATACTGCCACTAGTTCTTGACGTTTTTCAGCTTTTATTTTTTTTCTATTATTTATCGTCACATCTAAAAGTGATTGTTGATCCTCATCAAAAATATTTACTGGCACACCTATCGCTAACATTATTTTAGCTAATTCACAGTCCCCTTGTTCTATCGCAATATGCACCGGGCTTTCTTTTCTTCCGTTAAACTTGGATTCGAGCTTGGGGTATAACGCAAAACCAGACCTAATGGCGAATTTTATTAAATTATTATCTTCATTTCCTTTTCTTCTATGCAGCACCTTACATAAAAAACCAATATTTCTCTTGCTAACAGGATAGTCAGAACCATCAATTCTAATAATTAGATTTTCAAAATAATTAGCGATCCTATATAAATCATCCGATGATTTTGCCTTTATATTAGTATAATCTAGTGTTATATGACAATTTTCATTACTACGAAATGCTTTAATAAGACCAGTAGCTGTCACATTATTTGGACCCAGTAATGTGAAATTTTTTAATTTTTCTTGAACAAAGGCTAAACCTTTTACATCTTCATCACTAAATTTCTTATAATCTTCTATAGTGATGTGTGTAAGGAAAGGAAAAGTTATCATCTGTCTTCGTAAATAATCCTGCAATTCAGGCGATTTGTTACGAAAACTCAAATTGCTAAAAAATGCTTTACATGCTTTTTCTATTGAAACAGAATTATAATACAGATCGTCATTAGTGCGATAATATGTTTTAGTTAAAGCTTCTTGTAATCCTTCAAGCATTCCTGCTTCTTCTAGCACTTTTTCAACTGATGGAGCACTGCTATCATAAATGGCTTGTAGCGTTTTATATGTATCGTAATCGTTAGCTTTTCGCATATATTCATAAAATGCAGCCACTACAGGCATTAATTCCTTAAGTAGTGCTTTGTATTTAATATCAGGATTTTCTCTCAAAATACTTTGCATTTTACATAGCTTTTTGTAAATCACGACAAAGGTATCATGAGGAATTCTTAGAAAAATATTCTCTCTATGAGCTTCATCTAATAATGCTGCAAACGTTTTATAATACTTTATTTTCTCTAATAATTTTCTCAATATTTCAATAACCATTTTTTCAGGCGATAACTCTAGAAACTCTTTTAAAAATTCTGGATCTATAGATTGGTTCATCTGATTTTCCATACACCAGATGAAAGTTTTACATTCCATATAATATTTATCAGTTTCCCCGGTATATCTTGCGCGCCTCTTTACTATAGGTGGATTAAGTCCGTCACCATCATCAATACTAAAGACGCGCAATATTATTTTTTCTGCCTTCTGAACTACTTGTGCAATGTTATTATCGAGTTTATCATCACATGGCAAAAACAATACTGCTATAGCAAATCTTATAGCATATATACGACGAACAATCTCAAAATTAACTTTTCGGTTAGCCTCTAACCAACTTCGTAAATTATTTCCAGGAATTTCTTCAGATGCCAAGGCAGTAACTTTATTGCGCCCATTCCAAGCAAATATTAATTGTGTAATGTTTAAAGAAGGTTCTTTTAGTGCTTCTCCTACGTATTTCCTCGCAAACCCACCCGCTGGGCTATCTGGGTATAGTTTTAAGTAAAAACCTTCGTTTCCTTCTCTACCTTTCACATAAACAATGTAATGTGTACCATAAGAAATACTACTTTTTTGTTTTGCTAATTCAGTTTTTTCTCGAGCTTCTGAATTAGTCTGCACCTCTTGCGGTACTATCTTTTTTCCCATTGCTAGCCGTATTTTTTGTTCTTCAGTCAAGCGTTTGTTCTGCTGAAAAAAAGGTTCAATATCTTTATTTTTCAATAAATACGTTTCACCACCTATAAGTAACGTAGTCTGTGATGGCGGATTAACAAAATTATCACTTTGCTTTGAATTAAATGCTGATATATAGTTGGTGCGAAAATCTTCGTAAACAAGCAAAAAATGGTTTAATAAATTACGTAGCTGGGAAATACCACTAGGACACCGACTTCTCATTTCTTTCATTTCATTAATGAGATTATTTATATTGTAAAAACAATGAGAATTTTCATTTATAGGAGAGAATTTAGGCTGGTTTTTTTGTGCTGATTGTAGTGTTTGCTCTGGTTGTGTTGATGAAGTTTTTTGCTCTAAATAAATACTGCCATTATATTCTTCTTTACGTTTTTTAGATTCGAATGCTTGCTTTTTCCCCGGTGAACTATCTGTATCTGAGCCAGCTTTTACAATTATTGTCACACTTGTTCCTGTTGTTGATGCCGCTGTTGGTGCTTCTTTTAATGTTTTTTTTCGTCCTATCGTTGCAATCGTCGTGAACCCCCTTTTGATTCTTTCTCTCCTTCTTTGCACTCCACTTCCTTTAGATTCCTTTGATTTATTATCTAAATTTTTCATTGATTTTGTTGCTGTTTGTGCTCTCACTGATACTATTGACCCATGTTTTCGGCTACTTCTTGTTAATTTTCCTCTGAGAGTTCCTGCCCTTTTGCTACCCTTCACTTTCTTGTTTTTCTTTTCAGGCAGAACTATCATGCTTTTTGCACGCCCTGAATTGTCTGGCCCCTTTTCTTTTTTGATACTATATGTCACATGAGGGACAATTAATTCTTGAGGTGGCCTTAATTTATTTACAAGCTGAATTAAGCTACTATCACCTTCACTACCCGACTTAAGCATTTCTAGTAGCATCATGCTAAAGGTATCTTGTTCATGATTAGCAAGCACTTCGATAATAGTTTTTCTAAATTTTTTCGCAGCTTCCTCAGAAGACATTTCGGGAGGTGGAGGACGAGTTCGTTGGTGTGATATGCTTGAGAAATCACCGGGAATAGTATTAACTGTTCTACGTTTCTTTTCCTTTCCTTTTACACGTGATGCTTTCCATTCTTTTCCTGGCATTGCTATGATTTCCTATGTAATTAAGAAAAGTGTGAAATGTGAGTTATTTTTCTCCGAATTTATGCGCTTACTCAGCTGTTGAGGCGAAAATTATACAACATGATTGGCTATAAGTAAAGCATTTTAATCTGCCCGTGGCTGCTGCAATAATAGGTGAGCAATGTGTTTGACATTAATTTTTATAAATAACGAATAAAGTATAACGACACTAAAGCAACTAACGCACAAATCCCTAATATAACTTGGTAACCTACTGTAAAAGCTTGTTTAACTGCTGTAATCACTGCATCGGCATGCGCTAAATTCATATGCTGTAATTTACTTAACGGGTGTGCGCCAGTGATATAGTATTTAAGAAAATGAGGAATATGATTGATATGTTCAATTCCTTGAATATGATGTAAAAACACGTAAGGCGCTATGATATTTAATAGCAATCCTACAATAGCTATACCAAAACTAAACGCATAGAAACCAATAGTGACATACATGCCCGTACCAATACCTTTTTTAGTTGCTGGCAAACTCGATACAACCCCAAAGTTCGTCGCAGAATATGTCATTCCTGTATTCGCGCCAACCAGAATAAAACTGATCACCATTAACCAAAATGCCTGCCATTGCAATGATAAAATCAATGCGATATAACCAACCATGCCAGCACTTTGCGAAACAAGCAGCGGATATTTAATGCCTATTTTATCAGTGATCCGCCCAGAAATTGGCGCACAAGCACCTATCACACCGGTCATGATTAATAACAAAAAGCCGGTATGCAACGGTGAAATGCCACGAATATTTTGTAAATAAATGGGTATAAGGAAAAGGTAGATCCCAAACGTAAATTGAAATATCGGGCGAATAAAATTTAAAGCCATATAACGTTTAATTTTAAATAATGGTAATTCTATAAATGGATGAGGTAATTTAAGCTGCCAAATAATTAATAAACATAGAATAGCGAGGCTTAGGAAAAAACATAATAAAAACGCAGCTGAATTTAAACCCCAGTTTTGACTTTCATTAAGCGCGATTAATAAGCCACATAAGCCGATAGCTAATAAAATAACGCTAGAAATGTGGATGTACTGTTTCTCAAAATGTTGATCTTTGGCACATGCAAACCATGCTAACGCTATTGTTGCTATACAAATAGGTAAGTTAAGGAAAAATATCCAGCGCCAACTGGCAAATTGCAGAATAACACCGCCAATAGTGGGGCCTAATGCCTGACTCAACCCAGTAAAAATAACAACAAATCCTATCGCAAAAGCATGTTGATCCTCGGGAAAAGAACGCACGGCTAAGATAAATATCATGGTAAAAGTAGCCGCTAAACCAAAACCTTGTAATACTCGTGCACTGATCAAAAATGTTATATTGGGTGCAATCCCACATAATAAAGATCCAATAAAAAATATTGCAACTCCAATTAAAAATATTTTTTTATGACCATACTGATCGGCTAAACGCCCAAATAAAATCACCGTGCAAGTCATGCCTAGCACATAAGCATTATTGATCCATTGTAATTCGGATAAACTACTGTGAAATGCTCTGCCAATAACCGGCAAAGCAACATTGACAATAGTCAAATCAATGTTTACGATGGCGATTGCTAAACCCAAACTAATAAGCGCTAGCCAACGATATGCATAATCTCGGTCAAATTGTGATGAATTTTCCATGAGGCACTCTTATCATAGTTCAATACTAATTATAAGATTCTAACGATGTAGCGAGAAAATGCAAAACAAAAGTTTTAAATTAAGATTAAATTAGCGATTTTTAGCATGACAGTAAATCATCAATAAAATATCTGATTTTTTGAAGGACTCATCATGCAACTTTTAGGACCAGTTAATAAAATTACAGCTTTTCTGACAGTACAGCATCGCTCTTATTTATCAGAATTAATAAATCAAACATTCATATCATATAATTTACAAATCTGTGACCAATTTTCCTATGATGATATTACCGATAGTGAATTAGTTGTGATTGCAACTGATGATATTAAAACGCTACCAACTGAGTTAGTTGCGAAGTTAGATCTCACTTCGTTATCAGCAGGAGCGTTTGAAATTCAATTTTTTAATTGGTTAGAACGACCTTATATGGCAGTGATTGGAGGAGATCTTGCTGGGGTAATTTATGCTATTCAAGAGATCAAGCAACGGTATTTACAAGTTGGTAATTATCTTAAGTTCACTTCTACAAAATTGCGACAAATTCCTACTCTTCCTTATCGTTTATTTTGGACATGGGATCATACCACTAATTGGCAACTTGATCAGTGTGGTCAACAAGAGTTTGGTTGCTTTAATGATTATAGTAAAACAACTGATGCATTTATCCAAGACTATCAACGCTTAATCGATTTTATGAGTCTTAATCGAGTCAGTGGAATTACTATCTATGGGTTTCTGCGCGACAGTCATGGAGGCATTGATGCAGCGCAACAGATCTGCAACTACGCTCAAGCGCGTGGGGTTAGAATATTGCCTGGTGTTGGTATTAATGCTTATGGAGGTATTTATTGGCAAGGTGAGCATCGCTATAATTTACATAATTGGTTAACTGCTCACCCTGAGTTACGTGCTCAATATAATAAACCAGCTGAATTCAATATACCTGATCTATCTCGAAAAATTTCGTTTCCACAAAATGGATTCACTGATGCAGCATGTCCATCTAAGACGGAAAATTTACAATATCATGTCGAAGCTATTCAATGGTTATGTGAAACATTTGCAATTGGTGGCGTTAATTTCGAAAGCGGTGATTATGCATTATGTTATTGTGATGACTGTAAATCAAAACGTAAAACTCATTCAACTTGGTCATTACACGATATGATCAACATATATCCTGTATTATTTGACGTTGTTAAACAAACAAACCCAACGTACTGGAATGTGTGTGAAACATATTGGGATAATCTGTTAGAACCAAATGCACTCGAAGCACTTGTGCATTTACCCGATTCTGCAATTTACCAATTTTGTTGTAATCGATCATATTGGCAGAAGATACAAACCGAACTAACAAAAGATTATGTTAATCAATTACCAAAATCAACCAATATCTTACGCACTCATATGGGCAGTCAATGGAATGATGAGCGTTATCAGCTTGTAGCTAAACGTTATGCTCAAATGATGCATTTGCTTTATAGTCGAGGTATGCAAGGCGCAACAATATTTAGTGAAGTCAGTGCATTTAACGTTAGCAATGAAATTAACTATCTTGCATTCTCACGTTTTGGCTATGATGCTACCTTAACCTGGGATAATTTTTTGCAACAAGAACTCTCTCCGCGCCTTGGTGGAGATCCTGAAGCAGAGTTATTTATTAATTTGTTAGATGCTGATATTAGATCAACAGATCAACTCGACAACAACATCGGCGTAGCAAAAGAAATTAGTTCAACATTATCAGGTGATCCCTATCGCCGTTGGATATGGTTGATAAATGAGTTACACAAAAAACAACAAAGTCTCTGACAAACCGTGCATACCAG
Organism: Gammaproteobacteria bacterium; assembly: GCA_028284465.1. GTDB lineage: Bacteria > Pseudomonadota > Gammaproteobacteria > JAJFKO01 > JAJFKO01 > JANQRR01. Next base: position 54,837 of record JANQRR010000038.1, on the reverse strand, counting down.
CTTCTATCGCATATAATCTGCCATTAGGTAATGGTGACGAACTCGTTACAAATAAAATATCCAAATTTTTGTCACCAAATATGCAAGCCATCGGACGCATAACGTGCGATAAAACCGCTTTTATAGTAGAATGCGCCATAATCAAAAAATTTATTTTCACGCAGGGCTTGAATAATTGTACAAAATGCGCAATAATTGAAAAACTTAATTTCGCGCAGAGTATTCTATGAGCAACGCTAAATTTATAGGTCGTGAAGTAGAGCTAGAAAAACTCAACGACTTGATGACTAAAAAAATCTCGACTCTAATGGTCGTTAAAGGAAGACGTCGAATTGGAAAAACAAGCTTAATTGAAAAGTTTGCTGCCGGAAAACCTTTTCTTCAATTTATTGGTTTAGCACCGGTTGACGGTGTAACTGCTCAAGATCAGCGAGATGAATTCTCAAGACTATTAGCTGATCAGACTGATCTACCAGAACTCAAAACAGATGATTGGAGTAAATTATTTGCCTTACTTGGTAAGCATGTTAGGCATGGACGTCACATTATATTATTAGATGAAATCACCTGGATGGCGCAAGATGATCCTACTTTTTTGAGTAAACTAAAAAATGCCTGGGAGCTATACTATAAAAAAAACCCAAAATTGATTCTAATTTTATGTAGCTCTATTTCAGCATGGGTTGAAAAAAATATTTTAAGCAGCACTGGCTATTTTGGCCGTATCGCAAAAAAAATGACATTGAAAGAATTGCCTTTGAATTACTGTAATCAATTGTTAGATGCAGTAGGTTTCAAACGATCAGCTTATGAAAAATTTATATTTTTGTCATTAACAGGAGGCGTTCCTTGGTACATCGAACTCATTGACCCTAAAAATTCTGCTTGTGACAACATTAACTCATTATGCTTTGATGAAGATGGGATCTTGGTAGATGAGCATAAATATATTTTTCATGATCTATTTGGCAAACGTAGCGATATTTATGAAAAAATCACTCGTTATATTGCTGATGGAGCCGCAGAATTTTCACAAATAGCCAAAGGAATTAGTTATGCAAGTAGTGGGACTTTGACAAATTATCTTAATGAGTTAATTGAATCTGGCTATATTAAGCAAATCGCATCTTGGTCATTTAAAACTGGAAAACCCATCAAAACAGCTTGTTATCGTTTGTCTGATAATTATTTACGATTTTATTATAAATATATTCAACCAAAGCTTAATTTGATCAAAAATGGGCAATACAAAGATATTGAAATAGTCAAATTGCCTGGTTTCAACAGCATACTTGGCTTTCAGTTTGAAAACCTTGTCATTAATAATGCTTATCTCTTACATAAAAAACTCAAGATCACCGCTGAGGAAATTGTTGCTAGCAGCCCCTATTATCAAACAGCGACAAAACAACGCCAAGGCTGTCAGATCGATTATTTAATTCAAACAAAGTTGAATACATTATTTGTTTGTGAAATAAAATTTTCAAAATCTCCACTTAATACTCATGTTATACATGAAGTTAAGGAAAAAATTCACCGTCTGGCAATGCCCAAAAATTTCGTTTGTGTTCCTATTTTAATTCATGTTAATGGGGTCAACGAAGAGCTGCTAGATGCCGATTACTTTTACCGTATTATTGATTTTTCTGAATTTCTTATTCCATGATTTGACTACGCACGAAGTTAATAATATATTTGTAACCGCTAACTTTCTAAGAAAGCTGGCTCTGGTACACCACGCACTCCAACGTCTATCGCATATAAACCGCCATTTGGTAATGGTAGTGCTTTAGGTTCCTTTAGTAGACGCGACGAACTCGTTACAAATAAAACATCTAAATTTTTGCCGCCAAACATGCAAGATGTGGGGCGCTGCACTGGCAAAGTGACTCTCTGCGCTATTGTGCCATCAGGTGCATAACGTGTGATAAAACCGCCATCATAACGCGCACTCCAAAGATGACCTTCACTATCAATTGTTAAGCCATCAGGAATACCTTCGTCTTCTGCATTGGTTGCAAATACCCGTTGATTACTGATCTCGCCAGAGCGTGCATCAAAGTCATAACGAAAAATGTTACGCGGCACCGAATCAGTATAATAAAAAAATTTATTATCTAGACTCCAGGCTAAGCCATTAGAAATATAAATGTTTTTTTCCATCACATGTAATTTACCATCAGGATCGTAACGGTATAAACATGCTGTTGGGTTATCGAAGTCAATCGTGCCCACCCAAAACCGACCTTGACGATCACATTTGCCATCATTTAAACGTATGCCTGTCTTTAGTGCTAATTGCGTGGTTACTTTTCCTGACGGTAAATCGATAAAACAAATAGTGTCATCGATACCAGCAATCAAACCACCTTTTGCGCGTGGCGCAATACAACCGATCTGCCCGGGCATATTCCACTGCTGCAGTCGATTATCACTAGAGTCCAATCGATACAAACATTGTTCTTCAATATCAACCCAATACAATGCTTGTTCGGCAACATGCCATAATGGACATTCACCTAAACTTGCAGGCCCTGGCCATATACATTTTACGTTCATCAACTTTCCTTATTATTTAATAGCTAAATACTCTTTGATCATAAAGAATTTAAAATTACGCTTAAGGATTGCTATTCCAAAATAAGCTTAATGCCAAGAGTAATTAGGATAACACCAGCTATCCGCTCTGGTAGGTTCTTTAATGATTGTTTACCACCAAAGGTTGTTTTTAACTGGTGACTAAACAATACCACTAAAATATTCACACAAGTGCCTGTAACTACAAACAGCAATCCTAATTCAATAAATTGATACATAATGTGGCCTTGGGTAGGCACTACAAACTGAGGTAAAAACGCCAGAAAAAACACAATAACTTTTGGGTTAAATAAATTCGTTATTAATCCTTGCTTGAAGATCAAACCATTACTTCGAACGCAGTTTTGTTCATTAGCAATATTTTGATGCACTGTCTTACTTAATAAAAATTTAATGCCTAAATAGATGAGATAACTTGCGCCAAGTATTTTGATAGCTTTAAATGCAATTGCAGAATGTAATATTATTAATGACAAACCTGACGCCGCTGCAAGCGTGTGCAACAGTAAGCCTGTTGATATGCCGACAGTCGACAACATTCCTCCGCGTTTATGATCAGATAAAGTTCGTGCTAACACGAATAACATGTCTGGACCAGGGATCAAATTAATCGTCAATGACGCTAAAATGAAAGGAATGAGATCATGTGGTGCTATCATTGTTTTCTTAGTACCTTAAGTTCTTTCACTTATGATAATCCTTTGCCCTGAATTTAACAAATAATACTCGGATTGATTTGATTAATTCGAATTTTTTTTATCAATTTATATTTGTTATAGGGATATGTATCACACATTTACCCTGGCTTATTAGATGATCGTATCAGAGGTTTACTTATTGATGGCCTTTTTGCCTGAGCATGTTGTTTATGAGTAGACTTAAAGATTCCAGGTCCTTTTCTCGATGTGAGAGTAAATTTGGGTGGTCCCGTTATACTACGACGGTTTCGTTGCGATGATGTTTGACGAGCTCTTTTCCATACACTTGGCGCTGCACCTTCTTCATCGGATGATTCAGAAGATGAGCCTGAAGATGAGCCTGAAGATGATGCTACAAAAAAATGAGCCGGCTCTGTTTGTCTTCGTTGCCGCTCTCGCCCTCGCCCTTCAACTTCTTTGTCTTTTGATCTTGGAGATAATGGGTCAGGTAATATTCTGTCCATTTCTCTAAAGAAAGGTTTTCGTTTGGCATCTATATTGCGTTGTATTGCTATTTTTAATGCTTGCTCTGTTTTTGCTAATTTCGATGCTAATTCATTACCTACTTCTTTACCGTTATCCCTAAAGTGACACTGAACTAGCGTAGGCTTTGCTCTTACACATTCTACTAACGCTTTAATACCGTTAAGCCCTGCATTTACTGTAGTTAATGCTATTAACTCTAGCTCAGACTTATTATTTTTTAAGGCTTCTATTATCATTTGGCAACCCTTATCTCCGAGAGGGTTACCACCTAATCGAACTTTTTTGAGATGATCACATTTTTTAATAAATGTTGCTAATGCTACAAAATCATCTTCAACTTTAGGTTCCTTTCCTGAGATCTTATTATTTTGTAAACTTATATAAGACAAATTACGCAATCCACTTCCTCTAGCTAAATCACCGATATGATTATTATAAAGTCGATTATTGTCTAGAATTAATGTATGTATATTTTTTATATGTGATAAACTTCTAATTAATTTACCTAATTCAAGCAGAGCACTAGCTTTTTCTAGATTAGCGCCTGACAATTCAAAATGAGTTAAACTTTCTGCAACTCCTTTGCTTGTTAAAATTCTACATAGATTTGTTAAGGCCATCTCATCTATTTCTCTACCAGTAAGCATAATTTTGGTAAGATTAATTGTGAGATTTCCAACCTTAAGTGGGAAAATATTTTCTGGCAACTCTGATTTAAAGTCAATTAATCCTGCTTCTACTATTTGCAACAAACTTAAGTCAATATTTTTCACTCTAGCTGCAGATAAACCTTCTAAATGCTTTTTTGTGATCCCTCGGCAACCAACTAAATTAACATGTTTTATATACTCCAGTGCTTCTATAAAAGTCTCCTCAAATCTATAATTCCCACTTAGATCCACTGAAGATTCTTTTCTTAGTGCTTCATCGCCGCTCATGAAAAAAATTGAAAAAACTTTTTTATCAAATTTTTTCATATCCAACATAAACTTAATTAACCCTTGTCGCAATGCTTCATCTTGATAATCTTGTTCATGTGCTAACACTCCATAATCAATTACTTTTTTTGCTCGTGCCTCTTTGTCATCATCTCTATGTAGAAGAAAAGGACGACGCAAATAAGCACCATGGCGCAATAATGCTGCCACCATAAATTGTCGATCTCGCTTTGTTATTTCTTGATTATTTTCCTCGTCTACAACCCAATCGAAAACTGACAAGCCTTGACCATCACTGTCATACAAAGGAGCTCCTAGCTTCAATAGCAGCTCAAATAATTTATGTCTGTCTTTCTGCTTTGCCACAATATGCAAAGGATTTTCTCTTTTTTCCTCTCTAATATTAAACCTATCCTGATATAATGGAAAACCCCATTTAAGTGCAAATTTAATTAAGCTATTATCTCTTTTCATTAATGCAACACGTAACAACCTAGCTGATTTGTTCTTAACGGGATACTCTTCACCATCAATAGCAATTGTTAACTGTTCTCCAAAGAATTTGGCAAGCCTAGTTAGCTCTGAGGCTGTGAATTTTTCTATGTCATGTAATATTATCTTACACTCTCTACGCCGATCAAATGCACTGATAAGGCCAGAAACAGTTACTCTATTTTCCCCCTTTAAAGTAAAACTTTTTAACTTTTTTAAACTCGAAACCAATCGCCCTAAAGCCCTATCATCTATTACTTCACAGTCTTTTAAAGTAAGTTCTGGAATAAAGGTAAAAGAAGAAATTATGTCAGTTAGCAATTCATTTTGTTGTTGAGGTGTTTTATCACCAAAATCAATTTCTCTAAAAAATTCACAACATGCTTTTTTTACTGTTTGAGTACAACTTTTATGTTCTTCTCTACGAGTAAGATTATATTTCTCTAACTTTTCCCACAGTGACTCATCTATACTTTCTCCAGCATCAAGTACTTCTTCAATGTTACCAGCTTTATAACTATAAATAGCTTGTATAGTTTCGAAAGCATTTTCATGCTTGTGTCGCATATGCTTATAATACTCAGCAACTACTGGCATTAATATCTCAAGCACTTGTTGGTGAGTAATCTTAGCATTGCTTTGTTCACTAAAAATCCTTTTTAATGTGCGTATTTTATTCGCAAGCTTGGGAAAAGTTCCTGGGTGAACTTTTAGGGGAATAAAGTCTTTTAATTGAGTTTCACCTAATAATTTAATGATTGGCTCATAAACTTTATCTTGCTGGAGTAATTTTTTAAGCACCATAATAACAATTTGTTCAGGTGTTTGTGACAATATGAAATCTTTTACTTCCAGAGATACAGGTTGATTCATCAACTTATCCATACAGAAAATAACGCTTTTTAGAGACATAAAGTGCGTTGGTCCTGTTGTTTTTCCCTTTCTATCATGATTTTTTAAAATTGGAGCACCAAGCCCTTCGCCAGCATCGATACTATATAATGTGGTTCCTTGTAAGATATTATTATCAGCTTTGTTATCGCGAGGGATAGTTAACAGATCTAACAAAAACCTTAAACTAAAATTATCAATATTTATATCAGCCGTTTCGTTTTCGCTAAGCCAATGTTCAAAGTTTACTCCAGGCACTTCATCTGAAGCTGAAACTACTACGATCTTTTCTCCTGTCTGTGCTATTATTATTTTTATATTTATTTTAGATGTTCTTTTTGTGATGGCTTCTTCTAATACTTTTATCGTAAACTCAGTAGCAGGACCCTCTGGAAGCCGCTTTAAGTAACAGCCTCCTTCTTGTTCTGTTTCTCCGCTTACATAAACAACATAATGTGTGCCATATTTGGAGGCACTGGATTGTCTTGTCTGTATAGTTTCTTCGGTATCTTCTTCTGGCTTCATTACCTTTTCTGTTGGCTGCTTCTTTGCTAGCCGAGCTTTTTGCTTTTCTGATAAACGTTCATCAAGAAAAAGAGGGCTGACAACTTCATTAGTTAATTTAAAGCCTTTTTCATCTATATATAATATTGTAGAATACGGCTTTTCAAGCATGCTAAGACGTTCTGATTCTGATGCATTGCTAAAATTTCTAAGAAGATCTTCATAATAAGCTATAAAATAACCTAACGGCCCGGCTACTATTGCTACTTTATTATGTCTTTCTCTTTGTTCTCTAAGAGACTTAATTCGTGTTTCTAATGGTGTAACGCAAAATCTACTCTCACTCGATACGAATTTACTAGTTTGCTCATCTTGTTTATTTACTGAAGGAGGGTTATGTTTTTTTCTCCTACGTAAAAAACTCTTTTTTCGCCTATTAGTACCATTTGTTTGTTCTTGTTGTTTTTTAGATTCTCTTCTTCTTCTAAGAATTCCCTGAAACTTACCTTTCAAACCCTTTCCTGTGGACTCAACAGATTCTGTTTCATAAATAATATAATCACTAGGATGACGCTTTAAGCCTCTAACAAATGCCGGCGAAATAGGTGAAGATTCTTTAAGAAGAGCACGTTGCATTTCACTGAAGATGTCTTCTTCAGGTTTATCCGCTTGCTCACTTTTAATAACTGATGCTTTAATCTTTTCTCCAAGCGCGTGCGATAATTCTTCTGAACAGACTTCGAATTCTGATGGTTGTATAAAAGTAGAAGTGGTTACCGAAGTATTGATTCCTTCTTTCCCTTTTTCTCGTGGCATTACTATGATTCCCTATTCCATATTAGTTAAAATTTTCATGAATTTTATCTTGTTATTTTTATTGATATTTTCCAAATAATTTCACTATTTAAGCAAAAATTATACAATAAAATTGGGCATAAGTAAAGCAAAATGTTAATAGTTATTTTTAAACATAAATAATTTCTTGCACTTCTGGCTGGAAATATTCGGCTTTTCCAGCCTTGATCACTAAGTTATTGCTAGATTGATACAATGCCTCACTGTGCGTATGTCCACACAAAACAAGGAATTTAATCGCTGAATTCGCTTTTGCTACTTGGAGTAACACATCTCCAGTTGCTTTTGAGCTAAAGTAAGGTAACCAATCATCATCACTTATTTTACCCTGACGCATGCAAGCTTCTTTAAACGGTGGCACATGAGTCAGGATTACAATTTGTTTGGGTCGATGGTCATTGATAGCTGCAACTAAGTCATTATATAACTTTTTTGCGTCAAGATCAGCAAGGTGCTGCATTTTTTTCAACAAATAATGTTTGCCCAGCATTCTTTGTTGTAATAAATCAATGATCAAGCGACTATCATTAAGTGTTACCAAGTTATTTTCATATTTAGCCAGAATTTCCTGGCCGTGGTGATTTAGATTGCAGCGTATTTTTTGTCGGTGGTGATGGTGTTTGTGGTGATGAAACTGATTTTCGACGTTGCCCTATAAAATTCGTAATTGAATTTCTCCTGCTACCTTTGCCACTACTACCACTTGCTGAACGAGGACGTCCCCAACCAGAAGAGTTATCTGATGTAGGCCCTGTGTTTTTTCTAGATCTACGATGCTGATCTCCGATAGATAATCGTCGTTGTGGATTTGAAGTTCCAACTACTAATTTTTCTTCAAGCAAAGGCTGAGGCATTGTAATAACGGGTTGCGAACCAGCTGGTATATCTACAACTTCACCTTTTCTTTTAGCAAGGATATCTGCTTTGCGTGCTTCTCTTTCTGTTTCAAGTATATTTGTCAATCGTTCTTTAACTGTTCTTTTATCTTGAGAAGCCCCTTGCTTTAGAACTCTGTTTCGTTTTATCACAAGCTTTAATAATTTTGAATATACAATACTATCTCTTTGTGGTAAGCGGAACCAACTTAAATCAAGCTCTTGTTCTTCTTGGCCATCTTGTAACATTTGACCAGTAAGATGATTAATAAAACTCTTCAAATCTTTACTTAGCTTTTTTAATGCTTCTCTACTTTGTACTAATAACACATTATCAACAAAAACCGGGATTGAATCTTTATATTTAAGCAATAATTCAACAAATGATGCTTGATGTGATCCTTGATAATGATACTCTCTTAATAGTATCATTGGATCAGGATACGCGAACAACACTTCACCTAACATAAAAGCAAATTGTGGGGCTGTATAGCTTTCGCCTTTTGATTTTTTTAAGAAATTTAGCAAATCATTATTATATTTATATATTTGTGCTATATCTTGAAATTCTTGTGCCTCAGATTCAACTGCGACTTTTACCAATAATTTTTGTCCTTCAGCAATTTTATTTTGAACTTGGATACGTGACGCTGAATCCTTACCACTACTTTTAGTTTCATAAGTCGCATATAAATTAAAAAGCAATACCATCGCATTTATAATGTTATTCGGGGCTGTCTGTTTGTGAATAACTAATCGACTCGGTTGCTTTGCATCAGGTTCAGGATCTTGTAAGTTATTACAAAATTTTGCTAATGCTTTCGTTAATGCCCCTTTCTTTCTTTTGTTAAATGGCTCTTCTCCATTAACAAAATTCATTATTGTGTTTATGCTAGTTAATAAATTTGCATTAGCTCGTTGATTATTTCTAAGCTGGCTTAATAACAATTCTGCCATATCATTATGAACTTTAATTTTCCTCCTTAAAATCGGCAAATTACCTTTAGCACTTGTGAGCAGCGAGCTAGATTTAACATTTATTGAATGAATAAATGTTGTAACGACAAAAACAATTAAGTCATTATGCTGTTTATTAACATTAGAGGTAAGCAATGAAGACTGTTGTGGCAAATGCAAAGAAGAATGTTTCATGTTTTGCTCCTATTATTCTATTTATGAAGTTTGCAGATAATAATAACGCTAAATTTTTAAAAAAGCACCGTTTTTAATTATTTAAGCGATAGCATACAGTCTTTTAAAACAGATCCCTTATTAGCTAATTCGTATATTACATGTAGACTTGCATTACTCCACAATTGACTTGCTTCTTGCGGCACAGCTTTTGGGTAGCCACTAACATTAGTAACAATAACATTATTACCTAAGGTAAGCGTAGCATCATGTTCGCTACCTTCGACATTACCCCCCTCTGATAATGCCATATCAACAATCACGCAACCTGATTGCATATTTTGTAGCATATCTTTAGTTATCAATACTGGAGCTAATTGATTAGAACGCCTTGCACTAGTGATAACTATATCTGCATCCATTAATAGATCTTTAAGTTTTTCTCGCTGTTGTTCAATAGTACCCTTTCTATCCATTAATAAATAAGTGCCACCAGACTTTTTAATTTCATTTGTCTTATTGGTATTATGCAACACAACAAGTGGCGTATAGCCGCTATCAATAGCCTGATAAAATGCAGCCTGACCAACGGTTCCAAAACCGATGATAACAACTTTCTTTGCATTTGTGCGAGCTTTGTCTATAGCATCAAGCATTGCTAGTTTACCCGCAATTTTACTCATAGCTGCTAAGATATTCATGGGATTATCTGTTGGCAACTGCAATTGATCAATGCTATAAGCAACAATTCCAGCACGATGATATTCGTCAATATGTTTTGAATTGCGCTCTAAAGGATCTAGAGCTCCGATCATTATGGTATTTTTATTTATAGTTTGGCTTTCTAAAATTTCTCTGTCGCGCTCAGGGCGTTTTGCTCGCACGATTAAATTGATATCTGAGAATAAAGATTTATAGCTGTCTATTGGATCAGCTTTATCAACATAACGAATAGTAACCCCAACATTTTGATAATCTTGATCAGAATATCCTGCTGCCAAGCCTGCATCATGTTCAACATTAACTGAATGACCATGATTAATAAGCTTTTTGGCATCACTTGGGATCAAGCCAACTCGACGCTCGCCTGATCGTGTTTCTTTGACAATTAGCAGATTGAATTTCATAGTCACTTTATTTGCTTATATAGTACTTATGTTATTTAACTCGACTTTAGTGTAACAGACAACTTGGCTTTGGTGTATAAGATCACTTGATTTTTGCACTTTATTCTTTATAATCAATAGCTTACATGAAAAATTATCACTTGGCTTTTATGTGTGAAAGCTATTATGCTAATATTTTAAGTATCACTTGAGGTTGTGCTTATGAAAGCCAAATCGGTTGAAGACGCATTACATTATATTAACGATCATGGCAAAATTGCCGAGCGTTTTGTTATTGAAGGCAACCTTAAAGCTGCCATAAAAATTCGTGATGAATTGCGCCGTATTTTTGAAGGCTTGATCACTCAAGGCTTATCATCTAGTGATTATTATCTATTGCATGCTTGGCTTGATAAAAACCTTGCGTGGCATCAAAATGTTTTACTCACCACTACTGATAGACGCGTTATCAAAGCCATTAAAGCTGGCGAGCGCTGGGTGCATAAAATGCATCGTAAATTATTAGAGGCAAAACCTTAACGCGCAATTTTATGTGAAGCATCTGGCAAACGCACGGGCATTTCCGTGACAGTGGCATGTTCATGTTGACGTTTTCTGCGTGCTAAACGCCGACCATACCATCGTGTTGCAGGATATGCTGTGATCCCATGAGCAAAGATACTTAAAGTTACGGTAATAAAAACCACACTTAAAATATGATTAGTGCCTGGAAGTTGGGCTTCTTCTAACACTAATAAGCCAAACAATATGGATGCAATCCCGCGCGGCCCAAACCAGCCTAAAAATAATTGCGTATCCCAACATAAATTAGCGCCAAATAAACTGATACAAACAGGGATCATTCTAATAACTGTTAAACTCAATAGTGCATATAAAAATGTTTGCCATGTTAAATACTCGATAACGGTTGGCATTAACACCGCTCCAAAAATCATAAATATTAATAGTGTTAATAACTGCCCTTCTGCTTCAGCAAATTCATATAAACATTGGCAAAGTTTGCGGGAGAAATTTCCTAACATCAAACCGGCACAAAACGCTGCAATAAAACCATTGCCACCAAGTTGCACCGCTAATGCATAAGCGATGATTGACAAACCTAATGCAGCCAAATCTTGAAAGATCCGCGTCATCCAACCTGTGTCGCTTGCATACTCAACTAAACGTCCCCCAAAGAATCCAATCACACAACCTACTATCGGCCCTAAAATAACTTGCAATAAAGTAAACTTGGTCCAAAATGCAAAACTTTGACTATGTTCTGTCACACCTGCAAAAGACACAAAAATTAATATGATTGGTAAAGCTATCCCATCATTTAAACCACTCTCCACATTTAACGCTTGACGAATGCGTGGTGGAATTAATTCACTATTCACCACGGCTTGGCCTAATGCTGCGTCTGTCGGCGCTAAAATTGCTGCTAGGATAGCAGCATCCCATAATGACATTCGTAACAAGTAATATGCCACGATTGTGCCTAAAATAATTGTTAATGGCATACCAATTATTAATAATCGTTCTGGCAAGTTATGTTCACGACGTAACAAACGAATATCAATACGCGCTGCATCGGTGAATAAGACTAATAGCAAAGTGATCTCTGCCATAACATGAATGAAACCATGTTCGACATTGAACGGTGCAACATGTAACACGGTAGGCCCAATGATAAAACCAAATAACACAAAAGCCATTGGTGCAGTAATAATGCTTTTTTTCGCCTGCCCAGAAACTAGCCCATAAACTAGAATGCCAGCGGCAACAACAAGTAATATAAGATTATTCATACGTATTTTTAGTCTGCTGAATTGCTGGATTAATACCTGATTTTATGCAACCATTATGCTTTTGACAAGGAAAACATCACCATGATCCGCGTATATATCAACGGCGCCGGTAAGATGGGAAAATTAGCTGCGCGCAATGTTGAGCAAGATCCTAAACTTGAATTAGTTGGGATCGGTCAACGTGAAGATGATTTAGCAGCTAACATTAAGCAAACTAACGCACAAGTTGTGGTTGATTTTACCACTTCAACTGCTGCATATGATAACACTCGCACGATTATCGACGCAGGTGTGCATCCGGTGATCGGCACCAGTGGTTTGCTTCCCGAACAAATCACTGAACTACAACGTCAATGTCGAGAACAACAATTAGGCGGGATTATCGCTGCGAATTTTTCGATTAGTGTGGTATTGATGATGCAATTCGCGCAACAAGCAGCGCGTCATTTACCGCATGTTGAGATTATTGAATTACACCATGATAAAAAGAAAGATGCACCATCTGGCACCGCGATTAAAACAGCAACGATGATTGCGCAAAATCGTGATGCAGCAACCACTAGTCCTTGTCATGAAGTACTTGCTGGAGCACGCGGCGCTACGCAAGATGATATTCCGATCCATTCAGTGCGTTTGCCTGGTTTGCTTGCGCATCAGCAAATTATTTTTGGCAGCCCTGGAGAAACGTTAACGCTGAAACATGACACGATCGATCGTCAATGTTTTATGCCGGGCGTGGTGTTAGCCTGTAAAAAAGTCGTTAACCTCAATGAATTGGTTAATGGGTTAGAATATATTATTGATTAGATTCATTATTGTGGAAACATTGTCATTGCGAGGAGCGCAGCGAAGCAATGACGATTGGCAGTTGAAACAAGGAGCTTACCATGCAAACAGTATTTGTCACTGGTTCTAGTCGTGGTCTGGGTTTAGAATTTTGTCGGCAATATGTAAAAGAAAATTATTATGTTATTGCCACTTGTCGCCAACCTGAGAATGCTCCTGAATTAATGCAACTTAAACAACAACATGCTGACACACTTGAGATCTTGCCTCTAGATGTCACAAACTTGAATGCCATAAAAAATTTAACCCAAATCATTACTCGACCCATCGACATCTTGATTAATAACGCTGGAATTTATGGTCCATCTGGAATGCATTTTGGTGATGTTAACGTTGTTGAATGGGAACAAGTGTTACATACCAATATGATTGCCCCATTAAAAATATGTGAAACGTTAATTGAACAAGTTGCTAAAAGTGAACGTAAACTTATTGTTTGTGTTTCAAGTCTCTCTGGCAGTATCACTGATAATCAACTCGGTGGCCGTTATATTTATCGCTCATCTAAAGCGGGTTTAAACATGGTAGCGCGCAGCATGGCTATCGATTTAAAGCCTCGTCATATAACTGTTATTGCTATCAATCCCGGTTGGGTGAAAACTGACATGGGTGGAGAAAATGCAACCGTGGAACCACCTGAACGCATCAAAGCTGTGCGTAAAGTTATTAATAGTGCAACGCTTGAATTAAGCGGTGCGTTCATTAATCACGATGGGCGACTATTGCCTTTTTAACATATCAATAACGAATTGTTACTCCGTTAATGTTAATAATGTGGTATTGCCACCGGATGCTGTAGTATTGACAGTCACAACACGTTCATTACATAAACGTGTTAAATAATGTGGGCCACCAGCTTTCGGACCTGTGCCTGATAAGCCTTCACCTCCAAAAGGTTGCACGCCAACCACTGCACCGATCATAGTACGATTAACATAGGCGTTGCCAACTCTGACTTGGGCAGCGATCACTTCAGCTTTTGCTGCCACTCGTGTTTGCACACCTAAGGTTAAACCATAACCGGTATTATTAATGCTATCGATCACCGTATCTAGCTTATTGGCATTATAACGGATCACATGCAGAATTGGCCCGAAAACTTCGCGTGGTAATTGTTCCAATGATTGTAATTCAAATACTCGCGGCGCAAAAAAACTACCGTGTTTCGTAGCTTCATCTAAACTGACTTGATGCAATAATGTTGCTTCTTGTTGCATGCGATCACTATGTGCTTGCAAGGTTTCAGCCGAACCACCATCAATCACAGGGCCAACATCAGTAGTCAACCAAGTTGGATCACCAATGTTTAATTCTGCCATCGCACCAGCTAACATTGTTAGTAATTTATCGGCAATATCTTCTTGCACAAACAACACGCGTAACGCTGAACAACGTTGCCCTGCACTACCAAATGCCGATTTTATAATGTCTAACACTGCTTGCTCAGGCAAGGCTGATGAATCCACAATCATTGCATTTTGCCCACCGGTTTCAGCAATAAATGGAATAATGGGTCCAGGACGTTGCGCTAAACTTTGATTGATATAACGTGCGGTTTCTGTAGAACCAGTAAAAATAACCCCTTTAATGCGTGAGTCATCAACTAAACGCGCGCCAACAACTTTACCTGCTCCTGGTAACAATTGTAAAACATCTTTAGGAATACCCGCTTCATGTAATAACTGGCAAGCAAAACTAGCGATTAATGGCGTTTGTGCTGCTGGTTTAGCAATCACACTGTTACCGGTAACTAACGCTGCGGTAATTTGCCCCATGAAAATGGCTAATGGAAAATTCCATGGACTAATACAAGCAATTACGCCGCGCCCACGCATCATCAAACAATTGCTTTCACCCGTTGGGCTGGGCAAATCGACTGGAGTGAATAATTGTCGTGCTTGGTTGGCATAGTAATAACAAAAATCGGTAGCTTCACGTATTTCAGCAACAGCATCTGCTAAAGTCTTACCGGCTTCGCGCACTGCTAATGCCATAAATTTAGCACGATGTTTTTCTAATAATGCTGCCATGCGTTCTAAGCAACGCGCGCGCTCTTCAACATCAGTCTCCGACCAATGTTTAAAACCTTGTTCCGCGGTTTGTAATGCTAATTCAACCTGCTCTGGAGTTGCTTTAATAACGGTTCCTACTTGTTGACGTCGATCAGCTGGGTTATGAACGGGCTCAGCTTCACCTGTTAATTGCTTACCATTAACTAACGGCGCTGCTCGCCAGGATTCTTTAGTCGCGTCTTGCATTGCTTCAGCTAATGGTTGTAATTGCAATGGATCACTGAGATCCACACCTTGAGAATTACGTCGATAAGCACCATACATATTTACCGGCAACGGAATTTTCGGATGCGCAATTGAATCAAAGCACGCGACTTTTTCCACGCCATGCGAAACCAGATCACTGATCGGCAGTTTCTCATCGACAATACGATTAACAAACGAACTGTTGGCGCCATTTTCTAATAACCGCCGCACTAAATACGGCAATAGATCTTCATGCATGCCGACTGGCGCATAGATCCGACACGGCCGATTTAATTGTTCTTTACCGACAACTTGATCATAGAGTGGCTCACCCATGCCGTGTAAACATTGAAATTCTAAATCTTGCCTATCCCCAACTAACTCTAAAATCGTTGCTAAGCTATTAGCATTATGTGTAGCAAACTGTGGATAGAATTCATCACGATAACTTAAGATTTTTTTTGCACACGCAATAAAAGACACATCTGTTGATGGCTTGCGAGTAAATACTGGATAATCTGCTAAGCCATTTTCTTGAGTTTGTTTAATTTCAGTATCCCAATACGCACCTTTGATCAAACGTAACATGATCCGTCGTTTGTATTGGCGTGCTAAAAAGGCCAGCCAATCAATTAAGGCCATAGCACGTTTTTGGTAGGATTGCACCGCCAAACCAAAACCTTCCCAACCATCTAATGATGGATCGGCAAATACACGTTCGATCACATCTAATGAAATATCTAATCGATCAGCTTCTTCAGCATCAACCGTTAAACCAATATTTACTGCTTTGGCTTGTTGTGCGAGTAATAATAAACGTGGGGTTAACTCTTTGATAACGCGATCGCGTTGCGCGAATTCATAACGTGGATGTAATGCAGATAATTTTACTGAAATCCCTGGCGCAGTAAAAGTTTCTTTGTCATTTGCCGCTTTGCCAATTTTATCGATTGCGGTTTGGTATGCTTGTAAGTAACGTTCAGCATCTGCACGTGTGCGCGCTGCTTCACCTAACATATCATAAGAATAACGATAACCTTTTGCTTCTAATTTACGTGCACGCTTAATTGCGTCATCAATTGTGCGTCCCATCACAAATTGTTCGCCTAAAATTTTCATCGCTTGCCCGATCATTTTGCGGATCACTGGCATACTCGATTTTTTCACCATTTTGCGTAATGATGTTAATAAATTATTTTCATTTTGATTAGCGACAATTTTACCGGTTAACATTAAACCCCAAGTTGCCGCATTCACAAACATTGAATGACTTTGGCCTAAATGTGCTGACCAATCTGCTTGTGACAATTTATCTTTAATTAACGAATCGACGGTGGTTTTGTCGGGAATACGTAACAAAGCTTCCGCCAAACACATTAAGGCAATACCTTCAGCACTTGATAAATCATATTGATACATAAAAGCATCAAGCCCACTTTTAGCAAGCCGCGCTTCTCGCATACCTTGGACGAATTGACTCGCTCGCTGCTTAATGCGGCTGATAATATCTGCTGACAGTTCGGCACCTGCCAATAATTGCTGCACACATTCGGCCTCTTCCATGCGGTATGCTTTCGCAATTGCTAATCGATATTTATCTTGAATTTCATGGGGTTGGACAAAAATCATAGCCTCTCCGGTTAACAAATATACAATATTGGTGCGCAAATTATCCTAGAAAAAGCAGCTTGGTGCAATTAACTGAGGTAACAGATTGCTTAAAATCCTGATAGTACGTTATTTTTTTAGCTAAATAAGCCAAGATTTTGTGCTAGAAATTGCGAACCAATTGCTTTTTTTAGGATAATACTCCAAGATTGGAATTTAACGTGAAACCAATTTTAGTAAGGATAATGAGAAGATCATGATCAAACTTTATCAATTTCCAAGCTGTTGGGATATAGCTAACCCCAGCCCTTTTTGTATGAAAGTTGAAACTTATCTGCGCATGACTAAACTACCATATGAGATTGTTACTATCGCTAACCCTGCCGCGGGTCCTAAGCATAAATTACCTTTTATCGTTGATAAAGAACGCAAAATCGGTGACAGCACACTCATTATTAATTACTTAAAACAAACCTATGGTGATAGTTTAGATAAAGACTTAGAACCACTTGAAATCGCTCAAAGCTTAGCATTACAACATTTGATTGAAGAACATCTTTATTGGATCATCGTGTATTCTCGCTGGATGGATGAAGCTAATTGGCCGACGTTAAAACAAGCTTTCTTTGGTCAAATGCCCAAATATATGCGTGCATTTGTCAGCAATATGATCCGCAAGCAAATGCGCAAAGCTTTATACATTCAAGGTATGGGCCGTCATACTCAACAAGAAATTTATGATTTCGGCAAACGTGATATCACTGCTATTGCAACCATGCTTGGCGAATCATCATTTATATTTGGTGAACAACCTCATACAATTGATGCAATCGTACATGCGACTATCGTCAATATTCTCAGCACGCCAATTAATTGCCCGCTGAAAGAACACGCACAAACGTTTATGAATTTGCAGCAATATTGTCAGCGGTTGAATAAGGCATATTATTCTGAGCAAAGCGTCGTTACGAGTTAAATACGCCACTCGTATGCATTAGTTATTGCTGCTGATGTTGATGGTGTTGATGATGTTGCTGAACTAGGAGAGGTCGCAGTAAACAAAGTACTTGCTGTTGCTACTTGTTGAGCACGCTTAGGATTTAAATCATTAAGTTTATTATCAACCAACTCAAACCAAAAATCTAATGCTGACTCTCCTGCAAACCGCAATGCTAATTTATTGAATATTGAACGTAGCATGACGTCTATTCTTTCTTGCTTTTCTAGCTCAATATCAGGATGGGTTTGCAAATATTTATCCCACGCTTGTTTTGCTTGCACGGTCCAGTCAATAATGCTTTTTGTCAACAGTTGCAATTCTGCAGTTGTCGATTTATTCTCGATCAATGCCGATAACTTATAAGTTAAAAGTCTTTCTACAGGCGTTAGCAATTCTTTATGATAACTAGAGGGTATTTTAGGTTTAGCCAAAGCATCAAACACGTTCTGTAAATGTTTAATGTTCGCTTCGTCTATTGTTAGTTCACGAAATTTTCTCACGAAAATCTGTGGGTAAACGAAACTTACGAATAGTAAAATATCATAGATCAATTTGCAAATTGCTTCTTGGTTATTAAAAACTGACTCTTCGATTTTATTTGCAAATACTTGTGAACATATGCTTTTTAAAGTTGATTTTTCTGTTTCAGTTAAAGATAGTATTCCACTTTCTTGCTCAGGTTTAAAAAAACTACTTATGTCATAAATTTTACGTAAATGTTGAATGTTTTGTAAAACATCATCAAATTTTAGATATTCTAGATTTATATTTCGTGCGATTATAAAGATGAGTGAGAAATCAGTTTTGCTGCTAGCAAAAGGATTCTTTGAGTAGTCTGCTAGCATCTTTTTCACCCAATCAGCTAAAGCTTCACTAACCTCAGGTACAATACCACCACTATCTAACTGGTAAGATAGGATTTGCGCTGCAAAATCTCGTACTTCTTCATCCCAAGGGTAAGTTCCTTCTTTTTTTAACAAACTCAACAATTCTTTTTGTGCACTTTCTGCCAATAATCCTCTTTTAGCAATATCAAATAATATGGAATAGGCAGATTCGAATAAACTGCTAACAATAGTTGACGATTGGCTCAAAGAACCTAATTGATATTCTTTTTCCTTTTTTAATAAAGTTTCTTTTATATGTTCAACTAACTTATCGCTAAAATAAGAGATTATGCTATCACTTTGGCATCTAACAATTTCTGGGATCTGTTTTAAATATTCATCTTTATTCGACAATGCTATATGACTTTGCACAATCTCATCAATACCACTCTTAGTCATAGGTTTAACAACTGCAACTGGCGTAATTTCTCGCCTAACAATTTTTGAATACTGAAGTATCTTGAAGCTTGATTCAATTGATTTGTCTAAAGGAGAAAAATGTTTATCTAAACAATCAAAAACTCTCCTTGCATGAATAGCAAGCTGTCTCATATTAGTATTAAATTCTGAAACTTTTTCTAGCGAAAGAAATAATTGATTCATTTTATTTAAAATCGTCAATAATGCTTTTTTGTGTTTTTCGGCCTGACCATTATCAAAATCTTTGGCAAGAAGCGATAAAATACTTAGAATATTATGAAGTCTGTTACAAATATGCGGAGCACAAATATCTTCTGCTTTCAAATTCGAAAATTCGCTATAATGTTTAGCTAGCTCTTTTTCAAGTAAAGAAATAGTTTTTTTTGTTTTAATTAATTTATATATGATATAAAGTTCTCTTTTATCATACATATGTTCTAACAAACCAGTATTTGAATATAAAATATTAGTGATATTTCTATAGAACTTTTTGATTTCAGACATTTTTTTAGGCTGACTTAAAACAGCTAGGCAAGCCCAAAACATTAACTTTTTTTCTCCTGCCATTAGCTTTAGTTTTTTTACCTCTAACATCTCAAGAGAAAAATCTTTTTTAGCTATAATTAAGCATGCCTGCGCAAGCATTTTAGTGATCTGATCTTGCTTTTTTCCATTTAGTAATTTTCTTAAGAGTTCGTCATTAATCGCAACCTTGGGATTTTTTAGATATGCAATCATGCATCCTAGTCGCAATGTATACAAACGTAAATAGCCGATTTTTTCGGCTTGTTCTCTAGTTGGAGAGAAGATTATGCTTAACACTATTTCTCTATTCAACTTACTTGTATGTGAGGAGTTAACGAGAGTTTTTAGGTCATCAAGATTCTGTCCTAAAATTTCAACCCATAATTCTATAGGAAGCCAAAAGCTTTCATCTTCATTGATTAGCTTAGCGTTACCACTACTGTTATATTGATCTTTCATATGACTGTCTCGTCAAAATTCACAAGGTTGTACAAGTATTTGAATTTAGTCATTATAATTTGTCATACTTAAGGAAATATTAAGAACAATGTGATATGAAATACTTACTTAGCGCATTATTCTGAGCTAAAGCACGCTACGGATGAAATACACGACTCAATTCTTGCCAAGGTAAGGCAATAATATTTTCATCAATTTTAAAACGGTGTGGCTCCCAACAGCAATACGCTTTACACTGAATTATCATTGAATATTTTGTGCTTGCCAACGAAAAACATTGAATTTTCAGTGTAAACGCTAGATATTCAATGTTTATTGCACTAATTTAGCCAGGATTGTGGCTGATCCGGTAAACCACCCCAGCTTGATCATCAGACACCAATAAAGCACCGTCAGGCATGACTAGCAATG
The DNA here is from genome assembly GCA_028284465.1 of Gammaproteobacteria bacterium. Classification (GTDB taxonomy): domain Bacteria; phylum Pseudomonadota; class Gammaproteobacteria; order JAJFKO01; family JAJFKO01; genus JANQRR01. The sequence continues at coordinate 34,038 of JANQRR010000038.1, read as the reverse complement.
CCACTGGACGCCCCCAGTTTTTTTGACCTTGGAGCCAGCCAGTTGCAAACGGCGCATAAGCAATGGCTTTACCGTCTTTCACTTTGACCCAAGTGATCCGATAACCAATCTTCTTGCTGCGATTCCACGAACCATGCTCAGCAATAAAAATTTGATTTTTATATTGTTGTGGAAATTGTTGGCCGGTATAAAACACCATGCCTAATGCAGCAACATGTGCTGGGAGATCCCATGCAGGCGGTGTCATGCCTTTAGCTGAACGCAACTTACCATATTTTGGCGCTGGAACATTATTGCCGTAAAAATATGGAAAACCGAAATCCATGTTCGCGCTCGGTGCACGATTTAATTCATCAGGTGGTAAATCATCACCTAACCAATCTTGCCCGTTATCAGTAAACCATAAAACATTAGTTACTGGGTTCCAAGCAAAACCCACACTATTACGAATACCTTTTGCAAAGATTTTCGCATCACTGCCGTCAGGCTCCATTCGCATAATCGTACCGAAACGTTTGTCTGGCAATAAACAAGTATTACACGGCACACCAATGCCAATATACAATTTACCATCTGGACCAAAATTAATAACGCGTGCGCCATGCCAAGTTTTATTCGGGAAACGCACATTTAATGTAACTGGCTCAGATGGGTTTTTTAATTGTGTGTCAATGTTATCGTAACGCAAGATTTTAGGAATTTCAGCGACGTATAAACTCCCATTGCGGTAAGCCACACCATTTGGCAAATTTAATCCTGACGCAAGTGTAATAACTTGTTTTGCTTTATCGCCTTTAGCATTGGGAATTAATGCATAAACTTTGCCGCGCAAACTACCGACAAATACCACACCATTTTTACCTAAAGCTAATTGCCGCGCTCCTGGCACATTATCCGCATAAACTTGAATCTTAAACCCGGGTGGTAATTTGATTTTGTTTAATGGTAATTGCGCCGCGAAGGCTAGTCCAACAACGCAATTTAACAATAGAATACAGATTGCCAATTTTAATCTTTGCAAATAGTTAGTAGCCATTTTTTCCTCCGTGATGCTGCCTATTTTACCATAATAATTTATTCTTTTTTTCATTTATAACTATTAATCTTAAGTTATTTTCTTATATGAGGAAATTCTAAGATAAATTCCATGTATTCTCTTTCTTTAGATCTTACTTTAATATCACCATTAATGCTGGTTAATATCCTTTTACAAGATGCCAACCCTAAACCGGTACCACAACTTTTTCTCGTAAAAAAACTTTCAAACAATCGCTCAGCAATTTCAGGAGGAGCTCCTTTTGCTGTATCTTTAAAATGAAGCTTATTATACCGTTCTGTTTTTTCAAACCATATGAATATTTCACCTTTAGAGACTTCCTTAATAGCATAAATTGCATTGCTTGTTAAATTATTAAGTACATTTATCATCATCAATTTACTGCCTATAAATTCAAAATTATTTTTCTTTTCCCAATGAACAAGTTCTCTTTCTCCTATACTAAAAGGATATCTATGAAAATATTCAGAAACAACTTCACTTATGTCGCATTTTTTATTGCTAGTGTGTTTGAGTTCTTCTTCGCCTTTTAAGTTATTTAACATCATATCTATAAACGTATTTGAAAATCGAGTCTGATGCATAATATTATCTGCGCTAGTTTCAATATCAGGCAAGTCACCTCTTGGAATTTCTTTTTCAATCAGTTCAGCCTCTTTAGCAGATTTATAACTTTTTACTAACATTGCTAAATATTTCTTTAAGAAAGTCGCTGTAAAGCTAATTGAAGCTAATGGCGTTCTTAAATCATGGGCAATATTACCTGCGAGAGTTTTCAGTAATTGATGTTTTTCTTTCAATATCTGAACAGTTTTTAATAATTGATATTTTTCCTTCAGTGCTTGATTTCTATTGTGAAGAAAAATCAATCCCATAATAATACTAACAGTATAAGTTCCAATAACATCAAAATGAGTAATAGTTCGATGCGCTAACGAAATCGGCTTAAGAGTTGTAAGATCGTACGCTAACCATCCTATAAAAATGCCAAACACTAACAATACAAAAAAACTGATCCACTCAGTTAACAACATAAGAAGAAATAAAACTGTTATGGTATTCATCAGCCAAGGTGTAGATAAATTATTTTTAAAAAGCATAAAAGTAAAAAAGAATGGTATCCCATACAATAGTGTTAAATACCAATAAAAAGGCAAAAGTGCTCTAGCAAATTTGGGCCACATTTTATTCAATACCAAAAGGAAACACATTACTGATGCAATTATCCTTAGTGGTAAATTATCATAGAATGCTCCTGACAAATGCCGATTTAACAGATAGTACAAAGGGTAAGCTATTGTGCCAAATATTCCGAAAGCAATCAGCTGATAGGATGATTCCACCGTATTCTGTTTCATTGCGGCATATAGCTTCGTAATGATGGAACTAATCTTTAACATAGTAAAAAATAAAAATGGATACTTAATACTTATGACGTAGTTATACTCGGTAACGGTATTCTAGCATGTTCTGCAGCATATGCACTAAATTCGACATGAAATTTATATTGGTGCATCAAATTATTTAACCCATACTTTAGAAACTTATCCTGTAATTAGTTATGCATATCACCTTTTGGGAAATGCCATGGAACAAATGAACCGAAAAATACATAGCGGAAAAATTCTAGAAGTCTATATAGGCAATAGACCTGTATCAATAGATACATTTCCTCTACTTGGTGAATTATCAATACCCGATATCTGGCTATTAACAGGCACTTACCGAGATGGTCTACATGAATCGCCCGCTATTGCGACAAGATTCGCAAAGGCCTTTTTTGATAAATCTAAGAAAATTAGCAATTTCTTTAGCCCTGAACGCTCATTTATATCCTATTTAACAAAACAAAAATCTATTGAATTAACGTTAGCTCACTATATAGCCGCAGGTTATGAACACCAAATGCATCTACCGAGAATGGGCTGGAGCACAATGTTTGAAGAAATGATGCGGGAAAAAATATTAAAAATCTATAATAGTTTAGGCGTTGATATAGGACTACCTCCAGATCTGTTAATTATGATAATTAAAAATCCTGAATTTTATTTGCCATATTTTAAAAAATATTTTACTCAAACTCTTGATTATAAAGTCACAGGTGCGGCTAACTAACGATAAGTCTCCCTTGCAAACGCCAAAACAACTAACGCAAAAGCTAAATAGATCGGAAAAACAAACAATGCATGTTGATAATCTTGCACTGTATATAAGCTTTTACCTGCGGTTGTTAGCACTTGATGATTTTCCACTTGTAAAATATAACCGATCAAAGGTTGCAAGATCGGTGCGCCGAATAAAATACACATCATATTAATAAATGCCATAGCGGTGCCACGCACATGAATTGAAGTAATGTCGCTAACTGCAGCAAACGAAATAACGTAAGCACCAGAAAATAACCCAAGTAAAAATGCTAACCCAAACATGAGCGTCAGCGGAATTGTTGTCAATAACAACATTATTAAAAAAATGCCTAATAAGCCCAATGTGCCAATTAACATAATAGGCTTACGGCGTTTCATTTTATCAGAGCACCAACCTGCTAAAGGATTTCCAAGCACAGCTCCAACAAACATTAATGAACTCATACTCGCGGCTAACTGCAATTTAATATGATAATACGCCATAAAAAAAGGTACTGCCCACAACGAAGCAAATGCTGCTAACGGTGCAAACAATAAGCCGCTCAATAAACCATATAACCATACTTGCGGCAAACACATTATTTGCTGCAAAATACGCCGCACTGGTTGCTTTTCTGGTAACGCTTCATGAGTTGGCGTTGATGATTTGCGATCACGTACAATAAACCAAAAAAATATCGCTAAAACTAACCCTACACCTGCACTTACATACATGGTATTGCGCCAACCAAAATCTGCAATACATTGTGCTAAAAATTGTTGACCGACAGCACCACCTAACATGCCTAACATTTCTGTTAAGCCTGCCAACATAGCGAAACGAGATGGTGCAAACCAATTTGCGGCTAAATACATTGTTCCGGCAACTGCTGGAGCTGTCGCAAAACCCATTACCATCCGACTCGCCTCAGCAGCATGAAATGAATGCGTCATGCCAAACCATCCTGCCGCTAGCGCGCAAATAACAATGCCAGCACCCAACACGCGGCGAGCACCCCATTCATCAACGGCGATGCCTGCTGGTATTTGCAATGCAACATAGGTATAAAAGAAAGTCGATGATAAAAAACCATAATCCAATGTATTAATTCTAAATACTTTTAGCAGATCAGGCTCCATGACCCCAGTAGATGTTTGCAATAAATATTGATATAGCACAAACAATCCGCCCATGGCCCAAACAATCCATGCTCGAAATGATGTCTTTTGAGGTCCTGATTGTGTTATTATTTTTTCCATAATGCCTGACTTAATCATTTTTGAAGGCCATAGTATGACAGAATTCAACGTTAGCATAAATTCACTTAAACTTGCAGGCATGATCTGGGGCCCAGAAGATGGCATCCCAACGCTCGCTATTCATGGTTGGTTAGATAATGCGGCTAGCTTTGCAACGCTTGCACCATTGCTGCCACAATGTCGTTTGTATGCACTTGATTTACCTGGCCATGGTTTATCAACGCATTTGCCGCCTGCAGCGACGTATCATTTCATTGATGCGGTAAGTTGGATAATGAACCTTGCTGATGCCTTAGAGTTATCTAATTTTGCTTTATTAGGTCATTCTTTGGGAGCTGGGATTGCTACCATCGCCGCTGGCGCGTTTCCTGAACGTATAACGCAACTAGCGTTACTCGATGCTATCGGCCCCATTACTAAAGAAGCTGCGGAAAGCCCGCAAATATTGCATAAAGCCATCACTAAAGCACATAAGCTTGCTAATACACCAAAATATTATGCAAGTTTTGCTGATGCTTGCCAAGCTCGTCAAGACACTGGGGTATCGCTTGCTGCAGCAACTTTGTTAGCGAAACGCGGCGTTAAACAAACTACACAAGGTTATTATTGGGCGCATGATCGCAAGCTGGTGCTACCAACACCATTATATATGACGCAAGCGCAGGTATTAGCAATGATTAGCGAAATTACCGCGCCTATTTGTTTTATTGAAGCAGAACATGGGTTTCATTTTGGTGAACAAATTATTCATGAGCGTTGTGCGGCAGCACAACATTTAGCGCAACACACTGTCCCTGGCGGACATCATGTACATTTAGAACACCCGCAACGTGTTGCTACTATTCTTAATAAATTCTTTTAATTTTTACTTTGATAAAGCTCAATGCTATGCATAATTTCACGCTTAGCATCGTCAACACCAGTCCAACCTTCAGTCTTCACCCATTTATTAGATTCTAAATCTTTATAGTGTTGGAAAAAATGTTCGATCGTTTTCAAAAATGCCGGCGATAAATCTTCAGCGTCTTTAACATGCGTATAAGCCACCGAAATACGATCACAAGGCACCGCTAAAATCTTAGCATCGATCCCAGACTCATCAGTCATTTTCAACATTGCCACTGGTCGACAAGCAATGACTGCGCCACTGATCAATGGAAATGGCGTCACGACTAATACATCACACGGATCGCCATCATCACTTAAGGTGTTAGGAATATAGCCGTAGTTGCAAGGATAATACATCGCGGTGGTCATGAAGCGATCAACAACGACTGCTCCTGATGCTTTATCCATTTCATACTTCACTGGCCCACTTTGCATCGGTATTTCAATAACCACATTTATATCGTTTGGCGCATCTTTACCGCTTGAAATTTTTGCAATATTCATAATCGACTCTCTTCATTCAATCCTAATAAACAATGCGAGCGATTATAGCGATGCCTTTGGTAAACCACAATATTGACTATTCATTTATTAAACATTTTGTGATATTTTATACCCTATTTTAATGTGTCTGACTTAAAATTGAGGATTTATAATGGATTGCCCATTTTGCAAAATTGCCAATGGTGATATTCCAGCCGATATTTGTTATGAAGATGATAAAGTTGTTGCGTTTGCGGATTTAAATCCACAAGCACCGATCCATAAGCTTATTATTCCTCGCCAGCATATCAGCTCACTCAACGATTTAACCTCGGCTGACAATGCGCTGATGGGTCATTTGATCCATAGCGCGCAACAATTAGCAGATCAACTTGGCATTGCTACAGATGGCTATCGCTTGCTTCTCAATTGCAACGCTGGTGGCGGGCAAACGGTATTTCATTTACATGTTCACTTGCTTGGCGGGCGCCAAATGCGCTGGCCACCAGGTTAACTCATTAACAGCATTAGGTGATTAATAATGTCATTAGAAAAATCATATACTGAGCTACTCACCAAAATAGGTGAAGATCCTAAAAGAGAAGGTTTGCAAGCAACACCGAAACGAGCAGCTAAAGCAATCCGTTATTTAACGCAAGGTTATCATCAAAACCTTGAAGACATTATTAATGATGCTACGTTTACATCTGACACTGATGAAATGGTTATGGTAAAAAACATTGAACTCTATTCTTTATGCGAACATCATTTACTACCTTTTATCGGCAAATGTCATGCCGCGTATTTGCCACGCGGCAGAGTGATCGGGCTTTCTAAAATTCCGCGGATCGTTGATCTATTTGCGCGCCGTTTGCAATTACAAGAACGTTTAACCAAACAGATCGCTGAATGCATACAGGAAGTAACAGATGCTGCTGGCGTTGGGGTGATCATCGAAGCCGAACATTTATGTACGCGCATGCGTGGCGTTGAAAAACAAAATTCTGTGATGAGCACATCAGTGATGTTGGGTGAATTTCGTAACTCCCCAACCACACGCGCGGAATTCCTTAAGCTAGCGTTACATAATTGATTTAAGCAAGCGCCCAACGTACGCGTATTGATCCGATAAATGCATTACGACCGCTGCCGCCGCTACCTTTGGAAAAATCTTGTTGATAAATTAATTCTGCACCAACATCAATATGTTTATGTAAATTAATTTCATAACCTGCTAAATAACGATAACGTGGGAAAAATAAGCCTGACGCTTGCCCTGATGTTTGATAACCAACGCGCAAACGTGACGGATGGAACCCTGCTAAAAAAGCATAACCGGCTTCAATGCCAAATGCCCATGGCTCAGCACCACGCCCACGATAACTGACATCACGACGGTTAAACGCTTCTAGTGACGTAACATAATCAACTTTACCATCAAATGGCCCAGCGTTAATCGATGCACTGACATTAATGCCATCAACTTCATTTCTAAAACCTGCAACTCCATTACGTTGTCGTAACACGCCGCGCACATATTGCGTTTGTGCTAAATTACGCATGTAATCTACATTAACGTTATAACCTAAACCATAATCAATTTTATGAAAACCTATTTGCCCACCATAATTATTAACACGATTGTCAGTCTCCATGCCCGCTTGATTAAGTTGCGCAGTACCACTTTCAAGGTATCCCGCAGCATAAAAACCCGGATCAGTGATAAGCCCTCCGGTTGCTGACCAATCATTACTTTGCGTTAATAATTGCGTTAATGATTCAGTGATCGGATGAATGATGTAATCACCGAAATATACATATTGTTTACCTAAGCGTGCATACAAAGGAAAACGGGTAACATCACCAACTGTAAAAAACCCTTCTTCTACATTAACGCGACGCGCGCCATCAGGCCCAGTCAGAAATTCATTGGTTGATGGTACCGGTAATCGATCTTGCAAAGTGTGATAGTTAAGTGCCACGTGGGCATCTAACCAACGGAAAAATGCAACATCCGCAAAAATATCTGCAGCGTTAATAGCAAGCTCACCGCGTCTGCCGGTGCCGTAAAAAGAGGTTTTGTTACGTCCATGGCTCGCATATTTACTATCATAATTAGCAATGCCACTTAGATTAATTTTCTTTAATCCCGGTGCAGCATAGCATGGTGGCACATCTAAAAAGCCATCCGTATTACGATTAATAATAAGGTATTTATCAACATCGCTTTGACTAAGTTGACAATACGGTTGCTTGCTAGCATTGACATATTTCTGTTTAGCATGCTCAGGGGTTGGTTGCGCACGATCAGCCGCTAAAATAGGATCGACAGCACCGATCAAGCCTGCAACCAATAACACTATTTGTAAAAACAATGCATTCCCTGATAATTTCATTGTTATTAATCTTCTTAATATAAATTTATTTTATGCAACTATAATTTATCTGCATTACCTGATAAATAGTCAGCAACCCCTGAAGTAGACGGTTTCATACCTTTATCACCTTTATTCCAACCTGCAGGGCATACTTCACCATGCTCTTCATGGAATTGAATGGCATCAATCACTCGTAAAATTTCATCAACGTTACGACCAATAGGCAAATCGTTAACGATTTGTGAACGTACAATACCATCTCTATCAATAATGAATGCGCCGCGGAAAGCCACACCCGCTTCAGGATGTTCAACGCCATATGATTGCGCAACGCTGTGATCGGTATCAGCGATTAATGGATAGCCGACTTCACCAATACCGCCTGATTTAACCGGTGTATTACGCCAAGCAGCATGAGTAAATTGTGAATCGATAGACACACCCAGTATTTCGGTGTTACGTTTTTTGAATTCTTCTAAGCGATGATCAACCGCAATCAATTCTGATGGACATACGAAAGTAAAATCTAATGGATAAAAAAACAAAACAATGTATTTACCTTTATTTTCTTCAAATAAATTATATTGCTCTGCAATTTCACCGTTACCACGAACCGCAGCTTTAGTAAAATCGGGCGCTTTGCGACCAACTAATACTGACATAATATTTCCCCCTTAATCATTATCATTAAAATGAATTTAACTGGCTTGTTGTAATAGCTCTTTCAAGGTTCCTTGTTCATAAGATTCAACGATGATATCACACCCACCAATAAGTTCACCTTTTACGTAAAGCTGTGGAAAAGTAGGCCAATTTGCGTATTTAGGTAATTCCTGACGAATGTCTGGATTTTCCAAAATATTCACATATGCAAATTTTGCTCCACAAGCATTCAAAATTTGACAAGCACGCGCTGAAAAACCACACTGTGGAAATTCAGGCGTGCCTTTCATATATAAAATAATGGGATTGTTTTCTATCTGTTGTTTAATGACACTAATTGTATCCATAATCTCCTCTCTATAACTTTCTGTCTATTAAATTACAATTAATTAAGCTGCATCTAAATTCTTTGCAATAAAATCCCAATTCACGATATTCCAAAATGCTTCAATGTATTGTGGTCGCGCATTGCGATAATCAATGTAATAAGCATGTTCCCAAACATCACACGTTAATAATGCCGTATCGCCATCGGTCATCGGAGTGCCAGCATTACTCGTGCTAGTAATGGCTAATTTGTTATTTTTATCTTTAACTAACCAAGCCCAACCAGAACCAAATGTAGTAGCTGCTGCTTTACTGAATTGTTCTTTAAAACTAGCAACCGAGCCAAAGCTATCTGTTAATGTTTTCGCGAGTTCGCCTTTGGGTTCACCACCCCCATTAGGATCGAGGCAATGCCAATAGAAAGTGTGATTCCAGATCTGAGCGGCATTATTAAAAATTCCACCTTTGGCATGTTTAATGATTTCTTCGAGAGAAGAACTTGCAAATTCAGAATCGGGTACCAGTTTGTTAAGATTATTTACATAAGCTTGGTGATGCTTGCCGTAATGATATTCCAATGTTTCCATAGAGATATGAGGTTCAAGCCCACTTAATTCATAAGGCAATGCTGGCAATTCAAAAGTCATGATATCCTCCGCAATAATCTAATAAGGCCGTCATTATAAAGATATTTAAACATAAATGTTAGAATTAAATATGATGATGAAATGATTTAAGGCTGGCTCCCGCGGCTTGGCCGCGGGATAACAGCTTTATTTGTTAGCTTGGTCTGTTACTTTTAATATTTTTTGCTGGTGCTTTATTGATATCAATCAAATGCACTTTAAAAATTAACGTTTGATTTGGACCAATAGGACCAATGCCACGCTTACCATAAGCTAATGTTGGTGGTGCATATACCATCCAAGTAGCACCTTTGCGCATCATTTGTAACGCTTGGCGCCATGCAGGAATAACATCTTTAACATTAATTCTAACTGGTTTGCCACGTTTGTATGAGCTATCAAATACTTTACCATTAATAGTTTTACCTTCATATTCGACAGTCACAACATCTTGTAGAGTTGGCTTCATGCCAGTCCCTGGAGTAACAACTTTATATTGCAAACCATTGGCTAAAGCGACAACGCCTGCTTTACGCTTGTTTTGTGCTAGAAAATTTTGCCCTGCTTGTGCATTGGTTTGCGCTAATTGTTTAAACGCAGCGGCACGTTTGGCAAGAATTTCTTTTTGAAAACCTACCATCGTTTGTTGCATTTGTTGTTTAGTTAATTTTGGTGTGCTGCCAGATAAACCATCCTGAATGCCTTGAGCAACTGCATTGGGATCAATTGTGACACCAAGTTTTCGGAAATTTTTACCAATATCCATTCCCAAGGTATAGCTTAAACGGCCTGCTTTTGAATTCAGGTTAGCTGAGGTCGGCGCCGCAAAAGCCTGGGTTGCGACTAACCCAAAGCAAGCCGCAGCAATAATTGTCTTCTTCATTACAACTCCTTAATAACTACATTTTCGTCATTACGAGGAGCGTAGTGACGATTCATGTTAATTCTTCGAGCTTTGGCGGCAAAACCGCCTTTAGTGAACTCCCAAAATTTTACTTTTAGTTGCTCGACCTCTATTCTGCCTGATCTCACACAAGAAACCAACAGATATATTTGCACATAATCTGCTATCTGACTACAATTTAGCAAAATTGTCGATAACTAGAGGTGATTTAAACATGAGCATCAGTGTGTTTGACTTGTTCTCAATTGGAATTGGCCCATCAAGTTCGCACACTGTTGGTCCAATGCGCGCCGCATTCACTTTCATCAAATCGCTGGCGAAGACTGGTAAACTACAACAATTAACGCGGATTGAAATAGCATTGTATGGATCCTTAGCGTTGACTGGTCGAGGCCATGGAACCGATAAAGCTATTATTATGGGTTTAACAGGTGAAGCACCTGAATCCATTGATCCGGATCTGGTAGCAGAACGGATGCAAACAATTATCACTTCTCAGAAGCTACCTATGCCGCAACAACATACTATCGATTTTAATTATGATCATGATTTAATTTTTAATACTAAAGAATTTTTACCGCAGCACAGCAATGGCATGCGTTTCACTGCATATGATAACCAACAAAACGTGCTCGCTAGCAAAGTCTTTTTTTCGATTGGTGGTGGTTTTATTTTAAGTGAACAAGACATTGATAATCCACCAACAACAGACAATGAAGTGCCTTATCCCTTTGCCACTGCCAAAGAATTATTGCAATTATGCAAACAACATCACTTAACAATCCATGAATTAATGTTAGCAAATGAAAAAACTTGGCGTGAGGAAAAACACGTTCATCAACAAATTGCAGCGATCGCAGAAACTATGAGTCAATGCGTACAAAAAGGTTGTGAGCACAGTGGCATTTTGCCAGGTGGGCTTAAAGTCGAACGACGTGCGCCAATGTTGTATCGCAAACTTAAAATCAAAGGTAAACCTGAAACTTACAAGCAAAGTGATGCGATGAATTGGTTAAACATGTATGCGATGGCTGTTAATGAAGAAAATGCGGCTGGTGGTCGTGTCGTTACTGCGCCAACTAATGGCGCCGCCGGCGTTATTCCTGCGGTTTTAACTTACTATCAAAACTTTTATCCGCAGGTTACCAGCAAAGATACCGAGATATTTTTATTAACGGCAGGCGCTATTGCGATTCTTTATAAAAAAGGTGCATCCATTTCCGGGGCTGAAGTTGGTTGCCAAGGTGAAGTTGGAGTTGCGTCATCGATGGCAGCAGCAGCATTAACAGCTGTGCTCGGTGGTAGTTTAGCGCAAATTGAAAATGCAGCTGAAATTGCGATGGAACATCACTTAGGCATGACATGTGATCCTGTTAATGGTTTAGTGCAAATCCCTTGTATTGAACGCAATGCCATGGGTGCAGTTAAGGCAGTGAATGCGATGCGCTTGGCAATGCTCGGCGATGGCTCTCATCATATTTCTTTGGATAAAGTGATTGCGACCATGTTGGCAACCGGTAAAGATATGAAAACCATCTACAAAGAAACCTCGCTGGGTGGCTTAGCGGTTAATGTCATTGAATGTTAATAATAGGAATACGTGTTAAACACCACAATCTCGCTATCACACAACCACTCACTAATGATAATCCATAGATTATACTGAATTCATTAAAAATCAATTGGTTACAAAAAAAATAGATTGAAATATTGACAGCTCCGAGCAAAACATGTACAATTATTTTTCGAAACTTTAAGGATGATTTATTTTAACACTTATAAATTTGGAGATGAGGATATGATTATAAATCATGATGATAAATAACGGTAATCAACATAGACATGAAAAAAAATATAGAAAAAGAGACAAAGGTAAAGAAAGAGTTAACAAAGAACCGAAATCTCTCATTTTAAGCCTACCCGATGAATTGCTATTGGAAATTTTTAGTTACTTAAATCTTGAAGAGCTTAACCAACTACGTCTTGTTTGTGGTTACTTTCACAACCTCGCATTTGATCGTCAGCTATTTAAACCCATCATTAAAAGGCAGTTTGGGCTTGAGCCACTAGCTAAGGTAGAAGGAAAACAACTCTTGCAAACTCTATCACTTCTTATAATAAACGAGCAACAGAAAAAAATGGAAAAACTGAAAGATGAGTATAATGATTTGAACAAGCAAAGACATCAACAATCTATATCTCTATCTGAGCTTGCAAAACAACATAAAATTATTATGGAAAATACAGCCAGTCTTTTGCAAATGTGGAAAAAAAACGTTAATTCCTTTAACAAAATGCCATTCCTATCTGACTCAGGCAAACCTCTTAGAATCGATACAACAATTTTTAAACAAGACACAAAAGAATTACGTAAAAGCATAGCCAACACAAAAACTTACATGTTTTGTCAGCAAAATAGATTATATAATAATATTCTTGCATGTACGTTAATTATGTTTATTGCTGTAATTGGTATCTCGGCAGGGTTAACGTTTTATCCATATTCCTTTCCTGATAAAGAAGATTTAGAAGATTCTTGTGATAATGACCCCAACTCAAATATGTGCCCCGTCATTTTAAAACATAAATTCATGTTGGATATTGCTACACGTTGCTTTGGACCTGGTGGAGGCTCATTACTTTTTCTTTTTAAATCTACATTTGATCTTTTGATGAATGTAAGGATTGTAAACTTTCCCTCAATTACATTAGGGCAGCATTTAAATAAATTAGCTATCCGTCTTGCCAACGGTGGGAAATATATTTTCAATACAGCAGCTCTATTTGCTGGTCCAACATTATTAGCTATTGCTCAAAAAAACAGTCCTGATCTTGGCTTGAGTAACTATCGTGGCAAAACTGGGTTGAATGAAGATGCTTTAATGCATGCTCTCAAAGAATACGAACAGAATCAACTTGAGTTTTCAATGACAGGAATGATTTTTTTAACCTATGCAGTCTTTTTGTTGATAAGTTTCTTGCCACGAATATTCAAAGGAATCTATAATACATATACAAACTACATGCACAGTTCATCTGCAAGCCCAGCATTAACTTCAACTACTGCTGTTGATACAACAGAAACACCAAGCCAAAGTAATAACCGACATAGTTTTTTTAACGGTAATGAAAATAGAAATTCTGAAATAGATGTTGAAGCACGAGTCTACAATGCCTCTCATGATTCAGATTTTGCTGATACCACCGTTGATATAGAGATAGAAATAGTAGAACCTGGGCCTTCTACTTTCGCTTCAACTAGTAATAATGAAGCAGCAACAAGAACAACTGAAGATACTGCTTTACTGCCCTCTAGCACCACTCCTCAGCCTAGAAGATCTATGTGTATCGTGTCATAAGGTATTAATTATAGAGACGCCAAAAACCATAACAATGACGGCGTCAATGGCGATGCCATCTTCTGCGGTGTCTGTGAGAATGAACACAACGTCGATGCCATCGACCGTGTGCATACCAACGATGACAACGCACCACTTCTCTGCCAGGCATTCTAGTTACGACACAACCGCTAACAATTAATAAACCGCATAATACGGTTACTTGGACCACTCTTTTTATAATAGTATTTAACATTTTTATAGAAACCTTTTCTGATCACACGTCAAACATCTTGTCACCTCCCAGGAATGTCCCTATTGATTTCGCAGTCGATGATATAGATGAATTATTAAGAAAAAATTAAGGTTTATTATCATTTACTGGCCTTGGAAAACCATAAAAATCCGTCAGTTACAAAAAAACGCCAAAAATAGACTTATCCCATAAAAAATATTGTATAATCACTATTCAATAATATAAGAATTATTACTATTTGCAGATTGAGGAGATGAAAATATGCCTAAATATAAAGGAAAAGACAAGACTACTGATACCACTGCAGTGAGTGGATCTGTAACATCAGCTAGCATAAACTCACAAAATCAAAGTCTTTTTTTTCAAAAATTACCCGTTGAAATCATACTGCATATTCTTAGTTTTCTTTCGATTAACGAGCTTACTCAAGTGATGGGTGTTTGTAAGCTTTTTCAACCGTATGCTCGTGACAGATCATTATGGGCACCAATTTTTAAACGTGGTAACATAATAATGTCTGAAGAATTTAAAGAACGACCTCATTATTTCTACATGCTTTATTTCACACAAACTTCCCTATCAAACGTTAACAAGACAATTAATGCATCTGATCAATCGATTCAATTGTTACAAGCTGAAGAGGGCCTAAAGACTGTCGTTAGAAAAGTAAAGAATTGCAACTTTGATCCAAATGATCGTGCTGTGCTCTTAAGTTCAGTACGAACTACAACGTCAAATTTAAATAAAAAAAGAACTTGGCTCTGTTCTTTAAGTCGTAAAAGAATAGCGGTCATTAACATAGCAATAGTTACTATTGGTTTTACTATAACAATTATCGGACTACTACAATATTATCCTTTTCAGTATGGCCTGATATTCTTTCGGGATAGTGCTCACAAAGACTGGTACACATCATCTATTCATCAATTTAAACAAGACCTGAAGTTCTCAACAAATATGCTTGGAGTAGGTAATGGTTTTGCAGCTCATGCATTCCCCGCTATTACTAAATTTATATTCAAACGACCACTTAGCATTCCAACTTTTACACGACGCCAAAAATGGTACAATTATGCTATACGGGGGTTAAGAGGATCCATAAATCTGATTAACTTTGCTGTTACACCCCTAGCCACAGGAATGTTATGGCATATCGCTAATCAATTAAATTTAGACGTTGACGTTGATGATTATATTGAAACGGTAGATGATAACAACTTAGTGACACTCAATAAGCATGCATTAAAAGGAAGGCTTAACGAAATTGAAAGTGATCAGCTAGGTTATTCCATGACTGGGACAGCATTATTCACGTACACTGCATTTTTTTATACTGCCTTTCTACTTTTTACTGTTGCGCCTAAGCTATTTGAAAAAATACATCAAGCTTCAATGAGTTTATATCGAACATATCAATCATATCAAAGAGTCAGCTTTTTTGGTGGCAACAACTCTAGATCTTCAGATCTTGAAACTGGCCAAAGAGTAAGAGCAAGTACATCGACAACATCATCACTTCATCCTCAACTTGGTGATGGGTACCTTAGTGATAGTGATAGTGATGATGAAACTGAGACAAACGAAATGACTACGTTACTATCGAAGTAACTACACTCATCTTGATCCATGAGCTGAAACAGGATAACATCACTTTTTCGCCTTACGATTTTTCCGACGCGCTTGCAAAAACTGCCATGATGAAACCACCGGGCCAGATAAAGCATAAAACAAAAAAATAAAAAACAATACGCTGGGCGGATCAACTGAAATAAACACAAAAATTAATACCACAACAACAACAGCAACAAACGGCACATGTTTACGTAAGTCCAATTGTTTAAAACTATAATAACGAAAGCTTGTTACCATTAAACAACCCATCGCAGCTGTTATGATAGCAACTCCCCACGCTAAACCATGGCCATCAACACTTAATTCACGAGCAAACCAAACCATGCCAGCAAGTACACCTGCCGCTGCCGGACTTGGCAAGCCATAGAAATAACGTTTATCAACAACCCCTAATTGCGTATTAAAACGCGCTAAGCGTAACGCCGTGCCTGCAGTATAAATGAATGCAGCTAACCAACCTATTTTACCTAACTGTGACAATGCCCAACTATAAATAACTAATGCAGGTGCGATTCCAAACCCGACCATATCTGCCAAACTATCATACTGAGCACCAAACGCACTCGTGGTGTTGGTTAAACGTGCGACCCGGCCATCTAAACCATCGGCAACCATAGCAACAAAGATCGCAATAGCGGCATTAGCAAAATAACCTTTCATTGCCGCCACAATAGCATAAAACCCGGCGAACAATCCGGCAGTGGTAAATAAATTCGGTAATAAATAAATGCCGCGATTCTTTCCTGGGCCGCTATGTTTGTCATCTTCTTGCATAATGTCTACTCAAATATCGATTGTAAATAGGCTTGTAACGCTGACCATTGTGGTGACTTTGCGTGGTAGCTAATATAACCATCTGGACGAATTAAGTAAAGGCAAGCAGTATCAGCTTTATAAATTTGATGACACTGTTGTTTTGGATCAAGATAAATTTCGTTAGTGGATTGTAATTTAGTGGGTTTTTGCTGGGTGGAAATGATCCAATGTAGCTTGATCTGCTCACCATAACGCGCTTGTACCGCTTCAGCAATATTAGTTAATGTTTCTAGATCTGCTGCGGAATGCTTAACACCACTAAATAATAATAAACTAAATGTAGTGCCAGCAATGATATTAAATAACGAAATAGGTTCACCACTGGTGAATAACTTTAATTGTGCAGCAGGCGCTCTACCACCTGCATGCTCAGCAGTCAAATCACTTTGGCGATAACTTATATCAAGCTCAGCCATCGATTTTGCAAACCGTTGTTGCATCGCCGGTAGCTTTGATATCGTTAGTAAAAACCAATCACGGAACTTACAAAACAGTGGATTACTCATCGTCATTAAACGCGTTAAACGATTCGTTAACACAATCACATCTTTGGCTACTGCCATACGTTCTTGTTGATAACTATGTAATAATTTAGTTTTTGCTTGGTTACGACAAACTAATGCTAATTTCCATGCAAGATTATATGCATCTTGCATACCAGTATTCATGCCCTGACCACCTGCGGGGCTATGAATATGCGCAGCATCACCAGCAAGCATTACTCGCTCTACCCGATTTGTTTTCACTGAACGAAAATGAATACTAAACTCATTCAACCACAATGCTTCGCCTAACTTCATCGGTGTTGGTAAATAAATATTTGCTATCGTTTGGAAATCGACGACTGTTGGTGTGTGGGGTTGCTCACCATGACGGCGATGATAATGATTAGTGATCAAACGAAAACGATTTTTGTTGATTGGAAACACTGCCATAATACCCTTACCACGATAACACGCGTAAGCTTGATCGGTTGGATAATCCCATTCGCCGTAGATATCACCATTCAACCAAACTTCAGAATAAGGATTGCCGATAAATTTTAATTGTAAAAGTTCACGTACTTTACTATGTGCGCCATCACATCCAACCACATATTGCACTGTCAATTGCTCGCTTTCACCATTAGCTTTACGTAATGTTACCTGAACATGATCCGCAGTTTGTGCTAAATCTGCTATTTCAGTTTGATGTTCAACGCTAACTCCTAACTTTTCGCAATGTGCTTGCAAAATTTCTTCAGTATTATTTTGCGGTAGCGCCAACACAAAGGGGTAAGGCGTTGCTAGATGCTGCAGATCAACATGCACAATCTGCTTACGATTACTGTAAATATTTAAACTATGGATTTTATTACCATGCGCTAGCACTGGCTCAATCATCCCCATATCAGCAAACATCTCTAATGAACGCGCATGAATGCCGAGCGCTTTAGATTGAGATGAAATAGCCGCATTTTTTTCAATAATTCGACAACACACACCATGACGCGCCAATTCAGCAGCCATGACTAATCCACTTGGCCCTGCACCAACAATCAACACTTCGGTATTGTTCATCCTTGCACACCTCATAAGCAAATGTTTGTGGAAATCATTTTAGCATACCGTTAAATGGAGATACTTGGAAAAAAATCTTTTTTTGTTATAGACTTTATATTGACATTCGCGGATAACAAATAAGGGATTAATTATGGACGTTTTAAAACAACTGATCGAAAAACAAACTAACCCGCTTGGCTGGTTATTTACATTACTCTTCTTCATTTTATTTTGTTTCGGTTTCTGGCATCACAATTGGGCAATAATTATTATTGCGCTTGCTGGTATGGTAGCAAGCAGTTGGTACTTCCCTAAACCTACCAAGCCCGTCGCTTGGACTAACGATTGTATTAAAGCTGCTACTGAATGGCTTGATAAACCATTTGATACCGAAAAAACAGTGGTTAGTGCTGTTGGGATCATTGCTTTTTTTGTGTTGCTCATTAGCTTGTGGGTTCATGCAACAGGCTTAATATTTATTTCAGCCATTGTTTTGATCGCGAACAAAGCATATTTAATGCGAAAATGTTTAATGGGGATGATGCCTGCAGGAGGCAAAAAGAAAACAAAAGAACCGCAATCACAACAACGACAAAATCAGCAACAACAACATAATCCGCAGCATCATAATAAAACTGACGACAAATAAATTGTCATTGGGAGCGTAGCGAAGCAATCCAGAAAATTTCTGGATTGCTTCGTCGTTACACTCCTCGCAATGACGACATACTACTTACTAAAAATTAATTTACTATCTTTGAGTGACACTTTAATCATATCGCCAGTAGTGAATTCGCCTGCGAGTAATTGCTTGGCCAAAGGATTTTCTAAGTTTTGTTGAATAGCACGTTTCAACGGGCGCGCGCCGTAGACCGGATCAAAACCACTTTCCGCAAGGTAATCTAAAGCTTGTTCACTAATCTCTAAACTGATCTCTTTTTCTTGTAAGCGTTTACGCACATGATCAATTTGAATATCAGCAATCGCACGAATTTGTGCTTGTTCTAACGGATGAAACACAACAATATCATCAACTCGATTAATAAATTCTGGGCGAAAATGTTTGCCAACAACTTCCATCACTGCAGCTTTCATTTTTTCATAGTTACTTTCACCTGCCATTTCTTGAATTAAATGCGATCCTAAATTTGATGTCATAACGACAACTGTATTACGAAAATCAACTGTACGCCCTTGCCCATCCGTTAAGCGCCCATCATCTAACACTTGTAATAAAATATTAAAAACATCAGGATGTGCTTTTTCAACTTCATCCATTAAAATTACTGAATACGGTTTACGCCGTACCACTTCTGTTAAATGCCCACCTTCTTCATAACCAACATAGCCTGGCGGTGCACCAATTAAGCGTGCCACAGAATGTTTTTCCATATATTCCGACATATCGATCCGCACCATCGCTTCAGGCGTATCAAACATAAATGTCGCTAATGCTTTACATAATTCTGTTTTACCAACACCCGTTGGCCCTAAAAATAAAAATGATCCAATCGGCCTGTTAGGATCAGCCAAACCTGAACGCGATCGCCGGATCGCATCAGCAACTACATTAACTGCTTCGTCTTGACCGATCACACGCTCATGTAATGCTTGTTCCATTCGCAATAATTTTTCTTTTTCCCCTTCGAGCATTTTTGCCACTGGAATATGTGTCCACTTTGAAACGACTTCAGCAATCTCTTCATCGGTTACCCGATTACGTACTAATTGCGTTTCTTGTTTTTCAGCTTGCGCTGCTGCTTGCAATTGCTTTTCTAATTCGGGAATTTTGCCGTATTGTAATTCTGACATGCGCGCCAGATCGGCAGCACGACTCGCTGTTTCTAATTCTAAGCGTGCCCGTTCTAATTCACCTTTAATATGTTGAGTGCCTTGTAATGCTGCTTTTTCGGCTTTCCAAATTTCTTCTAAATCGCTGAACTCTTTTTCTAATTTATTAATATCAGTTTCTAAATCAGTTAAACGTTGTTTAGAGGCTTCATCGCTTTCTTTTTTTAACGCTTCGCGTTCGATTTTTAATTGAATTAAACGCCGTTCTAAACGATCCATTTGTTCCGGTTTAGAATCGATCTCCATGCGAATATTACTAGCCGCTTCATCGATCAGATCGATCGCTTTATCAGGCAATTGACGATCGGTAATGTAACGATGTGATAACGTTGCTGCCGCAACGATCGCCGGATCAGTAATTTCAACCCCGTGATGCAATTCATAACGTTCTTTTAAACCGCGTAAAATTGCAATTGTATCAGTCACGTTAGGTTCATCGACTAGCACGCGTTGAAAACGCCGCTCTAACGCTGCATCTTTTTCTATATATTGCCGATATTCATCTAAGGTCGTTGCGCCAACGCAATGTAATTCACCGCGCGCTAACGCCGGCTTTAACATATTGCCCGCATCCATAGCACCTTCAGCTTTACCGGCGCCAACCATGGTATGGATTTCATCAATGAATAAAATAATTTGCCCTTCTTGTTTAGCTAAATCGCGCAATACTCCTTTTAAACGTTCTTCAAATTCACCACGATATTTTGCACCAGCGATCAATGCTCCCATATCTAACGCTAATACGCGTTTTTGTTTTAAACCTTCTGGCACTTCACCATTGACAATGCGTTGTGCTAAACCTTCAACAATGGCTGTTTTACCAACACCTGGCTCGCCGATTAATACCGGATTGTTTTTAGTACGACGTTGTAGCACTTGGATCACGCGGCGAATAACATCATCACGACCAATCACTGGATCTAATTTACCCTGCTCGGCACGTGCCGTTAAATTAATGGTATATTTCTCTAACGCTTGGCGTTGTTCTTCTGCATTTTGATCATTAACCGTAGCACCACCACGCACGTCATCGATAGCTGCTGCAAACGCCGCTTTATTTGCGCCAACTTGTTTTAAGATATCGCCTACCGTACCTTTATCTTCTACTGCGGCTAATAAAAATAATTCGCTTGAAATAAATTGATCATTACGTTTCTGTGCAAGTTTATCGGTAACATTTAATAAACGCCCTAAATCATTCGAAACATGCACTTCACCTGCAGTACCCTCAACTTGCGGCAATCGATCCAGAGCTTGATCAAGTAAATTACGCAATTGCACTACGTTTACGCCTGCTTTAGTTAAAATGTGTAACGTCGTACTGCCTTCTTGGTCAATTAATGCTTTTAATAAATGGATTGGCTCAATAAACGCATTATCTCGACCCACTGCGATCGATTGTGCATCTGCTAAAGCAATTTGAAATTTGCTCGTTAATTTATCCATTCGCATGTTAAAAACTCCTGTTCATGATTTTTTGTGCCATTGATGTTAATTAAAGATGAGGTCGATTTAGCAAACTTCAAGCTTTATCTTTTCTACTACAAATTGGATTTTCACCATTTGTAGTAAATGTTAGCGCCAACAATCAGCTATTGTGCCAGGACCACTAACACCTTTACGGCCAACATGATCTAACGTTAGCGTGCCACAATTAGCATCTTGGCGTTGTTGAGCGCCTTGTGGGATCGCTGCTAATTCAAACGTGGTTGGTGTCAATTTACGGATCGCTAAACGATAATAACCATGCTCGGTAGTTGTCGGCATCGCAAGCTTAGCTAACGTCGCGCCTTGGTAATGGTTATGCCGAGTGTAATACTGCTCCATTGCGCTGGCTAACTGTAACAATCCCATTTCGGCTTCACTGCGCTTTGTTTTAATCACATAATCGGTATATAGCGGATACGCTGCCGACGCTAAAATACCAATAATTAGTACCGCTAATAAAATTTCTAGCAAACTAAAGCCGCGTTGACGTGTATAATGCATGGCTATGACCTCAAATCGAAAAGGAAAATACTGTGCAATACGATATCACCATCATTGGTAGTGGCATAGTTGGCGCCACTCTTGCTTGCCTGCTTAGCAAACATCCGCTCAAGATCGCGCTCATTGACAAACGCACCCCCACAGCATGGTCAGATCAGTTTTATGATACCCGAGTTAGTGCAATTACTCACGCCTCGCAACAACTTTTTGCCGATATTGGGGTTTGGTCAACAATTATCGCAAAACGGGTTTCACCTTTTCGCACTATGCAAGTTTGGGACGCTGCTGGTAGCGGGGCAATTCAATTTAATTGCACCGAATTAGGCAAACAATATCTTGGCCATATTATTGAAAATGGTGTGATCCACAGCGCGTTAATTGATGCTATTAAGCAACGCGATAATATTGAATTGATCACTCCTATTGAGTTAACTGCTATTAACAAAAACGATGACGTTGTTACCTTAACCACAGCTGATAATAAAACGCTTACAAGTCAATTGATCGTTGGTGCTGATGGTGCGCATTCCTGGTTACGTCAACAAGCCGGCATTGAATTGCGACATTATGATTATCAACACACTGCATTAGTAACAACTGTCACTACTGAACAACCTCATCAAGCCACTGCTTGGCAACGATTTATGGCGCAAGGGCCATTAGCGTTATTGCCACTTGCTGATCCAACACACTGCTCTATTGTTTGGTCAACGTTACCGGAACATGCCCAACATTTACTAGCGCTTAAAGAAGAACAGTTTAATCGTGAGTTAAGCATGGCGTTTGAGCATCGACTCGGTAACATTACTAAAGTTGATAAATTACATAGTTTTCCTTTACATATGCGTCATGCTAAGCACTATGTACAACCACGTTTAGCGTTAGCTGGCGATGCTGCGCATACCATCCATCCGTTGGCAGGCCAAGGTGTTAATTTAGGATTGCTCGATGCGGCGAAGCTCGCTGAAGTGATCAATACCGCGATCACTAAAAACCGTGATTATACAAACTTACATACCTTACGAAAATATGAACGGGCGCGTAAAGGACATAATCATGCAGCAATCGCAGTGATGGAAGGTTTTAAACGTTTATTCGCTAATCAATCGCTGCCGGTGATTTTAGCGAGGAATTGGGGCTTAACTTTTACTGATCACACGCGTTTGCTGAAACGTTTGATCATGCAATTAGTATGATATTTTGACGGAACATAAAACTATAGTTTATCGCTTGCTAACTTTTTGATGATAGGACAAACATCCACATGCACGCCGCCTGCACACACTGAATCTAATTCTTTTAGCGCTTTTCTGACTTTAGATAAACTCTTAATCTGCTCATCAAGCTTGCCGATCTTTTGTTGCACCAACTCTTTCACACGCACACTTTTACCCAAGTCTTTATCAATATAAGAAAAAATTTTTTTAATCTCTTGCAAAGTAAAGCCTGCTGATTTGGCATTATTAATAAATTTAAGCCGTTCTGCATCTCTCGTAGTGTAATAGCGATAACCACTGTCACTACGCTGACTAGGTATTAATAATTTGAGTTTTTCGTAATATCGCAAGGTGACGGTAGTCACCCCAGCTTGCTTGGCTAATTCACCAATTTTATATATTTTCATATGACTCTTGACTTTAACCTATGGATTAAGGTTTATGCTAGCTTTATATTCAACAAATTGCAATCCAAGGAGCAAGACAATGCGACCATCAATAACGGGTATATACAGCATAGGCACCACTGTTGCCGCAGCCGTAGTTGGCGGCATGAAAATTGGCGTTCCAATTGGTGCCGGAATTGGTGCAAGCTTTGGTCTACCAACAGGGCCAGGGGCAGTCGTTACCACCATTCTCGGCGCCGCTGCAGGCGTGGTTATTGGTGCAACCGTAGGGCTTAGCTTTGCAGTGATGACATCATTTATCGTTCCTAAAATATTTAAATTTCTGCTAAGACCTTTCACTGGCACTCCTTATGAGCAAGCATTAAAAAAAGAAGCTAAACGACGATCAGAAAATGCAGCAAAGAAAGTTCAATCTGTTTATCTAATCATTAAAAAATTGCAATCAATGGAAAAACAAAAAAAATCAACTGAAGATTTGGAAGATCAAAAAACTAAGATCCGCGAAACTATACAAACCATTAATGGCATGATAGAACCTGAGAAAAATTTAATAGATGCGGCAATACTCTCTGTAAAAAGTGATAAAGAAATCACAAAAAATTCTTCAATTACCGCAAAACTTAAAGCAACTAAACAATTAACTACAGCAACGAATATCCATGCCACAAGACATTATCGTCGTGAATTAAGGCAACAAAATTATACTTTTGCTGAAGATCGTGGCAACATGCTGCGTCGTTTAGCATTTAATTTAATAGCCTTGTTTAACCCTAATAAAACCTCACATGAACTAACAACTCAAGGTTATCTAGACACTGCCACACCACCTAGATTTGCACGTCGCGAACAAACAGCAGCAGAAGAAACTCCAAAACCTTCAGCAAGTTCGAGCTCAACAACAGAAATTGCTTCTCCACAAGAAATTTTAGCAAGAAAAATTTATACTAAGGCAGGCTTCTCAACAGAACAAACATTGTGGGCTAAGGATAAGCAAACACGTCAAAACAACGTCAAGAAAATAGCTACATATCTATTGAGCGAAAGCCAAGAAAATCTTAATAACGATGCTGCGACATTCGGCTTTAATAATAGCTAATCACTTGTCAATGAAAATGCGAACTTAATAAATTTCGTCATTAAATCTATGTTATTCTGATCCTGGATTGCTTCGCTCCGCTCGCAATGACGAAGTTAATCTAAAAAGTGCATGTTTAGAATGCTCAGTTGCAAGTATCATTATGGACGCAGTGTTATACTAATAATAGTTATTTGTCGTGATTTAGGACCATAACAGCAAAATATCGCATACGTTTTAAATACTTCCTCATTATTAGGACCTTTAAGATCATTTGCTGCATCTATTGTAAATTGCAAAAAATGGAAAAATTATAGACACAACCAACCCATTCTGGTAAAATTTTTGCCTATTTTGTTTCTGAAAGAGGAATTAAAGATGCAGGCAAGTAAAGTCAAAAAGAAATCTGGTAAAACCAAAAGAAAAACAACTGCAAGAAAAGTTAAAAAGAAAGCTTTGAAACAGTCCCAACAGATAGCATTACCAAATGAGCTTTGGGATTACGTTTTAAGTTTTGTTGATCAAAAAACACTTACAAGAACTACATTAGTCTGTTCGCTATGGCATTCCCTCTCTAAAGAGCACCTAAACAAACTCTCCCAAAAAAATGCTACTATTTTTGCTAGTAAGCAGGCCTGCTTTCGAATCACTAAAAAAGGTGAAGTATATGCATGTGGCAAAAATGACTTTTATCAGTTAGCTTTACCCAGAAGAGATAATAGATATACGTCATTCCAAAAAATTCCTGAGTTAAAAAACATAATTAACATTGCCATTTCTCCCAATTTTGGACTAGCTGTAACAAAAAAAGGTGATGTCTATACATGGGGCCGTAATCTCAAAGGCCAACTAGGGCTTGGAGATATAAAAGAAGAAACCAAGTTACCAACAAAAATTCCTTCTCTTCAAAATATCAAATATGTCACAGCTGCTTCACATAAAAGTTATGCTGTTGATGCTGACGATCAAGTTTTTGTATGGGGAGAAATTAAGCTCGGCAATATCATTAAAACGCCACAAAAGATCACACAATGCTATATAAAAAATTCGAATACAACAATGAAACTTCCTACCATTAAAAAAATAGTTGCTAACAGTTGCTTTACCTATGCACTTACTAAAAATGGCTATGTACTAGCTTGGCAAGAACTTCGAAACGGAGAACCACAACTTGCAAAAATTCCAAACTTAGAAAACATTGTTGATATTACTCCAGGAAACGGTTTGCTTATTGCTCTTTCGAATCAACATGAAGTATCGATTTTAACTCATACTAGCAACACTATCATGTCTCATATCCCATTAATTTCTCCTACACTTCTTACAGGGTTAAAGGATATTGTGGCTATTTCTGCAGGAGGCACAGACAGTGTTCAGTCCCTAGCACTCGATAAACAAGGTCACGTTTATTCTTTAACCCTTACTGCTGTGGCTTTATTTAACAAAACAGGCGAATCTTCTGGGTCCTTTAAAAAAATCAGAGGGCTAAAAAACGTTAGTGAAATCGCTGCTGGCGTCAACCATAGTTTAGTCGTTACCAACGATGGAAAACTATTTACACTTAATGAGAACCTGAAACTCTCTAAACACAATATTACTGTATCGCAAGAAAATAATCCTCGGAATGCTACCAAGAATTCTAAACGCAATAAATGATGTACCGTTTCTTAATTAATAAAAAAAATGGTTATTCTAGGAGTCTATCATCGGCAAATTTAGTTTATGCTCGCGGGCGCATGCTTTAGCGATGTCATAGCCCGCATCGGCATGGCGCATTACTCCAGTCGCTGGATCATTAGTTAATACGCGTTGTAAACGTTTAGTCGCAGCAGCAGTGCCATCAGCAACAATCACAAAACCTGCATGTTGTGAAAAACCCATGCCAACACCGCCGCCATGATGCAAGCTCACCCACGTTGCACCACTGGC
The DNA here is from genome assembly GCA_028284465.1 of Gammaproteobacteria bacterium. Taxonomy (GTDB): domain Bacteria; phylum Pseudomonadota; class Gammaproteobacteria; order JAJFKO01; family JAJFKO01; genus JANQRR01. The sequence continues at coordinate 7,275 of JANQRR010000038.1, read as the reverse complement.
AGTATTTAATAATGCATTTAACAAAGGCCAATCAGATACTGCATCCGAACCATCCATCATATTTTCAGTTTCACGATTAGGGCTTGCTACCGATCCAGAATCTAAATGGTCACGCCCAATCACAATCGGTGCTTTCAATTCACCGTTGGCTACCATGTCATTAAATGCTAACCCCAACTTGGCACGATCGCCAAGACCTAACCAACAGATCCGTGCTGGCAACCCTTGAAATTGAATACGCGTTTTTGCCATGTCTAGCCATCGATGTAAATGAGGATCATCTGGAATTAATTCCTTAACTTTTGCATCAGTTTTATAAATATCTTCAGGATCACCAGACAATGCCACCCAACGAAATGGCCCAATGCCTCGACAAAACAACGGCCGAATGTATGCAGGCACAAACCCAGGAAATGCAAACGCATCTTTTACACCAACATCTAATGCCATTTGCCGAATGTTATTACCGTAATCAAATGTTGGAATACCTTGTTGTTGAAACGCTAACATTGCTTGTACATGAATACCCATCGATTGTTTAGCAGCGTCGATCACTGCTTGTGGATCTTGCTGGCGCATTTTTTCGGCGTGTTCTAAACTCCAGCCTTTTGGCAAATAACCGTTTAAAGGATCATGCGCGCTGGTTTGATCGGTTACCATATGTGGTTTTTCGCCGCGTTTAACTAATTCCGGTAAAACATCAGCAGCATTAGCTAACAACCCTACTGAAATTGCTTTGCCTTGTGCACAAGCAGTATGAATTAATTGTAATGCTTCATCTAATTTATCCGTACGATGATCTAAATAACGTGTCTGTAAACGCTTTTCAATTCGTGTTGGATCGCATTCCACTGCCAACATACACGCGCCTGCCATGGTTGCAGCAAGTGGTTGCGCACCCCCCATGCCGCCCAAGCCTGCGGTTAAAATCCATTTTCCAGTTAAATTGCCGTCATAATGTTGGCGCCCAGCTTCGACAAAGGTTTCATAGGTGCCTTGAATAATGCCTTGACTGGCAATATAAATCCACGAGCCTGCGGTCATTTGCCCAAACATCATTAAGCCTTTGCGATCTAATTCATGAAAATGATCCCAGGTCGCCCAATGTGGCACTAAATTTGAGTTAGCAATTAATACCCGCGGTGCGTCAACATGAGTTTGAAATACTCCAACTGGCTTGCCTGATTGAATTAACAAGGTTTCATCATCGTTGAGTTGTTGCAATGTCGCAACGATTTTATCGAAACATTGCCAATCACGAGCTGCTCTGCCAATCCCCCCATAAACGACTAATTCTTCTGGTTTTTCAGCAACTTGTGGATCTAAATTATTCATGATCATGCGCAATGGTGCTTCTGTTAACCAGCTTTTGGCAGTTAGCTTAGTCCCATGTGGGGCTTTAATTTTTCTCTTAAGATCAACTCTAGTATTCACGCTTCACCTCTTGAAATATCCGTTATCCCGCCGCTCATCACAATGGCAAAGGAGTATATCACTGTATCGTGACCTCTTCACATTGCTCATTATTTGTTATACTATGTCTTTGATAGAATTTGTGAATCAACTCAAAAAAACACCAAAATGTCTAAAAATTTAACTTTCTTTGTGTTATAATGCACTGATGATTGGAAAGAGGAACACTAAGCAATGCCTGGGTTTATGGGTCATTCTGACTTACAAATAGCAATCGTAGGTGATAGTGAACAAGAAAATCTTGCTCTCGCTAAACAACTTGCCCCAACCCATACTGGATATGCGCAAACCCCACTTAGATTCCCAGAAACTTTCTTTGCTAATAATAGCATCTTTAAAGTGTATCCTCATAATAATAAAAACTTTCTTAATATGGCTCTGTGCTTCAGTAGAGAACTTCAAGCAATCATCATCAACATTGATGTTAGCAATATACAAAAAATAGAAAACCAAACAAAAATCAAAATACCAAAAAATATACTTGCTGAAAAAGACAAGGAATATACTTTCGCAGAATATGCTCTGTATCTAAGAAATGAGTACCTAAAAGAACATCTTAACCAAAAACCATATATATATATACCTATAATTTTTAACGGCGCAAACTTTAGCAATAACCTTACGGAAGAAAAAAAAGCAACCATTAAGGATTTTTTAAATAATCTACAAAACGAATTTAACCAACGCTGTGAGGACGATTGTGAAAGAGACATTGCTATTGCTAAGGATCAAAAACCCTGTTTGATGGAGATTGCTAAGGGAAACCCTGAACCTGGCTTCGAGAGTATCATTACAGCAATCGAAAACATACCTACAATGATTGAAGAACAAAAGAAATCTTCTCTAGATCCTAAAAGAAATTCACTCGAAATATTACTAAAACAGGCAGAAAAAGAAAGTAAAACACAAGAAGAACTATCGAAAAATAAAAAATATCAAATCAAAAAGGCCACTCAAACTGTTAAAAAAGCCGTGCGAGAGAATTCATTTTGGCATAGCCCAGGAAAAGTATTAGCAACCCCATTCAATGCTATCGGTCGTTATGCTAAGAAACACCCATGGCGCTTTAGTGCGTTTGTGCTTTTGATCGCAGCAGGCTTAGCCGTTGGGGCAGCGGCTGGCGCTTTAGCCGTATTTACGGGTGGATTAGTGCCTCTTGCAGGCGCTACCTTTGCCGGTTTAGATATTGTTTTGAAATACGCAATTGCGGGCACGGTTGGAGCTTCTGTTGGTTTAACTATTGGAACATGTGTTGCTACTGTTTTGGTAGGATTATCACACCTTCTCATACGTACTAATACTAAAGCCTCGGCTTCGGCACCAGCAACTAGCGTTACAAGCAAAACACCGACTTCTAGTGCTGAAGGCCCTACTTCTTCAACAGGTATTTTAAAGGAGCTCGGTAGCACTAACCAAACAGCTACTGTGCACCAAGAAGCCACTGAGAAAAACGGTCCTAAACCATCAGTTCAAAGCGAACAATCTGCTACAGATGACCAATCTGCTGGCGTCACCCAAGTTTCTCTTGATGCTGAAACTATTCAGGTTAAAGACGAGGACACTGTGCAACGACCCGGCGTAGGCATGTCACTAAGTTAGAGTGATCAATTTTACCTTTGAATTCTTTGTGTTGTTCACAATTTGTTATATAATTGTGCTTCTTATTAACAATATTGAAGCACATCATGGCAACAGCAACTTCAGCTATCAACTTAAACGCCGTTAAGCAGCCTATGCGTAGATTATTTAAATTTTTGCGCACTTACCGCTTGCGAGTATGGTTTGCAATATTATCCAGCATTGCAAATAAAATCTTAGACTTAATGCCACCACTATTGGTAGGTTGGGTGATTGCAGCATTGAGCAAGCAACCGCCAGCGTGGATCAGTTATTTCGTCAGTCCCACTGATCCCTGGCACATGGCAATCTTTCTCGCTTTTCTTGCCGTATTTATTTTTGGGATTGAAAGCCTCACTGAATGGATGTATGGCATTGGTTTTATGACTTTAGCGCAGCGCGTGCAACATGATTTACGCATGGCAACGTATGAACGCATTCAAGCGCGAGAAATAGCTTTCTTCGAACATCATCGCGTCGGCGAAACTTTAGCAATGCTCAACGACGACGTTAATCAATTAGAACGTTTCTTAAATACTGGCTTAAATGATTTAGTGCAATTAGCTACACTGATTATTTTCGCCTGTTACATTTTATTTTCAACCTCATGGCAGCTTGCATTAATTGGCATGGCGCCAATTCCGGTAATTATTTGGGGCAGTTTGATTTTTCAAAAATATATTGCGCCGCGCTATCAGTTAGTTCGGCAAAAAGTTGGTGAACTTGGCGCGCGCTTAGAAAACAACTTAAGCGGGATCATTGTTATTAAAAGTTTTACTGCAGAAAAGTTTGAAACTGATCGTGTTGCAAAATCATCTGCAGAATACCGTCAAGCAAATTATCACGCCATTAAATTAAGTGCGTTATTTATTCCGCTGATCCGCTTAGCTGTTGCCATAGGGTTCGGTGGCACGTTATTAGTTGGTAGCTATTGGATTTTAAATGGCAAAAACCATTTAACCATCGCGCAATTGGTTGTATTTTCCATGTTGATCCAACGTTTGTTATGGCCATTAACACGATTAGGCACCACGTTAGATGAATATGCGCGCGCCCAAGCAAGCGCTAGACGAACGTTTTCATTACTTAGCACGATGCCAACGATCCGTGATCCGCAACAACCTATCCCATTGCAACGCGCCCAAGGCAATATTCATTTTGAACATGTTAAATTTAGTTATCATCACAGTTTACCGATTTTAAATGATTTGGATTTTCGTATTGCTGCTGGTGAAACCATTGGGATTGCTGGGCATACTGGCGCAGGCAAATCGACATTAATTAAATTACTGCTGCGTTTGTATGACGTTACTGATGGCGCCATTAAAATTGATGGCCATGATATTCGCAGCTTAAGTTTATATGATCTGCGGCGTAATATTGCCTTAGTAAGCCAAGATGTGTATTTATTTCATGGCACCATTGCAGAAAACATCGCTTATGGATTTGATGGTGTTTCGCGAGAAAAGATTATTGCCGCAGCGAAAATGGCGCATTTGGATCATTTTGTTATGAGCTTGCCCGATCAATATGACACAATTGTTGGCGAAAGAGGTATTAAACTCTCGGGTGGACAACGTCAACGTTTAAGTATCGCTCGCGCAATTTTAAAAGATGCACCGATTATTATTTTGGATGAAGCTACTAGTTCGGTAGATACTGAAACCGAACGCGAAATCCAACAAAATTTAGATAAACTCACTGCTGGAAAAACTGCATTAATAATTGCTCATCGATTGTCCACAATTCGCGATGCTGACCGTATTTTAGTGCTGCGTGATGGCCAAGTGGTAGAACAAGGCCATCATGACGATTTATTGGCACTACAAGGAAGCTACGCTGATTTATGGCAAGTGCAATGTGGCCTTGCAAACTCAGAAAAGGTGCTATAATTAAACTCTAGAATCAAAAAAAGAATACATACTCATACGGTCAAGATTAAAAATTCTTTATTATTTTAACTTCGTAAATCGTTGGCAAAAGGATAATTGCATGACTACAAACACTAAATTTAAAGTCGTATTTATCGGCGATACTGATGCGGGGAAAACTGATCTTATAAAATGTCTTACTTCGGATGGCTATCGTTCTAAAGGAACGACTAGTCGTTCTATGATGGTAAGACAATCTTATGCATCTCAATTTGCCTGTTGGGATATCCCCGGCGATCAAAAAAATTATTTGTCTATTTATTATAAAGATGCCGATCTATTTGTTGTCTGCATTAATTTATCCAAACTCAAAGCAGACGGAACACTACAAGCAACAGACGACAAAGGAAACATTAAAGCATTTACCGCAGCTAAATATGCTAAATATTTAATGGAACATCGTCATTTAGGAGAAACACCGCCATCTATGCTTATTGTTGGCACTAAATCTGATAAATATTCTAATACAAACGAACAAGATACGACGCAAAAAGATGCGTCAGAAGAAAAAGCTGCACCAGGATTTTTAGAACAATTACAACAAGCATTGGATAATAAAAAAAAGAAAAGCGAATATGTTATCTCTTCAGCTACAACACGTGATGGTATTGATAAAATATCTAAACAAATCGAACAACATCGTAAAGCTAAAATAGAATTAACAGAACCACAACAACCTAAACCTGAGCAAAAAAATAAAACAACATCAAAACAAAAAACATCATCAACACCTTCACAAAAATCTGGAACTAGTTTAAAAAAGACAACAACTTCAGAGTTGCCTGGTAAGCGAGCACAAGATTCTATTGAAAAACTTCTTGAGCCTGAGCCATCAAATTCAAAGCTAAGTCGATTAGCAACATTATTTTATTATCCGAAACATTATGCAAAAAAACACCCCTATCGTTTTACTCTTGTCATGCTAATGTTAACAGCGGGTACTGCTGGTGGAGCGGTGGCTCTAGGATTAGTAACAAGTTTAATATATTTAAAATATAAGCTTAGCAAAAAATCTAGTGCAAATACTAATAAACAAAAAGTGCCGAAATCTCAAATCGGGTCTCTTTATTCAGCTCCAATTAGACCAATAAAACCTCCTGCCACCAATAAAAGTAATGCGAGCACTTCTTCTTCGTCAACTGGCAAAGATTCTCCTATGGTATTAGCAAGCAGCTAGCTATAAATACTTTACAAATAACCTGAGCTTATTTAATATACTCTACCATTAGCAATTAAATAAAAGGACATATGGCAATGGAATTTGCATTTCTTGTTAAGATCCTACCTCCAAATAGGTCGCGACGCTGAAATAAATTTGCTTAGAAACGCGCCTTACCGCAATCTTTTCGAAAAACAAACATTTTCAGCTAGCAATGAAACTCCTCCAAATATTTTCTATCAAAAATTAGAATCTTCATGTCCTCAAACAACTACCGAAGCAGCAAAATGTCACGTTGAAACTATTCTTCAAGATATTTTTCAGGATAGATTTGTTATATTGGCTTATAAAAGTTTTGAAAATGATTTTATTCGTGATGTTAATGATAATGATAAACGTGCGGAGCCAACTGAAGTTAACGATGCGATAGCGGCGGTCGAAAAGTTAAATTCCTCAAATAGTACTGTTGTATTTTCTCACTCTTAAAAAACAATAATGTGCTTTTATAGATAATAAAAAAGGGGTCAAGCAATTTGCTTGACCCCTTTGGTTTGGAATTGGGAGCCTGGCAATGACCTACTTTCACGTGGGGAACCCCACACTATCATCGGCGCAAAGCGTTTTCACTGCTGAGTTCGAGATGGGTTCAGGTGGTACCCGCTCGCTCTTTTTACCAGGCATAAATCGGTAGTAAATCAACTTAAACAGTTTCATCAAACACTTTAGTTAATATGACCAAGCCGCACAGTGAATTAGTACTGGTTAGCTCCACGCATTACTGCGCTTCCACATCCAGCCTATCAACGTCGTCGTCTTCAACACACTTTTAGTAGCCTTAACGGCTAGGGAGATCTCATCTTAAGGGAGGCTTCCCGCTTAGATGCTTTCAGCGGTTATCCCGTCCGTACTTAGCTACCCGGCAATGCCACTGGCGTGACAACCGGAACACCAGAGGTACGTCCACTCCGGTCCTCTCGTACTAGGAGCAGCTCCTCGCAAATCTCCAACGCCCACGGCAGATAGGGACCGAACTGTCTCACGACGTTCTAAACCCAGCTCGCGTACCACTTTAAATGGCGAACAGCCATACCCTTG
>JANQRR010000043.1 GCA_028284465.1 Gammaproteobacteria bacterium | reverse complement strand
CAATAGCTATATGCGAATTCATTCCATGAAATTGATTGAGGGCAAAATCAGCAATAGTTCCTGCATGTCGGAAGTAAGTCCATTTATCACTTTCCAACTGTTCAGGATTGCTTAAGTCAATCTTATTACTCATAGCATAGTTCATAGTGATCGATATCACAAGCTTAGTCCAACTATCGATTGTGATAAACATAGACGGATTAATCAATTTCGGTTGGATGAACCAATATGAATCAGTTTCTGAAAACGGTTTCCCTAAATACGCTTCTGTTCTGCGCTTAGTGTCATTCCAATAGAAAGGTGACCGCTTGATAAATCTCGCAACAAATTCCTGAAAGTTTGCGCCACCAGGTTCGTCCCAGCAATTAATAATGTGGATAAACTTGTGCAAATCTTTTGGTAACTGCATTAAAACATCAGCACCTTTATCTCCGTCAAATATATAGACATGCAAACCCATAGCGGCAGCCATACCGCACCATGTAGTTTTACGAGTCTTTGCATTACCATACAGAAGTAGATTGGTTGTACGATTATTGTTAGTTGTTTCGTAGGTAAGATCACCCATCACTGAATCCTCACTATCTGATTAAATCTAATTTCATCCCGATCAGGCAACTTACCCATATTCATTTGTTCACATTGTCTATCCACGTAGGGCCAAAATTTCACAACACGCTCAGGATTGACACCGTATAACGTAATGATTCCTTGAAACATATTTAAATACTTCGGCCTGTAATGCACAGTGCCTTCTAATACAATACTCTCTTCTGATAGTTCCAATTGTTTCTTAGCCAAAAGATAATAATACCAAAGTGCTTGACACTCCATACAATCCACCAGCATACCTCGCGGTGCTGTGTATTGAGGAAACACTGGTGGATTGTATTGTACTCTCATTTCTTAGATTTCTTTTTCTTTGTGTTCATTGCACGGTAGAGTTTTGCAATCATACTCGACAACAATACGCGCCTATTTTTATCCGCCGTTCTTTCATGAGAACGACTAAGCATTTGATCAAGTTCAATAGCTTCACTATGTGTAAACTTAACTTCCACCATCTTCACGACTCCCTTTTAATTGATAACGCTGAGATGAAGTGTCCCAAACAAAATCCTTTTTCCTTTCTTCTGATAATTTCTCGTACCAATAATAACTAATCTCTTGTTTTGGTGTAGGATCAAATTCTCTTGTCGACATATTGTAGGTATATCTAATCTTATCATCATGTGATAATTTCTTCCAAGCTTCCACACTGATTGCTAGTTGTTTGTTCATGATAAATCTCTATAAACTGTTACGCCACAATATACACAAACGTCACATACATAAATTGTTTCTATCATACTATCAATAAATTTAGCAGCTACACTAAGCGGCATATCATCAAAATGTATTTTATTTATATCGTCAGCACTTAGCAAAATTTTATCATATCTAGGCTCAAATCTATGTCCATGTTTGCTACAACTATGAGTAAATTTAATCATGCTACTAAATCCAAATCTACAGTTATCCAAGGGTTCATTTCTTGACGCTTATTATTATCATCCTCTTGATCTTTTCCTTCCATTTTAATCAACCTAGCCCGCGTATTCACATCATTATATTGACAATCATCCCAATAAGTACAAGGCCGACTAAAACTCAAACAACTATTACCGTTCCTGGGGAACCAACGCATGTTATACATACTTTTAATATTCATAACATCCATTAACAAACCACGCGCCCATTCTTGGATATCATGTCTTGATTTATTAAATTCAAATAACTTAACTTCAGGATTTTGTATATCAACATAAACAACTAAATATTTAAATGTCAATGTATCAATGTTTCGACCCAATATGCTCTCAAGCACAAGTGCGTAAGGAAGAAGTTGATCATCAAATTGAAACCGATAAACCGATTTACTCAAATCCTGCTTAGTCGATTTCAAATCAACAATAATATACTCCCCTGTCAATTTACCAAACATGATTGCATCAATATACATATCATAAAAGACAGGTATATAATTAGGTCGATCTATAAAAACATGCCCATCGTTTTTAAGATTAAACCCTTTCAATCTTATGCTAGCAGGGACTTCAATAGCGCTACTAACCACTCCAGAAGGTTGGCGGATTGTAGCCAATTCATAATCAATGAGATGTCCAGATTGACAAAGTTTTTGTAAAGTTGCATAACACTCCTCCATCGAATATTTCCACATTGGATTAGCACACATATCAATAGGATATGCAGCCATCATTTTAAACATTGCACGATCTATATTTTTAGATACCAAATACTCCTGATATCCTTCATGTAATGCTCGACCAACTGCCGCAGCTATGCTATCATCCCAACCTGTGTGAGATAGAAATTTCCTAAACTCTAGTTTTCTAGGACAAGATTTAAACAATTGCCTGCTGGAATGTGATATTCTTAACTCATCAATTCCGTAAGGATCATATGTATCAATCATATTGCTCATCATAAATCCAGATCAAAATTTTTCAACAATTCATCAACTTCAGCTTGATCTTTGATCCTCTGTTCTCGTTTCTTTTGTGTCTTAGATTTCTTACGAATAGTTATCCCATAGCTTTCTCGTAAGCCTCGCACCATCAACCCCATAGCTTCTGGTGCAAGAATGTCTTTCAGAAAGTCATGTTCCTGAATTTTCCCAACTAGAGAATTAATAGCATTACCTACCAATTCTGGATTTTCAAACGATCCTTGTAAAATTCTAATAGACTGCTCAATATCTTCCAAAACATCGGCTGGATATTTATCAGGTTGGTCATCAAACACAAATGTCTTAATAGGCTCGATACCCGCGCTTTCTAAATCAACCGGCTGTTCAGGTTCATCGATGGTTATTTGTTGATTAGCAATTTTATCTAAAGCTGTAGTTTCTGGTGCTGAACCCATAACATTCTTTAACGCATCTAAAGGATTTTTAGTTTCAGTGGCTTCTAAATTCTTTTCATACTCTTCCGGCTTACCACTCTTACCAGTCAAACCCAACAATTTATTTATATCACTCATATCAAACTTCCACAACCAAGTCTTGCAAAGCTTCTTCAAGCTCTGGAGTTAAATTCTTATACCCTGTAGTTCTCATCAATGTAACTTTTGATTTTACTTTAACTTTACCATTTTCATTAACTTCATATTCTTCAATATTTTCAACATAAACTTTGAAATGATTTGGAACTTTGTGTAATTTTTGACGAACTTGTTCACGTAATCTCGACAACTCAACTCGCATTCTATGAATAAAATTTGCAGCAACTATTTTATCACCATCCACAACAAAAGTGAAACTCTCTCCATCTTTTGTTGTTTTGATGAATTTTAACAACGTGTCTTTTACTTTACTTTTACGTCTTGTACTCATAATCTATATACTACCCTACTCTGCCCAAAAAGTCAAGTAAAAAGTTTCATGAAACTAACATTTTATATAATAACTTTTTTACCTAACACTTTTTCCTCATAGTAGCGGTAAGCGAAGTGACGATTTAACACACCTTCTGAATTATATCTTACTGGACTAAATCTTATATCATACGCTTCTTGTTGTTTTTGTGTATCATTTCCGAGCAAGATTTGCAGTAATTGAAACGCTCCAAAACATTCATGACATAGGATGTAACTATCTAACATGTCATCATTCGTATTTAATAAATGTGCCACGGTGTAACCGCAATTTGAACATTTAATCATTGAGGTTTATATTCCAGCAAATGAATTTGATCTTGCGGAGCATAAAAACATCCATTAAAATCCCATTCCTCAATTAAATACATAACCGCATCATGCTCATGAGATGTCATAAACAATCTTCCAGGCGGCATTCTCCACATATAGTTTGGAATAGTTAATTCATACCCTCGCATCTCTAGAAACTCACAAGCGTATCTTTCTGCTGCATTAGGATGCACATTACCCCACCATCGATTAAATCTATCTTCAGAAGTTTGTGGCATTAGTTATTCTCCATCCAATGTTTTAATGAACAAAGTGTTGTATAATCTACTTCTAAATTGCGATACCAATCTAAAACTGCTTCACGATATTGATCTTCGACAATGTAATCAAATGCATCCCAAATCATTTCGTATTTTATATCTGAAAGTGTTAATTGTTGTTTAAATTCTTCTAGATTAACAACTCCAATTTTTTTACTTGGATAAAGTTCACCAACTTCCACATCTTTCCAGATTATCTTATCATTTACGATTCTGATCGTCATTTTTTATTTCCAGTACCCAATTTGGACCTTTAGCAATGATGCCTTGTTTGATACAATCATTGATAAACAATGGCGTAAATATACTCATAAGTTCTAAATTATCAGAAATTGGACGGCCCTTGGAAATTCTTTTAATTAATTCCTGCCCGGCACGGTCTAATTGATTATAACTCATTTTTCATCAACCTCCTCTTTCATCTCAAATTCACCGCACCAATCTTTAAACCTGTCTACTTGTGGCCAGAATGCGTACTTACTTGTTTGACTATTATATTTTGTGACACTTGGTGCGTTTCTTCTACAAACATATTTAGTGGCAAGATGCATAAACTCCTTTGAACAAAATTCACAATTTTCACAAACTTTTGCCGCCCTTGTTTCAGCCATTATTAATCCTTTCCGTTCATGAATTTCTGCCACTTTTTTTGACTTTCACGCGCCAATGCTGAACAACGTGTACTGCAATATTCCTGATTTATGTTCCGACTAAACTGTTCAAATGTAATCCGTTTGTTACAGCCGGGTAGCTTACATGTAGATGTTTCTACCATTTCTGATAATTTACGCGCTTTAGCTCCATTTCTAAAACTTCTTGTTCGTAAATTAATATCATGCTCCACATTCTTTAGCACCAATTCTTCGGCACTCCCAGCATCATATAAATTCATATGCTTTTTCACAATCTTTAAAATATCCTCCCGCTCTTCTCTTGTATTATGAGCCATCGGATTCTCTTATATCCAATAAATTTGCTAATTCAATAAATCCGTCACATTCTCTCCGTAGTTCATCACTGCAAATTTGCCGTTCTGTTTTTAGCGATGACAATAATGTAACTCGTTTACCTCTACGATGTAATTCTTTCACTAAATAAACAAAATCTCCATCACCAGAAGCTAGAATATAATGATCTGTGTAGCCAGAAGCGACTAGCATATCTACGATCATTTCACAATCCATATTGCCTTTTCGTTTTATTTCACCATCTTTATTTTCATATTGTTTACCTTCTTTAGTAATCACATTATACCCATTATAGGCTAAATAATCTGTCAATTTTTTGAGCGGGTCATACCCATCATCATGTATGATTGTAGCAGTGTAATAATTAGCTCTAACTACAAATGCATGAGTTTCTAACGCATTTTTAAACGCGCTGAAATTGAATTTATAATTAGTTCCCAACATCTGAACTGTTGAAAAGAAATTGCTTCCGTCAAATATACACATTATTTTTTCACTGATATCAATGTTTAAAAATAAGATGTCACTTGCGTTACTTTGCTTGCTAAGAAACTCAACTGCATCACTCATTTTCTTCTACCTCAATTATCTGTGGTTCTGGAAGATCGGGTTGTTCATTAAACTCACTTTTTGAAAGGGCTAAATATTGTTTAGCTTTTTCCTCAACAGTTTTGCCATCAATGACTTGCTTATTAACAGCTTGCATCAATCCTCTATCATTACACAGAATAACCACATTACTTTGAGATCGTGTAACTGCGGTATAAAGCCACTCTCTATTCAACATAACCGCGTTAGCTGAGTGACAAACAATCACAACTGTTGGATATTCTGTACCTTGCGATTTATGACAAGTGTGTGCGTATGCGTGACAAACAGTTCTGTATTGTCCAGATGTTGAGAATGTAACTTCCTCTCCACCATCCGCGCCGGTGAATTTAACTGTCATAATATGAGAAGCTTGTTGCTGATTTATATCATTCTCATCATCAGCATCTAATAAAGCTTCGTCAGCAAGTTTATTAAAATCCTCCTCCAGACCATCTGTGTCTAGCGAAAACCCATCGTCAAGTTTTTCCATAGTTGCATGACCAATTCCTTTGCTATCAGTGTATCGAGCATTAGAATGAATAGACACAACAATGCCAGTCATACCGTTTGTTAAACCACGTTTGCGGTCATTTTGCAACAACATAACTTTATCGCCAACAGCGTATGTTACATGTACATAACCTGCTGAAATGACAATTCGTTTATTTAATATAGCGCCATTTTCATCTTTCTTTTCTGCGTTGAAATATAGAACCAAACGGCTATTCAAATTCAATTGCCCAAGTGTCCCCTTATTCTGAGGTACAATTAGAGCATCTTTGAATGGATCAAATTTACCCATCTTATGAAGCGCAACAATCGCATTAAATATTTTATCTGCTGCACTCACACTTCCGTCCGGTAATTTTTTAATCATAAACTTAGTTTTATCCAGATTTGGATTAGGATATAAACCTTTTAATATCAAATGAGCTTGTTGGGCAATAACTCCGGCGTTTCGATGTAGTTTTTCGAGCGTAAAAGTTGGCCAATGTATCATTGCATAGCCAAGTACACTATGGCCGAATACTGGTGGTAGTTGATTTATATCTCCAATTAGTATAATCCTACAATCATTCGGCAGTGCTGCGAGTAATTCATTCCATAAATTAATTGGTGTCATACCTGCTTCATCTACGATACAAATTTTATATGCTAATTTATTATCTGCTGTAAATGTAGGGCGAAATACTTTACGCTCTTTCCATACATTATCTTCTTCATCTAGATATGTTTCAATAACTGGAGCATATCCAAGTGTGGCATGTATTGTATTTGCCATTGGATGATAAGTTTTTGGCAAATTCAATTTCATTTGCTGAACGGCCCGCCCCGTAAATGCACAAAAACAAATTGCTACGTTATAATTATCTGTAGTTTCTCGCATTTGTGTTTTATTAAGATCGATTGTGGGTACTGTTGATTCTAGCACCTGCACCAATCTTTTGACAGTTGTTGTTTTTCCAGTTCCTGCAGCGCCAATTAGTGTTCCATATTTTTGCGTACGTAATCCAGATAATGCAGTCAGTTGATATTCATCAAGCTTTATATCGTCCTGTTCTTTTTCAAGCTCAATGACTGGCACGTCGAGAATATCTTCAGCTTCACTTGATGTTATCGTAGTATTCTCTACTTGTTGTGATTCTTTTTTCCTAAGTGTTTCCGCTTTTGAAATAACCTTTTTATTAACACCAGTTCCGAACAAGATGTCAGCAGAAAGTTTTTTTGGCGGATTCTCTTTTTTAGATTTATCCGCAAATTGTGCGCCAATTATGTTTAGCGAGAACGGTTCAGACATTGTTTATTTCCTTAGTTTCTTTTGTTGTTAATATTCTTGTAATATTTTCGTATTTCTTATGTTTTCTAGTATACACTTCTGCTGAAACAAATTGTCCAGAATTTCTAGCATTTTTAGCTTTTTCAAGCAATTCACGTGTCATAATATCGCATATATACAAAGCTTCAAGTTTATTTAGCCGAAATTCACAATCCATCATTCCTGTGTTGGTCATTTCAAATATATGATGATTTTTATATTCCATAATTTTACTCCTCTAATGGATTGCGATCAATTTTACCAACGATATAATCACAAACAGAATCTTTTAATACATCACAATCAGAAACATCACAAGGCAACACAATAATATCTCTTGGAAGGAGAGCGGCGTCTGCATCGCGCATAAGATTGGGGTACATATTTTGTTGATGAATTCTTTCATTTCTTCGCTCTTTAGCTTCTGACAGTAATTGAGAGAATGGTTTAGTCATTTTAATTTTGTATCACTATGGTGTATTGTTTATCTGGGTATATTTGGTCTAAACGATATTTTTCTCGTATAGCTTGATCTGCAGTTAGATCGTGTATTACAACTTGATGTTTAATTTCATCTGTTCTATAATTAAATTGTATTTCTAGTATACAATAGATCATATCTTCCCCCAATATTTTTGCATCATCTTTTTCATCCAATAGACTTGTTTACTTGTAGCTTTGTTTTTCTTAGCAGCAATTTGTAAACTAGCCATAAAATTATAGTCTTTTTGTTTAATATTATCAAGTGGAAAAGTTTTATAGTATCCAATTATTGCAGTATCATTTCGCCAGATTATTAATCCATTAATTGTATTTAAGGTTTGTTCTAATACAAACATTGCTCGATTAATTTTAGATACATATTCCCAGTATAAAATTCCTATACTGAACTGTTTCTTATCAACCCAATCTAATTGAGTATTCATATAGTGAGGAATTGTCTTTTTTAACCATCTAACATCATGTGGTTGCCATTTATAACCCGCTAATGTTTTAGCAGCAAGTAATTTGCCATTTCGTGTATGTTGCCCTGCAAACCCTTGATGATCATTTGAATTAGCACCGTCGCAAACATCATCTAATTCATCTAGGCAAAGTCCGGGTAATTCAATAGCTGTGCATAGATATTGATGATCAATGTCAGCGTCGAAAGCTAGATCGTTCCATCTATTGTCAATCATAGATTTTGCTCAATCCAATTAGCTATTTCTTCAAATGATATGTAACTATCATTCATAGATGTTAATTTAGCTTCTTGCATTGGTGTAATATTTATTTTTTTACTGAATAAAACAGGTAAACCTACTGAACTTGATCTGATATTAAATCTAAAGTATGTTTCTAAATCAGATTCATTTTTATATGATTCAAGATTATTTATTTTACATAACACACCTAAGCAGCAATAAGTATCTTGGTCTTCATTATATAGTCTATACTGTCCTTGCTTATATTTACCACTTCTTAGCGCGTCAATCCAAGGTTGTTTGTATTTTTGTTTCATTGTATATTCTTCTCAATCCAGTCTGCGATTTGTGGAAAGGATAATTTTGAAATGTCATTTAGTCCAAGGATTTTTAATGATTCATCTTCTGTTAATTGTTGTTCACAATCTTTATCCGTTTGATCTTGAACTAAATAATTTAAAACTCCTAATGCGCAATATTGTGGCTTTTTAGACTTATCCCAATCTAATACATAATAATTCCTACACTGTTCAATCTCACCAGATCGCAGCAATTCAATCCACTTTTGTTTAATCTCTGGAGTCATTTTGGCCACCAATAAGGTTGTTCAGTTCCACGTTCCCATTTAGCAAAACGTGCTTTTTCGACTATATAATAAGCACGGTAAGCTAAGGTTGTATCAACTAATTTATATTCATTTGGCATACATTGCACAAATGGTGTTCGTTCATATGATTTTTGCATATTGTTTGGTGGAGAGAATATTTTAGCATAGATATTATATGTTTTATGAGTTTTTTTGAACCGTTTAGTATATTCAATTAGCAAATAGCCTAATAATTGAACTGTCCAATCGTAATTTGCTGTGTTTTCGCGTACCCATCTTGTGCATGGATGATTTATATGAGTAGCTTTGTATAGCCGTTTTGAATGTGTTTTATTCACGTCTTGAATTCTATGTGCTGTACACATCATTTGTGCAGTTTCTACAATCATTTTTGGTACATGTTTATCACAATGGTAGATTGCTGCATGTTTTGGATCAGTATCGAGTACGAATATGTTCATAACTAATCCTCAAAAAGATAACTGTTCAAGAATTTCTTCAACATCGCGATTGAACTTTCTTTGTCTATATTTTCTCGTTGGTGCATTGTGCGTGACTTCAGGTTCATGTCCGAGATGCCACATAGTATATTTCCATTCAATGCCATGAGAGTCTACATTTCCATATATTTTCCATACAGCATGATGACATAATTCATGAATAAATGTAGCTTCTAATTCTGTGTAAAGGATATCATCTTGATCAAATAACCCTGGGTGTAATCTAATTTCATCTCGTTTCAAATAGGCGTATCCAAGCGCTGATTTTATTTTATTTGATTTATAGACTTTGATACTCATTAATAAGCTGACAATTGCTTCGTTGCTGTTTCTAAGTGTGACTAATTGTTGTACATATTTTCTGCGGTCAATAGCTCCAAAATGATTAAACATGAATGTATTTACATTACCAATCAATTGCATAATTAATCTTTCTGTACGAAATTGAGAACAAGAGGTTGACCAGTGGTGTGAAGTTGTGATTTGATTGCTTGTTGTTCAGCCTTTTTCTTCTGTTCTTGATGCCATTCAGATTGATCAGCATAGCCAACTGTAATCATAGTTGTTTTTATACCTGGAATTGAGAAATCAATAAATGCTTCTCCAAGTTCTTGGAAATAGATGTCTGTGTCTGTGATACCTTTAACACTTTGTTGTGTGCGGAAATTGCTATAGCCTTTTAGTTTAGATTTGATATGTATAACATCGGCTGCAGTCATGTTTGGTTTGATTAACCCAGTTTTTTGATAGTACTTGATTATTGATTTTATATTTGCAATAATGTCAGTTTCCATTATTTCTATTGTTAGCTTATTCGGATCAACTTCTGAGAATTGAATAAATGACTTAGCTTTGCCTGTATGAATTAGCTGCAGATATCTACTCATTAATTCATTCAGCTTATTTAATTCTGATTTATCAATTGCTTGACTATCTAATTGTTTACGAAGTTGTACAATAAACTCATGACGCGCAAGTTTAAATTTCTTTTCAAATTTACTATCTTTTCTAATAATATTTTCAGTTATATACTGTGTGTTATAAACTCTACTCGCTGCATAAATGCAATAACCTATTGGATCAAAAGCTTTAAGATAATCCAATCTTTCTCCATCGGTGAAAAGCCAAAGTGGATCAGTATATTGCAATGATGTAATCTGTAGAATTTCTTTAGCCTTATCAAATCCATGCATTGATACGAGATATTTAAAATCTGTAATCGAAATAGATGTAATATGCTTACCTGTTTTATTGCAATAAACCTTACAATCATCAATATTATTATTATTAATACGTTTGATATTATTCAGAATGAATTGTATACTCTCATCGATTTTATCATTCTGAATATTAACAAGCAAATCCGTTACGCGAGCAGCATAACCGGTTACTTTCTCATCTTTTGTGATATGTTTGGCCATAATAATTAATCCGGTTGGTTGGTTGATTAACTACTATTCTCACTATTCAAATCACCATAGCATATAAAGACTCAAAAGTCAAGAACTAAATTCACTGTCAATGAACTTTTTTGTTAGAAACAATCCTAACATTTCACTAACATAACATTTCATAACAAATAACGTCAAATTTTCAAATCTTGCCCCCTCGAATATGTTTCCAAATGCCATTTAATAGTTAATGAGTGATGTAATTAGGTGTCATCCAATGATGGTTATTCATATAGGGGGTTATCTCAAAATTTATAAATTTAATAATCTTCTAAACTACATCCTTACCTACAATCTATTCATACACAACTAAATGCCATTTCGCATCCACCCCCATATCCTCGAATTCGTTTGTTATTGTTAGGAAATAAGTTACGTTATGAAATGTTTCGATCAAAAGATAAAATCACGTACCCTTATTAAAAGATATCAATCAGCTTCAAATCGACGTTGAACGATAAAAAAATATAGCTCAATCACAAAAAAATGCTTGACAGCTTTATCTATCTTTTGTAAAATAACTCTACTAATCAGTTGGAAAAGTAATCCACCAATCCACCAACCGAAAGGAAACAAAATGTCTGATACCACAGTAATCGAAAATACTGATCAAGCTGCAAACGCAGCCGAACAATCTGTGATCACATTCGCCTCGCTTAATGACGTGAAACGTAAATACTTTGCGCCGGATGAAATTCAAGAATTTGGTAACGCATACATCGCAGCTATCAATGCAATCCCCGGTGTGCGTGGCACGGAAGCCAATCAATTCCGTGATTCGAAAATCGTCACCAACTTTCCAAAAGATTACCAATTCGGTGGAGATGATGGTTACGGCCTTGGTGTAATTCCAGTTGGCAAGCAAACTGGTGGCGAGCAAGGCAATGTTATCACACGAGTTGTTATCGCTGCGGTACCTGATCCTGACGTAATCCTCACAACTGACGATGGCACCAAATTCGTGCGTGACACTCTCACAACTGCATTCTTCACAAAGCTTGGCAACGCTGCACGATCATCAAAAGATGGCATGATGAACAAGCTTCCATTCAGTGTGAAGGAATTCATAACATCTGCTCGTGGGAAAGAGAGCCTCAAAACCTTCACAGAACTTGCACCTGAAATGGTATCTGCTCTTAAAAAGAAGGGCATCAAATACATGACCACCAATATCTTGAAGCAATGCCTACAATCTGCTGCATTTGCTGAAAGCCAGTTCGGCGGTAAGATTCCGCAAGAGAAATGGGAACTCATTATCAATGTCATGATCAAGCGGGCACGTGATAAAGGCCTTGATCCTGCAGTTCTCGAAAACTGGCTTGAAACACGAGATCAAAAAGTCGATGATATGGATATTGACACTGACTTCTCTGATTTTGAAGAGCTTGCAGCCTAATCAATCCAAACTCATCTCCCTCAAACTTCCGAGCCCAGTTTAATCGCTGGGCTTATTTTTTTTGTCCTCTTGACAAATCAAATCTTTTATGCTATAATCTAAATGTCATTCAATCAAACAAATTACATCTGCTGATTTAAATGCTAAAGATTTCATCTTTTAACTTGACATTTCAAACGGGGAAAGTTAGAGTATTTAAGATACTCGTTTGTATCAAACAAATGCAACAAACAAATGAGTATCTATCACAATCAATCAACCAAGGAGTAAATGAATATGGAATTTGAGCTTGACGCACTTGGCGATGTTATGCTTAAATGTAGCAATGAACGTGTAGCATTGATTGCAACCGCAATGAAAGCATATCATAAGCGTGAGTTGCAAACAGCTATCGAAATACAAGATGATTACAAGCAAGCTTATCATAAATCAATGGTTGATCTTTACGAACAACTATTCGATCGGGTAACAAACAGATAATCTCATCGAATATAAACTAAGGGGGTACTTACCCCCATTTTTTTTGATTTGGGGCCCCGTGTATAAATACTCTCACTCACATTATTCCCAGGAAAATATAAAAATCCGAAAATGTTTTGGTAGAGATTATAACAGATTTATAACATTTGACATTTTGGGGAAATTTTGGTAAAATATGCGAAACAAATGGGGAATTTTTTGTTAGAGTTATGAAAGTTTTGGTGGCAAAATATGGATAATAATCCGGGCCAAGCTTTGCTGGAAAAGATAGCCCGTATGATTCATTATAACGCAACTGACGAAGAGATTACGTTGGTTTGCGATGTCGAGTTGGAGGAACTTAATCGTATTAAGTTAATGCCCGAGTTTGTCAAATTACAAGCTTCGTTGTCTTATAATCAATTTGATAATATTCAGACTATGAATGAAGCTTGGGATAAGGTTGAGCAGATTGGTTTGAAGACAGTTCTTGAACAATTAGCTTGGACTAAAGACCCGGAATTTGCATTAAAAGCTGCGGCAGTTGCTAATAAGTCAAATCGTCGCGGGTTGAAAACTAATCAGACAATCACTCCGCAAAATGCTGGCGCGCGTGCTGTTATTCATCTTAATACGACATATATTAATCAGATTAATAACCAAAATAATTTGATAACTGAACAAACTCATAATGCTGAATTGTTTGAAGGTAAAAAGACTCAGAATTTTATGTCTCCACAGGATGCTGAGAGATTATTGATGCCTGATCACGTTGAAGGTGAAAGTTTGGAGATTTCATTTGCAAGAGATAAATTTACTATGGATGAATAATGGCAGAACCCCAAGTACAAGAATTGTCTCCAGTTCAAGCTAGTATTGAAGATATTAGACATACGCTTAAAACTAATCCGAAATTTTTGATCAATTTCTTTTTACAAGATGAATTGACATTTCCTGTTCCATTTTTTCATATAGTTGTTTTTTCGAAGATGATTTCAGAAGAGATTACACAATTTGTTTGTGCTATTCCTAGAGATCATGCTAAAACTACGCTTGCAAAACTTGCTTGCATATGGTATTTCTTATTTTCTGATTTTCGGTTCGTTGTGTACTTATCCAATACATCAACGATTGCTGTTTCAGCATGTTTAGATATAATTAACTTTCTTGAATCTGATAATTGCCGAGCTGTATTTGGAGAAATTGATTGGCATATACGGCAAGAAGGTAAAGGGTTTTATGTATTTACGCTTGCAGGTAAGAAATGTATTCTTCGGGCGATGGGGGCAGGACAACAAATACGCGGAATGAATATAGATAATCAACGTCCTCAAGTAGCTGTTGTAGATGATTTGGAAGATAATGATAATATAGCTGACGAACAGTTATACAATAAATTAAAAGATTGGTTTTATGGGCCATTTAAGAAATGTTTAGATAAATTTGGATATAAGATTATACAACTTGGCAATATGATTTCTAATAAATGTTTATTAAAAGAACATTGCGAATCTGAATTTTGGCATTCTATGAGATTTGGTTGTTTGCTTAGTGACGGCACATCATTATGGCCAGATGCTTGGCCAAGAGATAAACTTATTCTTGATTTCCGCGAATATGTCTCGATTGGAAAAGTAGATTCATGGTTTGCTGAAATGATGAATCTACCAATGGGTGCAGGTAGCGGATTAATTAGACCAGATCAGATATACTATAGACCTGAGATTCAGCCTGGTAATCACACAGCCGGGTTCATTACAGTCGATTTAGCTATTAGCGATAAAACATGGGCACATAAAACAGTTATTGCAGTTCATGCATTCGAAGAAGATAGATGGCAGTGTGTTGAGTATGAAGGTCATACAGGTCTTGACCCCATTATTCTATTCGATATGATTGTAGAATTTGCTACTCGATGGAACATTGTGCATATTGGTATTGAAGCCGTGGCATATCAAGCTTCGTTGCAATATGTGTTTAATTATTTAGCTGAGATTAAACATGTTACCCATTTAGAATTCCATGCATTGACAAGTACAATCAGAAAAGTTCAACGATTAGCTGGTTTAGCTGCTATGATTAAAGCTAAGGAATATGCACTGAATGATGGTGATTATACGCTAACTGTTGAATTTTTAGAATTTAATCCGTCTAAAAAAGATAATGATGATGATCATATTGATGCGTATGCATTTGGTCCTGAAATGATTGAAAAAGCTGCTTACGATCTTATTTTAGACGCTGACACTATTGATGTTAAACTCCAATCTTCTAACGAAGTGTGTGATATATAATGGCTGATAGAAATATACAAGCAAAATTTGGTCGTAGAGCTAGGAAGCAATCAACTAATGCTCGTGTTCAAGTTAATGAAGATTTATTTATTTCGCGAGCAAATCATGATAAATTGCTTAAGCATATAAAAGCCAGGCTTGATTTTGGCAACACTATTCGAGATGATTTGATTCACAGATTTGAAGGTATCGATAAAGAATTAAGTGGGCATGTTGTTCTTGACCAAGAAGATAAAGAACGGGATCGAGATAATAAGCGCGGCAAACCAATTAAACCAGTTGATATGTCACTTCCATTAACTCTTGTACAGATTGACGAAGCTGTGACATACACAATGTCAGTTGTTGCACCTGACGGTGGTATGTACAATGCTGTAACTGATCCAGAAAGACAAGATACTGCGCAGGGTTTGGCAAGATACATGAATGAACAAGCTGCTGAGTTTAAACATTACATATCAGTTGCACGAGCATGTCGAGATATGTATGCGTATAATCTGGGTGGGCTGCTTGTCGAATGGAAAGATATTGAAGGTAATTCAATTAGTAATAATCAAGCTGGTGGTGTTAATATAAATCGAGAAATACAATTTTCTGGCAATGATCTTATTCCTATTGATCCATATAATTTTATTTGGGACATAACTACTGATCCGGTTAAATTGCATACTGAAGGCGAATTTTTTGCTACAATTGAGCCTAGAACTAAATTCAAAATAGCAAGAATGGTTGCAAAAGGTGAAATTTACAACGCAACTAGATTTTTACAAAAAGATAAAGAACCATCTGCAGAGGTTAATTATTATGAGTTACGGCCGGATATTCAAGCAGAAGGTAGCGCAGGAGATAGAGGCAATAACCCAAGAATGTCTTGGCAAGATATATTAAGTCAAGGTCAATGGAAAGAAGTTGGAGACCAATGGGAGCAGATTAATTATTACGGATGGATTAAACCATCTGATTTTGGATTATCAGAAAGTGAACAATTTGAAATTTGGCGGGTCATCTTGTTGACTGATAAATTTATTGTTAAAGCTGAGCCGTTAACAAACGCGCATGAGAAATTGCCGGTTGTTATTGGTATGCCGTGGGATGATGGGTTTGGATTAAAAACTCGATCATTTGCTGATTTACTTCTATCACTTAATCGATTCGCAAGTTTTCAGCTAAATATCCATCAAAGAGCTAGTAGGAAAGCTTTGTACGGTGTTACATTTTACGATGCAGATAGAATGCCTTTAACTGAAGGCGCAGATATGGTTGCGGCTAAAATACCAGTTCGCCGGCTTGGAAAAGATGGAGATTTGCGTAAATTTGTAGAACAATTTACAGATGTTCCAGACACAAGTAATACATTGCAAGATGTATCAGCTATGGAAGATATTATGCAAAAAGTTCTTCCAACTGACATATTGTCGAACATTACGAATCTAGAACGTGCTACATTATACCAAGCAGCGGCTACTGTCCAAGGTTCAAATAGACGTGCTCATAAGATTACAAAAACAATTGATGATCAAGCACTGTCAGCTAGTCGGTCAATGATGCTGCTTAATGTGCTTCAATTTGGCGAAAATATAGAAGTTATGGACGAAGAAGGCAATATTTCAGAAGTTGATGTTGAATCTATACGCGATAAAAAGATTAGATTTGGCATTAGTGAAGGACTGAAAGGGATTGATAGGCTAATTGTTACTGAAGGCTATAAAGAAATCATAGGTATGGTGCTACAGTCTCAATTCTCTGGTGAGATTGATATTCTTAAATTAATTGATCATTGGGCAGATTTGATTGGGGATAAGACTGATTTTAATGTATTTAGAATTAAGAATGAATTTGATGCTCTAACACCTGAACAAAAACAACAAGCTTTCGCATTGTTGCAGCAAGCTTCTGCGGAACAAGAGGCCCCAAATGCCGCTGTGTGACAAATATGAAATACTTGCTGAATTTCAACGAATAGAGTTGATTGAGATTGGGGCTAACAAAATATTCAAAGCGTTAGTTGGTGCTGAAATTCAGCAGTTGAAAGAAGAATTATCTGGCATGGAACCTGGTGAGAATTATATTAAATTCACGATTGATTTCACTGAAACACGCGCAAGGTTGGCTCAATTGGAAGATTTACAAAATATGATTGACCAGATTCTTGCAGATACTATAACTAACGTCCCAAAGGAGTCGTAGCTTATGAACGCGTTTAAAGGTTTTAGCCCGTTGGCAAGTGTTTTTAGTTCTGGTAATCAAAACACTGCAGAAACTCCTCCGCCAGAAAATAATCCACAAACTCCACAAGAAAATCTGCCTTCGGACGAAAATAACGTTGATCCTATCGACGGTTTGTGGGAGAATAAACCTGCGCAAAAGACTGAAGATAACAATCAAACTGTTGTTGTAAAAAATGAACCACAAGAACCAACTCCTGCAGAACGGTTAGATAGCCATATTGCAGGATTGAATTTAACAGACGGTATTGATTTGGGACAGGTTCAAGCTGACATACAAAATGGAGATACCGAAAGTTTGCATGCTGCATTACAGCAAGTAGCTTCCAATACGTATAAACAAGCAATCAACACTAGCAACCAGCTGATGCAGAATAATATCAATCAAGTAATCGAAACAGCAGTTAGTAAAGCTGTAGGCGCAACACAATCAGATGCAGCAGTTAAACAAATGGAAACGGCATTGCCATTTACAGCTGATCCATCTGTTGCGCCAGTTGCTAAAGGTATATTAGGCCGGTTTATCAAGAATGGAGATGATATATCAACAGCAATTGAGAATACTGGAAAATATTTCAGTAAATTAAATCAATTATCTACTAAAGATTTAGGACGACAGACTCCCCCTAGTTCATCTCCTGCGGGGGACTTTAATGGTTCTATATCTTTAGAAGCTGAAGGAGATGACATAGACTGGTTGGAAGCTCTTGGTGGGGTCCAATCAAATAAATAAACTCTAACTTGCGAGGAAATGTAAAATGGCTGTTGCTGGTGTGTTTGCTTCAGACGCTGGAATAGTTGGTGATCGCAGGGGTGACTTTGCAAGCGCACTTCTGCAAGTTATGCCATCTGGCTCTGCTCCTTTATTGGCACTTAGTTCCGGTATGGAAAGTGCTGCTGCTATGGATACGGCGGTCACATGGTTTGAAGAGAACCATATGTCAGGTCGTATTACCGTGACAAATAACGCAGGAACTGGAACATCATTCACTGTTAGTGATGCCAGTTTTATTATGGCAGGTATGATTTTTCTTATTGAGTCAACTGCCGAACACGTGTTTGTCACAAGTGTTTCTGGTAGTACGCTAACTGTCACCCGCGGGTTTGCTGGTACTACTAATACTTCAATCGATGGTTCTAGTACTCCTGTTGATATTCAACGAATTGGCACCGCGCACGAAGAAGGTAGTGCTAAGCCAACTGCTGTTGCAAATCTTGGTTTTCCGAGATTTAATTACATGCAGATTTTTCGAAATGCTTGGGATGTCACAGGAACTGCACAACGAATTCAATTCCACACTGGAGATGTTGTAGCTAAGAATATGGCTGATGCTGCATTTTTCCATGCAGAAGATATTGAACGTTCGTTGTGGTTTGGTCGGAAAACTGTAGGTCATCAAAACGGGCACCCTTTCCGCACGATGGATGGCATTATCACGCAGATTACAACTAATTCAAGTGTACAATCTACAAATGTTTCGTACACAGATTTGCGTGATTTCTTGGAAGGTATCTTCGCTCGTAATATTAAAGGTAAACCAAACGAGCGTATTGCTTTCTGCGGGAATACAGTTCTTGGTGTTATTGACACCCTCGCAATGACACACGGTGTTATGAATCTCGTTCCTGGTGCGACAGAATTTGGTATGGAAGTTACCAAATGGATGACGCCATTCGGAACAATTTCGTTGATGACACATCCGTTGTTTAACGAATCAGGGCTTTGGACAAAAGATTTGTATGTCTTGCATCCGGGCGCTATTCGTATGCGTTGGCTTCGTAAAACTCATCATGATCAGTATGCGTCAGATGGGACACGCGCCGGTGCAGATGCTGATTTTGGTGTTTATACATCAGAATTGTGCATCGAATATAAGGCAGAGATTACCGGTGGGAAATACACCGGTATTGATACTGCTGATACTTCAGGCCTGTAAGATTGCGATAACTAAGGGGGTGTTAATTCATCCCCTTAGTTAATTTGTTAAGTTAATTTTTAAATTGGGAGTATGTAAGATGTCAGACGAAGCTGTTGTTGAGAGCGAGAATCCTGAACGTTGGGTTTTTGTTGCGCCAGAAGATCGTGGATTAACTTTTAAGCTATCATCTGGTAAAGTTAAATTTAATAATGGTCAATTGATTTTGACTAAAAAAAAGGACGCGGATGAGCTACGAGAACTTATGCGCACCAATCCTGCTTTTAGCAGTAAAATTAAGTTTGTCGACGAAAAACTTGCTGCGGAAGTAAGTAAGCAATTCCAACGCCGCCAAGCGTCACTTGGCGGAACTAATACCGATACTATATCTGACATGGCACGAGCTATTCTTTCTGAGCGTGATCTGAGATTGCATAATATCCGCAACAATGCTGAAGCTGCAAAAGAACTTGAAGCTGCACAATCAGGTGTCGAAGGTGTCACGTTAACAGAAGAATCGCAAGGTACGCCTGTTGATCATTCGC
This sequence comes from Gammaproteobacteria bacterium, assembly GCA_028284465.1. Lineage (GTDB taxonomy): Bacteria > Pseudomonadota > Gammaproteobacteria > JAJFKO01 > JAJFKO01 > JANQRR01. The sequence goes on along the minus strand of JANQRR010000043.1, from coordinate 28,487 downwards.
CAGAAGGTTTTACTCCTGTTAAACCCCAGGATGTAGAAACTGGCGATGATACGGCCTCTGAAGAACAACAGAATCCAGTATCTGATGTGCTGGCAAGCTTAATAAATACAAACGGTCAACAATCGTAATGTTCTCCGAGGTTGTTGATAGCGCAATAACTAGAACTAGACGCCCTAGCAAAAAGAATGATGCTAAGGGATATGCTAGGGCGTCTATTAGAGAATGTGAGACTATTGACTATAAGGCATTTGATAAATCGTTGGAAGAGGACCAGATAACTGTAACTGCAAGCCCTCATATTTATACTAGGCCTGCTAATTTTAGAATATTGAGAACTGTCAAATATCCACAAGCAGGCATATTTCCACACTTTATCAGACCTGGCAAAAAACAAATTGATAAAACTCATTTTTACTACGCATCGCTTGATAATATTATTTTTAAAGGTGTTGGAGTTGGTGACAACATTGATTTAGCATATTATATTTATCAGCCTCGATTAACTTATTACGATATAGGGGCTCGTCCGGCTGTTTTTGATGGGTTTCCTACAACCAACGCCACAACTTTTAACACTACAGGCGATTGGGTTTATTTAGAAGGTGGATCATATGTTTCTTCGTTAACTGGGGGCGCTACTGCAGAAGCTGCTGCTAGAGCGCTTGTCACTAATTGGATTTTGGACGATTGGTTTCATTTAATTGAGGAAGGTATTGTTGCTAAGTTACTGAAACAAGCATCTGATAGACAAGCTCCTAGCTCTTTTGCGCTTTATAAATCCTATCAAGATGATTTTCAGAATGGAGAAGGGTGGGAAAGTTTGGGATATTAGATTGTGGAAATTAGCAGTGAAAGCCTAACGATTACTTGGGAAATGTTACTTGCTATCATCGCGGCGATCGGCGGTGGTTGTTTTTATATCGCGCGTATGGAAGTTAATATTCATTGGTTAAAAAAGAATATGGCAGCCACCTGGGATAAGATTGACGATATAAATGCTAATATAAAAGATTTAGCTAGTTCAGGTGATGATTGATGGCAGATAGCCAAGCTAAGGATATAGTTCCAGAATTGCCGGTCGATGAAGTTTCCGAATTTTTGCGTGCATACTTGATTGAGAATATTTCGATTGTTAAAGATATTTTATTAGAGGGTGTCACGACAAATTTTATAACTACCGATTCTAAATTATTAGTAGTTGATCGGGGTGTTGTTGTTGATATTCAGCCATCATTCGATGGATTAACGGATAATATTTTGTTGGAAAATGGTGACCGCATGTTATTTGAAAATGGCGATGTCGCGCTTTTTGAAACTACGGTTGTATAATGCCTGACACAAAAGTATCAGCTATATCTGCTATTACGGCTCTTGTTGATGCTGATGCGGTTTATGTTGTCCAAGATATAGCTGGCACACCTTCTAGTAAATATATTACAGTCGCCAATCTTGATTCTCATTTTGAATCTGTTGTTGGGGCAATGGTTGCCGGCAATACGGAAACCCGGATTACTGTAACAGAATCTGGTGGTAAACTGAATTTTGTAGCAGATTTGCAATCTGAAATCAATTTCACATCTGCACTTAATACTAAATTGTCAGGCATCGCTGCTGGAGCTGAAGTTAACCCAAGTGTAGTTTCTCAAGTCGATGCTGAAGCTGGAGTATCAACTGCAGAACATATTTGGACAGCGGAAAGAGTTAAGCAAGCAATTATTGCATTAACTCCGCCAGGTGGAGGTGTTGCATTAAACGATGTTAGTGATGTCACATTAACAACTCCTGCAAAAGGTTCTTTGTTAGCATTCAATGGCTCTGCTTGGATTGATGTTGATGTTGGACCTAACGACCAAGTTTTAACTGCTGATTCTGCTGAAGCTTCTGGTGTTAAATGGGCTGCTGGTGGTGGAGGTGGCGGAGCTAGCCAATTATCTGATCTTTCTGATGTCAATACAAGCACAGCGACTAATAGAAATGTTTTAGTTGCTGATGGTACAGATTGGGAATCTCGGGCGCTTTTAGAAGCTGATATTAGTGATTTGCAATCTTATTTAACCGCAATTACAGGTGAAGCAATTGGTTCGTTAAGTAATGTTACAATTACATCGATCGCGGCTAATGAAATATTAAAATGGAATGGTTCTGCATTTATCAACAACACACTTGCTGAAGCTGGAATTGCTGCAGCTAGTCACACACATACGCTTTCAGATATAACAGACAGTGGGGCATTGGCTGCGTTAGCCACTGTGGATACCGCACAAATTGATGATGAAGCTGTCACACTTGCTAAACTTGCACACATGGCAACTGACAGTTTTCTTGGTCGAGATACGTCAGGAACAGGGGATGTAGAAGTTTTATCAGCTTCTACAGCTAGAGGAATTTTAAATGTTGCAGATGGCTCTACAGCTAATCCGAATGCTTTAGATAATTTAGTAGAAGATACAACACCACAAGTCGGTGGCGATCTCGACATGAACGGCAACAATATAATTGACGTTCATGAAATCAGATTAGACGGCATTCCTGATACTGATCATACAGCTAATGGACCGACAACTAATAGTTTTGCAGCTGGAGCTACAGTCGCAGCTTTTGAAGTTTGTTATATGGGGAGCGCAAGTAAATGGTTAATTGCGGACGCTAGCGCTGCTAGTACAGCGAATGGGCATTTAGCACTGTCACTTGAAGCTAAGAATGATACCGAATTAATGAATGTGGCGTTAAGAGGTTCGTATGTGCGTGACGATACTTGGAATTGGACAATTGGAGGGATTATTTATTTATCAGAAACTGCAGGAGATTTAACACAGACAGCTCCCACCACTACAGGGGCAATTGTTAGAATATTAGGCTATGCAGTGACTGCTGATGTTATCTTCTTTAACCCAGATAATACATACGTAACGGCACCCTAATCATGCAATATTGGCTATCTGAATTTACAGGAAATGGTGCTGACGCGGAAGGAAACGAGTTTCGATCTATTTTATCTGAAACAGTTCGAGACACTGTAATTACAGTGGATGGTAGGAGTTTTCCTACATTAGTGGATGGTTTATGCTTAGTTTGTGTTAAAGATGATGGAAATTATTCAAACATCAAAGGTGTTAAACCATTACCACAAACAGCTAAGGAACGTGCAGATTTAGATTTAGTTGATTTAGGAGAAACTACGGAATTAGAATTAGCTCAAGCTGTCGCTAAAAGATTAATGGTTAAACAATGGCTTGGTGGTGACGATCTTTCATCGTTAGATGCGGTCTTGTCAACCGCTGTGATTACTAGATTAAACCAGCATAAACAATTTAATGTATCTTCTGACTTAGCTAAAGTTTCTGGGCGCGAAGTTTTAGAACAAATATTACCAGATTTAAAAACTCCAATAGGTAAAGTTAGAAAAGCACATAAATCGGGCACGTTCAGAGATAATTTTGACGGTGCAGGTTCTAATACGAATCTCGAAAGCTGGACACCTTCTGGTGGGACTGCGTGGACAAAGGTTGAAGGAGATTCAGGCAAGGTACTCGTTAGCAGCAGCAGCGAGAGATTGATTGTTGGTAATGTGGTGAATTCCAATAATCCATCGGCATTTCATTGCGACGACCAAAGTTCACCGGACCAGTACGTTCAGTATGTCATGCAATCGGATACGAATTCGTTTATTTGCAACCGTATGACGGATGGTGACAATTATGTCGGAATTCGCAGGAATAGTGGAAACGCGCAACTGTTCAAGAACGTCGCGGGAAGTTTCACCAGTCTCGGGACGGGCTCCACCTCGTTAAGCGGGAATCCCACACTCAAACTGGAGAGTGATTCTTCCGATGATCACACGGTGTATTTAGATACGGGAAGCGGGTTTAGCGAGGAAATTGCCGGTGTTAACGAAACAGCAGGTAACACTGTATCTCGTCAAGGAGTCTCGGGAAGACACACAGGTTCGTTGCTAGGTTGGGCAGATGATTTTGAAGCTGGTGTATTATCGTCAGGGTGGACAGGTGGAATTATTGGAGTAACAAATCCTTCACATGTTAATGGAATTGCTGTAGCTAATATAGCAAGTATAAATAATGTGAATTGAATCTTAAAGGAGTCGCGAAATGTATGTGTTGCCGATGAAACATATCGAAACTAAATTGCGGGGAGGAAAAGATTTTGATATAAACTATCCTGATTTTCTCATAACGCATCTTGAAAGTATTCAATCAGGTGGTATGAAGATTGGAGATATTAAACTTACATTGTTAATTTTGAAAAAGCTTGACAATGTAAAGGAAAACGATTATGATAGTTTGGAACTAACTGACGACGAATATAATATTGTAAAAGGAAAAGTAGAGAATATAACATGGCTTGTTGCGTCAGAAGCTATTGTTGAATTCTACGAAGATATAGTGGAAGCTAGTCCAGTTCCACAAATTGAAGAATCAGAAACATAGAAAGGAGTCGCTCATGGAAGAATTAGTAATCGAATTCATGCAGTATTTACCCGATGGCGCAGCAGAAATTGTTGCACTTATAATGCTGCTTGTGCCTGCGGCTAATTTTATCACAGCTGCTACGCCAACACATTGGGACAATAAGGTGATGAATTTCATCTCTCAAATTCTCAATATTATGGCGGTCAACTTTGGTAAAAATAAGAATAAGGATGCCAAGTGATGAGATTTGTAGCTGTTGTTATTGTGGGGTTATTTGCTGCGGCTTGTGTGACAAGTGATCCTAATTTCACTCTAAAAGCTCAAATTACTGCGTGTAATGGGTTTGCAGAAGCTTTGCAAAAACTTGCACCGTATCGAGCACAAGGTAAACTTCGTGCGCACGAGATTAATACTGTGGAAATGTTGCGTCCACAGGTTAATAAGCTATGTAATACGGATAATATTTTACCCGAAAATGTGGTAGAAGTTATCACGGAAGCTACACAGCAGTTAATTCTCATGCGTGTTGGAACTGGGAGGCCGAGAGCATGAACGATCAGAAAATTGCTGCTTTATTTTCTGCTATGAATCTTGTGTTGGATTCGGTAGAGTTGTTTGCTCGTGGAAATATGTCACAACTTGAATTGCAAAATGCGATGAAAGTTGCTAGATCGGGTCTTAAAGATGCTAATCAAGCTTGGGAAGATGCTGCACAGCCAGGAGATACGGAGGGTTAATCATGCTACGGGGCGGTTACTATAGATTTTATCACCCAGGGTTACAGGAAATAATAACCGTCCCGAATATGATTGTTAGCGAGGGCCAAGAAGCTTTTGCTAAAATGCTTATGCAAGGCGATAATACAATTGTTGCTGCTGGAGGTAATTTTTATCTCGGTGCTTGTGGTGCAACAATTGATCAAGCTGATACGTTAAGCGATATTGCAGGTGAACCAACTTCAGCAGGTGGCTATGCGAGACAAGCAATTGAAAGAAACACAACAGGATTTCCTACTGTTTCACAAGTTAATGGCATTTACAGGGCGCTTTCAAAGAGTGTTACATTCTCCGCTTCTGGAGCTGATTTTAGCACCGCTTTTCGCCGTTTTTTTCTCACTACTGCTGCTTCTGGCACTACAGGGACGCTTTTTTCCTACTCGGGTGTATTTCCTTCCTTACAAATAAATGATGGTCAATCACAGAATGCAACTTGGGAGTTATATCTCAATTGGTAGATTCAGCAGTTGATAGACAGGTTAGATTAAAAGGTTTAATTCCAGCACTTGACAATAGACAACGTGGTGAGAAAGGTATTTTAGCTGGTAAAAATTTCATGCTAGATGCTGAAGGACCTTATTCAGCTTTCGGTACTGATTTGATTACTTATCAAAAAATCGCTAACCCAAAAGGAAACGCAACATTTAGGGTGGAAGATGATATTTTTCATTTTACACAAGGTGCTGTACTAGCTTATGATTCAAATGCTGGATATTATTATCCTGTGTTTACTTTTACAGATTCTGGGGACATATTTCCTTGGTCGCATGCTGTTGTGGGTGGGGTTCATTATTTTGCTAGAAAAGGTGTTGGATTATTACAATATACTCCTACAACAAACGTTTGGTCTACACTTTCTGGGGGTTCAGTTCCAGATGGCGTTGTTAGCGTTGATAAAAAAGCTGATAGGTTAATTGTATTAGGATCAACAGTTGTTGCATGGAGTGCTATTTCAGATGGCAGCAATCTGACCACCGACATAACAACTGGGGCTGGATTCCAAGCACTTTCATTGATTGGTGGCGGTGACCCGTACGCAGTTAAAGCTGTTGTTGACGGATTTATTGTGTCAACTGCAAATGGTAGTATGAAAGGCTTGTTGGTATCTACAGAAATACCTTTTAAATTCGATCCACTTGATGAAGAAGCTCATATTCCTATTAATCCATTTTGTGTTGTATCGTTTGGCACTGATAGAGTTTTGTTTCTGACTAAAACAGGGTTTGTTATAACACAAGGTAGGCCCCCTGAATCTTGGCAACCTTTGATGGGCGAATATTTTATCCAGAAAGTTTTGCCTAGAATCGATTTAACATTAGTATCTGTAATTGCGCTTCATTACAATCATGACAGACAATGGTTGTTTATATCTGTTGGCAGTGACACTGACCCGCAAGTATATACACATGCCTTTGGACTTTATATTCCACGGGATGAATGGGGTAGAATCGACCATATTCATACAGGATTTGGTGAATTAAATATCGTAGAAGGTTCAGATAGCGGATTTAATTTTGGTTACATAGGATCAGATGGTTGTATCCATAGTTTTAATGATGTTAATCGTGTAGAGAGCATTCCTGTTTTTACAGAAATTGACATGCTCCGGCATTTAACTCACGAAATCCCAGGAAGATATGAAGGAACTACACTAGTAACTGCTACAAATATGAATCTCACAAGCTCTGACCGCAATCAATATCAATCTATTTACGGGCCAGAACCTGATTTCACACCCACACAAGCGTCAATTGATTCATTTATTGATGTTGGACTATTTTCATTTCCAGAAGGTCGGCAAGCTGTTGAGGAATCTGTAATCCACGATATCACAGTAGGTATGAATACAAGTGTGGAAGTTACAGAAGAAGATTGGAATGAGTTAACAGGCGAAGAAGATTGGAACACCTTGTCTGGAGAAGAAGATTGGGGATTTAATTTCCAAGGTGCGGTTCAGTATGATATTGATATTATACCCACACTCGATGGCATTAACGCATTCGAAGATCAAACATTAAATGCTGTTCTGATTGAAGAAAAAGGAGCTGTCAGATATTATGACACTGGAGGCAGTTTAGCTCCATATCATATAATTCGTGTTAAAGCATTATCTACAGATCAATCATTTCACTTGAAGTTACTAGAGCCAACCGGTATTCTTGTTGGTAGAGAATAAAAAGGAATTAATACGTGGTTAAACGTGTACAAATGCTTGGTCATGACACGGCAGGCGCTGATGCATTTATTGGCCGTGTCCGTGAAGTAACAGTTGTCACGACTAATTCTGAATTGCGTGTTCATGACGGTAGCACGGCTGGCGGTGCAAAGATTGCGCTTGCTGATTTGTCAAATGTAAATGCAGCTACAACATCTGTTGATGGCAAGATGGCTGCAGCTGATAAACTGAAACTTGACGGAATAGAAACTGCAGCAACTGCAGATCAAACTGGCGCACAGATTAAATCATTATATGAAGCTGAATCTGATACAAATGCATTTACAGATGCAGATCATACTAAACTAGATGGTATCGAAACTGCTGCGGACGTAACTGACGCTACAAATGTTAATGCTGCTGGTGCAGTTATGGAAAGCGATTATGATGCTAATACCATTCTTGCAGCTACAAATGATAACACACCTGTAGCACTCACTGTTGACGCATCCAGAATTCTTGGCCGAAAATCTACTGGTGGCATTTCTGCAATGACAGCTGCAGAAGCTAAAGCTATTTTATCTATCGCGAATACTGATGTTTCAGGACTCGGCTCGTTTGCCACATTATCAGCAGTTCCTGATGATCATGTTACACTTGCAAGATTAGCTCATGGTACACAAGGGGGTATTCTATATTACGGAGCATCTGGTGTACCTACTGAACTAGCTGCTGGTCCATCTGGGTATTTCTTAAAAACACTTGGAGCTAGTAATGATCCTGCTTGGGCTGAAGTTCCTGGCAATATTGAGAAAGTTCATTCGTTCACCACAACAGGAACACCTACGAATATTGATTTTGAAAGTATAATTAACGACACAGATTATGATTTTTATTTAATTTATTTCCATTCACTCCATCAATCTTCTTCAAACATTCGACTTGAAATGGTTGTGGGGACTGGCGCAACTCCAACGTACGAAACTGGTGCCAGTGATTATACATGGAACTATGATAAGCATGACCATTTTGCAGGAACAAGTATTTCAACAACTCATGATTCTGATAATTTAGATGATAGCATGATTATGACATCCAGCGGCACAACTTCTGCTGGATTTGCAATGCGTGGTGAGATTCTTATAATGAACCCTCACAGTACGGATTATCATACAGGGTTTTTCTGGAATATTCAAGGGCATCAATCTACAGGTAATCGGTCAAACCGCTATGAAGGTGGTGGCGAATTTTACAATAACGGAACAGTCACGCCAGTTACAGCAATTAGGATAAGAAATGTCGGTGGAACTACATTTGTAGCTGGCGCTAAGTTTGTCATTTATGGGATAAAATTCTGATGACTAGATATCATTTCAAATCAGATGGCCGCGAAATTCCTTTTACAGCGCAAGAAGAAGCTCAAGCTGATTTACTTGAACAGCAATCTAATTCTCAAGAAGCAAAGAACGAAAGAGAAGATGAGCGTGTTCAAGAAAACCGATTAAACGGATATCTTTCTGTTGCGAATGTAACTGATCAACTTGACGCAATTTGGAAAATACTTGATAAAGTGGTAGCTGAAAACAATATCCAATTAAACGCAAGTGAATTACGTATTCTAAATGGTTTAAAACAAGTTAAAATTGACAATCCAAAGCGAGTTGGTGATGTCAAATCTTGAAGCTTTACAGGAATTTTTACAAGAAATAGCTGATCTAGGTCAGAATGGTGACACATTACTTGCGCATATTACAGAAGCTGAAGCTAAGAAATTAAAAGATGCTGGCGGCGATGGTGGTTTTCATCCTATTACAGGGCTTCCACAATTTTTTGATGACGGTGGAGAAGAGGGAGCTTCTGGCGCTGGCGGTATTGGAGATGGTAGTGGTGATTCTCCAGATGATTCCGGAGATGATGCTGATTCGTCTGAAGGTGGATTTGACAGTGATACTGGCGATGATCCTGATGATCCAGATGCTGGATTAGACCCTGGAGAATTTGGATCAATCGGAAAAGGTGATATTGGAGATTCATTTACAAGTCCTGCCGATAGTGTTGGTGGATTTATTGGAAGTGATCCTGAAGTTGGTTTAGAATTTGGTTTTGATTTTGAAAATTTTGACGTAGATAATCTCGCAGAAGTTTTTGAAGACGTAGAAGATGATGGCATAGGAGCTGCAATAGCTGGATTTTTTGGTTTCGATACCACTGTAGGATTTGGTAGAGCACCGCCTGGATTTCCTGCTGAAGTTGAAACTCAAACTACATTCGCTATCTCACCAGTCGGTTTAGCTGTCGGCGCAGCTTTTGGAATACCTGGCAAGATTGGATTACAAGCTGCAAAAGCATTAGGTTTCACTGATCCATTAGCTTTGGAAGTTAATTTAGACACTTTCGATGTTGCGTTAGCAAATGCCCCCACACCAAATTCAGAAGCTGCAGCAACTGGTGGAAATTCTAGTTCTCCAGATGACGCTGATAGTGATAGTTTTAGTGAAGGTGACACCTTTGATGCGCCTGTGGTTGTGCCGAATAGAATTGATATTGCTAATGCTGCAGAGTTTGGATTATCATCTGAATTTACACAAACCATTGAGAAGTTGCTAGGTCCTCGTGGAACATTTGATTTCTTCGACCAGCCTAATTTCTCACTTTTGGATGGCGTATTTGAAATCGATAATGCTGCATTAGAAGAAGCTCGTGATCGTGTTCGTCAAGCAGTTGAACTAGGGAGAATTAGAGATGGGGCTGTTTGATTTTTTAACCGGCGAAGATGATGAACAAGAACAGAAGATAGCTGTAACTGACAGTTCACAAACTGAACGCGTAGCAATTCGCGGCGGTACTACTGCTGAAACACAAGAACGTGGCGTAGCTTCTGCTGGAACCCGCAGCGATGTGACTACTCAAGATTTATCCGCTAGATTTCTTGACCAGGATATTGAATTAGTTTTATCTGACCTGATTAAAGGATTAAGTGAACGTTCTGGCGTTGTTAATCTATCTGTTGATACGAATGATGTTCTAGCAGATAATCGTGCCTTGCAACAAACTATCCAACAACGCGCAACTAGTTTACCTGCAAATATCAATGCTGATATAGCAAACATAATCGGAGAAGCTCGTAGACAAGGTGAGGATGAATTACAAGCTTTAACAACTCGCGCAGCAACTGCTGCAGGAAGTAGTCAGAATTCACTAGTTTCTGATATTGAAGCATCTGGGCGAGCGGAGCTTGAATCTCGTTTAGCTGGTCAGCTTGGGCAATTAAACCTCGCTGCATTACAACCAATTCAACAAGCAGAAGCTGCTGCATTCGCGGCTGGAGATACATTAGCTAGAACAACTTCTGATATCTCCAGCCAACCAATCACTGATATTACAGCATTATCTGAATTGCTAAAAGGTGCAACGCAAACTATCCAGCAATCGGGCACTGCTGATCGAATTCAAGCAGAAGAAACCGCAGAGACTGTTAACCGATTGTCTGAAGCTTTGGATGCTATTGAAGAATTCACTAAAGGAACAACTGTGCGCACTGGGACAACTAATACAGAGGGAAGCAGTACCGGAAGTATTTTGGATATCTTCCAAACAATTGCTGCTTTTAGTGATAGCTAATGAGCGATATAGAAGGTTTTGATTCCTTAACTGACACGCTTACTGATAAGGTGACTAAAGAACGTCAGGAAGCTGCTCAAGCTACAGCTAAATTGAAGCAAACTGTCAGTGGTGTTCCTGACGTATTGAAAGGAATTAATGATAAATTTTCTCAATCAATTGATCAGATTAATCGTAAACAAAGTGCTGTAACACAATCAATGATCGATGCTATTGAGCAAAAGCGTCGAATGGAAAGTTTACCGGGTATTGTAACTAAAATTGGTTCGATGTTTGATGAATCATTCGATCCTAACACGCATAAAGCTAATATCCAAAAAGGGCAAGTTAAACTAAATGACTTGCAGCGAACTCGTGAAAGTGTCACAGCTTCTCGTAGACATTCACTTGAAACTCTTAGATTAAATACACAAGCTGCAGCTACAGAAGCTGACACTGAAAATCAAGAAGCCCAATTAGCAAGACAAGAATTACAAGATCATCTCAATCTACCTGGCATGCAGAACCAAGCTGCTAGTAATGTGTTTAATCGATACTCACAAGAACAGTTAGTTCAGTTCAAAGACAACCCAAACAAAGCACCAAGTGAAGTTCGAGAATTAATGACATCCCATGAAGGTATTATGGAATCATTAATTCTGGCGAAAAAAGCAAAGGTGACAAGCCTGCGGTCTGCGCAATTGTCAAATCAAGCACAAGCTGCGGCCATTAAAGCTAATCAGCTTGGACAAACTCTTGCCAGAATGTCAGATGATGAGATAGCTACAGGTATTACCAACCCTGAAAGTGTTCAACAACTATTTCCTGATGAAAAACCAGCAGCTATTAAAGCTCTTTTAGAAGATCAGCAGTTGAAAAATCAACAATTCAGTTTAGCTGTTGAGCATTTAAATAATCAAGTCGAAGCTGGGGATGCTGCACAAGAAGCAAGAGCTAAGACTCTTGTAATGCGCTCAATGACAACTGGTATGTTGCAAGCTGCAGCACAAGAAGCTCGTAAGACTGGTAATGTCAAAATAGGTAACGTACAATTTGGGTTTCAAGAATTGCGAGATGCAGCTGCGACATCTAAAGGAAAAGATAAAGTAACAATTAATCTTGTACAAGCTGAAATTGCTAAACAAGCTAATTCACAAACTGAAGCTATGGCTGCATTTGCAAAAGCTAAGCGAGTTAGTTCATTAGTTGGGGATGCTACAAGTGTTATTGGTGATGATCTTGGCGGCTTAACTCCTGAACTGCGTAAACAAATTGAAACAAATATGCAATTAATCGCTGCAGCAAGAAAAGCTGGCGCAACAGATCAAATGGAAGCTAGGGCTAAGGAGTTGACTGAACTTGTAAATAAACAAGCAGAACAAGCGCTTGCTGCAATCGAAGATGAAGATGCTAAAGACGCGGCAGAGTTTTATCTACAAAACGGTAAACTAACTCAACGACATGCCGCACAGTGGGCTGCGGCTTTTAATCCCGACACGCATACAAGTTCGCCAATTCTCGCGCGAGTTGCTACTGAAATATCATCAGCTTGGCGTGATAGAGTTGATAGAGCGACAACAGGATTTGAACAAGTTGGCGCTGGTGAGACTGGCAAATTTATCAGCAAAAACCGAGCTGACGGTTCTAAAACTGGCATTACAGTCACTACGCAAAAATTCAAAGCTCCTGATCCTGTTCAATTTATGACAGACACGATTAAAAATAAGCAACTTCGCACGGCTGTTGGTAATGAATTAATTCAAATCGCAATAACTCGTGCTGCTAATAATCTAGCCGCGGCAGATAAGATTGGTAAACGTCATGGACCTACACTAGAAAAAGCATCACAAGATGTTTTCGCTAATATAACACAAGATGGTGGATTAAATCCTGCATTGTTTGATGCGGAAGGAAATGTTGATCAAGCTCTTTTGTTTAAAACATTGGTCGAGGCTACATCTCAGGATAAGCCGGAAGGATTCACATATCAAGGGGCGTTGATTTCTGAAATGCGGCAAGTGATGCCTAATCTAATCGAAACCCATCTATCTCCTGCGAATATTCATGATGCTGCATTGTTGAAGCTTGTTGTAGATAATCAACCGCAAACAATGATGGATACAGCTATGCGGCAATTAAGTACGGCTGTGACTAGAATGACAACTGCTGTTAATGAACGAGATAACCGTCAAGCACAACAAACAGGCTTAAACAATTCACCTGCAGGACAATTTGTCGGTCCTATCGAGCGAGCTGCTGTTAGTGAATTAATCGAACAACAACAGATTGTTTCAGAAACAATTTCATCCGCAAGTGAAACTGTAACTAAAGCTGCAGAAGATGTTTTTGGGATGATTAAGGGAATACTTGGAAACTCTTCTGAACAAACGGACCAATAATGGAACCTAATGGAACTGTAAACTCACTTATCGATTTAGAAGCTGCAGACACTGTTCGGTTTCCTGTAGATACAGATGATCCAGAAAACAAATTCGCTCAGCAATCTGATTTTAAAACACCTGACGAACATGCAGAAGATGTTGTTAAATTCGCTGTACCTTCTGTTATTGCGGGTATGGCAAATACCTTTTCGGACTCTTTGGGGATTACAGATGAGAATGAATTTTCACAAGCGTTGACAGATGTGTTTCCACAATTTGGTATGTTCTATAAAGAAAACCAACGTGGTGCGCAAGTTGCTGGCGATCTTGTTGGGATGTTTATTCCAGGGATGCTAGCAACAAAAGCTATCCGAGGTGGCGGGTTTATTGCCAACGCAGTTTCGCCTAAGAATAAGCTACTTGCTAGCGTATTTACATCAGGCAAACGATTCGATGAAATTACAGACAAAGTGAATGCTCGCGCTAAATTTTTAGCAACCAGCGGCAAACAGCTTGATATAACTAAGGATAAGAAATTCCGCGAACTTGTTAACCAAGCTAGAAAAACTAAGATTGGAGATAGCATCAAAGAAGCAGTAGCATTTGAACTTGGTGTTCTTGCCACTATGAATCAATCAGATGCACTTTATCCTGATGAGTTTACATTTGTTGAAAATTTTGCATTAGCTGCTGTGCCTGCTGGAATATTTGTAGCTGCAGAAGCTCTTTATCTAAATCGTGTTATCCGAAACGGATTAAATGAATTACGAGGCGTAGCTGCCCATGGATTGAATCCAGACGATTTACCATTGGGAGACAAAACAAATGCTCCAGGTGTTAGAGATGTAGACGCCACAGTTACATCGTTAGCAATCAAAGCTAATGATCGAGAACTTGCTGCAATTTCCACAGAAAATGCTACTCAAGTTTCTATCGATGAAGGTGTTGAATTAGCACAATCTGCATTTAACTCAGCTAATCAGCAAATGACTCGTGAGTTAAGTGAGTTGATTGAATTGATGGGTAAGGACAAACCATTCCGGTTCGCACACTCTACTCAGCTAACATCGGCTGAAAAAGCTACAATTCTTAATACGCTTACAAATCAGAATGGCAATCCAATTGCTGTTATGGGCACAGCATCTCTTGAACATTTTCCAGGTACACAGCGTGGTATTAATGCGTTTATTAAGTCTCGCGAAACTGCAGAGAAGAATATTCTCAAAGAATTAGACGAAGCACTGAAAGGAACTGATTCTGCAAAAATTGATAAATTAAATGCTGAATTAAATGCGCATAAAGCTACTAATCTAATCGTGTTCGAAACCGACGGTACGGTTACAAATCTTCTTGACCGCAAGGTTCGATTCCACGATACTCAAGGTATAATTAAAACAGCTAATCGAACGCAGCTTGAGCCTAAACAATTTATTGTCGATTCAGCTGACCAAAGCTCAACACGGAAGAAGCTAATTGCTGTCGATGAGAATCTAAACATAATTATGCCCGCAGTCAAAGAATCTATACATTCCGGTGTTAATGTTACAAAGATTCTACCAACAAATCAACGCTTTGTGGCGGGTGAAGATTTTTCTCTTGTACTAAAAGATATGGGAGAAGATTGGCATTTTCTGCATGGTAAGCGTGGTAAAGATGTTTTTAATACCTTTGGCGATGAAATAAAACAAAACATATCTAACTGGACAGGATTTTCTGGACCAACTAATCTTCGCAAATGGATTGAAGAAAGTGATCCTCGTGCACAACTTATCTATCGCGCTTATGAACCTATGAGGATGCGATTAAGAGAACTTGCTGATCCTGATGGCACTGTGACATTGTTTCGAGGTGAATCTAAATCTGAAACGACAAAACTTAATAAAGGTGATTCAAATACAAACGATATAGTATCTATGACATCCAATCCGGATTGGGCAAACTTTCACGCGGGTAGATTCAACGATGGGCATATAATATCTCGACGTGTTCATGTAGATGATGTGATAATGATTGTTGGTGGTTTTAAACGTGGCGACGAATGGGAATTTATCGTACGCGGAAATCGTAATCGAAATGCTGGTGAAACAATTACACCTCAGTCTTTCGAATCGCTAAACTTCGAAGAGAAAACAGGTGTTTGGTTAGCTGCACAAAAAGCTGTCGACAATTTCACACCTGGACATGCACAAGTATTTCTAACCCCCAATGATCATTTTGTTAAAAAAGACGCCGTGTTGCAGCTAGTAGAAAACCGCGGAATTGAGGTTCTTGAACATGTCGATCTTGGAAAATTTGATTCTCTTGACGCTGTCGAATTCTCGTCCCTAAATGATAAAATGATTGATTTCGCTCGCATGAGACAAATTGAAGATGCAGCATCTACGGATGATTCTTTAATCAAACTTGCAGATGACATCCGGATGACTCCGCAACAGATTTCGGAAATCTACAATATCCCAAGCGTGTATCCAGGCTTCAAAGGTCTTCCTGTTGCAGAAACATTCGAAAATCTATATGAACAAGGGCATCGATCATTGTATGATGCTGTGAATACTCTTGATGAATTTCGTCAACTAGTTCAAAGAACTGAACGCCCTTATGACATGATTGAATTGGTTAACGAACCAATGAATTTACGCGGCACAATGCTCAGCTTTAATCTCGAAAATAAACCTGTTATTGGCATTAATCGACAACTCAATCCCACAGATTTCACTCGTGATGCTTTAGTTCGAAAAGTTGCCGCGAACCAAGAAGAGCGGTTAGAAAAGCTTCGTACATCTGATCAAGAAGGTTCAATTCTAGTTAAACACATCACAGATCAATTAGATGGACAGCCATCAACACCGGCTGTTAAACATCCTGAGAATTTACAAGAAGGTAGCCAACGAGGAACAGGTTTGTTACGACCTCAGTCTGAAGTTTTTAGAGAAAATGAAACACTTCGTGCCAGCGACGATATGGCAAATAATATCGATAGAACCGCAGAAGATTTAATCGCACAACAAATCTTCGATCCACATATTTCAGGCTTTAATCGCATTCGTTCATCTGCCAATAAAGGATCACTTGAATCGCTAAACATAGCGATTCATTCAAATCGTCAAGGTTGGGAATTAGAAGAACAAATTGTCAATCTCGGAGAAGGTAAATTCGCATGGCAATTGGCAGATAATAAACATAATCGAGACATCTGGCAACGGCAAGGGTATGATATCGACGATTTCGATCCCGATTTCGAACCTGTGTTAATGCCTGCATCTGGCCGATCAGCACAAGGTGAAATTATCCCCACACCTGTAGTTGTTGACGAAATTGCGATGGAAGTATTTAATTCCTTAACAACACTATCTCGGCAAGCTGGAGTTGAAAGTAATGCTATCAAGAGGGCTTTATCACTTCCACCAATCAGACTCCGACCTTGGCATATTCCGCCCAGGAATTTTGCGGCAAAAGAGATATTATATCTTCGCACAAGTTCTGGTGAAATTATTGGGATGGTGTCTGGTAAAACTGTCAGAGAAGCAAATTCTTTTGCAGATCAAGCTGTTAAAGTTGAAAGAGAAGCTGGCCGGGATGTTCATAAGATAACTAATGAGGACATAGCTAATTATCTAGAAGCTCAAGATTTAGTATTCCAGCAAGGATTACGAGATTACGCGGATACATTTCGGCAAACTGGTAAAGCATCTGGAAGAAGTTCATCACCAATTATTGAGATCGGAGCTGGTCCATTAAGTGAAACTATTGAATCTCTACAACGCTCATTTCAATCAACAATTCGTAGAACTCGTGCAGCGTATTTTGAGCCTCAAATTAATTATGCTAAGCAGCTACATGGAATAGCTGCGCCGGAGAAGAGCCGTCGAGGACAAGATGTTTATCAACGGTATCTTGCAAACATCTATGGCAATACGCAAGTAAACCCCAATGATCGTTTGACAAATGTATATAGCTCTATTGAAGGAATGTATGATGACATTCTTCACTCAAAACTTCTTCCGCTAATTCATGGAGCTACAGCAATTCCCGCCAGTGATCGTGCAAGATTTGAAGCACTTAATAAAAAATTACCTGGCCATAATCCATTTAGAGATGTCCAAGATTTTATGGAAAGAACCCACAACATACGTGCACCACAAAGTATGCGTAAACATATGGGTGCTATTAATTCATTCACTACATTCCTAACGCTTGGGTTATTCGAAGCTGGCCATGCGTTACTTAACTTAACATCACTCGCAGCAACAATGCCTGCTGTCATTAAAGCTCTGCGCAGAATGCCACATGAATCTGCTGATCAATATGGTGCAAGAATTGGTGCATATGGTACGGTAATGAGTGATGAAACAGCAATGTTCTCACCTGTGCGTGCAATGACAAGTGCTATCCATGATTTCTGGCAGCCAGAATTTCGTGAACAAATTAAACGTGCTGCTGATCTTGGTTATTTCAAACAAGAGATAGCTGAAATGGTTAGCACAATCACAGCTCCTAGGCAAGGATATGCCGCTAGCCTCGCGCGTAAATCAGCAGATATGGCATCTATTCTCACACGCAAATCGGAGGAACTATCACGCTTACTTTCATTCTCAAATGGATTGACAATTGCTCAGCGAGGATTAGGTATACAAGATGAAACAGCACAATTCGCATTTGCGCATCGTTTCGCCAATGACGTTATCGGAGATTATCGCCCAAGCAACCGCCCAAGGTTATTTCAAGGCGCAGTTGGCATGCCACTTGGCTTGTTCACTACATTCTTTCTTAACTATTTTAATCGCGTATTCAACTATATCGAAAACAGACAATTGCGTGCCCTTGCTACCCAAATGGCAACGCAAGCTGGTGTATTTGGCGGTCAAACAGTACCAGGATTCGATCAATTCGTAGACATGTTTGCGAGTAATTACGACGGAACTGTCAATCCAGTTGATTCATTTAGGGATATGGTGGGCGATGATAAAGCAGATTGGATATTGTATGGGGCTTTATCTAATTTGCCAAAAATGATTCCAGGTGTTCAAGACGGTATCGGACTCACAACTAGAGGGGATGCAAATTTTGTACGCATCCCCACTCTTTTCACAATTGATCAAGCACCGTCTTTCCAAATGTTATCCAATATGTTTAATCTTACTCGCAAAACATTCGAAATGGTGAGGACTGAAGGTGGTTTTAACAACCAACAAATGCTTGAAATCATGGGGAACTATTCCCAAAACCGAGCACTTAGAAATCTTTCTTACTGGTTTGCAGGGTATTCAGTTGACCGTCGAGGCCAAGTTATTTCAGATGATGTACGATCAGGGATATCTACCGCAGCGCGTGTACTTGGAATGCGACCAATTCAAGAGCTTAAGAAAATCGAAGCATTACAGCGTACCCGACAAACCACAATTGCTCAGCGAGACCGCGCTTTGCAATTACGTGATAATGTGAATGCAAGAATTCGTGACGGAGATTTGGGTGATATTAATGAGATATTTGTAGATTACGTGCGATATGGGGGCTCACCTACAGGGTTTGCACAATGGATTAAGAATCAATTCTTACGAGCACAAGTCGATGCGCCAACTAGGCAATTGCTTGAGCACTTAAAAACTCCGTCAAGAAGTGCAGATGTTCATAGATTGATGTCAGTTCTTGACTTACCTGAAAATGATCCAATATTTACTCAATAATATAAAGCAAAAAAAAATGGAGAAATCGAAATCTCTCCATATAAGTTTCGAGGAATTGTTTCGATACCTCGCGTTCGCGACTCCCGCATATTGAGGTATCATAACTGGGGATTGATGGGTTTACCGCATGGATTCATCAATCCCCTTTTTTATTCTCTATGATTCAAAATCCTGGGCAATTATCATAGCGCGATGCTGCCCAGCGTCATATGCTTCTTTATCTTCATCAGGTATATTATCTCTATAATCTTCGGGTATATTGGGTTGATCTTTTCTATGGCCAAACATGTAAACCATGTAACCTTTAGTCTTTGCGGACATAGCTTCGAATTCTTCTTTTGTAACAAACTTTTCAAGTGTCACAATATTCTCCTCTCAATTAGCCTGGATTTAATTCCTTCCGCGTAATCCATCTGTTTCTCACTCAACACATATCCTTGTTTATTCAACAAATGAAATTCCATGATCACATCGCGCCATTGTTCGTAGGTTACTAAATCAATTACATCATAAAGTTCATCAATCAACTCTTTCTGAATTTTCAACTCATCTTTCTTATTAAACGGTTGTTTTTCACGAATGTGATCCACATTCATATTTGCGATTTTTGAGAGATCAGACAATTTGCAACTCCCATTGATTAACTTTACAAATCTCTTCTGCTCGTGCAAGTTGATGATACATTAAACTCCTGCGTAATATCGGTGCGCATTCTATGATAATTTTTACATCATCTTTCACAACAAATCCTGCAACAAACTTATTGCTAACAACTCTATATAGTGTGTATCCATCGAATTTATTCATTAAAAAATTCATTTATTTTTTATACCTAGCTAATGCAATCAACACAGCTTGAACAGCAGGATGATCATTCCAAATTCCTTGGGTTCTAAATATCTCCCACTGAGCATCACTAAAATCACCATATTTTTCCATCACGCTTGATGCAATTTCTCTAGCTTCTTTAAGATGGTGTCTATTTTCAGCAATCACACTCACTGCATAGTCTCCCCAGATAAATATTGCCAAAGCTCTTTAGTTTCCTCAGTCTTTTTATCTCTATAAACATACAACTTTCCGTGCTCTTCATTACTCAACTCCATAATTCTTCCAACGTTTCTTAATTCCATGAGCGCATTATTAAAATCAACAAGTTTCATATCCCTAGACATAACAGCCCAGAGGATGTCATTACTAACTGGGCCGCGAGCATTCTGCAAAAATTCGACCATCTTTTGTTTTGAAATAGCCGTAGGTGATAAACCAAATTCACCAAGTGCTTCCGGCATTCCAGCTTCAGTCAGCTTCAAAATCGTATCAGCATCTTTGATATCTATCTCTTCTAGCTCAGTTGATCTCCTTGTTGCTGCAAGGGTGATAGCTAATTTAATCAAATGCTGTTGCCGACGCTGTGAATAATACACAAATCTTTGATCATTTATATCTAATGGTTGGTCATAGTAATCATCTAAAATATCCTCAACTTGTTTATTCTCTCTCACAGGACCGTCAAATGTGAAATATAAATCATGATATAATTTACGAATAATTTCGGCTAAATTTCTCGGCAACTCTTTTGGTCTAGGAATCCGTTTATACCGTTCATTAGCAAATACGAAAATAATCCGCGAAGTAAATCCTTGACCAATCGATGTCGGTGGCAAACTGTCTGCTATATTACTTGGCGTACTTGCCGCTAAAATCCCCAACAACGGGTCTTTCAAAACCATCTGTTCATTTTTGAGAGAATAATCATAATCTTCACCATCCCAGAGCTTATTCAAAAATGTAATCATATCAATAGAATTCATACCCGTAAAGCTGGCAAACTCTGTAGCTATTGCATAAAGTGCATGCTGGTCTTTCACATCAATTTTCACTTCCATTTGTCCAACTTCTTTCAACAAACCTTCTACATCTGTTGATTTGCCATTCATAAAAACGTCTGCCCAATTATCTTCTTCGCTATTTAAATCGCCTCGGATTGCTGAAATGAGCCCTTGTCTCTTGCCACCGGTGTCGTCCGGAGCGAATCTTAGCTGCGTGCTTTCTTTCAGAAGTTTCTGCATGATATTGATTGCTGTGTTCTTTCGCACTGCCGGAGGCCCGCACAGCACTACATACTGATTTGCAAATATTTGGGATATTCCGAAATCTAAATAAACCCTTCTTCCCAAACATGCACTAGCCCCTGATAATGCAGACCATATATGAAATAATCTAGGCGACTCTGTATCTTCCACATACTCAAGATACATATCCAAAAATTCGTTGTGGAATTTCATTGCCACGCATTAAATAATATTTCGTTGTTTCAATTGATTCTCTATATCAGTAACTGCAAACCCCACAGCATCTTCAACATTGGTTATAGTTAGTGTTTCTATATCTGGATTTACAATATAACTTCTACTGTCATTATTAAATGTACAGCCATCTCTACAGACATGAATAAGGATACAATTTTCGGGTTTTATATTTTTAATTATAGGTCGCATCTCTTCAATAAATCCACAGTCAGATACGATATATACATTACTATTTTCAGAATGAATTAAACTATGCGCTATATTTTCTCGGCACCATATATGGCCAAAAACTTCTCGACCAAAATTTGGTTTCATAAATTCTTCACTTAATTTGATATAAAATTCTCGCGGAGATACCCCAAAAAATAAATCAGACTTTTCATCTTTCACTTTATCCCAAGCTTCGGATTCAGCTTTAGAAAACCCGATCAAATGATTCGTCGCCGTTTTCAAAGCTGTTGCCATCTTGGTATGCTTAAACCCATGTTTAGCCGCAAACCAGTTTGCAATAGTATCCTTTCCACAGCGCGGCGGACCATTTAAAAACACAACCTTATTCATTCCAGCTCTCCCGCAATTATTTGATCAATGTCAGGCTGCACTTTATAACCATAAAGTGGCCATTTAGTTCCAGGTTCTCGATTGCCTGGAGATGTATCTAATAAATGACTTTCCTCATTAACAATTACGCAAATATCCATAGCATGAGCGATAGCAATCCAATATTCAGTACAAGCTCGCTCACCTTCACGTTTTAAATTATCTGTTGAAAAATCAATTCCATGCAAGTGAATTATGTCATAATCACCACATATCGCGGCAACCATCGCGTATGCAGTTGTGTTGTTTATATACTCAAACTTAATCATAGGAAATTTGAAAAGTAAATGTGTGATATATTCTTTAATAGGATATTCAATAATCCAATTATGGTCAAGATGTTTTGCTGGATTGATTATTGGTGATTTCTGTTTACATAAATATTCCCACCAACCTGGCGCATAAGATGCTATATCCTCCCAATGATCCATCCAAAAAGCTTTAGTGGGTTGCTGTTCGAACTTTTTCGCATATCCAAATTGCATAGCATTGATAGTGAATACATCTCCGCCAGATGGTTCATATGATCTAGCTGAAAATCCGCGGCCTAAAATATCAACTTGTTTCATGGGTTTTCTCTATCACTTTCAAATTTAGCATCCATATATCCATCGTTAAAATCCATCATTTCAAAACTATCTTCGTCATACTCAGGTTCATCTGGAGCTTCTGCCATCCCGGCTAGATAGCCTTGTTCTTGTTCGTAATACGCAGTCCCTTTCTTATAAGCTTCTGATTTTTCTACCATAATAATCCTCCCCAAAATAATCAATTAAATGTGGGCGAGTACGAGAAGCACCAACCAACCAAGCGCGGAAAATACTCGCCCACAAATAGCTCCTATATCTTACGAAGTCGGAGCTGCGTCAATTGCAGCTTTCAATGCTACAATTTCTGCCTGAATTTTACTTGCTGTATGAGGGAAGATTTGATCGAAATCAGGATGCGCTTCACTTGTTCCTGAACTACCGATCGCTACAACACCCGCAGTAGGAATAAGCGCAGCAAGCTTATCAATCTCTGCAAGAATCGCTGTTTGTGCGACGGCCGTAACAACCTCTGTGACATCAGCATATCCACCAAATGTGCCACCTAATACGTCTGCCATATCTATTTCCTCGTTTTATTATTCGACCTTTGATAGGTCCTCGTATCTCCCGTTAGGGAACAGTTTTAATGAATAACTATAGCTATCTCCCAGTTTATAATAATTCTTTATATCAAAATCTTTCATAGAAAATCTCAACGTCATCACATCACTGTTTCTAAACTTCTGTCTAGCTAAACCAATTTCTACAATTATAAACTCAGAAGGATTTACAATGTAAAACTTAGGAGCTATATCTGTGAGAAATATACTATACTCATTTGGCAAACTTATCCGATAATTAACTTTAGGAAACCCAATAAATTCACCATTTTGTGTCCGCATAATAACATTAACACCATACTCCCCTAGTGGAAACAAATCAAGCGGCTTTGGCATAATTATCTCTTTCCCATTTATTCTCATTAGCAATCATTTTATTCACAAGTTTTTCATCAGGAAGAAATTCATCATATCCAATCATACATCTATCACCCCAGCTAAACCCACATTTCGCATCGATTGGGACTTCAAAACTTCGTCCTTTTATTATACACGGTTGTTTCATTAAAGTCAACAAATTTCTTGCTAAATGCGCATCACTAATCGGCACTTGCCATAAGATGCTATCATGAGTTTGTGTTTGAAACATAACTCCTTTTTTTTCCAAATCTGATCGATAATAATAATCGTTGAGGGTTTTGTTAATTGCTCCTGCTGTTCCACCTTGGCCAAAAAAGGCAGAAAGTTCTCGTTGGATATTTTTATCTGTTGCCATATTTCCAAAAAATAATCTCGTCTTACCAAATGCACACGTTGCTTTGTTGCCACTTTTGATGGCTTCTTCAAGTGACCGCTGGAACCAAGGTCGTAAACCGGGGTAAAGAACATGATAAGCATCCAATAATTCTTGACAGAAATTAACTAGTCTCGCTTGCGGCCAAGTATGTGCATCTTTAAAACCAAGTGCTTTTGCCGATTCAACGGTTGCATCATGTCCCATAATCTGCAGATACAGTGTAAATCCTGCCATTTGGAAGTTTGCTCCATGTACAATTCTTTTGGTATTTTGCCGCACACCTTTTGTAGAATGGACAACCCAATCCTCCTTAGCCTTATACCCTTCATAAATCTCATCGTATGGTTTCTTAAAAAAGAATTCAGCATGCATGCAGTGGGTGTCTTTCTCACCTCGCATACCTGACAACATCGTTTCTATATACTTCAAATCTTCCGCTTCATGTGCCACATAATAAGCATCACTCTGCGAATAATCTGCTTCGAAAAAGAAGTATCCTTTATCAGCAACTACTTGGTCTCTAATTTCTGGTGGTACATTTTGCACCTGATTGCCCACCCAGTAATGATGCCCTTTACTACTAAATCTGCCAGTTTCAGTACCGGCTGCAGATAGAGAATACATCCACCGATTATTCAACAAATACAAACCTTTCCATTTACCATCTTCACCTTTATAGGAGGGACCATATTTTGTTATATTATTCATAGGCTTCTTGCTACCTAATATCTTATCAATATACATTCCAAATATAGGATGTTGTGTGTTTCGGATGTTCTCTAAAATTTTTTCACCGGTACCTTTTTCAGGGCCTTTCTTTCTACCTTTTTGTTTAACAGGTTTAGCCCCTAGCACGTCATAGATAAGTGATTTAACTTGACCCGGAGAATTGGGGTTAAACTCATCATCATCACACATAATGCGCAAATCATGAAGCATTTGATTAGCTTCTTTTTGTGCGACATTTCGCTTATGCCGTTGTCTATCTTTATTCACCAACAAGCCGCGCATAGAACCTGCCAATGCTGGGCCTACTTGTAAGGAAAATTCTGTAGCATAATTACTACGTGCCCAATCAAGAGGTGGCTTAGATATAAACCGAAGGAGAAAACAAGTATCGATAAGAGTGTGCCAGCAATCAAGAGCATTGTAACGCCAATATCGTTGTAAACCTTCTTTTGTTTGCGGGACAGTTTCATTCTTGTTCTGCTTATCCTTATCACCTTTACTCTCATCTTTCCAATATTGGCAATGATCCATAACTAAGCTACTGATAAAATTCAATTTCTTAGGAATTTCTGGCCAGATTGAATGGATAAGATGCAGAGAATCGAATAGGTAATTTTTTGTAGGTATGTGGAACTTTATAAAATAAGCTGAATCATACTGCCCGTTCTGCATTGTTTTGAATGCTTGGCAAGAATTAACTTGCCGTACAGTTTGCCAAGCTCGTATTTCTAATTCCTCAGTTTTCCAATAACATCCATCTTCTTCTGTAGGATCAACAAATGGCACTACGTAGTTAATAATCCTACCATCAACTAGTAATAAAGAATAACCAATACATGTGATAAAATTATGAGATGTTTCAATATCTGTTGCTATCAATATTGATTCATTATACGTTAAATCCATAAGCGCTGACAATGAATCATAATCATCACAAACTACATAATCAAATTTCGGTTCTGCTCTTTTCTCATTTGCCAGCCATCTACGAATTTTACCTAAATCCTGCCCAACAACCCAAGAATAGTATTTAACATTCTTAGTCTTAAGTATATCATCAACCACTATGCAAGGAATATCTTTATACATATAAACACTACCGCGGCATAGATCAAGACTGTTGTAGCCGGTAATAAATTCTAATGTCGGAACATCGTTTATTACGATAATCTTTGGCCGAACATTCTTGATATAAAAATCTAACCTAGTGAAAAATGCACTACGCTTAGCTTCATTAATAATCCACTTATTCTTTGTCTTAGCTTTTTTAACATACATTCCAGGTACATACTGTTCGATACTGTGGAACGCAATCTGCGCAATGTCCAACTTCGATTGCTTACAAGCTTCTGTGACCATCCACATTTGAGCTTGAGAGAAAGATTTCTTATGTAGCCAGAGAATATCGCTCATGATAAGTTTATAAGTTTCCAATTATTTGCATCAGCAAGTAAATTTAATTTTTCTATATCTTTGAAATGAACACTTAATCCAACATATATATTAACATTCTTAATTCCGCGCAACTCGTCAACGTTTGTAATATACTTAATTGCATCCCCTTTTTCATTAATTGCACCAAGATTAATTGGCTTCCATTTTAAATTTGCCATCGCTATATTTCTACACAAATCCATCGATCCACAAATTAAATAATTAAATATTTTCTCTATCTTAACATCTTTCACATGCTTCCCATTACCAAACCCATCGCGTACCCACTCCTTTTCGCGATTAACCACCATCTTCTTATCAATAGCTTCATGAATATCTAAACCATAATAACCTGCAATCCTATACAGCATCATTACACAATCGGCAGCTTCTTCCACAATCTTCTCTGGTGGGTCAAAATGAACCGCAGTTTGAAGTTCATCAACTTCATCATGAAACCGTTCCATTAAAGGATCGATATGAGTTAGTTTTCCAAATGTATCATCAGCCCAAGCGTTAAGAGTTGTTTGATTTTCTTTATAGTTCATTCTGGTAATTCCTCATCTACAAATCGTTTCCACATAGCGCCGCGTGCTATATCAGTTCTTGAATTAAAAAAGTTCAAAAATTCATCCATAGTTCTGTTGACTGAAATCGAACATAGCATTTTTTTACAAGGCAGACTCAATTCAACTAGTTCCGGAGTTAAGATATTCCATAATATTGGGCTATCACAACGACTACAATGAAAATATGTAAACATGCAGTTTCCTAACTCTAATTGTTCAACTACCATTTCTTTTGTAATCATTTCCATTGTTTGTGCTCCTAAAATTTCGATTTTGGGTATCCAACTGCGATGTCAAAATGAGTTACTCGAAAATATACATTATCATTATGTGGGTCTTTGAGATAGAACAGACTCCCATCTTGCAATACACTTGTCTTCAATTTGTGCGGAGGAATAGTAATATGCTTTTCCAATTTCGTACCGTCAGGATTCCATAAATCAATTTCAACCATTGGGAAAGGCATTTAATAAATCTCCTCTAACTAAGTCCCTGGAGGAATTGCGGGTAAGGACGGCTCAAAAACAATTCCTCCAGGGTTTGCAGGTAGACCAAAGCCCTTTAGTTATACCTGCAAATTCGTTTACTCAGCAGATTGAATAGCAACAGGTTGAATCTTTTTCCTGTCAATATTCACATATGGTTCATCTGCATCATTTGGATTATTCACATGCTTGACTGGTGCCAAAAATTGAGTACCGACGAATCCGGATATCAATTCCTGCAGACTTCCGCTTCCTTGATAGCCTGTGTCAGAAGCAAAAGCTTTGAAATACCCAATCCAATCATGTGGCGCATTTGGATTCATTTTGAATATTTCTTGACGAGAAGATTGATTGTCGATGATTGCCTGCCCATTATCTTCTCGTGGTTCTGCCAGTTCATGGACTTCCTTCACCTGACATTGTACAACAATTCCAGGTAGCGTCACATTATCTTTCGTAAGTGCTCGCAGTTCAGCTTTACTCACAACGAACGTATACAAACCTTTTGGAATTCGTTCGAACCGTTTTTCATCGATTTCGTCTGTATTGATATGTGCAACATCAGCAAGCGAAAGTTCCGCATCACCAATCTTCATCATTGTATTCATATCATCATTAGGCATTTTTCTCTCACTTTGTTGTGGTTCATTTACATTTCATTTCATATTTACGTTATTCACTTAACTTTCTTAGCTTCTACTCGATCTGGTGTCTGATAATTACAGCTCCTTCATCCTCTTCATCAACATCAGTTACAGGTAGCGAATCACTTCCCATAAAAGAGATATGAACATCCGCATCCATATTGCATCGTTTTGTTAGCATCACGATCAGATCACGAACGGTCATTGACTTATTTTCATCATCAGCCATTTTTATTTCCTATATTGATTATGGATAGTGGTGATTGATTTGTGCCAGATTTTACAGGTACTATCTCACCCGTATTACCTGGCACAGATTTTTTACCTCCGCCTAAAGTAAACTTCTTATTCTCTTCCACATGTTTATTCACTTCACCTGGAGGATAAAAAATAAACGCATCTTGAGGTAGGTCAATAATTGGATTTATATGACTCGCTTTTAGAATATCTTCGAATTTTAGATTGTTAAAATTATATAGTTGAGGTTTCATTGATCTACTTCCACCATCTTGAGCCGCAGATGCTCGCAGATCAATCTGTACATCGCCCAGCAAATTCACTCCAAACAATAAAACATGATCAAACAGACCTGCCAATTTCATAGCATGCGGCCCACTAACGCTAATTGGCTGCGTATGTTGTGATTCAATCACAGTCTTACCTTCTGCATTCTCACCACGCTTTTCATACACAGTCTTATGCCCTACAATAGCTATATGCGAATTCATTCCATGAAATTGATTGAGGGCAAAATCAGCAATAGTTCCTGCATGTCGGAAGTAAGTCCATTTATCACTTTCCAACT
>JANQRR010000019.1 GCA_028284465.1 Gammaproteobacteria bacterium | reverse complement strand
ATAGTTACAAAATTTTGGCCTTCTAATTGCAAAAAATACTTACCGTCATATTGGCTGATAACAATTACCTACTGTTTACCTTTTTTTGGAACGTATCTGTTTCTTAGAAATCATGGTTCTCAAGCATGGATATTAAATGGAATGCTAGTGCTTTTTTTATTAATTTTGATAACAGATTGGTTGATTTTTTTTATCACACTGATTTTAGGGATAATTATTGGAGTAGTTATTTATGGAATTTTCCATAATGAAATTTTTATTATCCAAAAAAATGCCTCAGGTGTTTTCAGTACCTATATTTGGGCAATAGTGATCGGCATGATTTTTTCTCGCAATATACAAAAAAATAAAGAAGCTTTAAAAGAAAGGTTAATAGCTATAAAAATTCTTGGTGCTAGCATCGCCCACGAGCTTCGTACACCACTTTCTTCAATTCTTTTGGGTGCTGCAGCCGTCGGTAAAGATTGGCATACCATCATTAGTGGTTATAAAAATTCAATTAAGCATAAATTAATTAAAAAACCGATCAGTGAAAAACGCGTTGATAAAATGGCAGAAGTGGTTGCAGATATTCATACTGAAGCAAGTGCGGCTTCTGCTTTCATTGATATTTTGTTAATGAACGTAAGGCAGTTTCAAGCGAAGTCGATCAAATTAACCAAGTGCTCAATCAAACAGTGTGTCGATAAAGCCTTGGAGCGTTATCCATTTCAACCTTATCAGCTCAAGTTAATTCGCTATAATAGTGAGAATGATTTTCTATTCAAAAGTGATGAGACTTTGATTATTCACGTATTATTTAATTTGTTAAAGAATGGATTGTACTATGTTGCTGAAAAAGGTGAAGGTGAGATTTATATCCGTTTTGAGCAAGATGAGCGAGTAAATAAATTGATATTTAAAGATACCGGGCAAGGCATTAAAAAGCGTAATTTACCCAACATTTTTAATGAATTTTACTCTAAAACACCACATGGTGCTGGGATTGGGCTTGCTTTTTGTAAAATGGTTATGCAAAATTCTGGCGGTGATATTAGTTGTGATTCAGTATTTGGTGAATACACTAAGTTTACCTTGTCTTTTCCTAAGTATGAATAAAGTTTATAAGGATGTGAGGACGTAGTTCATGAAAAAAGCGATACCTGTTTGTTATTATCCTACCACGATAATATTAATTGATGATAATGAAAAATATTTAAATAATTTACATTTAGGTTTATCTAAAGATTATTGTTGTAAGTTATTCACGAATAGTTATCAAGCATTGCAATATCTTAATGAAAGTTATCAGCCATCACCTTTTATTGCACATGTGGCAACAAGTGAAGAAGATCTAGAAAGTGATCATATGGCATCGTTTATCGATACTCGCACTATCCGTAACGAAGTTTTTCGTCCGCAGCGATTCGCCGAAATTAGCATAGTCATAGTTGATTATATGATGCCAAATGTTAATGGCTTACAGTTATGTGAGCGATTAAACCATTCACATATTAAAAAAATTATGTTGACAGGCGAAGCAGATGAATCAACGGCGATTAATGCATTTAATGCAGGAATTATTGATAAATTTATTTTGAAGAGTACAGCAAATTTAATTGACGTAATTAATGACGCTGTTATTCAAATGCAACAGCAATATTTTATTACTTATTCAGAGCAGCTGTTTGCGCCAGCAATGTTAGAATATAATAAAGGTTTAAACTGTTTGCACGATCCTCAATTTATCGATCATTTTATGAAAGTATGCCGAGATAATCATATTGTGGAATATTATTTAACTGACAGCGAAGGTGGGTTCTTATTACTAAATAAGCAAGCATCGCCTAGCTGGTTAGCAGTGAAAAGCCATGAAGATTTGCAATCTTATTATGAGTTTGCGGCTGATTCGGAAGGAGTGCCACCAACAGTGCTGCAAGCTATCCAGTCTGAAAGTAAAATTCCTTATTTTTTTACTGATCAAGATTTACAGACTCCACCGAATAAATGGCAGCCTTATTTACATGATGCTATTCGAGTACAAGGTGATACCACTTATCATATAGCATATATTGATGATCCAAAAGCCTATGAGTTTGATAGTAATAGAATATTATCATATCAAGCTTATCACGCAGAAAATGAATAAATAATCTCAGCGCCATACATCACAAAATCCAGAAAACCGATTTTAAGCTCTATTTCTAGAACACAAAAATCGTTTTTCTAGATTTTGTGATGAGAATATGCTAAGCTCTTATAAAGAATATTGAGACAATACAACCCATGAACCGATTTATTGGAAGAACAGAAGAGCTATCATTGCTCACAAGCCTGACTAATAAAAAATCAGCCAGTTTAGTTGTGCTGAGAGGTCGTCGGCGGATTGGTAAGAGTCGATTAGCAGAGGAATTTGGCAAGCATTTTTCTGCTGCTTATATTTTTACTGGTCTTGCACCAACTGATGAAACTAATGCACAGTTAGAGCGAGAAGATTTTGCTGGCCAAATGGCACGTCTTCTTGGCGTTAAAGGATTAAGAGCAGATGATTGGGGTGATTTATTTTGGCACTTAGCTCAAGTCACACAAAAAGGCAAGGTGCTTATCGTTCTTGATGAAATTAATTGGATGGGGCTTAGCGATCCGACTTTTCTTAGTAAACTAAAAACTGCATGGGATTCATTTTTTAAAAAAAATCCCAAGTTGATCATGATCCTCAGTGGATCGATGTCAGCATGGATCGAGCGAAACATTTTAAGTCATACCGGTTTTATGGGTAGGATCTCACTTGAAATATTACTTGAAGAATTACCGTTGTCTACTTGTAATGAATTTTGGGGTTCTCAATCTAAGAGAGTTTCATCTTATGAAAAATTTAAAATTTTAGCGGTAACGGGCGGAGTTCCTCGTTATTTAGAAGAGATAAATCCGAAGCTAAGCGCCGAGGAAAATCTGTCAAGATTAGCTTTTCATAAGGAAGGTATATTATTCAATGAATTTGATCGTATTTTTTCTGATTTATTTTCTAAACGCAGCCCTATGTATCAAAAAATTGTAGAAAAACTCGTGCATGGAGTAGCTGATTTTAATCAGATCTGTGACATGATCAGCTATCAAAAAAGTGGAGTTGTGAGTGAATACTTGGAAGATTTGGTTGAAACGGGTTATATCGCAAGAGACTATACTTGGAATTTAAAAACGGGTAAAGAATCGGGATTAAGCCATTATCGGTTACGAGACAATTATTTGCGATTTTACATCAAATATATTTTGCCTAATAAAAATCAGATCAGTAAGGGACGTGCAAAATTACCCTTAGCATGGCATACAATAATGGGGCTACAATTTGAAAATTTAGTGATTAATAATTTTAAAACGCTTGATCGGCTATTAGGTATAAATCCTGAAAGTATCATTTATGATAATCCTTTTTTTCAACGGCAAACTAAGGAACAACGAGGCTGTCAGATCGACTATATGATCCAGACTAAATTTAACACGTTGTATATCTGTGAAATAAAATTTTCGAAAGAGAAGATCAAGGCGAAAGTGATCGATGAAATGAAAGAAAAAATTAACCGGATTAAAATGCCGCGAAATTTCTCAATTCGCCCTGTACTTATTCATGTGAATGGAGTAACTGACGCAGTGATTGAAAGTGATTTTTTTGCAAAAATTATCGATTTTTGTGAGTTTTTGCAGTAGATATTTGGTACCATTACTACTCACAATAATACTGAATCGTTTTAGTAAGGCCATCGATGAAGCCGGTTTGTGCTTGCCAATTGAGTTCTGCTTTAATCTTGCTGCAATCTATTGCGTAACGCCAATCATGGCCAGGGCGATCGGTAACAAATTCTAATAATTTTTCGTGTGGTTTATTGTTAGGATAGAGTTCATCCATTAAATGACAAATAGTGTTAACGATATGAATGTTCTTTTGCTCATTATCGCCGCCGATATTATAGCATTCACCTAATTTGCCATAACGGATCACTTTATCAATGCCGCGACAATGATCTTCAACGTACAACCAATCACGAATATTTGTACCATCACCATACACTGGGATCATCGTCTGACGTAAACATGCATTAATGATAGTAGGAATAAATTTTTCTGTATGTTGGTAAGGCCCATAGTTATTAGAACAATTACTCGTTGTTACCGGCAAACCAAAAGTGTGATGATAGGCGCGAACTAAATGATCCGAGCCTGCTTTACTTGCTGAATAGGGTGAGTTAGGAGCATAAATTGATTGTTCCGTAAACGCCGGATCAGTCAATTTCAAAGAGCCATATACTTCATCAGTTGAGATATGATGAAAGCGACATTGATGTGCTTCTAAATTTTTACGTTTTAACCAAATGTCAGTAGCAGTATGTAATAAAGTGTATGTGCCAACCACATTAGTATCGATAAATGCTTTAGGATTACTGATCGAGCGATCAACATGGCTCTCTGCAGCAAAATGCACAATGGTATCAACATTATAATCGAGTAATAGTGATGCCACTAACTCACTATCACCAATATTACCGTTAATAAATTGATAACGATTGGGATCAACAATATCTTTAATATTATCCATTGAGCCGGCATAAGTAAGAGCATCTAAATTAATAATCTGACAATGTTTATCGTGTTTTAACATGAAGCGAATATAGTTGCAGCCAATAAAACCGGCACCACCAGTTACGAGAATATTGTGAGGTTGATATGCATCATACATCAGGTATAGTCCTTTTGCTTAATAAATCAGTTAAGGCTTGTAACCAGTTAGGTTGTTGGATAGCGAAATTATTGTAAATTTTATCACAGTTTAACACAGAATAAGCTGGGCGTAATGCAGGGCTTGGATATTCTTCAGCATTAATAGCTATTATGTTACGTGCAGTTAATGGGTAGTGTGAGCTTGCCAGAGTAACAATTTTTTCGGCATACGCATGCCAAGAAATAGAATTATCGCCACAGTAATGATAGGTTCCCCAACTAATAGCAGTTGGATCGGTGCGAATTCTATTAACGATAACCATCACAATTTTAGCTAATGCTGTAACCGGTGTTGGGCACATTGTTTGATCGACAACTACACGTAGAGTGTCTTTTTGCTGCGCCAGTTTTAGAATAGCTTTTACAAAGTTATTACCATGAACTCCAAAGATTGAACTGACGCGAATAATAATATGTTGTGGCAGCAGTTCACGAATTTTGATTTCGCCTAGCACTTTAGTTTGGCCATAAACATTTAACGGATCAACTGGATCAGTTTCTTGATAAGGCTGTGTTTGATGGCCATTAAACACGTAATCACTAGAGAAATGAATTAATGGGATCTGTTGTTGAGCACATAGTTCTGCAATTGTTGTTGGTGCTTCAGTATTAGTAAGATACGCTAAATCACGCTGAGTTTGTGCATTGTCAGTATTAAGATAAGCTGCAGTATTGATAAAAATATCAGGTTTAATCGTAGTAACTGCGTCAATGAGTGCAGCTTTGTTAGTGATATCTAGTTGTTTACGATTTAGTGCAATAACATTGAATTGTTGATCATGTGGGTATTGTTGTAGCGCCCAGCCCAGTTGCCCATTAGCACCCGTTATTAGTACTTTCATAAGGCAGTTTCTTGCATTGATTGATATTTAGGAAGCAGCTTAGTAGGGATATCAGCTAGTTTAGGTAATTGCAGATCACGAGGCGCTAAAACCACATCATCTTGGGGCCACGCTATGCCGAGATCGGGATCATTATATAAAACTCCGGCAAACTCATTAGCATTATAATAGCTCGTACATTTATATACGATATCAGTGTTATCACTGAGCGCGCAAATTCCATGAGCAAAGCCTGGTGGAATATACAATTGATGATGATTTTCATCACTTAAAATAAAACTGACATGCTGGCCAAACGTCGGTGAACCATAGCGAATATCAACAGCAACATCGAATATCGCACCACGAATAACAAAAATTAATTTGCCTTGACCATGAGGAAATTGATAATGTAATCCGCGGATCACGCCTTTTTTAGAGCGCGAAAAATTATCTTGCACAAAACTTGTGGCAATGCCTGCATCAGCATACCGTTGTTGCTGAAAGCATTCACTAAAAAAACCACGATCGTCAGTAAACGTCGGAGGTTCAATCATTAAGATGTCATTAATTTTAGTTGGAGTAATTTTCATAATTAGTATGTATCATCCTAGGTCATTGCAACGTTTGTATATTTTACATTGCGCCATGTTGCGCTAACATGTTAAGTAAATAATTCCCATAACCGCTTTTCATCAATGGTTCAGCTAATGCTTTAAGTTGCTGAGTATCGATGTAACCCATACGCCAAGCAATTTCTTCAGGGCAACCAATTTTAAGTGATTGGCGCTGTTCGAGAACATGAATAAATTGCGAAGCTTGTAACAAAGATTCGTGTGTTCCAGTATCAAGCCAAGCAATACCACGTCCTAATTTTTCTACTTGCAACATACCTTGGGTTAAGTAATGTTGCGAAATATCGGTAATTTCTAATTCGCCACGCGCTGATGGTTGCAAGCTTTTAGCAATGTCAATCACTTGATTATCATAGAAATACAATCCAATAACCGCATAATTTGAGCGTGGTTGTTGCGGTTTTTCGATAATTTCAAGTGCCTTACCATTATCATCAAATTCCACCACGCCATAACGTTGCGGATCATTGACATAATAACCAAACACGGTGCCACCATCGTTGCGCTCTACCGCTGTTTGTAAGACTTCTTTTAAACCTTGACCATAAATAACATTATCGCCTAATACTAAGCAAACGCAATCATCACCAATAAATTCTTCACCAACAATGAATGCTTGTGCAATTCCACCTGGTTTTGCTTGCGTAGCATAGCTTATATTAATTCCCCATTGTGAACCATCACCCAATAAATTTTCAAATAAATAACGCTCATTTGGTGTGGTTATAATTAAAATTTCAGTCAACCCTGCTAACATCAATGTTGATAGTGGATAATACACCATGGGTTTATCATAAATAGGCAGTAATTGTTTGCTAATAGGTAGCGTTGCTGGAAATAAACGTGAGCCTGTGCCGCCTGCTAAAACAATTCCTTTCATATCATTTTTCTCACTTATTGCTGTTGCTCTGCTAATTTATATGGGTTTACTTCCCCGCCGGGGCGGGTGTTAAAACGTTTATATTGCCATATGTATTGTTCTGGTTTTTTGCGAATGATGGATTCTAACACTTCATTAATGCGTTTGGTATCATTGTAAAGATCACCGGAAGGAAAATCTTCAAGAAACGGATATCCAAAGATATCATATCCTTTGCCATCATCGCGACGATAATAGCCAGTAGCCATCACCTTAGCGCCGGTTTTCATAGCAAATTTTGCTGGGATCACCACCGTTGCGGCAGGAATTCCAAAAAATGGCGCAAAGATGCTAGCTTTGTTTTTAGGATCAATATCGGGAGTAAACCACACCGGCAAGTTATCTTTTAGCGCTCTGATCATTGCTCGCAGATCTTCACGCACGATCGCACGTTGAAAATGTTTGTGATAAGCATGCAAAGCAACGTAATCAAATACTTTAATTTTTTGGCGCCGATACACTACAGCCAGCTGCATTTTTTGAGTAAACATTCGCCCAGCAATATGTAAACAACCAAAGTGAGTACCAAGAATAATGGAGCCTTTGCCTTGAGTTAAAGCATTACGAAAATGTTCAAAATCGTGAATATGCATTAGCGATGCTAAACGTTTATCACTCGCCCACCACCCCATAGCAATTTCAAATAACGCAATCCCAGCTGATTGAAAAGATTGTTTAACTAAACGTTGGTGTTGTTTTTCAGTTAATTCTGGGAAGCATAATTTAATGTTAACTTCCGCCGTAAGACGAGCTTTTTTAGCTAAGTGATATATCACTTTACCGATTTTTTCACCAATAAAAAGCTGGCAGCGATAAGGCAATACAATCAAACAGCGCAGAATAATAATAATTAACCAAAATGGCCAATGCCGAGGCCCTAGGAGTGGTGCTAATTTTGGTAGCTTTTCTGGTTTCACGATGGTAGCCTATGTCACTTTATAAACTTCTACTTAAGGAGCGTTTGGCAATGAGCACCGCTCAAAGCACGCATTTTAGCATTTCTCGGGCATTGCCAACATCAATTTTTCGCGCTTATGATATTCGCGGCATTGTTGATAAAGATTTAGACAGTGATGCGATTTATACGCTTGGATTAGCGCTTGGCTCAATGGCCTTAGAGCAAGCGGAACAAACTATTTTAGTAGCCAAAGATGGGCGTTTATCAGGGCCGCGTTTATTACAAGCGCTGCAGGCAGGGATCATTGCTAGTGGTTGTAATGTGATTGATATTGGTATCGTGCCAACTCCGGTATTGTATTTTGCAACTCATACACTTGGCTATCGTTCAGGTGTTATGTTAACCGCGAGCCATAATCCAGGACATTATAATGGCTTGAAAATGGTAATTAACGGTAACACCTTAGCGGCTGAAGCGATCCAACAATTGTATCAACGCATTGAACAAGGCCAATTTAGCTCTGGGCAAGGGCAAATAACTCAAGTTACAGATGTTGGCGAACGCTATATCGCCAGAATTCTTAGTGATGTAAATTTAACGCGATCATTAAAAGTGGTATTGGATTGTGGCAATGGGGTTGCTGGCCCACTGGCGCAACGTTTATTAACAGCGTTAAATTGTGAGGTTATCGATTTATATTGTGATATTGATGGCAATTTTCCTAACCATCAACCTGATCCAAGTGTAGCTGATAATTTACAAGATTTAGTGCAAGCAGTTAAAGATAATCATGCCGATGTTGGTATTGCTATCGATGGTGATGGTGATCGCATTGGTATGGTAACAGATCTAGGTGAGATCGTATGGGCAGATCGTCAATTGATGTTATATGCACGTGACATATTAACGCATAATCCAGGTGCTAACATTATTTATGATGTTAAATGCAGTTGGCATTTAGCTCAAATGATCACACAACATCAAGGCACTCCCATCATGTGTAGGACAGGACATTCTTTAGTAAAAGCAAAAATGCGTGAAACCAAAGCGCTCTTAGCTGGTGAAATGAGTGGGCATGTGTTTTTTGCTGATCGTTGGTATGGATTTGATGATGGTTTATATGCAACTGCAAGATTATTAGAAATTCTTACTAAAGAATCACGGCCATGCAGCCAAATTTTTGCAGATGATATTCCTAATAGTGTTAATACTCCCGAGATCCGTGTAGCGATTGACGAAGCAGAAAAGTTTGCGTTTATGCAACGTTTCGTTGCGCAAACGAAATTTAATCAAGGCGAAGTAACCACGATTGATGGATTGCGGATTGATTTGACATACGGTTGGGGGTTAGTACGTGCTTCCAATACATCACCACATTTAGTATTGCGTTTTGAAGCAGATACGGAAGTTGAACTAAAAAATATTCAGCAATTATTTCGCGAAAAATTGTTGGCAGTTGATAGTGATTTGGATTTGCCATTTTAGTTAATATGGATGATATTGGTAGTCATGATAGTGCTGATCTGGAGTCGTTGATGAGGTTGATGCACCAGAGTTAGATGTTGTGGTAGATGGCGGTTGATGTTGTGGTAATTGTTGTTGTAATTTCAAGCATTGCGCAGCAAGTTGAGCGCATTCTCTATGACCTCGTTCATCTAATTTGCCCTGCTCTTTAAGTTTTTGGTAGTCTTGTAAACGGTTTTCCATGATATTGAGTTGCTGAGTCAGTGCTATGGTTTTTTGATCCTGTGTTGCAGTATGCTGAGGTGGCGTAGACCAGGTGTTGTCGGGGTGTTGTCCTAAACTTAATGAAGGTTTTTTTGTTGTTTTAGCTGTTCTCCTAGCTTCATTGTTATTTTTATTAATCTTTTCTTTGCCTTTACCGATATCATCATCACTGTCACTGTCATTAACAGCTTTCTCTTTACCTTTGCTTTTAGTTTTATTATCACTTTCCTTTTTAGGTCGATAAGTACTAATACCTTGCCATTGCAGTCCGTATTCTATGTCTGATATTAGTTTATCAAGATATGATAGAAAATTTGAAATTTCCTGAATATTCTTATCAATTGTTTCAGTTTTAAATACTTGTCGTTTAAAGTCGGTTTCGAAAAGCTTTTTTAGACCTATAAGCTTTTGTTTTAATATTTCAGCAAAACTTGTGTCGGGAAGTTGGTAGCAAGAGTTAAACCAAGGCATATTAGTAAATAAAATAGCATTTAAAATCGCAAGTAACTGATCTAGATTTTTCCAATCGCTAGCTTGATACAAAACAAAATCACCACCATTTACTTGAGCAGTTTTAGGAAACTGTTCAACCCATATTTGTAATAAGCTAACAAAATCAATTTTTCTAGTAAATAAATCAGAGACACTCTTTTTTAGCAAATTTTGTAGTGTTTTGTCCTCTGGGGTAGCGCTAATAACATTAGTTTTTATCCTTGTTTCTAGCATATGCTGCATTAAATGCTGATAGTGTTGAGATTTATCAGTGAGACGAATATCGTAAAATTGTATAATATGATCTAAAGTTATTTTAAAAGAAGCTGTAGGTGAACGTTGATTGTTAACTGGATCCAAACTTTGTATATAAATAGGCAAGAAATCATAAGCGCCGAATACCAAGTATACTTTGTCTGCTAAAGATTCACTCTTTGCTGCCGTTATAAGACATTTAATTTCATCAAGTGTTATATTGTGTGTGCCTGGTTTCTCTACAATGATTGGAACAAACATGACAACGGGTTCTGGTCTTTTTAAAATTTCCTTTATAAACTCACGAGTGTGTTGCGTACAGCCCGAAGGTTCAACGTCAACTTCTTCATAAACCAAATGATAATGCTTTAAACGTAGCATTCCAATTAATATATTATAAGCTGAAGATATATCTCCTCCTAAGCCAAGAGCGCAAGCATTTACAAAGTTGTCAGAAAAGGCATTTTTTCTAATAAAATCATATGCGCTCATAACTTCAAATTTTGTTTTTAAAAATTTAACGGGATTTTTTTCCTCAACAAAATCACATATGTGGCTCTTAGTAATATGCGCATCTAAGGATCTCATTCTTTCAACTGAATTGTGATAAGTTCTATAGTATTGAATTGAATGTTTTGGAAGTACTACATGCAAAATCCCCATAAAGATATCTTGCATGTAACGTGGCAGTTGATGTGGATAATCTATTAACTTTAACTTTTCCCAGTCTAGCTTCGGAGGTCTATCAAAAACTTCTGTAATAACAGTTTCGCCAAAACATTGTTTTAAATTTTCTTTTAGCGTTTTAAATTTTACTTCTATACGGTTTTTAGTTTCTTCATTATTAATAGTATCATTATGGATCAGTCTAAGTGCATCTCGATTAAATTTTTCAAGTTCAAACTCGGCAATAGCGATACTCTCTTCTAATATCTTGATATTACCAGGTTCTAGAGGAGTTATATTGTCTTGATGGGTAGATAACTCTAGCCTAGGGCTCATAAAATGAATTTCTTGTTCTATTTTATTCGCAGCATGAAATGCTCCCATTTTTTGGTAACATTGATAAATCCTTTTTTTTGCTTGAATGTAATAAGGGTTATCCATTAAAAAACTATTGTATAGTTCAATAGCTTCACTGAAATGTTTCTGTTTAAATTTTATTTCTGCTTTAAAAAAAATTGATAGCGGAAGAAATATATAGTGTTCTTCTAATTCTAAGATACGATCATTCGCTGCATTAAGTCTATTTTGACGAATCAACGTATCTATATATTTATATTCTTCATTTACAGAGCATTTAGGGTATTCTTGTATTTTTTTTGCTATCAATTTTTGTAGATCAATTAGACTATTTAATGAGTCAATTCCATAATTATCAAGTAGTATACATGTGCATATTGCAGTAAAAGAAGTAGAACTATCTTTAATTATTTTAGCCAGTGTATTAATGGCATATGATCCTTGAGGCGTATTTCCCGAACGTGCAATGATATGGACAAGATAACCAAGTAACTGCTCAAGCATCGCATAGAGATTATCATAACCTTCGTGATAAATTCTATTATAGCGTATATTTATATGCCCTAGAGTTGTGAAAAAATCAGATGTTAAATTTTCAATTTCAGCAATGCTAGATAATTGATTGGATATGATATTATATGCCATACTTCTAAGCCTATTATCAGGATGATATGTTATATCAACAAGAACAGACATTACCATCGTTAAGCTATCTGGATAAAACCATTGTATAGAAGTAATATTGTTTAAAATCACTCTTTTAACAGAAAATGTATGTCGTTTTCCATTTATCATTGCTTTATAGTCATCAGTAATTCTTTTAACATAAGTCTTGTCAATATCTACAGACAGCAATGAACGTAAAAGGTTAATCCATTCCCTATAATCTATGTCAGTAGTATTTTTTAATAAGCCTAATATTTTTGATATTAAAATAGGAGCTAATATCTTGATAGGTTTTAACTTATGGAAAATATGATCGATAAATTCGTGCTCCGTTAAAACGAAGTTTTTTCTTTTAAAAGCAGCAAAAATAATATTGATCCAGGATTTTTTATCTTTATTAGTGGCGTTGCCTGATAGATATCTTGTTTGTAATTTATCCCAAGAATATTCTCTTATATATCGGTTTTCATGGTTGATGCAACTAATACAGATTTGTTTTAAATTAGTGGGATTAATAGTTCTTTTGAATTCATTTAGTTCTTGCTGTGGTTTTTGAAACTGTTTTTGTGAAGTTCTTAGATTTAAACTTTCTTTATCTAACTGATTTGTGTATTCACTGAAAATAGCATTCAAATCATGCTCAAATTTTTCTGCTATTTGGTATTTTTTTCGTGAGACTCTTGGCCTTGGTTTTCTTTTTAATTTTTGGTGAGTTGAATTACCTTTTTTAGATTTGCGCGGTGTAAGTGGACTATTGGTTGTTCTGGCAGTTCTTGCAAGATTAGCCAGAACACTGTCAGCAAATCGCTTAACTTCACTTTCACTATCTTTGCTAAGCTCATATAATAATTCCCACCCTGCTTCCGGCAGAACTTTCATTTGTTCTAAAATTTCTGCTAAAGATTGACGTACATATATGTTTGTTGAATCAATCATAGGTATTATGATTTTTTGGAAAATACTTGTTCTTTCTTCTTCTGTTTCCAGATGATCGTAAATAAATATAAAAAGATGCTGGATTTTTTTTTGTTTTACTCGACAGTGTCCATGGGCTTGTAGATACCCACATAGAGTTTTAAAAAACTTGAGACGGTACTCAGGTGGGCAAAACTTTAAGAGGATATACTTTAATCCATCATAACAGTATTGATTAAATGTGCCTTCTAAGAGTTTTTTTAAATAAAAATCACGTACAAGAGTCTTTTTTTTGGTATTGGAGCCTTCAGCTAATAATATTATTCCTTCATGATATACCCAGCTTGGTAAAGTTTGCTTACTCGAATTACGTAAACTTTCTAAAAGAAATCGAAATAAATAGTCTTGTCCATCAGTATGAAGTTTTGGAATAGAAAATAGCATAAATTTGCCAACTACTGATTTTTGCGTATCTTGATTTATTAATGATAAAAGCAGATCGTTTTCACAACTTTGTTGAAAAATATTTGATTCTATAATTGACATATCTTTTAAAAGAAAATTAATTAACACATTGCTTTCAGCAAGTGTAAGTTGCTCAGTATTTTTTAATAAACTCCACAGCTTTGCTAATAGATGAAAGTAATTTTTATAATTAACTCTGCGATTATCTCTTTGGTGTTCTATCCAGGTTTTAATTTCTAAAATGATGAGTTCAATAGAATCATTTTCGGAACAGTCGTAGCCGTCATAATCATAACTTAAATACATAGTATATATAGAACGATATTCTTCCGAGCCTGATGTTTTTCGTTGTCTAGTTTTACGTCGTCGCATCGTCAAAAACTCCATTTTTAATGATTAAAACAAACTAGCATACAGAGATTTGAAATTTGTTGAATGTTAAAGTGAATAAAATTACTGTTGATTATTCAATTTTTATTTTATTTGTATAACAGAGAGTATTATAATAACACATTCTGATTTTTTGTGTAAATTAATTTGATGGTCATTTAAGGAATAACTATGCTACGAGTTGTCACAATCAATGTTAACGGTATTCGTGCTTCAGCTAATAAAGGCTTGTTCACATGGGTGAAACATCAACGGCCTGATGTTATTTGTATGCAGGAAGTCAAGGCACATCAGCATCAGTTAGCCGATCCAGTGTTTTATCCACCAGGTTATCATTATTATTATTTTACCGCCGAGAAAAAAGGTTATAGCAGTGTTGCTATTTACACTCGTGCGCAACCTGATCGGATCATCAATGGTTTAGGTTGGTCGTGTGCCGATGATGAAGGTCGATATATTCAAGTCGATTTTGGTAAGTTAAGCATTGCTTCAATCTATTTGCCGTCAGGTTCGAGTGGTGATGAACGCCAAGCATTAAAATATGAATTCATGCAACATTATGAAAAACGTTTGCGCCAACAGCGGCGTGAGACACGTGAATACATTATTTGTGGTGATTGGAATATTGTCCATAAACAAATTGATATAAAAAATTGGACGAGTAATCAAAAAACGTCAGGCTGTTTGCCTGAAGAACGTGCTTGGCTCGATAAAGTATTCACAAAAATTGGTTACGTTGATGCATTTCGTGAGCTTAATCAAGAACCTCATCAATACACATGGTGGTCGAATCGCGGCAGAGCTTGGGATAAAAATGTAGGTTGGCGGATCGATTATCAAGTGGTTACGCCAAAATTACGATCGAAAATCAAAGCGGTAAATATTTATCGTGACGAACGCTTTTCAGATCATGCACCGTTAACGGTTGATTATGACTTGAAATTTTAATTATTATGTTTAGTTCGTAAT
The DNA here is from genome assembly GCA_028284465.1 of Gammaproteobacteria bacterium. Lineage (GTDB taxonomy): Bacteria > Pseudomonadota > Gammaproteobacteria > JAJFKO01 > JAJFKO01 > JANQRR01. Next base: position 23,060 of record JANQRR010000019.1, on the reverse strand, counting down.
TGTTGTTTGACTATCATTGACTAATCCCAACGCTTGTTTCTGTTTGGCAATGATGGTTGCTATGCCTTCTTGCGCGAGCGTCAACATAGCATTCAATTCATCTATTGCAAAAGTTTGGCCTTCGGCAGTGCCTTGCACTTCAATGAAACGTTGCACATCATTCATAACGACATTCATGTCAGTTTCGGCGTTAGAATCTTCTTGGTAATCGAGATCTAAAATAGGTTGGCCTTGGTAGATCCCTACGGAGATCGAGGCAACCAAATGTTGCAGAGGATTTTTATTGATCATTTTATGGGCGTGCATATGAGTAATGGCATCGGCAAGAGCGACACAACCTCCAGTAATGGCAGCAGTGCGTGTGCCCCCATCGGCTTGGATCACATCACAATCGATGGTGATGGTATTTTCTCCCAAAAGCTTGAGATCAACTGCAGCGCGTAATGAGCGCCCGATCAAACGCTGAATTTCTTGGGTGCGGCCACCTTGTTTGCCACGCGCAGCTTCACGATCCATGCGCGCATGAGTCGAGCGTGGCAACATGCCGTACTCTGCAGTTATCCAACCTTGACCAGAATCTCGCAGGAAGCGTGGGACATTATCTTTAATACTTGCAGTGCATAGTACTTTAGTGTCACCATACGCGACCAGTACGGCACCTTCCGCATGTTTGGTATAATTACGGGTGATAGTGATATCACGAAGTTGATTAAAATCGCGGTTACTTGGTCGCATGTTGGCCTCACTAAATGATTTGGTTGGGGTAGATTATACGCTTTTTTTACAATTTGGGTATGGATCAAACGAGAGTGAGTGAATAAAAATGGTTCAAAGCATGACAGCATTTGCCCGTGAGCAGTGTCAAGGCAATTGGGGTAGCGCTATTTGGGAGATCCGCACAGTTAACCATCGGTATTTAGAAGTGAATGTGAGGTTACCAGAATCATTGCGTGAATTAGAAAGTTTGGTGCGTGAGCAGATCCGTAAACAACTCTATCGCGGCAAAGTTGAAGTTACTTTACGCGTACAGACTGAAGGCACAACAAGCCAGTTACAACTCAATGAAGCGTTAGCACAACAGTTAGCGCAAGTACATCAACAATTATCGCGTTATTTTCCTCAAGGTAGCAATATTGATGTTGCCAATTTATTATCGTGGCATGGCTTAATCCAACTTAAAGATCACGATCTAACATTAGTAAAACAAGCGGTGTTAGCTGGTTTGCAACAAGCATTAACTAAACTCATTGCAGTGCGCGAGCAAGAAGGAGCTGAATTACAACAAGTGTTGACAGCACGACTTGTAAAGATGGATGAAGAAGTTGCTAAAATCAAGACGAAAGTACCAGCAATCCTTGCTGGGCTACAAAAGAAAATGCAAGAGCGTGTTGCTGAATTAGTAGAAACAATTGATCCAAATCGTTTTGAACAAGAGTTAGTGATTTTGGCGCAAAAGCTTGATGTGGCTGAAGAACTTGATCGTTTACAAGCACATATAAAAGAAGTAAAGCGAGTGTTACAACAATCAGGCGCGATTGGGCGACGCTTAGACTTTTTAATGCAAGAACTTAATCGTGAAGCTAATACTATTGCATCTAAGTCGATGGCAAGTGATATGACATTAGTTACTGTCGAATTAAAAGTATTGATAGAGCAAATGCGTGAACAGATCCAAAATATAGTTTAAAACAATGGTATACATAAGATATTGAGTGAGTGAAGTTAAAATAGGTGAAATATGCAAAAAGCTGGAACTTTATTTATTATTGCGGCACCATCTGGCGCCGGTAAAACGAGTTTAGTAAAAGAGTTAGTGAAACTTATGCCGAATTTAGTGGTATCAATTTCTCATACTACTCGTGAGCAACGTGTTGGTGAACAAGATGGGATAGATTATCATTTTGTTGATCAGCAGCGATTTGAAAAAATGGTGGCGGAAGATGAATTCATTGAACATGCAACCGTGTTTGGTAATTATTATGGAACCTCACGAGCATGGGTTGAAGAACAGTTACAAGCGGGCAAAGATGTTGTATTAGAAATTGATTGGCAAGGAGCAACTCAAGTTAAACGACGTTACGTTAATTGTATAAACATCTTTATTTTGCCGCCTTCTAAAGCCGAACTAATGACACGCTTGCGTGCTCGTGCTCAAGATGATCCTGAAGTCATTAATCAGCGTATGGCCCTGGCAAGCCAAGAGATTTCACATTATCGAGAGTTCGATTATTTAGTGATAAATGATGATTTTGCAACGGCAGTGGCAGATATAGAAACCATTATTCATGCCCAAAACTTGCTGCAGACATCGCAGCAATGTCGGCAAGCTAAGTTGTTAGCAGAATTATTGGCTTAAAACCTGAGATCAAATTGTATTTTTGCTGACATACTGCGTTGAATCATCTTCTGTGCTGCTCGAAGCTAATTCGCCTTGTCTGTCAGCAAAAATCCTAATTTGACCACAGGTTCTTAAATCTACCTTGAGCTGGCGGATTTTAAATAGGTTCTAACTGGTTGAGTGCTTGGATAAATCTGTTATAATCATGAGCTATTCGAAAAGAGGTAAATCATGGCTAGAGTAACTGTAGAAGATTGTTTGCAACACGTTGATAATCGTTTTCATTTAGTATTGGTCGCTACCAAGCGCGCGCGTAAGTTAGCTACAACGGGTGTTGATCCACTGGTGCCGCCAAATAACGATAAGCCAGCAGTGATTGCATTACGTGAAATTGCCGCAGGTTTTGTTAAGGATGGTGAAATTTGTGATCCTAACGCAGCCCCTGTACCTGCTGAGCCTGAGCAGCCAACCGTTGCTACTACCGCTACTGCTGCGCCAGCTCCTACCTTCGCTACTGGCGGGATTACTTTGGAAAGTGTTGCTAAAGCCAAACAAGAACAAAATACTGAGCAAACGATGCCTAAAGTCGAATCTAAGCTAACGGTGCCTCTATCACCTCCAGTAACTGCTGCACCAGCAACGTCTCAAGATGAAACCAAAGACGAAACTAAAGACGAAACCGATGCAGAAAACAAGCAAGAAACTCAGGAAAAAGATAAGGATAGCGATAAATCTAAGGATTAGTTGTTTTTGACACCTCATTGAGTCCATATTTTTGTGGCATAAGTCTACTATTTTATATGGTTCTCATTCCAAAAATGTGCTGATTTTCACATATTTGGTTCCAAAAACGTGCAAAAAATATCTATATTAAATGATTCATAATAGTATGTGTGAGTGATTCCCACGTTTTATCTTGTTGATTTACTGCCACAGTTGCTAAATATATGAAATTTTGCGCATAATAAAAGTATGAAAGATTATTTTACTAAACTACGTCATGAGCTTGAGGGCTATCTGCAACCGAATGAGGTTGAAGAAGTGCATAAGGCATATCTATTTGCCAAAAAAGCTCATGAGGGTCAAAAACGACAAACAGGCGAGCCGTATATCACTCATCCGGTTGCAGTCGCGCTTATTCTCACCGATCTGCATATGGAAAAAGAAAGTATTATGGCGGCATTGTTGCATGATGTATTAGAAGATACGCATGTTGAAAAAGATATGTTGGCTAAAGAATTTGGTAGTCAAGTTGCTGAATTGGTCGATGGATTAAGCAAGTTAACTCAAATTAAATTTGAAACCAAAGCAGAAGCGCAAGCAGAGAATTTTCGCAAAATGGTGATGGCCATGGTGCAAGATATTCGGATTATTCTAGTCAAGCTTGCGGACAGGTTACACAATATGCGCACGTTAGATGCGTTGGCAGCAGTCAAAAGGCGACGCATTGCACGCGAAACTTTAGAAATTTACGCGCCGATTGCTAATCGTTTAGGGATGCATAGTTTTCATATCGAGTTGGAAGAATTAGGATTTGCTGCATTTTATCCGCTACGCTATAAAGTTTTAGATGCAGCAACACACCGTACTCGTGGCGATCATAAAGAAATATTAATTGATATTAAAAAACTCATTGAAGAACATTTACATAATGCCGGCTTAACAACATGTAAAGTATGGGGGCGAGAAAAACATCTTTATGGGATTTATAAAAAGATGCGCCGTAAACGGTTATCATTTTCTGAAATTATGGATGTATTTGCTTTCAGGCTCATCGTTGATACAGTAGATGCCTGTTATCGTGCATTGGGAGTAGTGCATAACATTTATAAACCGGTGCCTGAGCGTTTTAAAGATTATATTGCTATCCCTAAGGCTAATGGTTATCAATCGTTACATACAACGTTATTTGGACCTTATGGTATTCCGATTGAAATACAGATCCGTACTCAAGAAATGGATAAATTAGCCGATAGTGGGATTGCAGCACATTGGCGTTATAAATCGGATGAAGATCATGATAAAAATAACGCGCAAAAGCGTGCTCGAGATTGGGTAAAAGGATTGCTAGAAATGCAAAAGAGCGCAGCAAGCTCTTTAGAATTTATTGAAAATGTAAAATTTGATTTATTTCCCGATGAAGTTTATGTGTTTACTCCGCGTGGCAATATTTTTGAATTGCCTGCTGGCGCAACCGCAGTTGATTTTGCTTATGCGGTGCATTCAGATATTGGTAACACTTGTGTTGCCGCAAAGATCGATCGTCGTTTAGCGCCTTTAAGTACACATTTAACTAGTGGCCAAACCATCGAAGTTGTTACGGCACCCGGAGCGCGGCCAAATCCCGCGTGGCTTAATTTTGTAGTTACAGGCAAAGCACGTAGTAATATTCGCCATTACATCAAGAAGCAGCGACGTGAAGAATCAATCAATTTAGGTCGGTTTTTATTAGATCGAGCGTTAGCAGATTTATCGTCTTCAATTAAAGCATTGACTAAAACTGATATTAATAACTTTTTACAAGAAATGGATTACAAAAATTTTGATGATTTGTTAGAAAATATTGGTCTAGGTAATCAAATTGCTGTTATTGTTGCAAGGCGCTTACTGGGGATTGACAAACCCCCAACTCAGCCTGCGCCAACTCAACCAGAGCCTGTTGATAAATCACAAAACCTACTGTCAATTAAAGGCAGTGAAGGCATGATGGTGAGTTTTAGTAAGTGTTGCCATCCTATTCCTGGTGATCCTATTGTAGGATTTTTACAGTCAGGACAAGGTTTGCAAGTGCATACTGAACAATGTCGGCGAGTCACCGATCTGTTACGTAAAAAAGCTGATAATGTTATTCCAGTGCGCTGGGAAGATGAAATTGAAGGAGAATTTGCTGTTGATGTGCGTGTTGAAGTGGTCAATCGTCGCGGCGTATTAGCAGCGATTGCTAGTTCGATTGCCCAAGGAGATGCCAACATCGAAGATGTGAGTGTGGGTGAAAGCGATGGACGTTTTAATCATGTTAAAGTGACAATGTCCGTTAAAGATCGTGCTCATCTTGCTACAGTAATGCGCTTGATCCGGCGTATTCCTTCCGTGCGCAGAATAGTTAGGTTATAACAAATAGTAAAGCTATAAATAGGAGAAAGTGATGCAAGTATTTAGACAAGCAATTAATACTGACAAAGCACCACAAGCAATTGGTGCTTATTCACAAGCGGTTAAAGCCGATAAAATTGTATTTTTATCTGGGCAAATTCCCTTAGTGCCGGATACGATGGAGATCTTGCCAGGTGATTTTGCCGAGCAAACTGTGCAAGTGATCGAAAATCTCAAAGCAGTTGCCGAAGCTGCGGGTGGTACGTTAGATCATATTATTAAATTAAATGTGTTTTTAACCGACTTAAATAATTTTTCGATCGTTAACGAAGTTATTGCGCGTTATTTTTCAGAACCTTACCCTGCTAGAGCGGTTGTTGAGGTGTCAGCATTACCTAAAAATGTTGAAGTAGAAATTGAAGCAATCATGCAGCTTAATTAATTTATGACAAATCTCAGACAAATGCTGTGTACAGAATTAGTCGGAGTTGGGCAGAAAATTGCTGAGCATTTAGCAAAATGCAATATTCATAATGTGCAAGATTTATTATTTCATTTGCCGTATCGATATCAAGATCGCACTCGCATCAGCGCAATTGCCGATCTGAAAATTGGTGATCAAGCATTAATTGAAGGTGTAGTCGATTCAGCGAAAGTACACTATGGTCGACGCCGAAGTTTAAACTGTAAACTAAGAGATCCTACTGGGATTATTAATTTACGGTTTTTTCATTTTAATAAATCACAACAGCAACAATTAACGTCAGGGATCAAGCTAAGATGTTTTGGTGAAGTGCGCCAATACCCTAATATTGAAATGATCCATCCAGAATATCGATGCGTTAACGATGTTGATAATGAGATCCTTGCTGATCATTTAACCCCAATTTATCCAACCACTGCAGGATTATCTCAAAATCATTTGCGTAAACTTATTAAACAAGCATTGCGATTGTTAAATGATGGCGCAGGGATTGAAGAACTATTGCCATCAACTATTTTAGCCAAATTAAATTTCTCATCATTAACTGATGCATTACGTCTATTGCATCAGCCACCGCCGGATATTAATTTAGATTTACTACAACAAGGCTTGCATCCTTTACAAAAACGTTTAGTGTTTGAAGAGTTACTTGCGCATCATTTAGGATTGCGACGGATCCGCCAGCAAATAAAAACTCGTCGTGCCCCAGCATTTACTAACAATAATGAAATTCGCGAAAAGTTTTTGCAATCATTGCCTTTTACTTTAACTGCAGCACAGCAGCGAGTTATTGCGGAAATTACTGCAGATTTAGCGCAAGCACAACCAATGTTACGTTTGGTTCAAGGTGATGTTGGTTGCGGCAAAACGATTGTCGCAGCAATAGCAATGTTACAGGCGGTTGCTTCAGGGTATCAAGCAGTTTTGATGGCGCCAACTGAATTATTAGCAGAACAACATTATCGAAATTTTATGAATTGGTTGCAATCATTTAACATTAATCTGGTTTACTTATCAGGCAAAACTACCGGAAAAGCTAAAGCACACATTCTTCAAAAAATTAATAATGGTGAAGCGCAAATTGTCATCGGCACACATGCTTTATTTCAAAAACAAGTAACGTATCAACAGTTAGGTTTAATTATTGTTGATGAACAGCATCGCTTTGGCGTCGAGCAACGTGCCGCATTGCATAATAAAGGTCAGCAAACAGATTTACATCCACATTCTTTAGTGATGACAGCCACGCCTATTCCGCGGACTTTAGCGATGGCATTTTATGCGGATTTAGATACTTCGAGTATTGATGAATTACCACCAGGGCGGCAACCGGTAACAACGGTTGCCATTGGCAATCAGCGGCGGCAACAAGTAATAGAACGCGTAAAATTGCAATGCCAACAGCGGCGTCAAGCGTATTGGGTATGCACCTTAATTGATGAATCGGAGAGTTTACAAGCACAAGCTGCCGAAGCCAGTGCAGCGATGCTTAAAAAGCAATTGCCTGAATTAAAGATTGGTTTAGTGCATGGACGCATGCAAGCTGAAGCAAAAGATGTGGTGATGCAAGGGTTTAAATCCGGTGAATTCGATATGCTAGTAGCAACCACCGTTATTGAAGTTGGCGTTGATGTTGCTAATGCAAGCTTAATGATCATAGAAAATCCTGAACGCTTAGGCTTGGCGCAATTACATCAATTACGTGGTCGAGTTGGTCGCGGTTCAATGGCAAGTCATTGTGTGTTGTTATACCAAGAGCCGTTAACTGCACAAGCAAAGCAGCGCTTAACAGTATTACGCGAAACCAATGATGGTTTTGTAATCGCGCAAAAAGATTTAGACATGCGTGGTCCTGGCGAAATCTTAGGAACGCGGCAAGCAGGTTTAGTCAATTTAAAAATAGCCGATCTGATCCGTGATCAATATTTATTTGCTGATGTGCAACGTATTGCAACATTGTTATTAAGTGATTTTTCTGAATATATTGATCCACTGCTTCAGCGGTGGTTGTATCATCATTACTAATTTGTTTCCAAATCAGTAGGCTCTAGCTTCAACATTTCTTTCGCATGGGCAAGCGTGTTATCAGTAATATTAATACCACCAAGCATGCGCGCGATTTCATTAATCTTTTCATTGGTGGATAAAGCAACGATATTGGTGTAAGTCGATTTGTTTTTACTATGCTTACTAACGCGTAAATGTTGTGAGCCTTGTGCAGCAACTTGCGGTAAATGAGTGATACAGATCACTTGAGCAGTATTACTTAATTGCTTTAGCATTTGGCCGACAATTTCGGCAGTACTGCCGCCGATCCCCACATCAACTTCATCAAAAATTAATGTCGATGCATGTTCTTTTTGCGCGGTGAGCACATGAATGGCTAAGCTAATTCGGGATAATTCACCACCGGATACCACTTTTGCTAAAGGTTGTAATGGTTGCCCAGGGTTAGTGCGGACATGATATTCAATTCGCTCCATGCCAAAAGGCGACAAAGTATCAGTTGCGATAGGTTCGAATTTAATGGTGAGATTGCCTCCAGGCATACCGAGTTTTTCAATGCTTGCAGTGATCTGTTTCGCTAAGCGTTTACTGGCTTTAGTTCGGCTTTGAGTTAACTGTTTGCCAAGTTGCTGATATTGTTTTGTTAAAGTTTGCAGTTGTTGTTGTAAGCTTGCTAAGCGTTCATCACTATTTTCAAGATTAGTCAATTCAGTGTGTAACTTGCTATGTAATTCAGGTAATTGTTCTGGGGTAACTTGGTGCTTTCTCGCCATATCATGAATTTTTGTTAAGCGTTGATCAACATAACTCAAGCGCTCAGGATCAGAATCTAAGCCAGCAATATAATTACGTAGCTCATGGCTCGCTTCTTCAATTTGAATCGCGGCATTACGAAAACATTCATGAGCTGTGGCAATTTGTGGATTTATATTGATGATAGACCCTAATTGTTGATTGATATCATTGAGTTGTGCATAAAGACTTTGTTGGTCATTGTCTATGGCTGATTGCAACGCTTGTTGACAAACTGCAATAACTTGATCGTGATTGGCTAATTGTAAATGTTCTTGATTTAAGGTGTCATATTCATTTGCTGCTAATGCTAATTCATCGAGTTCTGCTACTTGGTAACGTAGAAATTCACATCGGCTAGTGCGTTCTTTGATTTGTTGAGTTAAAGTAGTATATTCATCATTAAGATCACGCCATTGTTCATAAACAGTTTTGATGGTTGCAAGCAAGTTATCATGACCAGCAAATTCATCGAGTAACTGGCGTTGAGTGTCACGTTTTAATAAGCTTTGTGGTTGGTGTTGGCCATGAATCGTTACTAACAATGCGCCAAATTCTCTTAATTGGGTCAAGGTAATAGGACGGCCATTAAGGTAATTACGTGAGCGGCCATCATGATTAATAGTGCGACGTAAAATACAGTCGTTATCATTATCTAATTCATGTTGGTTTAACCATTGTTGAGCACGAGCAATCAGTTTAATATCAAATACTGCAGTAATTTCACAACGTTCACAATGTGGACGCACAGCTTGACTATCAGCTCTTGCGCCTAATACTAATTCTAGAGCATCAATAATAATTGATTTGCCAGCACCAGTTTCACCAGTAACGACAGTCATGCCTTGATGTAATTCTAAATCGAGTTGATCGATAATCGTAAAATTTTTAATGTGTAATTCAGTGAGCATGTTAGAGCTTTTTCCCCCAATGCAATTTGCTGCGCAAAGCTTCGTAATAATTATATCCTATGGGATGAATGAGTTTTAAGTAATTACGGTTTTTAATGATCTTAACACTATCGCCCTGGCCCATTGGAATACGCGGTTGACCATCACAACTGATCCCAGGCGTTTTGTGATCACACTCAGCAACTAAAATTCTAATTTCGCTGTTACCATCAACCACCACCGGGCGATATGTTAATGAATGCGGAAACATTGGTACAAGCACAATAGCATCCAATTGCGGATGCAAAATTGGGCCACCGCCGGATAATGCATACGCGGTTGAACCTGTTGGAGTTGCAACGATCATGCCATCAGAGCGAATACTACACATGCATAAATCATCGATATAAATTTCAAACTCGATCATATGAGCAACGTCATTAGGTAATAAAATCACATCATTGAGTGCATCACCTTCGCCGATCACTTGGTTTTGCTGATGCACTTGCGCGTATAATAAAAAGCGTTTCTCTACAGTGTAATGGCCTTCAAGCACAGCGGTTAATTTTTCGAGATCATCTGGCAACACATCAGTGAGAAAGCCTAAACGTCCACGGTTGATCCCTACTACAGGGATGTGTTGATTAGCGACGATTCGAGCGGTATGTAACAAGCTACCATCACCACCAACAACGATAGCTAAATCAATCAATTCTTTATATTCACTCACTTTAATCGTAGGGATGTTAGGATCATTCATGTATTCAGCAGTTTCTGTTTCGACTAATACATTAACGCCTAAACATTTTAAATGCAGGTAAACTGCTTTGAGTGTGTCAACAATAGGTGCAGTATATTTTTTAGTAATAAGGACAATGTTGTTGAAGTGATAAGACATAAATATGCTCTCTATATTACACCTTATTGAAACGTTATAGTTATATTAGACAGCTATTATACTTAAAATTCAATCATTATGGCTACAATCAAAATTAGTCTGTAAGCATTTGTGAACGCTGGTGTTTTATTTTCCAAAAAAACCAAATGCCGAAAACGCCGATAATTTTCATTGTTGTCATCAGAGACCATCCGACCCAATTAAAGCGTTGGATCATGGCTAAAAAGATAGCGCTATCAATGGGCGAGCTGATCGATGATGAAATTAGTAGACGTTTTGAAAGTGGGCGTTTAGTAAAAGTAAATAATGCCCAATCAACCGACTCAGCAATTAAAAATGCGGTTAAGCTGGCAATAGCAATGGTTGGATCAGCTAAAATATAACTGAGTAAAGCACCGATGAACATTGCTATTATAACTTTATGGCCAAGTTCGCGTTGCGCAAAATCACGCACAACATAAATTGAACCTACAGTAAAATCTGCAATCGAAAAAGTTTTACCAAAAGCATGGCTTATTGGTAAGTAAATGAATAAACAATTTATTAACACAATAGTGATGATGTAACTTATCGTGGCTTTGTATTTTAATATTAATTTCATCATTTTTTATGCTTTCGATTTTGTTTTAACAGCTGTTGTCGATGTTTAATTGCGTCATCGATTAAGGTTTCTCGTTGTTCTTTATGACTTACTTGAAACTGTGTCCACCAGTCGGCATAAAAAGCTAAACTTTCATCTGTGCGACTACGTAATAATAGAAAGTCGTATGCAGCACGAAATGAAGGATGATAAAAGCTACGCCATATTCTTTTAGGAGTGAAATGCAACAAATGATGTTGTAACGCCCAAATATCACGAATACGTACCGTTAACCGCCGCGGCACGGTAACACTTTTATTTTGTTCACGTAGTATATCACTGCCAGCTTTTTGTAATGCTAGAAGATAAGCACAACCGTCATCTAAATAATGTTGCAAAGTATTATTTACTGGTTGCCATAAGAATGTGGCAAATAAGAAAACGGGTGTTACGGTTTTGCCTTGATGAATGCGGGCATCGGTATTACGCAAGACTTGATAAATAAATTCAAGTATAAGTTCGTTAGCTGGATCACGTAAACATTCAGCTAAACTGGGGCATAAATAACGAAGCAAATCAAATTTAACAAGCTGATCGAAAGTTGTTTCTGCATAACCACTTTGAAATAGTTTTAGTGATTCTTCAAATAAACGTGACGGTGATACCTCAGCGAGCAAATGGCCAAGTTTATTAATAGCAATCATACTTTGTGGATCAATCGTAAAATTTAATTTGCTGCTAAGCCGAATTGCACGCAACATGCGTACAGGATCTTCTTGAAAGCGAATTTGCGGATCACCAATACAGCGTAAAACTTTAGTACGTAGATCAGCAAAACCATTAGTGAAGTCAACTAAGGTAAAATCTTTACTATTATAATATAGTGCATTGACTGTAAAATCACGGCGCCAAACATCTTCTTCAATCGTGCCATAAACATTATCACGGATGATCATGCCTTGGCCGGTACGGCGATGTTGATCATCATCATTAGCTTCACCTGGTTGATGGCTTGCGCGAAATGTCGCAACTTCAATTAATTCATCTTTAAAATAAATATGTGCTAAGCGAAACCGACGGCCGATCAACCGACAATTGCGAAATAATTTGCGAATTTCATTAGGCAAAGCATCCGTAACGATATCAAAATCTTTTGGTGGATTATCGAGTAATAAATCACGAACACTACCACCGACTAAATAGGCGACGTAGCCATTGCGATGCAAACGGTTAAGCACTTTTAATGCATTACGGCTAATATTTTTGCGCGAAATGCTATGTTCAGAACGTGGAATGATCGTATCATCTCGTGCTGACTTTTTAAAAAATCGTTTTATCAGTTTAATAATAATGCTCCTCTACCTTTGGCGTATCCTCTTTTGCGAGTCGATTATAATACCTTTTATCATTGATTAGTTCAAATTATGTACCTTTTTGTCGCATGAGGCTGGTTAATCATACTAAATCATACTATGATGCTGCCATTATTTAAGTCGGAGAAAAAGTACATGCCGAAAAAAATCAATGTGGTTGGAGTTGCTTCAGGTATCGCTGCTCAAGACCAAGGTTGCGCAGATGGCCCGAAAGTATTAATTCAGTCAGACTTTATCAAGCAATTATCCCAACGCGGCATAGAATTGGATTGGCACGATATATTGCAAACCCCCGCGTCTTATCAAGCGGATAAGCCGGTGATGCCAGTAGTGTGTGAGATCTGTGAGCAACTTGCGCAGATCACTGCGAAATATGCGCAACAACGCATACCATTTTTAAGTATCGGTGGTGATCACGCTTATGCTGTTGGCACATGGAGTGGCGTATACGCTGGTAAAACTGCAACAAAGCCATTGGGATTATTATGGATCGATGCGCATATGGATAGCCATACACCTGAAACTACTGAAACGGGTGCTATTCACGGTATGCCGTTAGCTGCATTGTTAGGTCATGGTGATCCGCAGTTACGATCGATTGCAAGTTCACAAGCAAAAATATTACCGGAAAATGTGGTTTTAGTTGGCGTACGTAGTTTCGAAAAAGGTGAAGCTAAATTATTAGAAGATTTAAATGTACGCGTGTATTTTATGGATGAAATTAATCAGCGCGGGATTGATGCTGTGTTGGCAGAAGCATTTGCTATTGTTAGTAAAAACACAGCGGGTTATGGCATTAGTTTAGATCTTGATGCGATTGATCCTAATGAAGCGCCTGGAGTGGGTAGTCCGGTTGCCGGCGGTATTCATGGTGATGCATTGTGTCAAGCGCTGGCTAAATATCGCAATGATAAGCAACGTTATGGCGTGGGGATCGTGGAATTTAATCCGCATCGAGATCACGATCAAAAAACCGAAAAGCTCGTCGCAGATTTAATCGCAGCAATGTTTTAAAGGTAAGAAATATATGAATGCAATTATCGAAACAGAAAATGAATATGGTGCACAAAATTATTTACCGTTGCCGGTGGTGTTAACTCGTGGTGAAGGCGTTTATCTATGGGATGTTGATGGTAAACGTTATTTAGATATGATGGGGGCATACTCAGCGGTGAGTTTTGGACATTGTCATCCTCAATTAGTGACTGCGTTAAGTGAACAAGCAAAACGTTTAGCTGTTACTTCGCGTGCATTTTATTCGGATAAATTAGCTGGCTTTTTAAAAGCTGCTTGTGAGCTAACGGAGTTTGATAAAGCATTACCGATGAATAGTGGTGCAGAAGCTGTTGAAACAGCGTTAAAAGCAGCACGTAAATGGGGTTATACGCAAAAAAATATTGCGCATGATCAAGCAGAGATTATTGTTTGTGAAAATAATTTTCATGGGCGTACTATTGCTATCGTTGGCATGTCCACAGAGCATCAATACCGTGAAGGTTTTGGGCCATTCCCCGGAGGTTTTAAATGTATTCCTTATGGTGATCCGCAAGCATTAAAAGAAGCGATCACCCCAAACACCGCTGCGTTTTTACTTGAACCAATTCAAGGTGAAGCTGGAATTGTGATGCCGCCGGAAGGCTATCTGACACAATGCGCAGAGATCTGTGCGCAAAACAATGTGTTATTACTCTGTGATGAAATTCAAACTGGCTTAGGCCGTACCGGCAAAGTGCTTGCTTATCAACACGAAAACATTAAACCCGATGGTGTGATCTTAGGAAAGGCTTTGGGCGGTGGTTTGTTACCGGTGTCATTATTTTTAGCGCGTGCTGATGTCATGGATGTCTTTACTCCAGGTGATCACGGTAGTACGTTTGGTGGTAATCCGGTTGCAGCAGCAGTTGGTTTGCGTGCATTACAATTATTAACATCAGAAGGTTTAGCGGAGCGTTCTGCAGAGTTAGGAGAATACTTGCTTGATCAATTACATCAATTTAACACACCTGCAATTAAAGATATTCGTGGTAAAGGTTTATTTATTGGTGTGGAAATTGAGCCAAAGTATGCAACCGCACGCGAGATTTGTTTACAATTAATGACGCACGGGATTTTATCGAAAGAAACTCATAAAACCGTCGTGCGTTTAGCACCACCGTTGATCATTACCAAAGAACAATTAGATACAACATTAGCTGCATTACGTGAGGTTTTATCTCAGTATGGCTAATTTAACATTGTTACAAAAAATCGCAATTTGGGTATTGCCAGTATTATTTGCCATTACCGTGCATGAAGTTGCACATGGTTGGGTGGCCAATAAACTCGGTGATCCAACCGCGAAAATGTTAGGTCGCCTTACTTTAAATCCAATCAAACATATTGACCCGATAGGCACGATCATTGTGCCTGCACTATTATTATGGATCGGTGGTTTTGTGTTTGGTTGGGCTAAACCAGTGCCGGTGACATGGAATAATCTCAAACATCCTAAGCGCGATATGATTTTAGTTGCTGCTGCGGGACCAATGGCAAATTTAATCATGGCATTGATCTGGGCTGGCGTTATGAAAATCGGAACGGTAATCGCTCCATCAACCGCTTGGTTGGGAATACCGCTGGCATACATGGGACAAGCTGGTATAATTATTAACTTGGTGTTAATGATCGTGAATTTAATTCCGATACCACCATTGGATGGTGGGCGTGTCGTTTCAGGATTATTGCCTGGACGGCTCGCGTACTACTACGACCGGGTTGAACCATTTGGTTTTTTAATTATTGTATTGTTGTTAGCAACAGGTTTATTGAAATATATTATCAGCCCTCCAGTACTAGGCTTATGGCGCGTCATCTTAAAAATATTTGGTTTTTAAGATTTAACTTCAGCGTTCTATCAGTGAATTAATTCTCGCTTGAATATCAATAAATACTTAAGTTAATTAGAGAGTGTTATTATGTCTAGAAAAGATAGAACATCCGGACCAGCGAGAAGAACAAGAAGAGCATCTCATCAATCAGTATATAGTGGTGCTAGTAGTAGCAGGCGTCAACCTACAGTGCCATCACCATCATCACCATCTCAGGAATATTTAAATGTTCCTCAAATTATAAATCCACCTGTTCCGAATACTCCGCCATCTTTGCCTTCGTTTGCAAACATTTTTCCCTCACAGCCACGAGTAAGAAGACGTAGACAAACGTCACAATCACCAGGCGTGACGAGGGTAACAAGGGTAACAAGGGTAACAAGGGTAACAAGGGTATCTTATAGTCTAATTGTAACGCAGCTATCTCCCGTTCCTTCAGTTGTAGTAAACGACATTTCTCGACTTCGCGATCTGAGAGGTTATTTAGAGGATGTAAGAACAGCACGTTACCGCTACCAGCGAGATAATCCTCGTTCGCCAAGACAGCGTGTATATATGCAGGGACTGCAACGTGAGTCTACTAATGGTAGTGGCGCTAACCCAAGTTTTTTTGGTTCCCGATCGCCACAACAATCGCCATCAGTTTGGTACAGACTAACATTGACAATGAATAGTATGCCACCACAGCAAAATGGTTCTGGGTCAAATGTGCCAAGTAATAGAGGACGTAGGTAGAATATTTAAGCTAAGTCTTTCATAAATCGGCCTAAGCACAAACGGATAATGACTAACGCGACTAATGCGACGCCAATGACGATCAATACGCGAGTGGTCCATTCTTCTAGCACTAAACCAATCGCGAAACCAGCAGCAGGTGGATGTTCCATGTCAATCACTGCCATAGTAAAGGTGGTAACGCCAACGACGATTGCAGCACATGCAATTCGCGTTAAGTCATTAGCAAAGTGCGGATAGTGATGAAACACCCATAACATTAAAAGTTTCATTAACGCGCCAACAACGGTTGCAATCATATAACCGCCAATTAAATGTCGCGGTCTTAAAGCTGTAGCGCGACATTGGGTAAAGGTGATGAACGTGCTTGAGGCTAATGATGTTACGCCGATTGCGCCTAAAATCGTAAAATTGCTTAACCCACCGAATCCAAGCAGCACGCAAAAAATATAAATCATGCCGAAAAAGGGTTGCAGAAAAAATGGCAGCACGCGCACTTTGAGTTTTTCATTAAAAATGTGCATGGTTGATCCCCATGAGATATTCAATGACAAAGCTGGCAGCGAGTTTTGCAGTACTATGATCATGATCAAGATTTGGCGCGAGTTCTGCAATGTCAAAACTAATCACTTTGTCACTCGTAACAATGTGATGAAATAACAGTTGAACTTGAGTTGGCAATAAACCTAATGCTTGTGGTGCGCTTACTCCAGGAGCAATGCTAATGTTAAACACATCTAAACATAAACTTAAATAAATCTGATCAACATGATTAATAAAATCATCAATTTTCGCCGTGATGCTTTGTGGTGAATGCGTCAGTAGATCTTGGGCAAGAATAGTTTGTACACCTAATTCTTTTGCAGTATTCATTAAACTAGGCGTATTTGCAGCCGGCTGAATGCCAATACAAAGATAATTGAAATTCTGCTGTTGTGCTTGCCGAGCGCGAGCAATTTGTAAAAATCCGCTGCCAGAACTACCTTGCTTGTTAGGTAACAATTCACGCAGATCATAATGCGCATCAAAGTTAATAATACCTAAGCGTGTTTGTGGATGGGTTTTAGCAATACCTTGATAATGACCCCATGCAATTTCATGGCCGCCACCTATTAAAATTGGTTGAATGTTTTTATTAAACAATATAGTAGTTAATTCACCTAAGCTTTGTTGCGCGCTTTCTAAATCATCATCTGCACAAACGATATCACCAAGATCATATAAAGCGACGTTATTTGGTAAATGAATTGCAAAGTTAGTTAGCGCTTGACGTATGGCTTTAGGACCAGCTATCGCGCCGGGGCGGCCTTGATTACGATACACGCCAACATCACTAGCAAAACCTAATAAACCAAAAGCAGTGCTAGGTATAGCTAAATTAGGTAAATCACGCGCATCATGACATTGAATGCGCTGATGCATGCGTTCAGGTTCGCCATCATCACGACCATGCCAGTGGCTAGATTGTGGTGGCTGATAATGCTGTGTCCATGTCATGGTCGCAGGCATTGAAGATCCTTTAAGCAGTAGTTTGCATTAATGTTATGCTAACAAATATCATCAATAGATGATAGGATAATCGATAATTTGAATAGTAGACAATTGCTTGGTAAAAGGACCAACTATGTGGGATTCATTATGGCTAGACGTTAATCTTGCAACCATGATGCCAGATGAAGGTATTGGTGACATTGCAGATGGTGCTATCGCAGTAACTGATGACAAGATCAGTTGGGTAGGTAAACGTGCTGAATTACCAGCTGAGCCATCTGATCTAGCAAAAGTAATTCACAAACTTAATTATCAGTGGTTAACGCCAGGTTTAATCGATTGTCATACACATCTTGTTTATGCCGGTAATCGTGCGCAAGAATTTAATTTACGCATGCAAGGTATGAGTTATGCTGACATTGCACGCCAAGGCGGTGGCATACAAACAACGGTAGCTGCCACGCGCAAAGCTAGCGTTGACGAATTATTTAATACTGCAGCGAGACGTTTATCAGCTTTGATGCGAGAAGGGGTTACTACAGTAGAAATAAAATCTGGCTATGGCTTAGATGAGTCAACCGAAATAAAAATGTTACGTGTTGCTCGCAAGCTTGCTGAAGCATTTCCCGTTACAATAAAAACCACGTTTTTAGGTGCTCATGCGTTACCTAGCGAATATAAAAATCGTGCTGATGAGTATATTAATTTTATCTGTGAACAAGTGTTACCAGCGGTGGTTGCCGAAAAGCTTGCGGATGCCGTCGATGTTTTTTGTGAATCAATTGGTTTTAGTCAAGCGCAAGCAGAACAAGTTTTTAAAGCAGCGCAGCGTTATAAGTTGCCGGTTAAGATGCATGCCGAACAATTAACAAATAGTCAAGGTGCGTTATTAGCAGCAAAGTATAATGCACTATCAGCAGATCATTTGGAATATGCCGATCAACAAAGCATTATGGCGATGGCACAACACGGTACGGTTGCAGTATTATTACCGGGTGCGTTTTATTTTTTACAAGAAAAGCAGCAGCCACCGATCGACTTACTACGTGAATATAAAGTACCGATTGCGATTGCCACTGATGCTAATCCTGGCAGCTCACCGACAACATCACTTTTATTAATGCTCAATATGGCTTGTGTGTTACTAGGTTTGACCCCAACAGAAGCTTTACGCGGCATTACAATTAATGCAGCTAAGGCTTTAGGGATAGGAGAGACTGTGGGAAGTTTGGAGGTGGGTAAAATGGCTGATTTTGCTGTATGGGGTGTCGATCATCCGCTTGATTTAGCTTATGGTTATGGATTCAACCCATGTGTGGGTATTGTGAAAGCAGGTAAATCCTTGGGGAATAGGTAAATTTGCTTGAATTTATAAGGATTTACTTGCTGGATCGACAGATTTCTGGCAAAATAGTTTTGTATATTTATTGAGCATTAGGAAGAGGTGATGGCAACCAGCGCGAGCAAGCTACGAACTTTAAGCATATTCAGCTTAGTGATGATCACCGTTGGCTCTGTCGATAGCATTCGTAATTTGCCAGCAACAGCATTATTTGGCAGTGATCTTATTTTCTTTTTCATTCTTGGAGCGATTTTCTTTTTAATTCCGTGTGCGTTGGTATCCGCGGAGCTTGCATCTGCTTGGGCAGATAAAGGTGGCGTTTATGTGTGGGTGAAAGAAGCTTTTGGGACTCGTTTTGGCTTTTTAGCAATTTGGTTTCAATGGGTAGAAAATATTATTTGGTATCCAACAATTTTATCATTTGTTGCTGGTACTCTAGGGTATTTAATCTCTCCTGCACTAGCGCAAAATAAATTGTTTTTGGCTGCAGTGATCTTAATAGCATTTTGGAGCACGACATTAGTGAATCTTTTTGGCATGAAATCATCAGCATGGTTCAGCAATTTTTGTGGGATCGCGGGTTTGTTTTTGCCGATGGGATTAATTATTTTATTAGGTGGTGCTTGGATAGCAGCAGGCAGACCATTGCAGATCCATTTTGATTTGCCGAGCATTATTCCACATTTCCATAATTCCACCATGTGGGTATCACTGACAGGGATCATTTTATCATTTTGTGGGATGGAAATTGCCACAGTGCATGCGCGTGAAACTAAAAATCCACAACGAGCATTTCCACTGGCATTATTGTACTCAACATTAATTATCTTAGGTACGTTAATGTTTGGAGCATTAGCGATTGCTATTGTCTTGCCAAGTGATCATATCAGTTTAGTTGCGGGGATCATGCAGGCATTTAGCGCATTTTTTAATGCTTATCATTTAACGTGGTTATTACCGTTAGTTGCGTTAATGCTGGTGATCGGAGGCATGGGTGGCGTTAATAATTGGATCATTGCACCAACGAAAGGTTTACTAATTGCAGCCGAAGATGGTAATTTGCCGATGCAATTTCGCCGTACTAATCGTCATGGTGCACCACGATTATTATTATTGTATCAAGCTGTAATCGTTACTATATTAACATCGATTTTTTTGTTTATGCCTAGTGTCAATGGTTCTTATTGGTATTTAACAGCACTGGCAGCACAGCTTTACATGTTAATGTATATTTTAATGTTTATGGCGGGCATTTATTTGCGTTACAAAGATCCCAATCGTCAACGCTTATTTAAGATCCCTGGTGGCAAGCTTGGTATGTGGTTAGTGGGTAGTGCTGGGTTATTAGGAAGTATCGTAACATTAAGCGTCGGTTTTGTGCCGCCAGGCAATATTAATGTTGGCGGAGCATTACATTATGAAGCTTTATTAATTGCTGGCTTGTTAGTGATGAGCCTGCCACCGCTACTGATCTATAAATTCCGTCGCCCGTCGTGGAATTTAGCAACTGCTTAAATCCCAATTTCGATTACTGTTTAGAATGTTAGTCAATTATTATTTGATTTGTACACTTTTTTAGTGTACAATGAAAAAATGAATAATAACAAAGATATTTATCAAGTTAAATTGTCAAGGCAAGCCCGTAAGGATTTGAAAAAAGTACCGAGATATATAGCAATTAAACTGTGGGGCTGGATCGATGCAATAGGACATCAAGGGCTCAATCAAATAAGAAAAATACCAGGATTTCATGATGAGTCTTTAAAGGGTAATAGAACAGGGCAACGATCAATTAGGCTAAGTAAAGGATATCGTGCCATTTATGAGATACATCGTGATGGCATAAAGTTCGTCGAAATAATGGAGATCAACAAGCATGAGTACTAGCACTAAACTAACACAAAAGTCGTTAAAGCAGATTGAAAAAATGATCGGTGAAAAAATTACACTTGGGCGATTGATTTGGGCTATACGCAAGGCTGACGGTATAGCTCAAGTTGAATTTGCACAAATGCTTGGTATTTCCCGTCAACATCTATGTAATATTGAGAGTGATCGAACATCTATAAGTCCAGAACGTGCTAAAATGTATGCAGAGAAACTCAAATATCCAGAAGAACAATTTATTCGTTTAAGTCTGCAAGATTTAGTTGATCGCCAAGGATTAAATGTAATCGTTAATATTAAGAGCGGTAAGCGTAGAAAAGGTGGCCGCACAGGAGAGCTTGTTTACGTTTAAATAGGTAATCATTATTATTTAAACTCATTATGATCGAAAATTCTGCCTTGACGTGATGGCGGTTGTGATTGTTGTGGTCGTTGTGGGAATTTCGTAGGGAAAAATTTTGCTTTAAGATAACCAATTATAAATAATGCTAAACCGATGATAGCACCGATAATAAGAATATAAGACAGAAAAAGAATACCAATGATCACTAAGACGATAAAGATCCCAAGGCTAATATAAGGCAGTAACTGCTTAAGGAAATTTGGTGCTCTTTTCATGTGACTCGTTCGCTTTAGATTAAGATAATACGTTTTCACCATAACGTTTTTCGTCAGAACTGTCAAGGTTTTGAGCGCTTGGTTTTTTGCGTGCAAGATAGGTATACGCTATCGGCACAATAAACAATGTGAAAAAGGTTCCGATGGTCATCCCACCAACGATCACCCAGCCAATTTGTTGGCGTGGTTCAGCGCCGGCGCCACTGGCGAATGCTAATGGTAGTGCGCCAAGTACCATGGAAGCAGTAGTCATTAAAATTGGTCGTAAGCGTAAGCTAGCAGCTTCAATGATTGCTGTCCATGCATCTTTACCTTGGCGTTGTAATTGATTGGCAAATTCTACCATCAATATGCCATGTTTACTGATCAAACCAATCAATGTGGTTAAACCAATATATGTGTAAAGGTTTAACGTACCTTTTGTAATTTTTAAAGCTAACAACGCACCGACAAATGTCAGTGGCACACTAAACAATAAAATGATGAATGGATCAACGAAGCTTTCAAATTGCGCGCTCAACACTAAGAAAATAAAGATCCCGGCGAATAACATAGTGATCAGCATAGCATGACTGGCAGTAAAATATTGGCGTGACATGCCCGCAAAATCATAATGAATGTTATGCGGTAATAGTTTATTAGCAGCTTGTTGAAGAAATGTTAAAGCTTTACCTAAATCGCCCGGTTTAACACTGGCTTGCAACGTAGCTGAGCGTAATTGTTGGAAGTGATTTAAATTGCGTGGCCCAACTTTTTCGGAGATATGAATAATGTTCGCTAGCGGAATTAATTTGTTTGTGCGGGTACGTACATAGATGTCGTTAAGGTTATTAGGGTTTAAACGATACTGTGGGTACACCTGTGGGATCACATCATAACTATGGCCGTTCATACTAAAACGACTCGGGGTTGGTTCGCCGATCATAGTGTTTAATGCCGTGCTGATCTCTGCCATATTGATCCCTAAAATTCCAGCTTTATTACGGTTAACATCAATTTCAATTTGTGGATTATCAAATTTTAAGTCAGTGTCAATGTTAAACATTAAATGACTATTGCGAGCAGCAGTTTCTAATTTTTGCATTGCGTGATTTAATTTTTGATAACTACCCGTGGTATTTAATACGAATTCAATAGGATAAGAGCCACCAATGCCAGGCAGTGCTGGTGGTAATATTGGGAATGCAATGACACCAGGAATGCCCATTAATTGTGGTAACAATGATTGTTGAATTTGCATTGCGGTACGTTTACGTTGATTTTGTGGCGAGAGGATCATAATAGAAAAACCACCATTACTTTGTGGCCAACCGTTGATAACCATATTGCTTTTATACTCGGGCACTTTTTTATAAGCATTTTGTAAGCGTTTAGTGTATTTCTCGATGAAATGAAGGTTCGCCGTCGAGGGACCTTTAATAAAGGTTAAAATTACACTTTGATCTTGCTGTGGTAACAATTCTTGTGGTAAATGCGTGAATAAAAATCCAAGCAAGCCGATGATAGCGCCATACACTAATACATTAGTGCCAATTCTTGTTGCAGCACCACGATTTTGCAATAATTGTAAACCACGTAATTGTAGTGGCATGGCGGTAAGCTGGAGAATTTTGCTTAATAATATTTTATAGCCATGCATCATGCGGTCAGTGATCCGCTCGATTC